>NZ_JBITUB010000011.1:0-219603 GCF_044542225.1 Streptomyces sp. NPDC079020
CCAGGGCGACGAGGACGGCACGGGACGGAGCGCCCCGTCCTCCGCGTCCAACGCGGCGTCGGCGGGCGGCGGTTCGGGCTCGGAAGGCACCGGTAAGGACAGTGCCGACAAGGACGGGGCGGCGGACTCCGCCGGGAAGAGTTCCGCGGGGAAGGGCGCGGCCGTGGCGGGTGCGGGCGGCGGGAGCGGGAAGTGCCGTACCGACGAGCTGGAGATCACGGCGGCGGACAACAGCATCAGCGACGACCCCGAGGGCACCGTCGTGGTCGAGTTCAAGAACAGCGGCGGCGGGGACTGCTCGCTCTCCGGATACGCGGGCGTCGACCTGAAGACGAGCGAGGGACCGCTCTCGGCCGAGCGCGGCGGCCGGCCGGCCGGCCCGGACATCCTCAAGGACGGCGAGTCCACCTTCTTCGGCATCACCTACCCCCTCAACGACTCCGGCGGCTCCGGCGTCCGCGTCACCGGCCTCGTCGTGACCCCGCCCGGAGAGACCAAGTCCGTCACCCTCGACTGGCCCGGCGCCGCCACCCTCCCCGTCACCGACGGCACCGGCTCCCCCGTCACCGTCGGCCCCATGGGCAGCGCCGGACAGGGCGGCTGACCCGGGCGAGGGCGATGCGATTGCGGTGCCGCATGACCGGATCCTGGAGCAGTTCGCCGGCCAGGCCGGGGTCGTTGCCATGTAGCCGGTCCAGCAGCGCAGGCTGTACGGAGCGCACGTTCATCCGCTCCAGGACCGTGAGTTCTGCCGTCTCCCCGCAGCCCGTACAGAGCCGGCTTGTCCTCCAGTTCCGCTGCTCCTGAGTCAGTTCGTGGGGCCGCCGTAGTCCCGCAGGATGTTCAGAGCCCTGTCGAAGGCCGAGTCCCTCTTGTTGTCGAACTCGTCCTTGGTGAAGACCGGCTCAGTGAGGTGCGGCGGAATGCCTGTGCCGTCGAAGGTCCCGCCCGAGCGGGTCAGGAACTCCTCGTTCGGCAGCCAGGCCGACATGCCGTTGGGGAGCTTGCGCGTCATGACGTCCGAGAAGACGCCCTGTGTGGGCTGTCCGATCCGGACCGTCCTGCCGGGCCGGTCCATGAGGGCCTGGGCGAAGGTCTCCCCCGCACTGAAAGTCGAGCCGCCGGTCAGCACGGCGAGCGGCCCGGTGTAACGGGGGCCCTGGACGGGCGTGACATACGCGGGCTGGGGGCGAGTATGCCGGGTGGGGTCGGCGGGGTCGTTGCGGGCCCGCTTGGAGTAGGCGGTGTAGCGGGCGTCGGTGAGGCGCTCGGCGATGTGGATTCCCAAGGAGTCGGAGCCGCCACCATTGATCCGCAGGTCGATGATCAGGCCCTTCAGGCGCTGGGTGCGCTCCTGGCTGAGGACTGTGTCCAGCGCCCTGTCGAGTTCGGCCAGCTGGACGGCGTAGGGGGCGCCATTGTCCGCGTATCCGCCGAAGCCGGAGATCCGCAAATAGCCCTGCCCGCTGGGGAGGTCGGCGTAGGTGATCCGCCCGTTGGCGAAGTCCTGGAGGTTCCGGGCGTCCTTGAGGTCGTGCGCCACGATGAACTTCTTGACCTCGGTGTCCAATTCCTCGGTGGGCAGGACGGTGCCGGGGCGAACCTGTGCGAAGACGCGGTCGCCGTCCTGAACGGCAACGTGGGAGTCGTGGAGCGGCTTGACCATCTCGCTGAAGACGGCGTAGAGCTCATCCTTGGTCGTCTTCGCGTGCACCTGGGGCCGGTATTGGTCGCGTACGGCGTGCCAGTCGATGCCCTTGGCGGAAAAGAAGGGGTAGTTCTCCTCGAAGGACTGCCAGAAGACGTCAAAGGCAGCGAGCGGACCCTTGGGGGCCGGCCGCGTGCAGGCGTCGGGCAACTCCGGGATCCGGCGCAGGTTCCGTTCGCCCACGGAGCCGTCCACCCGCATGGACCCCCGGTCGCGGCCTCCGTGGGTGCGCACGGTGAGGACAGTCCCGTCGGGCGTGGTGTAGGTGCCGGGGCCGGTCCGCCGCGCGGAGTCGCCTTTGAGACAGCTGACGGCGGTGGTCTGGTACTCCTGGAAAGTTCCGTTCCGGATGGACAGCACTGTGCCGTAGCCGTCCATGCGCCAGATTCCGTCGGTGGTCGGCTGGTGGGCGGTGGCGGCTGGTGCGGCTCCGCAGGCGAGAGCCAGTGCGACGGCGGTGGCCGTGACAATGCGCACGATCCTGCCTTCTCTGTAGGCGACTTGTTCGGGACAGACCCACGGTCGCCGACACGGCGTTCTTCCGCCATCCGGCTGTCCGGCTGATCGAAGGTGGGGCCAGCCCCCCCCGCTACCGCTGACTTCGCGTGCCGCTCGATGGCCCTCAACCAATCCGTTCACGCTGGGGAGTTCCGGCATCCACCGCTGTCGAATCGCCGACCGCCGCGAGTTCGCAGCAGATGCGCCGTGCGGCATGTGGAGACCGCGACGGCCGACGACGCGCTCGATCTGCCGCACGCCCTGATGGCGGCCGAGCTGCTCGCGAAGGTCGAGGCGCTCGCCGGGCTGTTCCGGACACTCACTCGGGGGTCGATGCAGAACCGTGTCTGCCCCTCGGTGCGGGCCGGCAGAAGCCCAGCACCTCCGATTGTCCGGGCGCCGGGCCGAGCATCGCACGCAGGCCAGAAGCAGTCGAATATCACTCAGCGTAGCCGCCCCGTCGTCGTCATTGTGGGTGCAGTCGGCGAGCGATCGCCCCGTCCGGTGGCGCGGAAGACCTCCCGGGCTCCATGAATGTGCAGGTCACCGCGCGTGGGAGCCCTGCCGCCCTCACGATTTTCTGTGAAGTGGCTCACAATTGGCGCCCGACATGGAGAAACGATTCAGTAGACTGTTCTTACGGTGAGTGACTGCCGTGGATCAAGCTCTTCCTGGAGGTTTGCATGACCGATCTAACATTTCGCTCCGCAAGTCAGCTCGCTGCCGCGGTCGCGGCGAAGGAGGTGTCGAGCGTCGAACTGCTCGACCACTACCTCGCCCGGGTGGAGAAGTTCGGTCCGCAGGTGAATGCCGTCGTTGCCCAGGACGAGGAGGGTGCGAGGACCGCGGCACTGGAGGCCGACCGCGCGGTCTCCCGCGGCGAGCGGCTCGGCCGCCTGCACGGCGTCCCCGTGACGATCAAGGACAGTCTTGAGGTCGCGGGCATGCGTACCACCGGGGGTTCGACCCGCTGGGGACATCACGTCTCGACGAACGACGCCGAGTCGGTCGCGCGGCTCAAGAGCGCCGGAGCGATCGTGTTCGGCAAGTCCAACATGCCGCCCGACGCCCGGGACTGGCAGACCTACAACGAGGTCTACGGGACCACGAACAACCCGTGGGACACGACCCGCGGACCCGGCGGTTCGTCCGGCGGGTCCGCCGCGGCACTCGCCGCGGGGCTGACCGGACTGGAGCTCGGCGGCGACACGGCAGGCTCGATTCGGGTGCCTGCCCACTTCTGCGGCGTCTACGGGCTGCGCCCGTCGTTCGGCATCGTGCCGAGGTACGGGAGCGTCTCCGGACATGCCCCTGGGACGCTGGCCGACTTCGACATGGCGGTACTCGGCCCGCTCGGCAGGCACGCCGACGACCTCGAAGTGGGTCTCGACGTGCTCGCGGGAGCAGACCACGACCGCGCCCCGGGATGGCGGCTGGAGCTGCCCGCCTCCAGGGCGAGCTCCCTGCGGGAGTTCCGGGTCACGGCATGGCTCGACGACCCGTCATGCCCCGTCGACAGCGAGCTGGTCGAGATCATGCAGGCGGCGTTGGAGGCGGTGCGGGCCGAGGGTGCCACCGTGGTCGAGGGCAAGGGGCCGGTCGGGCTCGACGAGACGATGTCTCTCTATGAGCCGCTGCTGATGGCACAGAGCGGGCTGGTCGAGCCGGACGACTCGTACGCCGGGCTCGTGGAACTCGCCGCGGCGGAAGGGGCCGGGGGCGGGTTCGCGTCGGACCTGACGCTCCGCTTCCGTGACTGGCACGCGCTCGACGAACGCCGGCAGCACTCCCGCCGCCGCTGGGACGAGTTCTTCCGCGATGTCGACGTGCTCCTCTGCCCGGTGAGCCCTACGGCCGCCTTCCCCCACGACCATCAGCCCGACCCCACCTGGTCGGTCCGAACGCTGAAGGTGGACGGCGCCGACCGGCCGTATCGCGACATGCTCACGTGGATGGCGCCGTCGTCGGTCAACCATCTGCCCGCGGCGGTGGCGCCTGTCGGGACGACCCGGGACGGGCTGCCGGTCGGCATCCAGGTGATCGCGCCGTACCTGCACGACCGCACCGCGGTCCGGTTCGTGCAGCGCCTCGCGGAGGTGATCGGCGGGTTCCACCGTCCGCCGGGATTCTGATGCCGCCACCGGGATGCCCGCCTGCGGTGTAGGGGCGGGCGACCCGGTCGCCGCGTCATGGGGCGCGTGACGGAGCGCTTCCCGGCCGGGGGTGCCTGAGGGCGGGCATCCCCGGCCGGCCGGGTCGTGGCCGGCCGGGTCCAAGGGCGGGGAGCAACAGCGAGCTGTCGCCGGTGCGGCCGGGCATGGAGGCCTCCCCGGTCGAGGGTGAGGTCCTCGCTTCCACCGGGTGAAGCCCTGGGAGCTGTCCCGAAACGAATCTCGTCAACGGCGCCGCCGGTCACTGCCACCGGCGGCGCCGTCGTGATCCCCCGGACGCCCTGCCGGCCGGGGGACCGGTTCCGTACCGGAGAACCCTGTGGCAGGTCCGGTGCCTCGTTCGTAAGATGCCCCGCACTATGGGTGATTGGACGATCTCGACGCTGTGGGGCCATGGTCCCAGGCCGACGCCCCGGGCTGTTCTCTCCGGTGACCGGGGCGCGCTGGCGGCCCGGGTGGGCTGGGTGGGTACCGGCGGGCTGTGGCAGCTGGACGTGCTGAGGAAGTACGGACGTTTCGTCCTCGACCACGGCGGCCGCCGGCCGAGCGGGACGAAACCGGCTGCGGGCCGCTCAGGCACCGGCTGCGTCACCTTGTCGCAGACCGGATGGAACTACCTCCTCTCGGAGAGGCCGGAGACTTCCGGGCTGCTCCATGCCGCGGCGGACCTGCTCGGCCACGGCCGTGCCACCGTTGTCGTCGGCGGAGGCCCGCCCATGCTCTGCCTGGCCGACGTCGTCCCGTGCGATCAGCCCGACATGGACTGGGAACTGAGCAGCAGCTACGAGGATCCGTCGGCGGAGGCCCGCGTGATCGAGGCCTTGGCGCTGGCCGGTGCGCAGACGCGCACACCGCAGCGGTCCACCTTCGTCCTCGGGCTCTGGACCAGCGCGTACGGCTATGTGCATACCGGGCGGTTGACCCTCGTCGTGGACCGGTCGCTCCACTGGTGCGGCTGTGCCGAACGGCACCTGACCGGACAGCACAACGAACTCCACGGGGAGCAGACCGCGGGCGAGTACGCGCACTCGACGTACTTCGAACGCGGCCCCCTTGTATCCGCCCCTACCGCGCCGTGGCCGAGCTCGTCAGGCTTGAGCGCGGCCGCAAGCCGTACTTCCCCGACGACCATGGCACGCCACGGGTTTGGCACCGAGTGACATGGCAGCGGTAGTTCCGGCGCCCACATGCGTCGCCGACCGTATCGGCGCCGTAATTCCGGTGGTCATGCCGCGCGTTCACGGCGACAGGGCAGACCGGACCGTTCTCCTCGCGGCATCCCTCAAGGCCTGAGGCCGTGGTGACGCTGCAGCCACTGCTGGAGTTCACGGTGGCGGAACTGATAGAGCGAGCCGGAATAGCGCAGGAAGCCAGCGCGGTACGCCCAGTCGAGGAATAAAGCCAGCCGCCAGGGCAGCTTCCGCCGGGAGCAGAGAAGGAAGACGAAATAGCGACGGCTTGCTCCGGTGCTCCGGGATGCGGCCAGCAGGCCGCACACCAGGGAAGCGGCAGCGATGGCGAGAACGGCTTTCGTCTGGAGGGCCGATGACCCGTTCGCGTCGTCGACATACAGCACGCCCCGGTACACGGGCAGCAGATCCACTCCGAACACGTAGATGCACATCGCGACCAGGAAAGCCGGGAGCGCACGTGGCACGCACATGATGATCCGGTAACGGATGTCCTTTCGCATCAACTGTCGGGGCTTTACGAGCAGATCCGGTTGGCCGGCGGCCCCGAAGGCCAGGCCCTGCGGAATCCCGCAAAAGAGACCGATGGCCATACCGATCATCAAGATCTCCTCGAAGTCGACGTCCTTCCACCCGTGTTTCACGTCCCAGGCAAGCTCTTTGAAGCCCTGGGGAGTTTCTCTTTGTACACAGACATCGATGTCGTCGTTCGGGAAATTCTCTACGCAGCTGTCATGAACTTCCAAGTACCTTACATAAGCGCCGGACCTCGCCATATCATCCCCCATCCCTACCATGCTGATGGTCATTCCCAGGAGGATTCCGGCAAGCAGGCCCCATCCGAACTTTCGCACGCCTGCCCAGGTGCGGAGATTGCGCCAGTTGGCGATCACAGGCGCTCCGGCTGTCGGAGCCGAAGCATTCGTGACGGCCCACACCGCCACGAAGGCCACCGCGAAGCCGGGCAACCAGCCGTCCCCGTCAACCGCAAGAAAGAAGAAGGGCAGCACCACGAGGGCCGTGACGGCGGCGTCGACCACCCGCACCCGCCGCCTGCCGGACATGTGCCAGAGGTCCTGCAACGCCAGGTCGGTGCCTCCGCCCTGACTTCTTGTCGCCAGGTGGGACGCCAACTGCCCGAGCCAGGCCTGGACGTGCTGCGGGCTGTAGGTCCTACCGCCGCCTTGCCGTGTGCGCCGGCTTCCGCGCGGTGCAGGTGACGCGACGGTGATGAAGTGACTGATGAGGTGATCCTGGATTCCTGCGGCATGCTGCAGTTCAAGCAGTTCGGCCGGATTCCGCCCCGTGCCGTCCGCGTAGACGGCGGCAGCAATGGAGAGGCGCCAGGGAGTGGAGAGCGCCTGCTGCAGGGCGCTGCTGTCCGGTCGGCCCAGCACCTCCACCAGGCTGTCCGCGTGCCCGGTCAGAAAGCGAACCGCATCCGCCGGGGAGAGGGGGTCGATCTGGATACGTGCCGCGTTCCGCAGCCGGGCGTGGGATGCCAGTGCCTCGTAGTGCCCGGTGCGGCAGGTGAGGACCAGTGGACCGTACTCACGGCCTTCCTGCAGGGCATTGAGTTCCTCCAGAGCAGCCAGGGCCCTGGCGGGAGTGTCCAGTGGCCGTCCGTCGGTGTCCGTCGGGTCCATCTCGTCCAGGCCGTCGAGGACGGGCAGGACAAGCCGCTCGTCGACCAGCAGTGCGGCCATGTGGACAGGCCATTCGTATACGTCCACGAGATGCCGCCGCACCCAGTCGGCCAGCGATTCCGCGCCGTCCCACTCGGCCAGCGAGAGCCGCAGCGGAACCGGATCGTCACCGGTCCTTTTCTTGATCAGTTCAAGTATCAGCCCGACAGCTGCGACTGTTTTTCCCGAACCCGCGTCACCGGTTATTGCCAGTCTCCGCGGATGTAGTCCGCCGTAAAAATCCCCTAACCCAGGGATGTGCTCGTCCCCGTCGAGCCGGCCGCTGCGAAATGGGGCCCTGACGGCCCGCCCTGCCGCGTCCGACATGGAAAAGGGAATGTCGATCGCCGCCAGATCGCCGCCCAGCAACTGCGTCCACGTTCGCTCTTCGTCTTCCTTGACCTGCTTGGCTAATTTCTCCGCCCATTTCTTGACGTCGGCCTTGTCGCCAGTCAGCGTGAAAAGAGCGATGGTTACACCTATCACCGCCACCGGGAAGCCCAGGATGGTGATGATATCCGCAGGAGAGTTTCCGTCATGCTGCAACGAAATCAAGGACATTACGATACTTAAGATCACTACGGCGGTCAGGAAGAGTCTGCGTAAAATCCGCGTCACTCTGCTCCGAGGCGCCCTGCCCCTCTTCATCATCACGTCAGCGTAGCGTGGACGGTTGGTCACCACTGAGCTTTCCCGAGATTCGCAGATGAGTGACAGCAGGTCAGATGGCAGTCATGAAAGGAACCCCGACCATGAGTGAGCGATTTCAGCGCGTTTCCTCTCCAGGGTGAGGACGGCTTTGGTGATGACGGTCATACGTTTTGGGGCTGATGCGGGATTTGCGGAAGATCTGCCAGGACTTCAGGCATGCCATGGCGCGCTCGACCGGAGCCCCTGGGGCTGGGCGAGGGCCCGGCTGACGGTGCGCCAAGGGCTGCCCAGTAATCCGTGACGGGCCAACGGGGGACCCCGGGGCAGTTGGAGGTCCCGCCGGACTCCGCAGGCGGCGGCGAGGGTCTGCACCATGAACTTCACGGTGGACAGCAGCTCGCCGGTGGCGGTGGCGGTCGGCGTGCAGGACGTCGAGTACGTCGAGGATGTGCCCCGTGCCCCGTGCCGCGTACGAGGCGGCCCGGCCCGGAGATGCGCACGTGTCGCCCGGCCGCGCGTGGACGAGCGGTTCGCCGAACTTCGGCCGCTCAGCTGGTGGAGGCGCCGGGGCTGCTCCTCCCCGGTCTCGTGGAGAACGAGGTGGTGCCCAGTGGTGTCGTTCCACTGGGTGTGGCGCGCTCGCAGGCAGACTCGGTCACTGCGGGCGGCATCGGCCTGCGTTGTCACCGGCCACCGTGGCCGAAGGCGACGCGAGGGTCAGGTAGCGCAGAGGGCGTACGGTCCACTCGATGTGGCGCCCCTTGCTCAGCCGCAGGACGAACCCGCAGGGCTCGCCGCGATGGAGTGCGCCGAGCGCCTGGACCCAGCCGCCCTGGTCGGCCCAGTGCAGAGCTCGCGTCGCCTCGTGCGGAGCCAGTCCCAGGGCGTGGCTCGCCCGGAGTTGAACCCGGATCACGCGGATGGCCTCGCGGGGGCCGGACACGATGCGGAGGTCGACCGGTTCCGGGACGAAGCCGGTCGTGGGCCCGTACCGGAGCACTTCCAACCGGAAGCCGCGCTCGACGCGGACATCGATGGGAGCGGTGTGGCCTGAGGTACGCATGACGAACCGTCCGATCGCAGCGTGTGGAGGTGGTGCGGTGCGGTGCCGGAGAGCCCCCGCCCCGGGGTTGTGTGACGAACAGCGGGGCGGGGGCGGTTGGTGTGGCCGATCCCTATCGGGCTGGGGGAAGGCGGAGTTACGTAGTCGCTCGGGGGCGGCCGGACGATGGATCCGGCCGTTTCGGCGACGTGGAGTGACGGTAGCGTCACTGGGCAGGCGGCGCAACTATGCCCCGGTGCACATATGTTGCCCATACGCGTGAGAGCCCACCGCCGCTGGCGGAGGGCTCTCGTGAGTGTGTCTGGAGGGGCCTCTACTGGGCGAGGTGGGCGAACTCGCCCGCCTTGACGCCCGCGATGAACGCGGAGAACTGGGCCCGCCCGGTGGCCGTCACCGCGCCGGGTGCGTCGCTCTCGCGCATCAGGATTTGGCCGGCGTGCTCAGCGATCTCGACGCACTGCTCCCCGCCGCCGCCGGAGAAGGACGACTTCTGCCACTCGATCTCTGCGTTCATGCTGCGGATTATCACAGGTCCCGTGCGATGTGGTGGATGAAGCTCCGTGACTCCTCGGGCGCGAGGCCGACCTTCTGTGCGAAGTCGAGTTGCATCCGGTACCGGTGGAGATCGGCAGCCGCATCCAGATGGACGCCTCCGAAGGGTGCGTCGATGTGAACGCTGTCCAGTTGCGCCACGACTCCGCCTGCGTACAGCACGGTCTGCGTGACCTCGACGAACTGTTCGCTCGCGAACGGAATCACCCGCACGGTGATGGTCGGCCGGTCCGACGCCTCAAGCAGGTACTCAAGCTGTTCGCGGGCGACCTTCCTGCCGCCGACCCGCATGCGCAGGCTTGCCTCGTGCACGATGACGTCGAATTCGGGCGGATCGTCGCGGTCGAGCACGGTCTTTCTCCGCATGCGGTGTTCGACCCGCGCCGAGACCTCGTCCTCGGGCAGCTTGGGAAGCACACCGTCGAACAGCGCCTGCGCGTATTCCGGAGTCTGGAGCAGCCCCGGCAGCGTCACGGACTGCAGGCACCGCATGTAGCGCGCATGGTGCTCAAGCTCCGCGATGTTCAGGAAGCCGGGGGCGAGCACGCCCCGGTACTCGTCCCACCAGTACTGGCCCCGGTGTTCGCGGGATATCGCGCACAACGCGTTGATCAGCGCCTCGTCGTCGCAGGCGTAGAAGCTCGCCAGCCGGCGGATGCGTTCCTCGCTGATTCCGCTGCGTCCGGCTTCGATGTGGCTGATCCTGGCCTGGTCGGTGGAAATGAGCCCAGCGGCTTCACGGGCGGTCCTGCCCGCACGTTCGCGGAGCTTGCGCAGCTCACTGCCCAAGCGGGCCTGGCGCGCGGTTGGGTTGTCCCTTGGCGGCATGTCACCTTCCCCTGTTCGCGTGTGCAGTCTCGCAGGGCCCTCGCCGGGATGCGACGCGTTCACTCCTGGGCGTGAACCCGGGAGGTGCAGCCTTGTACCGGAGCATGTATTGACCCTACCGTTCCGGTGGATCGCATGCTCGTCCCGTGACCCGAAGTGCAGCCATTCGTCAGCGAGTTGACGTCTCCCCGGATCGGCCAATGCCACGTATCACCGGACCGAGTCGCCGCATCGGAGACCCACTCACGTAGGGAGACCGCGTCATGACCTCCGTAACCGCTTCGCCTCCACCCGCCCCCCGCCTCCCCCGGCGCGGCGAGCGCTACCGGCTCGTCGTGCCGAACGTCCCCACCGCACCCCGGATCGCGCGGGACTTCCTGGGCACCGTGCTGCGCAACAGCGCGCACCCCGCGCTCATGGACGACGGCCGGTTGTGCGTGAGCGAGGTGGTGTCCAACGCGCACTGCCACACGCGGTCGGTACGTATCCGCGTGGACGTGACGGTGAACCGGCACCAGGTTCTCGTCCACGTCACCGACGACGAGCCCGGACCGCCGCTGAAGCCCGGACCGCCGCCCGACCCGGGACCGTTGTCGAAGCCGGGTGGCGATCCGCACGCGGAGCACGGCCGGGGGCTGCTCATCGTGGAGAGCCTGGCCGGCCGGTGGGGGACCACGACGCACGGCGGGAGTTCACCGCACGCGAAGACGGTCTGGTTCGTCCTTGTCGAACGGGAGATGTGACCGGGTTGCCCTGGCGAGCACCGGGAATCCTCGGCGACATGCTGGAGAAGGCCGGCGCGACCGTGGACCTGCGCCACCCCGACGTCTGCTTCGTCCCGTCCGTCAGCGCGGTCGCCATCCGGGACATCGACCAGCCGGCGGACCTGTACGCGAACATCGACGAGCTGTCCCCGGACGAGAGCGAGGTCGACGACTACGTGTGCTCCTCGGAGACCACCGGACACACCGCCATCACCGAGGAGCTGTGCACCTGGCTGCTGGACCGGCTGCCGGAGTGAGACCCGCCGGGGGCTGTCAGCCGGCCGAACCGTCGGCAGCCCCCGCAGCCCCCGCCTCCTCCAGTCCGCCGAGTGCCTCGGGCAGATCGACGGTGTGCAGTACCCCGAGGCGCTGGGTGGCACGGGTCAGCGCGACGTACAGGTCGCTCACTCCGTACGCGGCCGGTTCCACGACCAGCACCGTGTCGAACTCCAGCCCCTTCGCCTGCCGCGCGTTCAGCAGCACCACGTCCCGGGTGAGGTCGGGTGCGGGGCCGTGGCCCGCGTCCGGCAGCTCCGCGAGGAGTGAGGTGTGCAGTGCCGCGGGGGCGACGACCGCGACCCGGCCGCCGTCGCGGGCCGCCGCGGCCTCCCGCGCCACCGCTGCGGCGAGGCCGTCCGCGGAGACCCGCAGCGACCAGGGCCGCACCCCGGTGGACCGCACCGATCCGGGCGGCTCGAACGACGGGTCGTGCGCCCGCAGGAACCCGGCCGCGACCTCCATGATCTCGGCGGGCGTACGGTAGTTGACCCCGAGCCGTACGTGCTCCCAGCGGTCACCGACGTACGGCTCCAGGATGCGTTCCCAGGAGCCGAGACCCGCCGCTTCGGCGGTCTGCGCCGGGTCGCCGACGAGCGTCATGGAGCGCGTGGGAATGCGCCGCATCAGCAGCCGCCACGCCATCGCCGAGAGCTCCTGCGCCTCGTCGACCACGATGTGGCCGAACGCCCAGGTCCGGTCCGCCGCCGCCCGCTCGGCCGCGCTGCGGAGGTCGGCCTCCTCGTGCCGCTCGGCCATCCGTTCGGCGTCGATGATGTTGTGCGCGGCGAGGACCTCGGACTCCTCGTCCTCGAACTCGTACGTCTCCGAGCCGGCGGACAGCTCCAGGACGCCCTGCGCGTAGGCGATCCGTTCCTGGCGCTCGGCCTCGGCCGCCGCACGGGCCGCGCTGTCGTCCTCGCCCAGCAGCTCGGCGGCCTCGTCCAGCAGCGGTACGTCGGCCTCGGTCCACGCACCGCCCCGCCGCCGGATCAGCCCGGCCGGTCCGTCGTCGAGGTGGATCGGCTCCGCGAGGAAGTCCGCGACGAACTCCTGCGGGGTGAGCTGCGGCCACAGCTCGTCGACGGCCGCGTGCACCTCCCGGCTCATCGCGATCTCCTTGCTCATCTGGGCGATGTCGTCCGGGCCCAGGAGATTGGGACCGCCGAACGGGTCGGCGCCGATCCGCTCGGTCAGCTGCGCGGTGAGCGCGTCGATGATGTGGAACGCGAAGACGGGCCTGGCCAGGTTGTGCGGCAGCCCGCTCTCGCGCGCCCGCCACCGGGCGTCCTCGGCCATGGCACGGTCCAGCTGGAGCGTCCCGTAGCCGTCGTGGACGATCTCCGTCGCCTGCTCGGGCACGGTCTGCCGGTCCCGCAGGGCCTGCGCCAGCACGCCGGCCATCGCGGCGCTTCCCTTGACCTCGGCGGCGGCCGGGCTGTCGGTGCCGGTGGCGCGCACCCCGGGGAAGAGCTCGCCGAGGGTGGCCAGGAGGACGCCGGTCTCGCCCAGGGACGGCAGTACGTCGCCGATGTAGCTCAGGAACGCCGGGTTCGGGCCGACGATCAGCACGGCGCGGCGGGCCAGCAGTTCCCGGTACTCGTACAGCAGGAATGCCGCCCGGTGCAGCGCGACGACCGTCTTTCCGGTGCCGGGGCCGCCCTCGACGACCATGACGCCCTTGTGGGGTGCCCGGATGATGCGGTCCTGCTCCGCCTGGATGGTCCGGACGATGTCGTGCATCCGCCCGGTGCGGGCCGCGTCCAGCGCGGCGAGCAGGACCTCGTCGGCGTCCGCGCCCTCGTGGCCGGTGCGGGTCGGGTCCGCGAGGTCCATCAGTTCGTCGTGGAGCGCGGTGACGGTGCGCCCCTCGGTGGTGATGTGGCGCCTTCGCCGCAGGCCCATCGGGGAATGGCCGGTGGCCAGATAGAAGGGACGTGCCACATCCGCCCGCCAGTCGATCACCAGAGGCGTACGGGCCGTGTCGTCCTGACGAATTCCGATACGTCCGATGTGATGCGTCCGGCCGTCCCGGAAGTCGATGCGCCCGAAACAGAGCCCGTTCTCTCCCGACTGGATGGCACTGAGCAGCCCGGACTGCTCCGCCACCAGCACATCCCGCTCAAGCCGGGCCTGGAGACCGGTCCCGGCCTGCACGAGCGCGTCGCGCACCGACGCCTCGGCGTGTTCCCTGAGCTGATCGAGCCGGGCATAGAGGCCGGTGATGAATTGCTGTTCCTGCCGCATTTCCTCGGTTGACAATTCCACTCCTGGCGCGATATGCTTCTCGAAGAAGACTTCTTCTTCATGTCTTTCCTCGCGAAGACATGAAGAATTAAATATACGCAGCACCCAGCCCCGGACGCCAATTCGGCCGGGGCTTTTTTTGTGTGCGAATCGCTGCCGCGGGCAGGGGCCCGGCGGATGGTCGGGCCGGCCCCGCCGGACCCGGAGGCGGTCGCGCCGGCCGGTCCGTTCTGCTGCTCGCCGCAGCGCGAGGGTCTGGAGGTCCGCTTCACGGGCTTCACGACGGGGCCGGCGGACAGGTCGCTGCACGGGGAATGAGCCCGGGGGCGCGCAGGACCCCGGGCATGGCCGAGGGCCGTCCCTCCCGAGCGGGGGAGTGACGGCCCTCAGCCGTGTTCGCCGACGTCCGGTGAGGTGGGACCGGACGCTTGTGAATCAGAGAACGCGGACCGCGCCGGTCGGCCGGTCGTAGTCCATGGACCGCTGCACGGTACCCGTGTTGGAGTTCTGCGCGCCGACGAACTGGCCGCCGCCGATGTAGACCGCGACGTGGTACGCGCTGCCCGCGCTGCCCCAGTACAGGATGTCGCCCGGCTGGAGGTTGTTCAGGGAGACCTGGGTGCCGAAGGTCGACTGGGCCTGCGAGACGCGCGGCAGGTCGACGCCGACCGTGCGGAACGCGGCCTGGACGAGGCCGGAGCAGTCCCACGAGTTGGGGCCGGTGCCGCCGGGCACGTACGCGTCGCCGACCTGGGCCTTGGCGAACGCGACGACGGCCGCGGCGGAGCCCGTGGCGTTCGAGGAGGAGTACGAGGCCGGGGAGGAGGACGCGGAGGAGCCGGGGGAGGCACTGAGCGTCGTGCGCGCGGAGGTGCGGGACGCGCGCTCGGCGGCCTCCGCCTTGGCCTTGGCGGCCGCCTCGGCCTTCTTCTCGGCCTCTGCCTTGCGGACCGCCTCGGCCTTGGCCTTCTTGGCCTTCTTCGCGGCGCTCTCGGCCGCGGCGTCCTCGGTGGCCTGCGTTTCGAGGTCGAGGGCGACCTGCTGCGTGGCCTGTGCGGAAGCGGCGACGGTGGTGGAGAGCCCGGAGGTGATGGTGGGCATCTCGATGGTCTGGGTCACCGGCTCGGCCTGGGCCGGACCGGCGGCGCCTGCGACCGCGATGGTGCTGAGGACGCCACCGGCAACTCCGGCCCGCAGTGCCGTCTTCGAGGCACTCTGGCGGGGCTTCCGGTGGCTGGGTATGTGAGCGGTGAGGGACATAGGTACTAGCGCTATCAGGGCTGTAGGGGTCCCATCAAGAAAGGTGTGTTGCGACACAGTTACGTCCGGAATCTGTGAATCCGCTTTCCGGGAGCCTTTATTGACGCCGTAACGGGCAAACCGGGCGCGGCCGGTCAGGGCTGTGATCATTGACTTTCGGCAATACGCCCGAATTGCCCGGCGCTTACCATCCGTTCACACCGTTGGCCAAGCCCGCTTTCGTCGAAGCAGGGCCGGAGTGGCGCAGGTCACAGCGTGAATCGGCCTCGGCGGGCACTCGCGCGCAGGTATCGCGGGTGCGGGCGTGGCCGGATCCGGGCTGTGGGGCGAGATGACCTATTGGGGCGTCATGTCCGTTTGGGGGCGCGGGTGCCGGTCCTCGCTCGCGGGGTGCGCCGGACCCTCGGGCGCACGCCGCGCCGGACCCTCGGGCGCACGCCGCGCCGGACCCTCGGGCGCACGCCGCGCCGGACCCTCGGGCGCACGCCGCGCCGGACTCTCGGCGGCTCCGCCCGGAAGATCGTGAATGCATGCACATGTCCACATCGCTCCCCGCGTCCTCTCTTCCGGGTGAGCGTCGAGGGCGCGCGATTCCTATATCACCTGGTTCTGTCCATCGCCAATTTGCTTGTATGTGCCGTCGATTGATAGCGCAGCACTCCTTTGACCAGGGGTAACACCATCGAATGTCACGTCTCGTGATCACTCGGCCGCTTCGCGTACGAAGATCACCGCTCATCCGACTTCATGATCGTTCGTCAGGTGGTGGAGATCACAAAGGCGTTGTCGTACCCCGTGTCGCAGATCACAGGACGGCGGGCATAGGATGCGGGGCAGTCGGGCTTGTGAACTGCCTCACATGTGCACGATCTTGGTGAGGTGGCGAGCCGGTCGCCCGATGCGGTCCAACGGTCAAGGACGACTGGAAGGAGCGAGGAGCGTGAATGCCTACGCGCCCATCCTCGTGCTCGGCGCCCTCGGGGCAGGGTTTGCGATCTTCTCCGTGGTCATGGCCACGCTTATCGGCCCCAAGCGGTACAACCGAGCGCGGCTCGAAGCGTACGAGTGCGGTATCGAACCCACCCCGACTCCGGCCGGAGGCGGCCGCTTCCCCATCAAGTACTACCTGACGGCGATGCTTTTCATCGTCTTCGACATCGAGATCGTCTTCCTCTATCCCTGGGCGGTCACCTTCGACGCCCTGGGGATCTTCGGGCTCGTGGAGATGCTGCTCTTCGTGCTCACCGTCTTCGTCGCCTACGCGTATGTGTGGCGGCGCGGCGGCCTGGAATGGGACTGAGGGGCTGAGGGGCACACCATGGGACTCGAAGAGAAGCTGCCTAGCGGCTTTGTGCTGACCACTGTCGAGCAGGCCGCCGGCTGGGTGCGGAAGTCCTCCGTCTTCCCGGCCACCTTCGGCCTCGCCTGCTGCGCCATCGAGATGATGACGACCGGCGCGGGCCGTTACGACCTGGCCCGGTTCGGGATGGAGGTCTTCCGCGGATCGCCGCGGCAGGCGGATCTGATGATTGTCGCGGGACGGGTCAGCCAGAAGATGGCGCCCGTCCTGCGGCAGGTCTACGACCAGATGCCCAACCCGAAGTGGGTGATCTCCATGGGGGTTTGCGCATCATCGGGCGGGATGTTCAACAATTACGCCATTGTTCAGGGTGTTGACCACATTGTTCCGGTTGATATCTATTTGCCGGGGTGCCCGCCGCGCCCCGAGATGCTGATCGACGCCATTCTCAAGCTCCACCAGAAAATCCAGGGCTCCAAGCTCGGGGTCAACGCGGAGGAGGCCGCCCGTGAGGCGGAGGAAGCGGCGCTCAAGGCGCTCCCCCTGATCGAGATGAAGGGGCTGCTGCGGTGACCGACGACCAGAACGGCGCCGAGCGCAACGGCAACGGCGTCCCCACACCCCGCGAGCAGGCCGAGGTCATCCGCGTACGCAAGGGCATGTTCGGCGCCGAGAACGGCGGCGACACCTCCGGCTACGGCGGCCTCGTCCGCACCGTGGCCCTGCCCGGCGCGTCCTCGCGCCCGTACGGCGGCTGGTTCGACGAGGTGGCCGACGAACTCGAAGGCGCCCTGGACGAACAGGGACTGCTTCCCGAGAACGCCATCGAGAAGACCGTCGTCGACCGCGCGGAACTCACCTTCCACATCGCCCGCGAGCATCTGCTCCAGGTCGCCCGCACCCTGCGCGACGACCCGGCGCTGCGCTTCGAGCTCTGTACGGGAGTCAGCGGCGTCCACTTCCTCGGTGACAAGGGCCGCGAGCTGCACGCCGTCTACCACCTGCGGTCCCTCACCCACGGCCGGCTCATCCGGCTGGAGGTGTCCGCCCCGGACAGCGACCCGCACGTCCCGTCCCTCGTCGAGGTCTACCCGACCAACGACTGGCACGAGCGCGAGACCTACGACTTCTTCGGGCTCGTCTTCGACGGGCACCCCGCCCTCACCCGGATCATGATGCCGGACGACTGGCAGGGCTTCCCGCAGCGCAAGGACTACCCGCTCGGCGGCATCCCCGTCGAGTACAAGGGC
Organism: Streptomyces sp. NPDC079020; assembly: GCF_044542225.1. Lineage (NCBI taxonomy): Bacteria > Bacillati > Actinomycetota > Actinomycetes > Kitasatosporales > Streptomycetaceae > Streptomyces > Streptomyces sp. NPDC079020. Next base: position 17,444 of record NZ_JBITUB010000011.1, read on the forward strand.
GCCCAGATCCCGGCTCCGGACCAGCGGAGGTCGTACTCCTGATGACCACTCCCCACGCAACGCCCCGTGCCACGACCGAGGGGACTGTATATACAGTCACCGGCGGAGACTGGGACGAAGTCGTCGAGTCGGCCGTCAAGTCCGACGACGAGCGCATCATCGTCAACATGGGCCCCCAGCACCCGTCCACGCACGGCGTGCTGCGGCTGATCCTGGAGATCGACGGCGAGACCGTCACCGAAGCCCGCTGCGGCATCGGCTACCTCCACACCGGCATCGAGAAGAACCTCGAATTCCGGAACTGGACCCAGGGCACCACGTTCGTCACGCGCATGGACTATCTGACGCCGTTCTTCAACGAGACGGCGTACTGCCTCGGCGTCGAGAAACTGCTCGGCATCGAGGACCAGATCCCCGACCGGGCCACGGTCCTGCGCGTCCTGCTGATGGAGCTCAACCGCCTCTCCTCGCACCTGGTCTGCATCGCGACCGGCGGCATGGAGCTCGGCGCCACCACGATCATGATCTACGGCTTCCGCGATCGTGAACTGGTTCTCGATCTCTTCGAGCTGATCACCGGCCTCCGGATGAACCACGCGTTCGTCCGTCCCGGCGGACTCGCCCAGGACCTCCCCCCGGGCACGGTCGACCATCTGCGCGCCTTCATCAAGACCATGAAGAAGAACCTGCCGGAGTACGACAAGCTCGCCACCGGCAACCCCATCTTCAAGGCTCGTATGCAGGACGTCGGCTACCTCGACCTCGCCGGCTGCATGGCGCTCGGCGCCACCGGGCCGGTGCTGCGCTCCGCCGGGCTCCCGCACGACCTGCGCAAGACCGACCCGTACTGCGGCTACGAGAACTACGAGTTCGACGTGCCCACCGCGGACACCTGCGACTCCTATGGCCGCTTCCTCATCCGGCTGGAGGAGATGCGGCAGTCGCTCAGGATCGTCGAGCAGTGCCTGGACCGGCTGGAGCCGGGCCCGGTCATGGTCGCCGACAAGAAGATCGCCTGGCCCGCGCAGCTCGCGCTCGGGCCGGACGGACTCGGCAACTCGCTCGACCACATCAAGAAGATCATGGGCACCTCCATGGAGGCCCTGATCCACCACTTCAAGCTGGTGACCGAGGGCTTCCGGGTCCCGGCCGGACAGACGTACACCGCGGTCGAGTCGCCCAAGGGCGAACTCGGTGTGCATGTCGTCTCGGACGGCGGCACCCGCCCCTACCGGGTCCACTTCCGCGACCCGTCCTTCACCAACCTGCAAGCCATGGCGGCGATGTGCGAGGGCGGCCAGGTCGCCGATGTCATCGTCGCCGTCGCGTCCATCGACCCCGTGATGGGAGGCGTCGACCGGTGACCGCAAACCAAGAGGTCAGTCTGGGGATGCCGCAGCTCCCCGCCCCCGCCTACCCGGCCGACGTGCGCGCCCGGCTCGAAGGGGACGCGAAGGAGGTGATCGCCCGCTACCCCGACAGCCGCTCCGCGCTGCTGCCGCTCCTCCACCTGGTGCAGGCCGAGGAAGGGTACGTCTCCCGTACGGGCATGGCCTTCTGCGCCGAACTGCTCGGCCTCACCACCGCCGAGGTCACCGCGGTCGCGACCTTCTACACCATGTACCGGCGCAGGCCCAGCGGTGAGTACCAGGTCGGTGTCTGCACCAACACCCTGTGCGCCGTCATGGGGGGCGACGCCATCTTCGACCGGCTGAAGGACCACCTCGGGGTCGGCAACGAGGAGACCACCGAGGACGGCAAGGTCACGCTCGAACACATCGAGTGCAACGCGGCCTGCGACTTCGCCCCCGTCGTGATGGTCAACTGGGAGTTCTTCGACAACCAGACGCCCGAGAGCGCGACGCGGCTCGTCGACGACCTGATCGCCGGACGCACCGTCGAACCGACCCGCGGCGCCCCGCTCTGCTCGTACAAGGAGACGTCGCGCATACTGGCCGGCTTCCCCGACGAGCGTCCCGGAGCCGTCGGGGCGAGCGGCGGCGCGGGGCCCGCCTCACTGATCGGGCTCAGGCTCGCCAGGGGCGAGGCCGCCCCGCCGGCCCGGGTCGTCTCGCCGCGCGGCGAGAGCCACGGCGGCGCCCAGCCCCACGACCCTTCGCCGTCCGAGCACCTCGGCTCGCACGACGCACCACAGCAGACCTCGGCCTCCGACCCGGAGCACCCGGCCGGGCCCGCAGCCGAGGAGGGGGAGTGATGACCTTGGCCGCCGAGATCAACGAGAACGGGACCAGCCCCGAGAAGCTGCTCTCGCCCGTGCTCTCCGCCTTCTGGGACGAGCCCGAATCCTGGACGCTGGACACCTACCTGCGCCACGACGGGTACCAGGGACTGCGCAAGGCGCTGGCCATGACGCCCGACGACCTCATCGCGTACGTCAAGGACTCCGGTCTGCGCGGACGCGGCGGCGCGGGCTTCCCCACCGGGATGAAGTGGCAGTTCATCCCGCAGGGCGACGGCAAGCCGCACTACCTGGTCGTCAACGCCGACGAGTCGGAGCCCGGGACCTGCAAGGACATCCCGCTCCTCTTCGCCAACCCGCACAGCCTCATCGAGGGCATGGTGATCGCCTGTTACGCGATCCGCTCCTCGCACGCCTTCATCTATCTGCGCGGTGAAGTGGTCCCCGTGCTGCGGCGCCTGCACGAGGCCGTACGCGAGGCCTACGCGGCGGGTTATCTGGGGAAGGACGTCCTGGGTTCGGGCCTCGACCTGGAACTCACGGTGCACGCGGGTGCCGGTGCGTACATCTGTGGTGAGGAAACCGCGCTGCTCGACTCGCTCGAAGGACGGCGCGGCCAGCCCCGGCTGCGTCCCCCCTTCCCCGCGGTCGCCGGTCTGTACGCCTGCCCCACTGTGGTGAACAACGTCGAGTCCATCGCCTCGGTTCCCGCGATCCTGAACAAGGGCAAGGACTGGTTCAAGTCGATGGGCAGCGAGAAGTCCCCGGGCTTCACGCTGTACTCGCTGAGCGGGCACGTCACCAGCCCCGGCCAGTACGAGGCCCCGCTCGGCATCACCCTGCGTCAGCTGCTCGACATGAGCGGCGGCATCCGGGCCGGTCACCGCCTGAAGTTCTGGACCCCGGGCGGCTCCTCCACCCCGATGTTCACCGACGAACACCTCGACGTCCCCCTCGACTACGAGGGCGTCGGCGCAGCCGGGTCGATGCTCGGCACCAAGGCGCTCCAGTGCTTCGACGAGACGACCTGTGTCGTACGGGCCGTCACCCGGTGGACCGAGTTCTACGCCCACGAGTCCTGCGGCAAGTGCACACCCTGCCGCGAGGGCACGTACTGGCTCGTCCAGCTGCTCCGCGACATCGAGGCCGGCAAGGGCCGGATGTCCGACCTCGACAAGCTCAACGACATCGCCGACAACATCAACGGCAAGTCCTTCTGTGCCCTCGGCGACGGCGCCGCCTCGCCGATCTTCTCCTCGCTGAAGTACTTCCGCGAGGAGTACGAGCAGCACATCACGGGCAGGGGCTGCCCCTTCGATCCCGCCAAGTCGACCGTCTGGGCCGACGACAAGAACACTCACCGGGGGGTGAACGCATGACAGTCACCACGAGTGCGCCCTCCGGGGGCGGCGAGGCGGCTCTCCCGCCCGAGGACCTTGTCACGCTGACCATCGACGGCATCGAGATCAGCGTCCCCAAGGGCACCCTGGTCATCCGGGCCGCCGAGCTCCTCGGCATCGAGATCCCGCGCTTCTGCGACCACCCGCTCCTCGACCCGGCCGGCGCCTGCCGCCAGTGCATCGTCGAGGTCGAGGGCCAGCGCAAGCCGATGGCGTCCTGCACCATCACCTGCACCGACGGCATGGTCGTGAAGTCGCAGCTCTCCTCGCCGGTCGCGGAGAAGGCCCAGAAGGGGGTGATGGAGCTCCTGCTCATCAACCACCCGCTGGACTGCCCCGTCTGCGACAAGGGCGGCGAGTGCCCGCTCCAGAACCAGGCGATGTCGCACGGCGACAGCGACTCGCGCTTCGACGGCAGGAAGCGCACCTTCGAGAAGCCCGTCCCGATCTCCACCCAGGTACTGCTGGACCGTGAGCGGTGCGTGCTCTGCGCACGCTGCACCCGGTTCTCCAACCAGGTGGCGGGCGACCCGATGATCGAGCTGATCGAGCGCGGCGCGCTCCAGCAGGTCGGCACCGGGCAGGGCGACCCGTTCGAGTCGTACTTCTCCGGCAACACCATCCAGATCTGCCCCGTCGGCGCGCTGACCTCGGCGGCGTACCGGTTCCGCTCCCGCCCCTTCGACCTGGTGTCGACGCCCTCGGTGTGCGAGCACTGCGCGGGCGGCTGCGCGACGCGTACCGACCACCGGCGCGGCAAGGTCATGCGGCGCCTCGCGGCCAACGAGCCCGAGGTCAACGAGGAGTGGCTCTGCGACAAGGGGCGGTTCGGCTTCCGTTACGCCCAGCAGCGCGACCGGCTCACCCACCCGCTCGTGCGCAACGCGGACGGAGTGCTGGAACCGGCGGGCTGGCCCGAGGCACTGGCCGCCGCGGCCGCCGGTCTCGGCGCGGCGCGCGGCAGGACCGGGGTCCTGACGGGCGGCCGGCTGACCGTCGAGGACGCCTACGCCTACAGCAAGTTCGCCCGGGTCGCCCTCGACACCAACGACATCGACTTCCGGGCCCGTGTCCACAGCAGCGAGGAGGCCGACTTCCTGGCCGCCCGCGTCGCCGGACGCGGACGCGACCTGGACGGTGAGGGAGTCACGTACACCTCGCTGGAGAAGGCCCCGGCCGTTCTGCTGGCCGGGTTCGAGTCCGAGGAGGAGGCCCCCGGCGTCTTCCTGCGGCTGCGCAAGGCACACCGCAAGCACGGCCAGCGCACCTTCGCCCTCGCCTCGCACGCCTCACGCGGTCTGGAGAAGACGGGCGGCACACTGCTTCCCGCCGCCCCCGGTACCGAAACCGAATGGCTGGACGCGCTCGCGGGCGGTGTCGGGCTGGAGGGCGACGGGTCCGCGGCGGCCGAGGCGCTGCGCGCCGAGGGCTCCGTGATCGTGGTGGGCGAGCGGCTGGCGGGGGTACCCGGTGCGCTGAGCGCCGCCGTGCGGACCGCGGCCGCGACCGGCGCCGCGCTCGTGTGGATCCCGCGCCGGGCCGGCGAGCGCGGCGCGCTGGAGGCGGGCGCGATCCCGTCGCTGCTGCCCGGCGGTCGCCCGGCCACCGACCCGCGGGGCAGGGGCGAGGTGGCGGCCGCCTGGGGCGTCGCCGAACTCCCCGCCCGCTACGGCCGCGACACCGGCCAGATCGTGGAGGCGGCGGCCACCGGCGAACTGGGCGCACTGCTCGTCGCCGGCGTCGGGGTCACCGACCTGCCCGACCCGGAACGCGCCCTTCAGGCCCTGGACCAGGTCGGCTTCCTGGTCTCGCTGGAGCTGCGGCCCAGCGAGGTCACGGAGCGGGCGGACGTGGTATTCCCCATCGCCGCGGTGGCCGAGAAGCCCGGCACCTTCCTCAACTGGGAGGGCAGGGCCCGGCTGTTCGAGGCGGCGCTGAAGCCCGAGCAGATGCCCCGGACGCTCTGCCCGAGCGATGCCCGGGTGCTGCACATGCTGGCCGACGCCATGGACGTCCCTCTCGCGCTGCCCGACCTGAAGTCGGCCCGGCGCGAGCTGGACCGGCTCGGCGGAGGGCAGGGCGCCCACGCCCAGGACCCGAGGGAGCCGGCGCGGCCGCTGCCCCGGCCCGGCGACGGCGAGGCGGTCCTGGCGGGCCACCGGATGCTGCTGGACCTGGGCAGTCTCCAGGAGGGTGACACGGCGCTGGCCGGGACCCGGCACGCGGCCGTCGCCCGGCTCTCGGCCACCACCGCGGCCGAGTCCGGGGTGAAGGACGGCGACCTGCTGGCCGTCACCGGACCCTCCGGCAGCGTCGAACTCCCGCTGAAGGTCACCGACATGCCGGACCGGGTGGTCTGGGTGCCGCTGAACTCCGTCGGGCGGGGCATCCCCGGTGACACCGGCGCACGCCCCGGCGGCCTGGTGCGGATCGGCCCCGCCGCCGCACCCGGTGCTCCCGTCGAACCATCGGAGGTACGAGCGTGACTGGCCTCGCCGCACTCGCGACGGCACCGCACGGTGCCCCTCTCGCCGCCGAGGATCTCTCGATGTTCGGCACCGACCCCTGGTGGCTCGTCGTCATCAAGGCGGTCTTCTGCTTCGCGTTCCTGATGGTGACCGTGCTGTTCTCCATCGTGTGGGAGCGCAAGGTCGTCGCCTGGATGCAGCTGCGCATCGGGCCCAACCGGCACGGACCCTGGGGCATGCTCCAGTCGCTCGCCGACGGCGTCAAACTGATGCTGAAGGAAGACGTCATCGTCAAGCGGGCGGACAAGGTCGTCTATGTCCTCGCGCCGATCGTCGCGGCCATCCCGGCGTTCATGGCGATCGCCGTGATCCCGTTCGGCCCGTCCGGCAACGAGGTCTCGATCTTCGGACACCGTACGACGATGCAGCTGACCGACCTGCCGATCGCGATGCTGTACATCCTCGCGGTCGCCTCGGTCGGCATCTACGGCATCGTGCTGGCGGGCTGGTCCTCCGGATCGACGTACCCGCTGCTCGGCGGGCTGCGGTCCTGCGCCCAGATGATCAGCTACGAGATCGCGATGGGTGCCGCGTTCGCCTCGGTCTTCCTCTACTCCGGGTCGATGTCGACCTCGAAGATCGTGGAGGCGCAGGAGGACCGCTGGTTCATCATCCTGCTGCCGGTCTCCTTCATCATCTACATCGTCACGATGGTCGGCGAGACGAACCGCGCCCCGTTCGACATGCCGGAGTCCGAGGGCGACCTCGTCGGCGGCTTCAACACCGAGTACTCGTCCATCAAGTTTGCGATGTTCATGCTCGCCGAGTACGTCAACATGGTCACCGTCTCCGCGGTCTCCGTGACCCTCTTCCTCGGCGGCTGGCGGGCTCCGTATCCGATCAGCGCGTTCTGGGAGGGCGCGAACCACGGCTGGTGGCCGATGCTCTGGTTCGTCATCAAGGTCCAGCTGCTGCTGTTCTTCTTCATCTGGCTGCGCGGCACGCTGCCCCGTGTCCGCTACGACCAGCTGATGAAGCTCGGCTGGAAGGTCCTGATCCCGGTCTCCGTGGTCTGGCTGATGCTCGTCGCCACGGTCCGCGCGCTGCGCAACGAGGGCTACGACTTCTCCCGGATCGTGCTGTACGTCGCCGGGGCCGTGATCGCGGTCCTGCTGATCTCCTTCGTCGTCGACATCTTCCGCGACCGCAAGGTGAAGGCCGAGGAGGCGGCGGCCGGGCCGGAGCCCGCGTTCGACCCGATGGCGGGCGGATTCCCGGTGCCTCCGCTGCCCGGACAGACCCTGCCGACCGTGCCGCGCCGCAGTCCACGACGCGAGCGGGAGCTCGTTGTCAGTGGCGGGTCGGATACTCAGAGTGACGGAAATGCGAGTGACGGAAAGGAGGCTGACGGTGTCTGAGTCATCAGAGCCCAGGGGATCGGGCGGATCCACGGGGGACTCGGGGTCCTCGGGGTCCACGGGGTCCTCGGGGGACAAGTTCCAGAACCCCGTGGCCGGCTTCGGTGTGACCTTCAAGGCCATGTTCAAGAAGCGGCTGACCGAGCAGTACCCGGAAACGCAGAAGGTGACCGCGCCCCGCTTCCACGGCCGCCACCAGCTCAACCGTCATCCGGACGGCCTGGAGAAGTGCATCGGCTGCGAGCTGTGCGCCTGGGCGTGTCCGGCGGACGCCATCTACGTGGAGGGCGCGGACAACACCGAGGAGGAGCGCTACTCCCCGGGGGAGCGCTACGGCCGCGTCTACCAGATCAACTACGCGCGCTGCATCCTCTGCGGACTGTGCATCGAGGCCTGCCCGACCAGGGCGCTGACGATGACGAACGAGTTCGAGCTCGCCAACACCACCCGCGAGAGCCTCATCTACACCAAGGACGAGCTCCTCGCGGGGCTGGAGGAGGGCATGGTCGACAGTCCGCACGCGATCTTCCCGGGCATGGACGAACAGGACTACTACCGCGGCCTGGTGACCGAGGCCGCGCCCGGTACGGAGCGCCAGCGCGCCGTGTCCAAGGGCGAGGACGGGAAGTCCTCGGAATCCGCCGGCTCCGCCGACGGCGGAGCCGACCGGCAGGACAAGGCGGTGGACGCATGACCGGCCTGGCCGCAGTGGCCTCCACCACCTCGACCGGCGAGGCCGTCCAGTTCTGGGTGCTGGGCACCGTCGCCGTGATCGGCGCGCTGTCCACCGTCCTGATGAAGAAGGCCGTGCACAGCGCACTCTCGCTCGCCGGGACCATGATCGTCCTGGCCGTCTTCTACCTCGCCAACGGCGCGTACTTCCTGGGCATCGTCCAGGTCGTCGTCTACACCGGCGCGATCATGATGCTGTTCCTCTTCGTGGTCATGCTCGTCGGTGTCACCGCGGCGGACTCGCTCAAGGAAACCCTCAAGGGGCAGCGCTGGCTGGCCGCGGGCTGCGGACTCGGCTTCGGTGTCCTGCTCGTCGCGGGCATCGGCAATGCCTCCCTGAACAGTTTCAACGGGCTCGGCGCCGCCAACGCCAAGCACGGCGGGAATGTCGAGGGGCTCGCCAACCTGATCTTCACCAAGTACGTCTTCGCGTTCGAGATCACCGGCGCCCTGCTGATCACCGCGACCGTCGGCGCGATGGTGCTCACCCACCGCGAGCGCACCGAACGGGCCAAGAGCCAGCGGGAGATGTCCGAGGAGCGCGTGCGCAGCAGCCAGCTCCCGCCGCTGCCCGCCCCCGGCGTCTATGCCCGGCACAACGCGGTGGACATCGCCGGCCTGCTCCCGGACGGCACCCCGTCCGAGCTCACCGTCATGCGGACGCTGCGCGAGCGCGGCCAGGTCCGCGATGTGTCGCGCCAGGCGCTCGCCGACCTCAAGGCGCTGGAGCAGCGCTCCGGGGAACGGCTCGGCCGTGACAACGAAGAAGAGGAGGTCGCCAAGTGAATCCGGTCAACTACCTCTACCTCGCGGCCCTGTTGTTCACCATCGGCGCGTCCGGGGTGCTGATCAGGCGGAACGCGATCGTGGTGTTCATGTGTGTGGAGCTGATGCTCAACGCGTGCAACCTCGCGTTCGTCACGTTCTCCCGGATGCACGGCAATCTCGACGGGCAGATCGTCGCGTTCTTCACGATGGTCGTCGCCGCCGCGGAAGTCGTCGTCGGGCTCGCGATCATCGTGTCGTTGTTCCGCTCCCGCCACTCGGCCTCGGTCGACGACGCCAGCCTGATGAAGCTGTAAGGGGTCGGAAATCGTGGAGAACCTGATTGCGCTGCTCGTCGCGGCGCCCCTGCTCGGAGCGGCGGTCCTGCTGTGCGGCGGCCGTCGGCTGGACCGCGCCGGACACTGGATCGGCACACTGCTCGCCGCCGCCTCGTTCGTCGTCGGAGTCGTCCTCTTCCTCGACATGCTGGGCAGGACGGCCGATGACCGGGCCCTGCACCAGAAGCTGTTCAGCTGGATTCCGGTCGAGGGCTTCCAGGCCGACATCGCCTTCCAGCTCGACCAGCTGTCGATGACGTTCGTGCTGCTGATCACGGGTGTGGGCACGCTGATCCACATCTATTCCATCGGCTACATGGAGCACGACGAGCGCAGGCGCCGCTTCTTCGGCTATCTGAACCTGTTCCTCGCGGCGATGCTCGTGCTCGTCATCGCCGACAACTACCTGCTGCTGTACGTCGGGTGGGAGGGCGTCGGCCTGGCGTCGTACCTGCTGATCGGTTTCTGGCAGCACAAGCCCAGCGCGGCCACCGCCGCAAAGAAGGCCTTCCTGGTCAACCGGGTCGGCGACATGGGCCTGTCGATCGCCATCATGCTGATGTTCACCACCTTCGGCACCTTCACCTTCGGCCCGGTGCTGGAGGCGGCCGGTGGGACGGGCCAGGGCAAGCTGACGGCCATCGGCCTGATGCTGCTGCTCGCCGCCTGCGGCAAGTCGGCCCAGGTGCCGCTCCAGTCGTGGCTCGGTGACGCGATGGAGGGCCCGACCCCGGTCTCCGCCCTCATCCACGCCGCCACCATGGTGACCGCCGGTGTCTATCTCATCGTCAGGTCCGGCGCGATCTTCAACGAAGCCCCGGACGCGCAGCTGGTCGTCGTCATCGTCGGCGCCGTCACGCTCCTGTTCGGTGCGATCGTCGGTTGCGCGAAGGACGACATCAAGAAGGCGCTCGCCGGTTCGACGATGTCGCAGATCGGCTACATGATCCTGGCCGCGGGCCTCGGCCCCATCGGCTACGTCTTCGCGATCATGCACCTGGTGACGCACGGCTTCTTCAAGGCCGGGCTCTTCCTCGGTGCCGGTTCGGTCATGCACGGCATGAACGACGAGGTCGACATGCGCAAGTACGGCGGTCTGCGGAAGTACATGCCGGTCACCTTCATCACCTTCGGACTCGGCTATCTCGCGATCATCGGCTTCCCCGGTCTGTCCGGCTTCTTCTCCAAGGACAAGATCATCGAGGCGGCCTTCGCCAAGGGCGGCACCGAGGGCTGGATCCTCGGCTCGGTCGCCCTGCTGGGCGCCGCGATCACCGCGTTCTACATGACCCGCGTGATGCTGCTGACGTTCTTCGGCGAGAAGCGCTGGCAGCCGGACGCCGAAGGGCACGAGCCGCACCCGCACGAGTCCCCGAAGTCGATGACGATCCCCATGATCGTGCTGGCCTTCGGTTCGGTCTTCGCCGGTGGCTTCTTCTCCATCGGCGACCGGTTCATGCACTGGCTGGAGCCCGTCACGGGCCACGACCACGGCGATGCCCCGGTCAGCGCGGCCACCGTCACCGGCGCCACCATGGTGGTCCTGGTCATCGGCGTCGCCATCGCCTGGCTGATGTACGGACGCAAGCCCGTCCCCGTCGTCGCCCCGCGCGGCTCGCTGCTCACCCGGGCCGCCCGCCGCGACCTGCTCCAGGACGACTTCAACCATGTGGTCCTGGTCCGCGGAGGCGAGCACCTCACCCGCTCCCTGGTCTATGTCGACCACACCCTGGTCGACGGTGTCGTCAACGGCACAGCCGCCTCGGTCGGCGGGCTCTCCGGCCGGCTGCGCAAGCTGCAGAACGGCTACGCCCGCTCCTACGCGGTCTCGATGTTCGGCGGTACGGCCGTGCTCATCGCCGCAACCCTGCTGATGAGGGCGGTCTGATCACCATGTCCTTTCCTCTCCTGACAGCGACGGCCGCGCTCCCGGCGATCGGCGCGATCGTCACCGCCGCCGTCCCGGCCGCCCGGCGCACCGCCGCCAAATGGCTCGCGCTGCTCTTCTCGCTGGGCACGTTCGTCCTGGCGGCCATCGTCTTCCTCCGCTTCGAACCCGGCGGCGACCGCTACCAGCTCACCGAATCGCACGCCTGGATCGCCGACTTCGGGGTGCGGTACGAACTGGGTGTGGACGGCATCGGGGTGGCGCTCCTCGCGCTCACCGCCCTGCTGATCCCGTTCGTCATCGTGGCCGGCTGGAACGACGCCGACCCCCTGGAGACGCGCTCCTCGCGCTGGCGGCCCACCCAGGGCTTCTTCGCCCTGATCCTGATGGTCGAAGCGATGGTGATCCTCTCCTTCGAGGCCACCGACGTCTTCCTCTTCTACATCCTGTTCGAAGCCATGCTCATCCCGATGTACTTCCTCATCGGCGGCTTCGGGGACCGGGCCCACGCCGGCAGCGACGAGAACGCGGCGACGCAACGCTCGTACGCCGCGGTGAAGTTCCTCCTCTACAACCTGGCCGGCGGCCTGATCATGCTGGCCGCGGTCATCGGCCTGTACGTCGTCGCGGGGAGCTTCTCGCTCTCCGAGATCGCCCAGGCGCGGGCCGACGGATCGCTGGAGATGGCGACCAGCACCGAGCGGTGGCTGTTCCTCGGGTTCTTCTTCGCCTTCGCGGTGAAGGCCCCGCTGTGGCCACTGCACACCTGGCTGCCCAACGCGATGGGCGAGGCGACCGCGCCGGTCGCCGTGCTGATCACCGCGATCGTCGACAAGGTCGGCACGTTCGCGATGCTCCGCTTCTGCCTCCAGCTCTTCCCGGAGGCCAGCAAGTGGGCGACGCCCGTCGTCCTCGTCCTGGCGCTGATCTCCATCGTGTACGGGGCGCTGCTCGCGGTCGGCCAGCGCGACATCAAGCGGCTGATCGCCTACGCCTCGATCTCGCACTTCGGCTTCATCATCCTGGGCATCTTCGCGATGACCAGTCAGGGCCAGTCGGGCGCCACGCTCTACATGGTCAACCACGGCATCTCGACGGCCGCGCTGCTGCTGGTCGCCGGGTTCCTGATCACCCGGCGCGGCTCGCGGCTCATCGCGGACTACGGCGGGGTGCAGAAGGTGGCACCCGTGCTGGCCGGGACCTTCCTGATCGGCGGTCTGGCCACGCTCTCGCTGCCCGGCCTCGCCCCGTTCGTCAGCGAGTTCCTGGTGCTGGTCGGCACGTTCAGCGCGTATCCGGTGGCGGGCATCATCGCCACCTCCGGCATCGTGCTCGCCGCGCTCTACGTCCTCGTCCTCTACCAGCGCACGATGACCGGCCCGGTCAAGGCCTCGGTCCAGGGGATGCCGGACCTCAGGGCGCGGGAGCTCGTGGTGGCTCTCCCGCTGATCGCGCTGCTGGTCCTCCTGGGGGTCTTCCCGAAGCCGCTCACCGAGGTCGTCAACCCTGCGGTGCAGCACACCCTGCATGACGTACAGAAGAAGGACCCCCAGCCCGAGGTGGAGGCCGCCAAGTGAGCGCAACAGCTGTCCACAGCCTGTGGACGACGGCGGGCGGGTGGACGACGGCCGCCCCGGACCAGACGTTCAAGGCGCCGGCCATCGAGTACGGCCAACTGGCGCCGGTGCTGATCGTGATCGGCGCCGCCGTCCTCGGCATCCTGGTGGAGGCCTTCGTGCCGCGCCGGGCCCGTTACCACACGCAGGTCTTCCTGACCGTCGTGGCCCTCGCCGCCTCGTTCGCCGCGGTCGTGGCCCTCGCGGCCGACGGGTACGCCTCCGAGCCGCACCTCGCGGCGATGAAGGCCATCGCGATCGACGGCCCCACGCTGTTCCTCCAGGGCACCATCCTGCTGGTCTCGGTGGTGGCGGTCTTCACCTTCGCCGAGCGGCGGCTGGACCCCGAGTCGCACGGCAACCGGGTCGACTCCTTCGTCGCGCAGGCCGGCGCCGTACCGGGCAGCGACGGCGAGAAGGCCGCGGTCAGGGCCGGTTTCACCACGACCGAGGTCTTCCCTCTGGTCCTCTTCTGCATCGCGGGCATGCTGGTCTTCCCGGCCGCCAACGATCTGCTGACCCTCTTCATCGCCCTCGAAGTCTTCTCGCTCCCGCTCTACCTCCTGTGCGCCCTCGCCCGCCGCAAGCGGCTGATGTCGCAGGAGTCCGCGGTGAAGTACTTCCTGCTCGGCGCGTTCTCCTCGGCGTTCTTCCTGTTCGGGATCGCCCTGCTCTACGGGTACGCGGGCTCCCTCTCGTACGCCCGGATCGCCGAAGTGGTCGACGGCTCCGTCCTGGAGATCGACCCGGCCCTCGCCGACACCATGGGCAACGACGTGCTGCTGCTCATCGGCGGCGCGATGGTCCTGACCGGACTGCTCTTCAAGGTCGGCGCGGTCCCGTTCCACATGTGGACCCCGGACGTCTACCAGGGCGCCCCGACCCCGGTCACCGGCTTCATGGCCGCGGCCACGAAGGTCGCCGCGTTCGGTGCGCTGCTGCGCCTGATCTACGTGGTGCTGCCGGGGCTCACCTGGGACTGGCGCCCGGTCATGTGGGGCGTGGCCATCCTCACGATGCTGGGCGGGGCGATCGTCGCGATCACCCAGACCGACATCAAGCGGATGCTGGCCTACTCCTCCGTCGCGCACGCGGGCTTCATCCTCTCGGGTGTCATCGCGACCAACCCGAACGGCATCTCCTCGGTCCTCTTCTACCTCGCCGCGTACTCCTTCGTGACGGTCGGCGCCTTCGCCGTCGTCACCCTGGTCCGCGACGCGGGCGGCGAGGCCACGCACCTGTCCAAGTGGGCCGGCCTCGGACGGCGCTCGCCGCTGGTCGCCGCGGTCTTCGCGGTGTTCCTGCTGGCCTTCGCCGGTATCCCGCTGACCTCGGGCTTCTCCGGGAAGTTCGCGGTCTTCAAGGCGGCGGCGGAGAGCGGCGCGGGCACTCTGGTCGTGGTCGGTGTGATCTCCTCGGCCATCGCCGCGTTCTTCTACATCCGGGTCATCGTCCTGATGTTCTTCAGCGAGCCGAAGGCGGACGGCCCGACGGTTGCCGTCCCGTCCCCGCTGACGATGACGACGATCGGTGTCGGTGTCGCGGTCACGCTGGTGCTGGGCCTGGCCCCGCAGTACTTCCTGGACCTGGCGGGTCAGGCGGGAGTGTTCGCGCGGTAAGCGGCGAGCGGCAGGCCGTCACCGACCCACCCGCCGGGCGGGCCCGATCTCCGGGCCCGTCCGGCGTTGTCACTGATGGCGCCTATCGTGGCAGGGGACGGTGCGGGCGTAGCGCGACGGAACCCAGGGACAGAGCGATGAGCGGAACGGGCATGACCATGGATGTGACCGAGAGCGATGCGCAACGCACACTGCATCGCGTATTCGGGTACGAATCGTTCCGCGGCGAGCAGGGCGCGGTCATCGAGCATGTGGTGGCGGGCGGCGACGCGGTCGTGCTCATGCCGACCGGCGGCGGCAAGTCCCTCTGCTACCAGATCCCGGCGCTGGTCAGGCCCGGCACCGGCATCGTCGTATCACCGCTGATCGCCCTCATGCAGGACCAGGTGGACGCCCTGCGGGCACTCGGGGTGCGGGCCGGCTTCGTCAACTCCACCCAGGACCTCGACGAGCGCCGCTCGATGGAGGCCCAGTTCCTCGCGGGCGAGCTCGACCTGCTGTACCTGGCACCGGAGCGGCTGCGCCTGGACTCCACGCTCTCCCTGCTCGCCCGCGGCGAGATCTCCGTCTTCGCGATCGACGAGGCGCACTGTGTGGCCCAGTGGGGCCACGACTTCCGCCCCGACTACCTGACCCTGTCCGTGCTGGGCGAGCGCTGGCCGGACGTCCCGCGGATCGCGCTGACGGCGACCGCGACCGACGCCACGCACCGGGAGATCACCCAGCGCCTGGGGATGCCCGACGCCAAGCACTTCGTCGCCAGCTTCGACCGGCCCAACATCCAGTACCGCGTCGTACCGAAGTCCGACCCGAAGAAGCAGCTGCTGAGCTTCCTGAAGGAGGAGCACGACGGGGACGCGGGCATCGTCTACTGCCTGTCGCGCAACTCCACCGAGAAGACCGCCGAGTATCTCTGCCGCAACGGCATCGAGGCCGTGCCGTACCACGCGGGACTGGACGCCGGGACGCGCGCCGTCCACCAGGCGCGCTTCCTGCGCGAGGAGGGCCTGGTCGTCGTCGCGACCATCGCCTTCGGCATGGGCATCGACAAGCCGGACGTCCGCTTCGTCGCCCACCTCGACCTGCCGAAGTCCGTCGAGGGCTACTACCAGGAGACCGGCCGCGCGGGCCGCGACGGGGCGCCGTCCACGGCATGGATGGCCTACGGACTCCAGGACGTCGTCCAGCAGCGCAAGCTGATCCAGGGCGGGGAGGGCGACGAGGCGTTCCGCCGCCGGGCGGCGTCCCACCTGGACTCGATGCTGGCTCTGTGCGAGACCGTGCAGTGCCGCCGGGCCCAGCTGCTGACGTATTTCGGCCAGGAGCCTTCGGCGGAGTCCTGCGGAAACTGCGACACCTGCCTCACCCCGCCCGAGACCTGGGACGGCACGGTCGTCTCGCAGAAGCTGCTGTCCACCGTGGTGCGGCTGAAGCGCGAGCGCGGGCAGAAATTCGGTGCCGGTCAGATCATCGACATCCTGCTGGGCCGCAAGACCGCGAAGATCATCCAGTTCGACCACGACCAGCTCTCCGTCTTCGGCATCGGCGAGGAACTGGCCGAGGCGGAGTGGCGGGGCGTCGTGCGCCAGCTGCTCGCCCAGGGGCTGCTCGCGGTCGAGGGGGAGTACGGCACGCTGGTGCTCACCGAGGACAGCGCCACCGTGCTCGGCCGGGAGCGCGAGGTGCTGCTGCGCAAGGAGCCCAAGAAGCCCACCTCCCGGTCCACGAAGAGCGAGCGCTCCTCGAAGGCGGCGGCGGCCGTCGCCGAGCTGCCCGAGTCGGCCGTCCCGGTCTTCGAGGCGCTGCGCGCCTGGCGCGGCGCGACGGCGAAGGAGCAGGGCGTCCCGGCGTACGTCATCTTCCACGACGCGACCCTGCGGGAGATCGCCGCACTGCGCCCCGGCTCACTGGCCGAGCTCGGCGGCATCAGCGGCCTCGGCGAGAAGAAGCTGGCGACGTACGGGGAAGGGGTGCTGGCCGTACTTGCGGAGCTGGGCCCGGCACCGGCCGAGCCGGAGCCCGCGTCCCCGGCCCCCGCGCCGGCCCCCGCACCCGCACGGACCCGGGCCGCGGCTCCCGCCGCCCGTCCGGCCGCTGACCGTCCGGCTGTTCCGGACAGCGATCCGGAGTTCGGCTGGGACGAGGAACCGCCCGAGTACGAGTGAGTGCCGGGCGCTCCGGGGCGGGGCGGTGGACCTAACCCAGGTCCGCCGCCCGTCGGCGAGGGGTGATCGCGGTGAGGTCCAGATCGATCGGGAAGGGCACGGACACCTTCATCCGGTCGTGGAAGATCCCGGTCGAGGTGTAGGCGCCGGTGGCCGGTTCCCGCTCGAAGACGTAGACCACGGCCCGCCCGTCGTGGTTCTCGACCCGCCAGTAGTGGGGGATGGTCGCACGGGCGTACTTCACGGGCTTGGTCTCCCGGTCGCGCGACCGGGACTCGGGGGAGACGACCTCGATGGCCAGACGCACGGAACCGGCGGGGAACCGGGTCTGGTCCGGATCACCGATGATCTCACCGTCGATGACGATCACATCGGGCTCGGGCCGGTTGTAGCGGTCGATGTCGATGGTGAACTCGCGCACCACCTCCAGCTCGGGCGGGGCAAGCGACTGCAACTGCCAGTTGAAGAAGTCGACCGCCCGTGAATGGAACAAGGTCTGCGGACTCACGAAAACGAGGCTCCCGTCGATCAGCTCCGTGTGCGGAGGCAGATTCGGGAGTGTGTCCAGGTCATCGGCGGTCCAGCCGCCCTCGGGCGGAACCGCCCACCGCGGCTCGGGGGCCTCGGGTTCGACGCTCATCAGTGCTCCCATGCGACGGAGTCTCGCGGGTCCGGCCAGCGTATCCGCCGGGAACCGGACGCGGCTCCCCCGAACGTGTGAACGCATCGCGCGCGCCGCTGACCACCGGTCCCGCTCGCCCCGCACCAGCCCCCCGCACCCGCCCGTGCCGGTCGGGCGGGCACCGTCACACCCGGACCGCGCCGGCCGGCGGCAGCGCCCCGGGGAGCTTCGGTCCGGGTGTGTCCGGGGTCATGGCGCGGGCACGATCCGGCCGGTCACCTCGCCGAGGCCGACGCGCGTCCCGTCCGGGCCCGGGGCCCACGCGGTCAGGGTCACCGTGTCGCCGTCCTCCAGGAAGGTCCGCTTGCCCTCGGGCAGGTCCAGCGGGTCGCGGCCGTTCCAGGTGAGTTCGAGGAGGGAGCCGCGCTGGCCCGGTTCGGCGCCGCTGACCGTGCCGGAGCCGTACAGATCGCCGGTGCGCAGCGAGGCGCCGTTCACCGTCATCTGCGCCAGCTGCTGGGCCGCCGTCCAGTACATGGAGGAGAACGGCGGCTCCGCGACCACCTGTCCGTTGATCGCGACGGAGATCCGCAGGTCGATGCCGCCCGGCTCCTCCTCCCGCGCGTCGTCGAGGTAGGGCAGGAGCGGGAAGTCACGGGCGGGCGGCGCGGTACGGGCCGCTTCCAGGGCCTCCAGCGGGGTCACCCACGCCGATACGGAGGTGGCGAAGGACTTGCCGAGGAACGGGCCCAGCGGCACGTACTCCCAGGCCTGGATGTCGCGCGCCGACCAGTCGTTGAGCAGCGAGAGTCCGAAGACGTGCTCGCGGAAGTCGCCGAGCGGGACCGGGGTGCCCTGCTCCGAGGGGACGCCCACGACGAATCCGACCTCGGCCTCGATGTCCAGCTTCACCGAGGGGCCGAAGACCGGCGCCGGGTCGGAAGGGGCCTTGCGCTGGCCGGCGGGCCGCACCACATCCGTACCGGAGACGACGACCGTGCCCGCCCGGCCGTGGTAACCGATCGGCAGGTGCTTCCAGTTGGGCGTCAGCGCGTCGCCGTCCGGGCGGAAGATCCGGCCGACGTTGGTGGCGTGGTGCTCGCTCGCGTAGAAGTCGACGTAGTCCGCGACCTCGTAGGGGAGGTGCAGCGTCACCGAGTCGACGGGGTGCAGCAGCGGCTCGATGTCCGTGCGGTGGGCCGGGACGCTCACCCAGGCGGTGAGCGCCCGCCGTACGTCGCGCCAGGCCGTGCGCCCGGCCGCGAGCAGCGGGGTCAGGCTGGGCTGGGCCAGCAGCTGGGCGTAGGGCGAGCCGAGCGCGTGCGCGGCCGCTCCGGCGTCCAGCACATGGTTGCCGATGCGGACGCCGACCCGGCGGTCGTCGGGGTGGTCGGGGGTGGAGAACACTCCGTACGGAAGGTTGTGCGGGCCGAAGGGATCGCCCTCGGCCAGATCGAGCGGGCTGCTCTGCTCGGACATGTGTTGCTGCCTCGCTTTCCAGGTCGCTTGGGGGACACGTTACGTCGCCGCACCCGCCCCGCGTCAGTGCCCCAACTATGCGCAATGCCCGGAAAGTTCTGTGGGGCACCCGGAAATCCGGATGCCCCACGCGTACCTCCGGGCGGCTTACCCCGCCGTGCGCGGAATGCGCTTCTCCCAGGTGCGGTGGAAGACGACCTCGTCGCCGTCCTTGCAGACCACCTCGTTGGAGGTGATGAAGTCGTCCGTGTCCGCGCTGATCTCGGAGCGGGTCTCGATCCGCACGTCCCAGCCCATCTCGGGCCGGTGGAGCCGGATCGTCCAGTCGGAACGGGTCCGGGCGGAGAGCGGGTCGTCCTCCTGGACCGTGTATGTCTCGACCGCGTCCTCGGTGAATTCGAGCCCGTCGGGGTAGACCCGTGTCCCGCCGTACCGCGGGTCGACCTCCATCCGCCATTCGCCCTTGGCGACATCGCGGACCACCAGCCGCTCGGGGCGCTGCTCGTCGAGGGTCACCGGGTAGACGACGCCCAGCGGTTCGGACTGTTCCGGCGCGCCGAAGACGATCGCGGGGTCCTCAGTGCGGCGGCGCACCGGGAGTTCCACGAAGCTCCCCTCCGCGTCGAGGGTGAAGCCCGCCGAGCCGGCCTGCGGCCAGATCCAGGGCCAGTACGAGGAGGAGACCGCGAGCCTGATCCGGTGTCCGGGCGGGAAGGTGTGCCCGATGCCGTTCAGCTCGAACGTCACGTCCTCGGTCGCGCCGACGGGCCAGTCCTCGCAGCGGTCGCGCCCGTGGCGGGCCGAGAGGTTGAGGACACCGCGGGTGACCAGCGTGGAGGAGCCGTCCGGGGCCACGTCGCACAGCCGGGCGATGGCCTGGCCGCGCGGTACGTCCATCCGGATCCGGAGCTTCACGCGGGGGCGGCCCAGGATCTCGATGGGGGCGCTCTCGACGGGGAATTCGAACGACACCGACTTGGCGTCCTCGTCGCGCTGGTCGGGCGGCAGGTCGGCGTCATTGCCGAACGGGAAGAAGCGGCCCGCGTCCACCCCGGTCTGCTGCGGCGAGCGCACGATCCGGGCGCCGCCCTGGAGGGCGTACGCGACCGGCGCCACGTTCTCCGAGGGCCAGCTCGCGTCGCCGACCCAGCGGCCGGGCAGCGTCTCGTACACCGTCGCGGGCGGGTGCGAGCCGCTGATCCAGGACCGCAGCAGCGGCTCCGCCATCACCCCGGTGTCCTTGCCCTTGAGGTGCTGGTCCCACCAGCGCAGCGTCTCCTGGAGGAAGCCGATCGCCGGTCCCGGCGGCAGCCCCCGGTCCGGGTACTGGTGCGACCACGGCCCGATCAGCCCGCGGACCTGCCCGGGGTCGAGGTGTTCGACGAGCCGGAGGACGGTGTCGCGGTACGGGTCGTGCCAGCCGCCCACCGCGAGGACGTTCGCCTTGATGGCGCCGTAGTCCTCGCAGACGCTGCCGTGCTTCCAGTAGTCGTCGCGGGTCTGGTGGGCCAGCCAGGTGTGGATGAAGGGGTCGACCGCCTCCAGCCGCTTGAGCCACATGTCCTTCCAGCCGTCGCCGACCTGGGCCGGGTCCGGCGGGCGGGAGACGAAGGCGAGCATGGTGGCCGCCCAGGCGTGCATGTCGACGGCGAGGACGGAGCCGCCCATGTAGTGGACGTCGTTGTCGTAGCGGTCGTCGGTCGAGCAGACGGTGACGACCGCCTTCAGCGGCTCGGGGGCGAGCGCGGCGATCTGGAGCGAGTTGAAGCCGCCCCAGGAGATGCCGAACATGCCGACCCGGCCGGAGCACCACTCCTGCTGGGCCAGCCAGTGGATGACGGCGACCCCGTCCTCCAGCTCGGTCGCGTCGTACTCGTCGCCCGGCATGCCCTCGCTGTTGCCGTGGCCCCGGACGTCGACCCGCACGGAGGCGTAGCCGTGGCCCGCGTACCAGGGGTGGCGCTGCCAGTCGCGGGGCGCCGTCCAGTCGCTCAGCCGGTAGGGCAGGTACTCCAGGAGGGCGGGGACGGGCTCGTCGGTGAGCGGCCGCCAGATCCGGGCGTACAGCCGCGTTCCGTCCGGCAGCGGGATGGAGACGTCCTCGCGGGTGGTCTCGTACGGGAACTCGGTGCTGATGTGCATGGCGGTACCTCAGTGGACGGGGTGCATGGTGCGCTTGAGCCAGGGGGCGGCGGCGATCATCGCCACACCGGCCACCACCGCGATCGCACCGTTGACACCGAAGTAGGCGGGGTTGGAGACCTCGCCGTACAGCTTCACGATCTGCGCCTGGATGCCGTTGGCGAGGGCCAGCGACAGGAACCACAGCGCCATCGTCTGGCTGGCGAAGGCCTTGGGGGCGAGCTTCGTCGTGGCGGACATGCCGGAGGTCTCCAGCAGGATGTCGCCGAGCCCCAGCAGCAGGTACGAGCCGACGATCCACCAGGCGGCCATCTTGTACGTGTCGTCGGCGTGCCCGGACGTGGGCAGGACCATCAGCAGGAACGAGAGCCCGCCGAGGATCACACCGAACGCGATCTTGTTGGAGGCGTGCGGCTGGCGGGTGCCCATCCGGGCCCAGACGGCGGCGACGACGGGCGCCAGCGCGACCTCGAAGGCGCCGAGCGCGGAGGCGTACCAGCTGGCCGGGAAGTGGAAGCCGAAGATCTCGGTACGGGCGTTGGTCGACGCGAGCAGCATCATCGTCGAGTACGCCTGGAAGAGGATGAAGTTGAAGACGACGGACCCCAGGAACAGCACCACGTACGGGCGCAGCCTGCCGCGCTCCTCCGCGGTCACCCGGGGGCTCCTGAACATGACCACGAAGTAGACGACCGGGGCGATCACCGAGATCACGGTGAGCACGTCGACGAACCGGTCCATCGTGAGCCAGCCGGCCAGCACCAGCGCGGTGGCGAGGGCGGCGACCACGACGGCCCCGACGATGATCAGCCGCACGGCGCGGCGCATCGGCGCGGAGGCGAGCGGGAACTCCGCGCCGTGCTTACGCCCGGCCAGGTGACGCCGGCCCGCCACGTACTGGATGAGGCCGAGCGTCATACCGACGGCGGCGGCCGAGAAGCCCCAGTGCCAGCTCGCGTGGTCACCGAGCCAGCCGGTGATCAGCGGACCGGCGAAGGCGCCGATGTTGATGGCCATGTAATAGAGGGCGAAGCCGGCGTCGCGCCGCTCGTCGTCGGTGCGGTAGAGCTTGCCGACCATGGAGGCGACATTGGGCTTGAGCAGACCCGTACCGGCGCTGATCAGGCCCAGACCGACCCAGGTCATGGTGTCGGTGGGCACGGCCATCGAATAATGGCCGCAGGCGATGAGGATGCCGCCGTACAGGACGGCGCGGTACGAGCCCAGAATGCGGTCGGCGAGCCAGCCACCGGCCACGGAGACCAGATAGACCAGGGTGCCGTAGGCGGCGGAGACGGAGGCGGCGGTGCCAGCGTCCATCCCCATGCCGCCGTTCGACACCGTGTCGGCGAAGAAGAGGACCAGGATCGCCTGCATGCCCAGGAACGAGAAACGCTCCCAGACCTCCAGGCCGGACAGGGTCATCAGCCCCCGTGGCTGGCCGAAGAAGGCGTGGTCGTCCCCGGGCGGGGGCTGTGTCGACTCGGTGTCGTTGGTGGTGTGCGACAAAACGGCAACTCCTGATCGTATGAGCTGATCCCGAACATACCGGCGGTGGCGGGAAGGCGCCCACGGTGATCCAAAGAGGACCGGATACGCTGAGTTGAGTGAAGACAGCGACACATCGACAATCCGTGTGATCGTCAGTAGACAGGAGACCCCTTCGTGACCGTCGTCGGGCCGTTCGGACTGCGCGTGCGGGACCAGGCTCTTGAGGCCGATGTCCAGACGGGTATGGCCGCTGTCGAGGCGGGGCTGCTCGAAGCGACCAAGAGTGACGTCCCCTTCATCACGGAAGCCGCGCAGCACCTCCTCCGTGCGGGCGGCAAACGTTTTCGGCCACTGCTGGTCATGCTGGCGTCCCAGTTCGGCGACCCGGACGCGCCCGGGATCGTTCCCTCGGCCGTCGTCGTGGAGCTGACCCATCTGGCCACGCTCTACCACGACGATGTGATGGACGAGGCGGACGTGCGCCGCGGGGTCGACAGCGCCAATGTCCGCTGGGGCAACTCCGTCGCCGTCCTGACCGGCGACTTCCTCTTCGCCCGCGCCTCGCACATCCTGGCCGACCTCGGCCCGGAGGCCGTACGCATCCAGGCGGAGGCCTTCGAGCGCCTGGTCACCGGCCAGATCCTGGAGACGGCGGGACCGGGCGACGGCCGCGACCCGGTCGGCCACTACCTGGACGTCCTGAGCGGCAAGACCGGCTCGCTGGTCGCCGTGTCCGGGCGGTTCGGTGCCCTGATGTCCGGTGCCGACGAGCGGGTCGTCGACATCCTCACCCAGTACGGGGAGCGCCTGGGTATCGCCTTCCAGCTCGCCGACGACGTCCTCGACATCGCGTCCGACTCCCACGAGTCCGGCAAGACCCCCGGCACCGATCTGCGTGAGGGCATTCCCACGCTCCCGGTCCTGCGGCTGCGGGCGCAGGCGGCGGCCGACGGAAAGCCCGACGACCTGGAGCTCGTGGAGCTGCTGGACGGCGATCTGAGCGACGACGCCCGGCTGGCCGAGGCACTGCGCAGGCTGCGCGCCCACCCGGCGCTGGAGCAGGCCCGTCAGGACACCGTCCGCTACGCCAAGGAGGCGCGGGCCACGCTGGCGCCGCTGCCCGAGGGCTACGCCAAGTCCGCGCTGGCGGAGCTGTGCGACGCCGTGGTGCACCGCGCCGGCTGACACACCGTTCGCGAGGGCAGTGCCGCCGGCGGCGCTGCCTCTTTCGCGCTGCCCCTTTCTGCCCTGCTTCTCTCGTCCTGCCTCCTTCGCCCTCCCTCTTTCGGCCCTGTGCGCCCGGCGTACCCCTAGTGGACGGCCGGTCCCGGCCCCTCGGTTGTCATACCGCAGCAGTAGGCGGAGTTGATCCCGGGGGCTGACGCTTCGGGAGGCCCGGTTTGGTCAGATGGAGAACAACCACTCCTGACCACATCGGGTGAGAATGGCGGCAGGGAGTGGACGTGACCAACGGACGGACGCCGCCGACCACGGAGGTAGGGCACACATGGCACCGAACGACAGCGCAGAGACCACCGGCA
The DNA here is from genome assembly GCF_044542225.1 of Streptomyces sp. NPDC079020. Taxonomy (NCBI): domain Bacteria; kingdom Bacillati; phylum Actinomycetota; class Actinomycetes; order Kitasatosporales; family Streptomycetaceae; genus Streptomyces; species Streptomyces sp. NPDC079020. The sequence goes on from NZ_JBITUB010000011.1 coordinate 41,328, forward strand.
AGGCCACGGGCACTGTCGTGGGCCGCCGGAAGGCGGCGCGATACATCGTCCCCGTCGCGGTGGCGGGGGTGGCGGCCGCGACGATCGGACTCGTCCCGGCCCTCGCGGACTCCGGTGACCCCGAGCTGCCGAAGATCAGCGCCCAGGAACTCATCGAGAAGATCGCGTCCTCGGACGAGCAGCGGCTCTCCGGCACGCTGAAGATCAGCACCGACCTCGGCATCCCGTCCCTCGGCGGTCTCGCCGGCTCCTTCGCCCCGGGCGCCGGCGGTTCGGACGGCGGCTCCGGCGCGGCCCCGGAGGACAAGCTCATGGAGCTGACCTCCGGTACGCACACGCTGCGGGTGGCGGTGGACGGCCCCGACAAGCAGCGGCTCTCGATCCTCGGGGACGCCGCCGAGTACAACCTCATCCACAACAAGGGCGAGGTCTGGGCGTACGACAGCAAGTCCGGCGAGGTCTACCACGCCGCGGCGGACGCCGGGCAGCAGAAGCAGCGGGAGCAGCGGCACCAGGCACCCGAGGGTCTCCCGGCCACGCCGAAGGCGCTCGCCGAGCAGGCTCTCGCGGCGGCCGGGGACACCACCTCGGTCACCGTGGACGGCACCTCGCGGGTGGCGGGGCGTGACGCGTACCAGCTGCTGATCAAGCCGAAGCAGTCCGGCTCGACGGTCGGTTCGATCCGGGTCGCGGTCGACGCGGCCAACGGTGTGCCGCTGAAGTTCACCCTGTCCGCGAGCGGCGGCGGCAAGGCCGTGGTCGACGCGGGCTTCACCAAGGTCGACTTCGGCAGGCCCGATGCCTCCTCGTTCTCCTTCACCCCGCCCAAGGGCGCGAAGGTGACCGAGGCGGACGACCTCGATGCCGGGGCGGAGAAGCGGGGCGGGGCCGGGAAGCTGCCGGAGCAGTTCGCCGGGCCGGAAGGCATGAAGGCCCTGGAGGACGTCGAAGGGGTGAACGTGATCGGCGAGGGCTGGACCTCGGTCGCCCGGATCAAGACGCCCGGCGGTTCGGGCCTGCCCACCGGCGGTCTGGCGGACTCGAAGGGCATGCCCGCCGAGGCCCAGGGGTTCCTGGACGCCCTGGGTGACAAGGTCACCGGGAAGTTCGGCTCGGGCACGGTCTTCAAGACCCGCCTGGTGAACGCCCTGCTGACGGACGACGGCACCGTCTACGTCGGAGCGGTCACGAAGGACGCGCTGGTGCAGGCGGCCAACGGCGCCAAGTAGGCGCCCGGGTGATTCAGTACCCACGGTGAACGAAGCCGCCCCGCCGCGCGCACCGCGCGGCGGGGCGGCCCGCTGAGCCGGGCCGGCCGGGCTCGGCCGAGGTGCGAGGGGTGTGCATGACCGGGACGGCGCATACGGCCGACGGCGGTACGGCGGTACGACGATGAGCGCGGCGGCGACCCGTGGCGGGGGCGCGGGCGCGGCAGGTGGCGGGACGGCCCCTGCGGCCGAGGGCGGGGCGGCGGGCACGGCAGGCGGCGGGGCGGCGGAGGCCGTGATCGAGACCCGCGGCCTCACCAAGCGCTACCGAGGCGGCCAGCTCGCCGTCGACGGCCTCGATCTCACCGTCCCCGGCGGCAGCGTCTTCGGCTTCCTCGGCCCCAACGGCTCCGGGAAGACCACCACGATCCGGATGCTCATGGGCCTCATCGACCCGACGTCCGGCACCGCCCGGGTGCTCGGCAGCCCCATGCCGGGCGGCGCCCGCAGTGTGCTCCCGCAGGTCGGTGCGCTGATCGAGGGCCCGGCGCTGTACGGCTTCCTGACCGGCCGGGACAATCTGCTGCGCTACGACTCCGCCGACCCGACCGCCGACCCCCGCACCCGGCGCGCCCGCGTCTCGCACGCCCTGGACCGGGTCGGGCTCGCGGCCGCCTCGGGCAAGAAGGCCAAGGCGTACTCCCTCGGCATGAAACAGCGCCTCGGGCTCGCCGCCGCCCTGCTCCGGCCGCGCCGCCTGCTCGTCCTCGACGAACCCACCAACGGCCTGGACCCGCAGGGCATGCGGGAGATCCGCTCCCTCGTCCGGGAACTGGCGGCGGAAGGCACCACGGTCTTCCTCTCCTCCCACCTCCTGGACGAGATCGAACAGGTCTGTACGCACGCCGCGGTGATGGCCCGCGGCCGGCTGATCGTCCAGGGACCCGTCGCCGAACTGGCCGCGGGCGCCCGGGGCCGGCTCACCGTCACCACCCCCGACCCGGGCGACGCCGCCCGGGTCCTTGAGAAGCACGGGATCACCGGCCTGCGGACGGACGGCGACCGGCTGACCGGTGACGCCCCGCCCGGCGGCACGGAACTCGCCGACCTCAACGCGGCACTGGTGGGCGCCGGGGTGCGGGTGCGGGCCTTCGGCGTCGAACGGGCCTCGCTGGAGGACGCCTTCGTCGCACTGACCGGAGAGGGATTCGATGTCGCGGGCTGAACCGACGGGTGTACGTGACGAAGTCACCGGCGCGGGGGCCGGTGCCACCGGCGCACGGGCCGCCCGCAACCCTCTGTGGACGTTCGGAATCCTGCGCTCCGAAGTCACCACCACGCTGCGCCGCTGGCGGACCCTCGCCCTGCTCGGCGTGCTCGCCGCCGTACCCGTACTGATCGGGATCGCGGTCAGGATCGAGACGGGCGGCGGCGGCGACGGCGCCCGGGGCGGGGCCGGGGGGCCGGCGGGCCCGGCCTTCCTCACCCAGGTCACCAACAACGGCCTCTTCCTGGTCTTCGCCGCCCTCGCCGCGACGCTCCCGGTCTTCCTGCCGATGGCCGTCGGCGTCGTCGCGGGCGACTCGATCGCGGGCGAGGCGAACGGCGGCACCCTGCGCTATCTGCTCGTCGCCCCGGCGGGCCGCACCCGGCTGCTGCTCGCCAAGTACGCCAGTGTGCTCGTCTTCTGCCTGGTCGCGACGCTGGTCGTGGCGGCGTCGGCGCTGGCCGTGGGCGCGCTGCTCTTCCCCCTCGGCGAGGTCACCACGATCTCCGGGACCCGGATCGGCTTCGGCGAGGGGCTGTTGCGGGCCGGACTGATCGCGCTGGTGGTCGCCGCGTCGCTGACCGGCTTTGCGGCACTGGGCCTGTTCGTCTCGACGCTGACCGGCAGCGGGATCGCGGCGATGGCGGCCACGGTCGGCCTGCTGATCACGGTGCAGATCCTGGGTTCGATCCCCCAGCTGAGCGCAGTCCACCCCTATCTCTTCCCGCACCACTGGCTGTCCTTCGCGGACCTGCTGCGCGACCCCGTCCACTGGGACGGGATCGTCAGGAACCTCGGCCTTCAGGGGATGTACGCGGCGGTGTTCGGCTCGGCGGCCTGGGCCCGCTTCACCGCCAAGGACATCACTGCCTGAACGGCCCGGGAAGCGCCGGGCGGCCGGGCGGGGAGGGGCGGGGTGACGCGGCGGTCCGGGCGCGGTCCTGGCTTGATCCGGACGGTAGGGGCTCGCCCGCACCGTCGGCCGGGCGAGCCGTCCCCCGATCGGCTCGTCGCGGCGCGAACGGCACGAACGGTGCGGACAACGGGAACGACACGACACGGTACGTTCCGTTTCCGCCTCGGTATTGTTCGACTTCTGGCGACGACCTGTCAACAAGAAATGGCTTGAAGAGCCCTATGCTCACCGAATGATCACATCGCCGAGTTCCCAGCGCCGCAGCGAGAGATCACGACGCGCGACCCTTCGGGCAGCGCTCGACCTGTGTACGGAGAAGGGGTACGGCCGGGTCACGGTCGAGGCCATCGCGGCCCGCGCCGGTGTGAGCAAGAAGACCATCTACCGCTGGTGGCCGTCGAAGGGCGCGGTGCTGCTGGAGGCGTTCACCGAGGCGCTGGTCGATGCCACCCCGTTCGTCGACACCGGTGACATCGGCGCCGACCTGCGGGGCCATGTGGCGGCCGCGGTGAAGCTGCTCTCGACGCCGCCGTTCGGCCCCGCGTACGCGGGCATCCTCTCCGAGGTCCACCACGACGACGTGCTCGCGCAGGCGGTCAGGGAGCAGCTGGTCGACCCCCGGTTCGAGGCGGCGGTGGCGCGGCTGCGCGCCGCTCAGGAGCAGGGGCAGATCCCGGCGGGCGCGGACCTTCCGCTGGCGGTGGAGATGCTCTACGGCCCCGTCTACTACCGCCATGTGCTGCGCAGGCCGGTCCACGACGAGGCGACGGTCGCCGCGCTGGTGGCACATGTGCTGCGCGCGCTGGGCGCGGAGGGCTACTGAGAGCCCGCCGGGTGAGCGGTCCGCGGTCCGCGGTTCGCGGGATCCGGCCGCGGGCCGGTGCGCGGCCGGCCGCGCACCGCCCGGTGTCCGGCCGGCCGCCGGGCCGGTCAGCCGTCGATCAGCCGCTGGACCGCGTCGCCGTAGTGCGCGGCCAGGGCCGTACGGTCGGCTCCCGTCAGTACGGAGTCCTCCACCACGTGCAGTGAGGTGAGCAGGCCGCCGATCTGGGCCGCCACCAGGTGGGCGCGGAGTTCGGCGTCCGCCCCGTCGAGCCGGGGCACGAGCGGGGCGGCGAAGGAGCGCTCGATCGTCGCCCGCAGGGTCCGCTGGACCTCGGTCCGGTCGGAGGCCCGGAAGAGCGCGGCGAGCGAGGCCACGGCCAGCGCGCCCGCGGTGGACGACGAGAGGCCCACCACATGCTCCACCAGCGCCCGGCCCATCCCCTCCAGCGGACCCTCCATGATCCGGGTTGCGGGCAGGTCGACGGCCATCGCCTCGACGAAGAGCTGCTCCTTGGAGCCGAAGTGGCGGATCACCAGAGCCGCGTCGACGCCGGCCCGCGCGGCGACCGCCCGGATGCCGACCGCGCCGAAGCCCTCGCGTGTGAACAGTTCCCGGGCGGCGTCGTGGATCTCCTGCCTGGTCACGGCGGCGGATCGGCGCGGCCTGGGGGCCCGCTGCGGCTCGGTCACGGCTGGGATCTCCGTTGCTCGTTGGGAAAGTCATCATAGATGACTTACGGTTGTCATCAATGGTGACAACTTCGAGCGAGCGAGCGAGGAACAGGACGATGGACCGTCTCAAGGACAGGACCGCACTCATCACCGGGGCCGGCAGCGGCATCGGCCGGGCCGCCGCCGAGCTGATGAGCCGGGAGGGCGCCCGGGTCGTGGCCGCCGACCACGACACGGCCGCGGCGGAGGAGACCGCCCGGCTGATCGAGGCCGCCGGCGGCCGGGCCCTCCCGGTGACCGTCTATGTCACCGACGACGCCTCGATGGCCGACACGGTGGCGGCGACGGTCGCGGAGTTCGGCGGCCTGGACGTGCTCTGCAACCACGTGGGCGGCAGCGATCCCCGGAAGGACCTGGACCTGCTGCGGCTGGACATGGACGAGTTCGAGCGGGCCGTCGCCCTCAACGTACGCAGCACCCTGCTCGGCTCCCGGCACGCGGTCCCGCACATGATCGAGGCCGGGGGAGGCTCCATCATCAACACCGCCTCGGTGGCCGGGCTGGTCGGCGACGTCCTCCAGATCTCGTACGGCGCGGTGAAGGCCGCCGTCGTCAACCTCACCAAGTCGATCGCCGTCCAGTACGGCCCGCACGGTGTGCGCTGCAACGCCGTGGCCCCCGGGGCGGTCATGACCCCCGCGCTGCGGGACAACCTCCCCGCCGGTGTCATCGAGGCGCTCAAGGGCTACAACGCGCTGCCCTACCTCGGCACCCCCGAGGACATCGGCCACACGATGGTCTTCCTCGCCTCCGACGAGTCCCGCTATCTCACCGGCCAACTCCTGGTGGTCGACGGCGGCATGACCGTCCAGTCGCCCGCCGTCCCGGGCCGGCGGGCCATGCTGCCGCCCGCCTGAGGGGCGCTCGTGACGGGGCAGGAGGCACCGGCCGGCGCCACCCGGCTGCCGCCATCCGGTCGCCGGGGCGCGTGCGCCGGGTGATGCTGGTCTGGCGCGCGGCGGTTCCCCGGCGTGCCGGAGAGCCTGAGGGCGGGGTGAAGCCGTGTCGGACACCGAGGGAACGGTCGCTGCCGGTACGGAGCCGGACGACCGGGACGGCGGAGGCGTCAGGGGCGGCGGTGGCGGCGGAGGTGCCGGGGGCGGCGGTGACGGCGGAGGTGCCGGGGGCGGCACGGCCGAAAGGGGCACCAGGGACGGCGCGGCCGAAAGGGGCGGCGGAGGCGCCGCGGGCGGCGGCCCGGCCGGTCTGGACGAGGCCCTCCTGGACACGCTGTTCGCCCAGTCCTCGGTCGGCCTGATCGTGCTCGATCCCGAACTGCGGGTCGTCCGGGCCAACTCCCTCGTCGATGCCGCCCACGTCCAGGAGATGATCGGCGATCACTTCACCGATGTGTACCGCCTCAACAAACCGCACCTGGCGGCCGAGGTGCTGCGGAGCGTGCTCGTGGGCGAGGGGCCCGTACGCGACCGGCTGATCCGCGGCAGGCTCCGCCGGCTGCCCGGACCGGAGCGCAGCTTCAGTGTCTCCGTGTACCGGCTCGACGGCCCCGACGAAGCGCCCCGGGGCGTCCTGGCAGCGGTCGTCGACGTCACCGAACGGGAACGTGCGCGAGCGCGGGAGAGCTGTCTGGCCGCCGTACGCGAGCGGGTGGGCGGGGCGCTGGACGTCGCGGAGACCTGCCGTTCGCTCGTGGACGCCGTGGTGCCGGGGTTCGCCGATCTGGCCGTGGTCGAGGTGGTCGACGACGTCCTGCGCGGCGCGGACCCGCCGGTGGGCCCGCTCGGGCCCGATGTGCCGCTGCGCCGGGCCGACCCGGAGGGCGGGACCCGTCGGCTGCCCTACCGCACGCCGTACGCGCTGGCGGTGTCGGACCTCCGGCCCCGGCTCGTCCAGCTCGGCCCGGACACCGTGTGGCTGGACGCGGACCCCGACAGCGCCCGCCTGATCGAGTCGGCCGGCGCCCACTCGCTGATCGTGGTTCCCCTGACGCTGCGCGGCGCCGTCCTCGGGCTGGTGAGCCTCTACCGGTGCGGGGACAGCGAGCCGTACGACGAGGACGACCTGCTCGTCGCGCGGACGGCGGCCGCCCGTACCGCGCTGAGCGTCGACAACGCCCGCCGCTACGAACGCAGCCATGTGATCGCCTCGACCGTCCAGCGCCGGCTCCTCCCGCAGCAGGAGGGCGACCAGGCCGCCGTGGAGACGGCCCATGTCCTGCTGCCCGGACGCAACAGCGGCTGCTGGTTCGACACCATCGCGCTGTCCGGAGCCCGGACGGGCCTCGTCGTCGGCAGCGTGGCGGGGCAGGGCCTGGAGGCGGCCATCGCCATGGGGCAGCTGCGTATGGTCATCCAGGCGCTGGCCGGTCTCGACCTGGAACCGGACGAGATGCTGGCCCGGCTGAACGACACCGCCGAACGCCTCGCCGCCGAACGCGCGGACCTGCCCCGCGCCGACGCCCTGCAGGGCGAACCGCTGTCGGCGGCGTGCGTGTACGCGATCTACGACCCCTTCACCCGCACCTGCACCCTCGCGAGGGCCGGAAACCCGGCGCCGGTGGTCATCGCACCGGACGGGAGCGCGCCGCCCGTCGACGTGCCAGAGGGGCCCGCGCTCTTCTCCGCCGACAGTGCGCCGTTCGCGACGGCCGTCCTCACCCTGGAGGAGGGCAGCCTCCTCGCCTTCTGCACCGAGGCCCTGCTCCCCGACGCACAGGCCGCCGCGCGCATCCGGCGCACACTCGCCGCCCCGGAGCGCGGCCTGCACGACCTGAGCGACGCCCTCGTCTACGGACTTCCGGCCGACGCCCACTCCGACGGTGCCGCCCTGCTCCTCGTCCGTACCGGCACCGTCCCGGCGCACCGTGTCGCGACCTGGGACCTGCCGCACGACCGCAGGACGCCCTCCACCGCGCGGGTGCTCGTACGCGGCCGGCTCCAGGGCTGGAACCTCGACGGGGCGACGATCGACGCGACCGAACTGATCGTCAGCGAACTGGTCACCAACGCCGTCCGCTACGGCACCCCGCCGCTGCGGCTGCGCCTGCTGCTGGGCCCCACGCTGACCTGCGAGGTCCATGACAGCAGCGCGGTGTCCCCGCATCTGCGCCACGCCCGGTCGGCCGACGAGGGCGGCCGGGGACTGTTCATCGTCTCCCAGCTCGCCTCGCACTGGGGGACCCGGCACGGCCCGCGGGGCAAGACGCTGTGGACCGAGCAGGACATCGGCGCCCCCGCCGCGGCGGACTGAGAGAGCCCCGCCCCGCCCCTCTTGCCGGGCCGGACCCGCTCCGGCGGACCGGGAGAACCCGCCCCGCTCGCCCGGCCGGACCCGCCCCGGTGGGCCGGGAGAACGTTCCGGCGCTCAGCCGAACAGCCGCTCCAGTACCACCGCGACGCCGTCGTCCTCGTTCGACAGCGTCACCTCGTCGGCCGCCGCGCGCAGTTCCGGGTGGGCGTCGGCCATCGCGACCCGGTGGCCGGAACGGCGGAACATCGGCAGGTCGTTGGGCATGTCGCCGAACGCGACCGCGTGCGCCGGATCGATCCCCAGCGCCTCGGCGGCCAGCGCGAACCCGGTGCCCTTGTCCACGCCGTACGGGGCGAGTTCGACTGTGCCGGGGCCCGCCACCGTGACCGTCGCGAGGTCGCCCACGGCCGCGCGGGCGGCGGCGGCCAGGGCGTCGTCGCCCAGTTCCGGGTGGCGTACCAGCACCTTGACGACGGGCGCGGCCCACAGGGCGGCGCGGTGGTCGACCCGGACGGCGGGGAGGCCGGTGTGCGGCATCCGGTAGCCCGGTTCGATCAGGGTCAGGCCGTCCTCGCCGTCCTGGTCCACGGCGGCGGACACCGCTCCGACCTCCGCCTCGATCTTGCCGAGCGCGGCGTCGGCCAGCTCCCGGTCGAGGGGCACCGAACACAGCATGCGCCGCGATCCGGCGTCGTACACCTGGGTCCCCTGCCCGCAGACGGCGGGGCCGCGGTAGTCCAGGTCCGCGAGCAGCTCCCGTATGCCGGGCACCGACCGCCCGGTCACGATCATGTGCCGGGCTCCGGCCGAGGCGGCCAGGGCCAGGGCGGCCCGGGTGCGCGGGCTCACGGTGTCGTCCGGACGCAGCAGTGTGCCGTCCAGGTCCGTGGCGACGAGGGCATACGCGGGTGGCATGGGCATGAGCCCAGCCTAGAAGGGACACGGATGGCCCCTTGTGCGAACCGAAACGATCCGGTAGGCCGCCGGGGGGCGTGCGTACCGGATCCTTCGTCGACGCGCGGCCGACGTCAGCTGAACACCACGGAGCGGACCTTGAGGCGCTCGGAGGCGTGGCCGCCGTTCGGGCGGAGGCTGAAGTAGGGGCCCTCGCAGTCGGCACCGGCGAAGACCGTGGCCGTCGAGCCGGTGTAATTGCGCGGGGAGTGCGCGGGCGTGGTCCACTCGGGGGCGACCTCGGGCAGGGTGATGCAGACCCCGCTCGGCGGGTCGATCAGGCCGCCGATGTGCGGGGTGCCGGCCGGGTCGTTGTAGGTGTAGATGAAGTCGCCGTCCGCCGCGGAGGCTGCGCCGGGGGCGGCGAGGAGTACGGCGAAGCCGCAGGCGGCGGCGGTGGCGAGGGCGCGCAGGCGCGTGGAGGTCGTCCCATTCGTAGCGGGGGTCGGTCGGGCGGGCCCCAGTTTTCCCCGCGATGATCTTGGGTCGGCCCCGTGAGGCCGGAGGAACGATTCGTCCTCACTCGAAAGGCGTAACTGTTCGAGGCTCCGGCCGGGCCGTGCTCCGGGCCGCCCCGTGGTGGTGCGGTCCGCCGGGGCTCAGATGCCGTTGTAGAAGATGAGCGAGACCCTGATGTTCAGCTACTCCTGTGATGCCACCTCGCCACGGATCCTCACCGTGCCGCCGTCCTGAGCCACCACGTTGTGGACGGTCATGGTCGCGCCCCCCAAGAAGGGCTTGCTGGCGATGGGTTCGACTTCGGTCATACAAGCGACCACCTTGGAGTACGCGTCCACTCCGTCCAGGCCCAGTGCTTGGTCGAACACTCCACGCTTGCGGAGCGTGTAATTACCGGCTCCCGTTCTGGGAAGTGCCGCGACAGCGTTCTCACGCGTGTCCGGCCGAACCACGTCGTCGGGTGTGCCGCTCTCGCCGTTCATGCGAAAGATCCTTCCGGGCTGGGGTCAGGAGGCTTCTGCGCCGGTACGTCATCAGTGTTCCCAGACCTCTCGCGCCGGCTTCAGCAACCACCCGTTCGGCACGGGAACGCTCCCCCGACGGGGTGCCGCCATGCCCCGGACCCCCGCACCCGGTCCTGCCCCCGCCCCGCTCGCCCTGGCCCCGGCTGCCTCTCAGGCGCCCCGCGGGGGACAGGCGGCGCAGGTATGCCCGTCGATCGCCGCCAGCAGTTCCGACGCGGCACTCGCCTCGGGCGCAGCCCCGGGCACCGCCTGGGGCGGGTACCCATGGGGCGAGCGCTGATGAGGCGCGCGTCCACGAGGGGCGGCCGGTGCACCGGCGGCCAGCCGCTCGGCCGTCGCGCGGCCCGCCACGACCGCGTCGTGCGCACCGCGCGCCCACTCCGGGTGGTGCGCGTGCCCGGCGGCGAGGATCGACCCGAGCAGTTCCAGCACTCCGGCCCGGTCCTTGACCGTCTCGGTCCCGGCCAGCTCCCACAGGAACGGCACCGCGGCGACGGTCGAGTCGAAGACCGCCATCGAACCGATCCAGTGCCCGAGGTCGTTCAGGGCGTCCTCGGCGCTCGGGGCGTCCCCCCAGGCGATCCGCGACAGTGTGCCGGGGACCTGGGAGGCGGAACCGTACGCATGCCGGAGATCGTGCCAGCGAACATCGCCCATGCCCTTGAGTACTGTCCCCATCCGGGCACTCAATCAGCCTTGCCCCACCGCGTCCACCATGCCGACGGCACCGTCGGCCCGGTGCAGCCGGCCCAGATACTCCCTTACCGGGCGGACGGCATCGGCCGGGGCGACGATCCCCACGTGGTTGTCGGGCCGGATCACCACGACCGTGTCCGCGCCGCCCGTACCGTACGCGGCCCGCGCGTGCCCGCGGTCGTCGATCACCCCGGCGGCGCCGTCCCCCGGCGCCTCGTCCGCCCCGTACACCCGGCAGGTCCGCACCGTGTCGCCGCCCCCGTACGCGGCGGCCGTCTCCCGCAGGGCCCGCGCGCTCCCGGGGCCGAAGCCGAGCACCGTGAAACGCGGTCCGGCGAAGGTGCGGAACAGGCTGGTCGGCGCGCCGGTCGCGGCGTCGAGGCAGGGGGCGTCGGGCGCCCGGTCCCCGGAGCACGGGCCGCCGGGGACGGCGCCGGGGCCGGGGTCCGGGGCGGCGGCCAGTGAGCTCCACCGGTAGCCCACGCCGAGTCCGGCCGTCTCCGGGGTGATCGCGGAGTCCAGGCCGCCGCCGGGCTCCCTGATCGCCGCCAGGGTGGTCCGCAGGCTCTCCGACGTGATGTCCAGGGTCCATGCGGCGACCGGCAGCCGCTCCTCCTCGTAGGTGTCCAGCAGCTCCGGTGCCGCCCGGCCGGACAGCACCTGCGCGAGCTTCCAGCCCAGGTTGAACGCGTCCTGGATACCGGTGTTCATCCCGAGCCCGCCCGCGATCGGGTGCACATGGGCCGCGTCCCCGGCGAGGAGGACCCGGCCCGCCCGGTAGCGGTCGGCCATGCGGACGTTGACGCGGTAGGTCGACAGGAGGGTGGCGTCGGTGAGGTGGCCGCCCGGGATGCCGGTGTGCCGGGTGAGCAGCCGCCTGAACCCTTCCTGGGAGGGGGCCAGCGGCCGGCCCTCGCGGTCTCGTTCGGGCCCGGCCTGGAACCACCAGCCCGAGGGCGTACCGGGGATGGGGCAGAGCATGACGGCGCCGTCCTCGTCGAACCACTGGTGCCAGCGGTCGCGGGCCAGGACGCCGTCCGTGAGGGCGACATCGCCGCAGACCATCGCCAGTGCGGCGTCGCTCTCCCCCTCGAAGGCGATGCCGAGCAGCTTGCGCACGGAGCTGTGGGCGCCGTCGCACCCGACCACGTACCGCGCCCGGACGGGCGGCCCGGCGGCGAACCCCACACCGACGCACCCGTCGCCGCCGCCGTCCGTGTCGGTGATCGCCACGGCCTCGGCGTCCAGTTCGACACGGACGCCGGACGCGGCCAGGCGGTCGCGCAGGATCTCCTCCAGCCGCCACTGGGGGATCAGCCGTCCCCGGTCGTAAGGCGCGTCGGGCGTCGGGGCGAGGCCCGCGTACGGATCGGTGTCCGCGACCGGCAGGCCGTCCCGGTACTTGCGCATCGGCAGGGGCGCCGAACCGGCGGCCAGCACCTCGTCGGCGACGCCCAGATCCGCCAGGACTTCGAGGGAACGGGGGTTGGGGCCCTTGGCCCGCGAACTGCGCGGGTACGCGGGGGACTTGTCGACGATCCGTACGGCGATGCCGCGCCGGGCGAGATCGCACGCCAGGGTCAGTCCGGTCGGGCCCGCGCCCACGATCAGTACGTCGGTCATGACTGCTCCTCGGTCCGTGTTTCCGGAGACCCAGGAAAACGTAACCGAGTTAAAAAAGCAACTGAGTAATAATTTTGGGCGGGCCTTGAGCCGGCGGAGGCGGGAGGTCAGTCCTCCACCCCGGCCGCACGCGTGTCGTACGCGGCGCGGGCCTCCGCGATCTCGTTCTGGTGCTCCTCGGTCCAGGTCACCAGGGAGCGGATGGTGGTGTGCAGCGTGCCGCCGAGCGGGGTGAGCTCGTACTCGACCCGCGGCGGTACGACGGCGTGGACCGTCCGTTCGACCAGTCCGTCGCGCTCCAGCTGACGCAGGGTCACGGTCAGCATCCGCTGGCTGATGCCGTCGATCTCGCGGCGCAGCTGGGTGAAGCGGAGCTTGCGGCGGTCGAGCAGGGCGATCACCAGCAGGGACCACTTGTCGGCGACCCGGTCCAGGATCTGCCGCACCTCGCAGCCCTCGCGGGTGTCCCACTGGAAGGGGTCGGGGTCGCCGGTCAGGGGGTTGGTGGCCTCGTCCCCGGACCGGGCCGCGGCCCCGGCCTCGGTGCCGGCTCCGGTGCTGGCTTCGGCTGCGGCTCCGGCTCCGGTTCCGGCTCCGGCTTCGAGTGCGGCGCCGGTATCGGGCGAGGTCATGGTGCCTTCGGGGTGACTCGGTGACTTCAAAGTGCCTACTTCCATGGCACCCCAGGGTGGCGCAGGATTCCCATGGTTACAAGAGGGAACCGACCCTCTTGTGCGTAACCGACCTGGCCGTCCGTCGGCCGGTTCCGGAAGGGGACACCTGTGTCTGCCGACGTACCCACGTCATCCGCCTCCGCGCCACTGCCGGCCCCGCCCGGGGCCACGTCGCTCTCCCCCCGGGCCTGGGCCCTGCTGCTCGTACTGTGCGGCACGATCTTCCTGGAGGGCATCGATGTCGCCATGCTCGCGGTGGCGGTCCCCTCCATCAGGTCCGACCTCGATCTGTCCACCGGCACCGCGGCCTGGGTGATGAGTGCCTACGTCCTCGGTTACGCGGGCTTCACCCTGCTCGGCGGGCGGGCGGCCGACCTGCTCGGCAGGCGCCGGATGTTCCTCGTCTGGCTCACCGTCTTCCTGCTCTTCTCCGGGCTGGGCGGCTTGGCCACCGAGGGCTGGATGCTGGTCGTCGCCCGCTTCGTCACCGGGGTGGCCTCCGCCTTCATGACCCCTGCGGCGATGTCGCTGATCACCACCTCGTACGCGGAGGGGCCGCAGCGCAACAAGGCCCTGCTCGTCTTCGCGGGCACCGCGGCGGGTGGTTTCTCGCTGGGGCTCGTCATCGGCGGGCTGCTCACCCAGCTCGGCTGGCGCTGGGTGTTCTTCGCGCCGGTGATCCTGGCCGCGCTGCTGCTGGTCGCGGCGCTGCGGACCGTCCCCGTCGAACCGCGCCCCGTCCGCACCGGCGGCTTCGACCTGCCGGGCGCCGCCGCGGCGGCCGGGGCGATGCTGCTGCTCGCCTACGGAATCGTGCGGCTGGAGCACGGGTTCGACGGCTGGCCGTGGACGGCCGGGGCGTTCGCCGCCGGGCTGGTCCTCATCCCGCTCTTCGTCGCGGTCGAACGCCGTGCGGCCGCCCCGCTGGTCCGGCTGTCGATGCTGCGCCGGGCCCCGATGATCCGGGCCGACCTCGGGGCGCTGCTCTTCGTGGGCTCCTTCTTCGGGTTCCAGTTCGTGATGACCCTGTACCTCCAGGAACTGCGCGGCTGGTCCTCGCTCCAGACCGCGCTGGCCCTGGTGGCGATGGGTTCCGACGCGGTCCTCGCCCCGACGCTCACCCCGCGTCTGGTCGCCCGCTACGGCAACGCCAAGGTCATCCTCGGCGGCTTCCTCCTCGCCATCGCCTCGTACGCGCTGTTCCTGCCGGTCGGGCTCGACTGGTCGTACGCGGCGATGCTGCCGACCTTCTTCCTCACCGGCATGGCCTTCGCCCTGGCGTACGGCCCCCTGTCGATCGCCGCGACGGACGGGGTGCCGGACAGCGAACAGGGGCTGGCGGGGGGTCTGCTGCACACCTCGACCCAGTTCGGCTCGGCGGTCGGGATCTCGGCGGTGACGGCGGTGTACGGAATCGCCTCCGCGGGGAACGACGGCTCCGCCGGGGCGGCCCTGTCCGCCTTCCGTACGGCCCTGGTGGTGCCGGTGGTGATGGTGGTGCTGGGCGCCCTGATCACCGCCCTCGGCCTGCGCCGGCGGAAGGGGACGACGCCGCCCTCCGCCGGGCCGGTCCGGCCGGCTCAGGAGGTGGGTGCCCGCTCCGGGACCGAGGCGCCGGGGCCCGTGCCCGTACCGTGAGCGGAACCGGAACCGGAAACGGAACGGGAACCGGAACCGGAACCTGCGGCGGAAACGGAACCCGCGGCGGTACCGGAGGCGGAGGCCGCGTGTGCCAGGCGCACCGCCTTCGCCCGGTTCCGCCGCGCCGTGCGCAGCGCGTCCCAGGTCAGCAGCGACAGCGCCAGCCAGACCAGCGCGAACCCGGCCCACCGCTCGGGCGGCATCTCCTCGTGGAAGTACACGATGCCGAGCGCGAACTGGAAGACCGGGGCCAGATACTGCAACAGCCCCAGCGTGGACAGCGGCACCCGGATCGCCGCCGCGCCGAAGCAGACCAGCGGCACCGCCGTGATGACGCCCGTCGCGGCGAGCAGCACCCCGTGGCCCGCGCCCCCGGACGTGAACGTCGCCCCGCCGCGCGCCCCGAGCCAGAGCAGGAACCCGAGCGCGGGCAGGAACAGCACCGCCGTCTCGGCGGCCAGTGACTCCAGCCCGCCCATGTTGACCTTCTTCTTCACCAGGCCGTACGCCGCGAAGGAGAAGGCCAGCGTCAGCGAGATCCAGGGCGGGCGTCCGTACCCGATGGCCAGCACCAGCACGGCGAGGAAACCGGTCGCGACCGCGACCCACTGGACGGGGCGCAGCCGCTCGCCGAGCAGCAGGACGCCCATGGCTATGGTGACCAGCGGGTTGATGAAGTAGCCGAGCGAGGCCTCGACCACCTGGCCGTTGTTGACGGCCCAGATGTACAGGCCCCAGTTGACCGTGATGACCCCCGCCGCCAGGGCGATCAGGCCGAGCTTGCGGGGGGCGCGGACCAGTTCGCCCAGCCAGGCCCAGCGGCCCACGACGAGCAGGGCCACGCCGACGGCGCCCAGTGACCACACCATCCGGTGGGCGAGGATCTCGATCGCCCCGGACGGCTTCAGAAGCGGCCAGAACAGGGGGACCACGCCCCACATCCCGTATGCGCCGATTCCGTACAGCAGACCTGCCCGCTGTTCGTTCTTCCCCTGCACGGGCCCTCCCGGCGTACGTGTGTCGACGGATCGGCCGACTGCACGAAGGTAGCGCCGGAAGGGCCCGGTGTCATAGCCGTCTCAGGGAAACACTCATGACAGGTGGGTGTTCGGCTCACGGCTGCGGCCCGGGGGAGTGCTCGTCCCGGGCCGCCGTCCGTGGAAGTGCCCGGATCAGGCCGCGGCGAGGGCCGCGGTCACCGTCTCGGCGAGCGGTGTCGTCGGGCGGCCGATCAGCCGGGCCAGGTCGCCGCCGGCCGGGGCGAGCCGGCCGCGCCCGATCGCCTCGTCGACGTCGACGAGGATCGCGGCGAAGGCCTCGGGCAGTCCCGCGCCGACCAGGATCTCCTGGTGGACGGCGGCGGGGACGTTGTTGTACGCGATCTCCCTGCCGGTCGCCCCGGACAGCAGCGCGGCGTACTCGGCGAACGACCACGCGGTGTCGCCGCTCAGCTCGTACGCGGTGTTCAGGTGGCCCTCGCCGGTGAGCACGGCCGCCGCCGCGGCGGCGTAGTCGGCCCGGGTGGCGGAGGCGACGCGCCCGTCGCCCGCGTTGGAGACGACCGCGCCGTGCTCCAGGACCGGGGCGAGGTTGGCCGTGTAGTTCTCGGTGTACCAGCCGTTGCGCAGGAAGGTGTACGGCAGTCCCGAATCGAGGATCAGCCGCTCGGTGACCTTGTGCTCGGCGGCGAGGTCGAAGTCGGCGTCGGGGCCGCCCAGGACTCCGGTGTACGCGAGCTGGGCGACGCCCGCCTCCCGGGCCGCGTCGATGACGGCGGTGTGCTGCGGCACCCGCCTGCCCACCTCGCTGCCGGAGATCAGCAGCACCCGGTCGCCCGCGTGGAAGGCCCCGGCGAGGGTCTCGGGGCGGTCGTAGTCGGCGATGCGCAGCTCGACGCCGCGGGCGGCGAGGGAGGTGGCCTTCTCCTTGTCGCGGACGACCGCCGCGATCCGGTCCGCGGGGACCGAGGTCAGCAGCTGCTCGACGACGAGGCGGCCGAGCTCTCCGGTGGCTCCGGTGACGACGATGCTCATGGGGGATTTCTCCTGTTCGGGGGGTTCGGTCCGCTTCCGGGCCGTCTGGAACTCACCCTACGGCGTGCACTAACCAGGAGAAAGTACCCACTTTGAAGTAAGGTACTGGCATGGGAGTAAGTGAGATGAAGCGGGACCCGGACGTCAACCGGGCGATGTGCCCCTCGCGCCTGGTGCTGGAACACGTCACCAGCCGCTGGGGCGTCCTCGTGCTGGCCGCCTTGCTGGAGCGCTCGTACCGCTTCAGCGAGCTGCGCCGCACGGTCGGCGGCGTCAGCGAGAAGATGCTGGCCCAGACTCTCCAGACGCTGGAGCGCGACGGCTTCGTCCACCGGGACGCCAAACCGGTGATCCCGCCGCGGGTGGACTACTCGCTCACCGAGCTGGGCAGGGAGGCCGCCCAGCAGGTGTGGGAGCTGGCGCGCTGGACCGAGCACCGGGTGGACGCGGTGCGCGCGGCGCGCGAGGCGTACGACGAGGCCCGGACCTGAAGGTTCCGGTCCGGGCCCCGTCGGGTGCCGCTGTCCGCGGTGAAGGGGCCGGCCTGCCGGCCGGCCGTCGTCAGCCGACGACCGTCCAGGTGTCGTTGCCCGCGAGCAGCGCGGCCAGGTCACCCTTGCCGTTGCGCTCGACCGCGGAGTCCAGTTGGTCGGACATCTGGCTGTCGTAGACCGGCCGTTCGACACTGCGCAGCACCCCGATGGGGGTGTGGTGCAGGGTGTCCGGGTCGGCGAGCCGGGAGAGGGCGAAGGCCGTGGTCGGCGAGGCGGCGTGCGCGTCGTGGACCAGGATCTGCGAACGGTTCTCCTCGGTGACCGCGACCACCCGCAGATCTCCGGTCGCCGGATCCCGTACGACACCCTTCGCGTCCTCGGCGCCGAAGAGGATCGGCTGACCGTGCTCCAGCCGGATCACCGCCTCCTGCGCCTTCTCCTTGTCCTTGAGGACCTCGAACGCGCCGTCGTTGAAGATGTTGCAGTTCTGGTAGATCTCCACCAGCGCCGTGCCCGGGTGGTCGGCCGCCGCGCGCAGCACGCCGGTCAGGTGCTTGCGGTCGGAGTCGACCGTGCGCGCCACGAAGGACGCCTCCGCGCCGATCGCCAGCGACACCGGGTTGAAGGGTGCGTCGAGCGAACCCATCGGCGTCGACTTGGTGATCTTTCCGACCTCGGAGGTCGGGCTGTACTGGCCCTTCGTCAGCCCGTAGATCCGGTTGTTGAACAGCAGGATCTTCAGGTTCACATTGCGCCGCAGCGCGTGGATCAGGTGGTTGCCGCCGATGGACAGCGCGTCGCCGTCACCGGTGACGACCCACACCGACAGATCGCGGCGCGAGGTGGCGAGCCCGGTGGCGATGGACGGGGCACGGCCGTGGATGGAGTGCATCCCGTAGGTGTTCATGTAGTACGGGAACCGGGAGGAGCAGCCGATGCCGGAGACGAAGGTGATGTTCTCCTTCGCCAGGCCCAGCTCGGGCATGAACCCCTGTACGGCGGCGAGGACCGCGTAGTCGCCGCAGCCGGGGCACCAGCGCACTTCCTGGTCGGACTTGAAGTCCTTCATGGACTGCTTCGCCTCGGCCTTCGGCACCAGCTGCAACAGCTCGTTGGTGTCAGGCATCGATGGCCTCCTTGAGAGCTGTCGCGAGCTGCTCGGCCTTGAACGGCATTCCGTTGACCTGGTTGTAGCTGCGGGCGTCGACCAGATACTTCGCCCGGAGCAGCATGGCGAGCTGCCCGAGGTTCATCTCCGGGACGACCACCTTGTCGTAGCGCCCCAGCACCTCGCCGAGGTTCTTCGGGAAGGGGTTGAGGTGTCTCAGGTGCGCCTGGGCGATGGACTGTCCATCGCCGCGCAGCCTGCGTACGGCGGCGGTGATCGGCCCGTAGGTCGAGCCCCAGCCGATCACCAGCGTCCGCGCTCCCGAGGGGTCGTCGACCTCCAGGTCCGGGACCTCGATGCCGTCGATCTTGGCCTGCCGGGTGCGGACCATGAAGTCGTGGTTGGCGGGGTCGTACGAGATGTTGCCCGTGCCGTCCTGCTTCTCGATGCCGCCGATACGGTGTTCGAGGCCCGGGGTGCCGGGCACCGCCCAGGGGCGGGCCAGGGTCTGCGGGTCGCGCTTGTAGGGCCAGAACACCTCGGTGCCGTCGGCCAGTTCGTGGTTGGGGCCGGTGGCGAACCGCACCCGCAGGTCGGGGAGCAGGTCGACCTCGGGGATCCGCCACGGCTCGGAACCGTTGGCCAGATAGCCGTCGGAGAGCAGGAACACCGGAGTCCGGTACGTCAGCGCGATCCGGGCGGCGTCGATCGCGGCGTCGAAGCAGTCGGCCGGGGTCCGCGGGGCCACGATCGGCACCGGGGCCTCGCCGTTGCGCCCGTACATCGCCTGGAGCAGGTCGGCCTGCTCGGTCTTGGTGGGCAGTCCGGTCGACGGGCCGCCGCGCTGGATGTCGACGATCAGCAGCGGCAGTTCGAGGGAGACGGCGAGCCCGATGGTCTCCGACTTCAGCGCCACGCCCGGACCGGATGTGGTCGTGACCGCCAGCGAACCGCCGAAGGCGGCACCCAGCGCGGCGCCGATGCCCGCGATCTCGTCCTCGGCCTGGAAGGTCCGCACGCCGAAGTTCTTGTGGCGGCTGAGCTCGTGCAGGATGTCCGAGGCCGGGGTGATGGGGTACGAGCCGAGATAGAGCGGCAGATCCGCCTGCCGGCTCGCGGCGATCAGCCCGTACGACAGGGCGAGGTTCCCGGAGATGTTGCGGTACGTCCCGGTGGGGAACGCCTGGGTGGCGGGCGCCACCTCGTAGCTCACCGCGAAGTCCTCGGTGGTCTCACCGAAATTCCAGCCGGCCCGGAACGCGGTCACGTTCGCCTCGGCGATCTCCGGCTTCTTCGCGAACTTCTGCCGGAGGAACTTCTCGGTGCCCTCGGTCGGCCGGTGGTACATCCACGACAGCAGGCCCAGCGCGAACATGTTCTTCGAGCGTTCGGCCTCCTTGCGGGGGAGCCCGAACTCCTTCAGCGCCTCCAGCGTCAGCGTGGTCAGCGGCACCGGATGGACGTTGTACGCCTCCAGCGAGCCGTCCTCCAGCGGGCTGGTCGCGTACCCCACCTTCGCCATCGGCCGCTTCGTGAACTCGTCGGTGTTGATGATGATTTCGGCGCCGCGCGGCACATCGGCGATGTTCGCCCGCAGCGCGGCGGGGTTCATCGCCACCAGCACGTTGGGAGCGTCGCCCGGCGTGAGGATGTCGTGGTCGGCGAAGTGCAGCTGGAAGGAGGAGACGCCCGGCAGGGTGCCGGCGGGGGCCCGGATCTCGGCGGGGAAGTTCGGCAGCGTCGAGAGGTCGTTCCCGAAGGAGGCCGTCTCGGAGGTGAACCGGTCACCCGTGAGCTGCATTCCGTCGCCGGAGTCACCCGCGAAACGGATGATCACCCGGTCCAGGCGGCGGACTTCTTTTCCGTCGGCGCCTGTGGTTCCTGACCGGGGAGCCCGCTGCTCCCCGACGACGGCCTCGCCGGCCTCATCGGCCCTCTCGGCCGGGCTACTGACCTGGCTGGTCACTGAACTGGACCTCCCTCGGGGCGGCGGTTCGGGACCGTCCGGCCCGCCGGTGGTCCCTCGGCCCACCCTACTTCCGCAGAGGTCGCCTTCCAGGGACCGATCATATGGTGGACGCCCTTTTGAGACACCCATTTGACCTGATTTGACATTATTTCCAAGCCCCCCAGTCGTTCACCCGAAACGCTGCGTGCTCATTCTTTGGTGCTAGGTCCTCGACTTCCGCGATCGATCTGACAGGGTGTCAGCTCGCTAGGATCTGATGTAGGTGAGGACGGCCAGAACACGTCGGTGATCTCCGTCACTGGGGGAGAGGCCCAGTTTCAGGAAGATATTGCTGACGTGCTTCTCCACCGCGCCGTCGCTGACCACCAGCTGTCTGGCCACCGCGGAATTCGTCCTGCCCTCGGCCATCAGACCGAGGACCTCCCGCTCGCGCGGCGTGAGCCCGGCCAGGACGTCCTGCTTACGGCTCCGGCCCAGCAGCTGCGCGACCACTTCCGGGTCCAGCGCCGTCCCGCCCTGCGCCACCCGCACGACGGCGTCCACGAACTCCCGGACCTCCGCCACCCGGTCCTTCAGCAGATAGCCCACTCCGCGGCTGCTGCCGGCCAGCAGCTCGGTCGCGTACTGCTCCTCGACGTACTGCGACAGCACCAGCACCCCGATCCCGGGGTAGTCCTTGCGCAGCTGCACCGCGGCCCGCACCCCTTCGTCGGTGTGGGTGGGCGGCATCCGCACATCGGCCACCACCACATCGGGCAGCGCCTGCTGCGCGTCGAGGTCCGCCACGGTCTTGAGCAGCGCCTCGGCGTCCCCCACCCCCGCGACGACATCGTGCCCGAGATCGGTGAGCAGCCGGGTGAGTCCTTCCCGAAGCAGTACCGAATCCTCGGCGATGACCACCCGCACCCTGTCCTCCACGACGCTGTGTCCCCCCACTGTTGTTGATGTGTGTCCGGCTTCTTCCGCCCCCAGCATCCCAGGACCGGCGGGCGGATGGGGCGGCACCTGGACAGGGGGTGCGACTTGGTGAGGTTTCCCCGATTCGGGGGCGGACACGCAGCGTGTCGGGAGTTTCACCAGGTGGTGGTACAGGTGGCCCGCCGGGCGATCACGGGAAGGCCTGCGGGCGCCCCGTAGGAGGCCATCACGGGGGAGGCCTGCGGGCGGGGCCGACTGTGGCCCGGCCGAGCGCCGGCGGGCGGGGTGGGGCAGCCCACCGCCCCGGCGCGGACCGGGCGTCCGGGGCGGGGCGGTGGGGGCGCTGTGCGGGGGCGCTGTGCGGTGCGGGCTCAGCCGCGCCAGGGCAGCTCGGCCGTGATCGTGGTCGGGCCGCCCACCGGGGAATCGATCACGAGGATGCCGTCCACCGCGTCCAGCCGCTCCGTCAGACCGGCCAGACCGCTGCCCGACGTCACATCGGCGCCGCCCCGCCCGTTGTCCGTGACCTGGATCAGCAGGCGGTCGGCCGCGCGCCATACGTCGACGGACGCCGACCGGGCGCCGCTGTGCTTGCTGACGTTCTGGAGGAGTTCCGACACCGTGAAGTAGGCGATCCCCTCGATGGCCTGGGCGGGCCTCGTGCTCAGGTCCACCTCGACCTTCACGGGGACGGTGCAGCGGGAGGCGATGGCGGAGAGTGCGGCGTCGAGTCCGCGGTCGGTGAGGACGGCGGGGTGGATGCCGCGTGCGAGGTCGCGGAGTTCCTGGAGGGCGACTTTGACCTCGCCGTGGGCTTCGTCGACCATGCGGGCGGCGGCTTCGGGGTCGGCGGTGAGTTTTTCCTTGGCGAGGCCGAGGTCCATGGCGAGGGCGACGAGGCGGGCCTGTGCGCCGTCGTGGAGGTCGCGTTCGATGCGGCGCAGGTCGGCCGCGGCGGTGTCCACGACGACCCCCCGGTCCGACTCCAGCTCGGTGACACGGGTGGCCAGCCGGGACGGGCCGAGCAGACCGGAGACCAGCAGCCGGTCCACGGACGCCAGGCCCCGGATGATCCACGGCGTGATCAGCACCACGACGAGGCCGATCGCGCTGGTCACGGCCAGCTCGAAGGGCGAGTCGAGGTAGATCTGGTGGTGGTCGTCGCCGTACAGCTGGATCCCGCCGACACCCGTGTACGCCGGGAAGACCCACTGCCACAGCGGATAGGTGAACACCGTCCACCCGACCGACCAGAACGTGACGGCCACGACGAAGGCGAAGATCGCCCACGGAAAGTGCAGGAGCGAGTAGAGCAGGTGCCGCCAGGACGCCCCGCTCTTCAGCACCGCGCCGACCCACGACATCAAGCCGCCGGTCTTCCCCCGCGCCGGCGCGGGGGACGGCACGTCCAGCTCCAGCAGCCCGCGCGCCCGCGCCCGTTCCATCGCGCCGAAGCCCCGGCACATCGCCAGCCCCACCGCGAGCACCGGAATGCCGAGGAACGTGATCAGCAGGCCGAAGCCCATCGTGGTCATGGTGATCGAGAAGGCGAACAGCACGACGCTGATCGGGAGGCTCAGCACCAGGTACAGGAGCTCGCGCCACGTCCGTGCCTCCAGCGGCGCACGCAGCGCGGCCGGGAGGAAGTGCTTGGCCGGGGGGTGGTCCCCTCCGGCGGAACCGGACCTCTGGGGGTCCCGTGTGTCCGGTCCGTATGCCGTGGCCATGAGGTCCGTCCGTTCCGTCTCTGTCACAGCGGCTCGTTCTCCGCGGAATGTGCGTTCTCGACTGGTACCAGGGTGCGGGGCCGCCGGGGCCCCGCACCATGAGGGGGGTCTCCGTATCCGCCCGGGGGTTTTCCCCACCCCCGGGTGGACGGTGAGACCCACCCCCGGGCGGATGACGAGACGCCCCCCCCGGGAGTGGATGGCGAGACCCGCCGCCGGGTGGACGGTGAGACCTACCCCCGGGCGGATGGCGAGACGCCCCGCCGCCCCGCAGCCGCCTTCATACCGCCTTCGCCGGCCCTGTACGGTCGCGCCAGGGCAGCTCCGCGGTGACGGTCGTCGGGCCGCCGGCCGGGGAGTCCAGGACGAACAGCCCGTCCACCGCCCCCAGGCGTTCCGCGAGCCCCGCCATCCCCGTACCGCCGTCCATCCGCGCCCCGCCCGACCCGTCGTCCCGCACCTGGATCAGCAGGCGGTCGGCCGCGCGCCATACGTCGACGGACGCCGACCGGGCGCCGCTGTGCTTGCTGACGTTCTGGAGGAGTTCCGACACCGTGAAGTAGGCGCTGCCCTCGATGGCCTCGGCGGGCCGCCCCGGCAGCTCGACCGTCACTTTCACGGGGACGGTGCAGCGGGAGGCGATGGCGGAGAGTGCGGCGTCGAGTCCGCGGTCGGTGAGGACGGCGGGGTGGATGCCGCGTGCGAGGTCGCGGAGTTCCTGGAGGGCGACTTTGACCTCGCCGTGGGCTTCGTCGACCATGCGGGCGGCGGTTTCGGGGTCGGCGGTGAGTTTTTCCTTGGCGAGGCCGAGGTCCATGGCGAGGGCGACGAGGCGGGCCTGTGCGCCGTCGTGGAGGTCGCGTTCGATGCGGCGCAGGTCGGCGGCGGCGGTGTCCACGACGACCCCCCGGTCCGACTCCAGCTCCGCGATCCTGCGTTCCAGTTCGTCGGAGGGCGAGAGCAGGCCCCGCACCATCGCCCGGTCCGCGTTGGCCAGCGCCCGCGCGATGAACGGGAGAACCGGCCACAGGACGAACAGACTCACCAGGGTCACCACGAACGTCACGATGCCCCACGGCAGCCGGATGAACGCGAACAGCAGAGCCCGCCAGCCCACCGGATCCTTCAGCCCCGACCACAGCCAGGGGAAGAACCCGGCCTCCCGGCGGCTGCGCGCCATCGAGCTCGGCTCCTCGACGTGCAGACCGAGCATGGCCCGCGCCCGGCCCCGTTCCGCCCGGCCGAGCAGCCGGGCGCCCTGGAGCCCCAGGGTGAGCAGGGGCAGACCGATCACCGTGACGGAGAACCCCACACCGACGCCGAGCATGAACACCGCATAAACAAAACCGGCAATCGTCATGGGCAGGTTGGCCAGGAGGTACGCGATCTCCTTCCAGGTCCACCGGTCGAAGGCGAAGCGCGCGGGCGGCGGCCGGTCGTTGTCGGGCGCAGAGGGGCTCATGGTCATACGACCAGCCTGCCGGGCCGCGCCCGCGCACGCCATGGGGCTCGTTGGCGACGTGAAGTAGGGATAACCCCACCCCGTTGCCCGACGCGGCTGCTTACCAGTTCTTTAACAGGGCCTAGACTCCCGTGCGTACAGATGGCCGGACCGGTGTGTTCGAGGGAGCGAGGGGCGGACGTGAGGACCGAATCGACCGTTCTCGCGTCGGAGTACTTCCAGAGCTATTCAGTGGTCGGACTGCTCGCCCTGATCGGCGTGCTGTTCGTCGCCGTCGCCTTCGGGGCCGGCCGACTGCTCAGGCCCGTGGTTCCGACGCCGGAGAAACTCCTTACCTACGAGTGCGGCGTGGACCCCGTCGGGGAGGGATGGGCGCACACACAGGTGCGCTATTACGTCTACGCCTTCCTGTACGTGATCTTCGCCGTCGATTCGATCTTCCTCTTTCCGTGGGCGACCGTATTCGCGGCCCCCGGATACGGTGCGACGACGCTGGTGGAAATGTTCATTTTCCTCGGCTTCCTGGCCGTGGGACTGCTCTACGCATGGAAGAAGGGCGTCCTCGAATGGGCGTGACGAGCCGGACGACCCCGGAACCGCAGCCCGGTCCGACGCCGCGAGCGGCATCCGCCCCGGCAGTGCCACCGGCCCCGGCGCCTGCCGCGCAGCCGGTTTCGCTGCCGGAGCCGAAGAGGCTCGGCGTGCTCTCCCGGCTCGCCCCCGAGCCGATGAAGGTGGTCCTCAACTGGGGCCGCCGCTACAGCCTCTGGGTCTTCAACTTCGGACTCGCCTGCTGCGCCATCGAGTTCATCGCCGCCTCGATGGCCCGTCACGACTTCATCCGGCTCGGGGTGATCCCGTTCGCGCCCGGCCCCCGCCAGGCCGACCTCATGATCGTGTCCGGCACCGTGACGGACAAGATGGCCCCGGCCGTCAAGCGCCTCTACGAGCAGATGCCCGAGCCGAAGTACGTCATCTCCTTCGGCGCCTGCTCCAACTGCGGCGGCCCCTACTGGGACTCGTACTCCGTCACGAAGGGCGTCGACCAGATCATCCCGGTCGATGTGTACGTACCCGGCTGCCCGCCCCGGCCCGAGGCGCTGCTCCAGGGCATCCTCAAGCTCCAGGAGAAGATCGCCCGCGAGTCGCTCGCCGAGCGGTACGCCACCGAGCCGTACGCCCCCGGGGACGCCGGTGCGGGCCGTGCGTCCACCGCCGCGCTGCGCAGCGCACCGGTCGCCGCCCCCGCCGCACCGGGGGAGGAGGCGAAGTGACCGAGCCCGATGCCACCTCCGGCACCACGCCCGACGCGACGTCGGCCGCCGCGTCCGGTCCGGAGGCGTACGACCGGCTGCCCGACGCCGTCACCGAGATCTTCGGCGCGGACGCCACGGCCGAACGTGCCTACGACCTGCTGACCGTCGACGTTCCCGCCGCCTCGTGGATCGACGCCCTCGAAACGGCCCGCGACCGGCTGGGCTGCGGCTACTTCGACTGGCTCAGCGCCGTTGACGAACCCGGTACCGGATTCCGCGTCTGCGCCCATGTCGCCGGCCTGCGGACCGGTACGGTCCGCCGCCTCCTGGTCCGTACGACCGTTCCGCACGAGGCCCCGGTCCTGCCCAGTGCCATCGGCGTCTACGCGGGCGCGGAGTGGCACGAGCGCGAGACCCACGAGATGTTCGGCATCGGCTTCGAGGGCCACCCGCACCTCGTCCCGCTGCTGCTGCCCGAGGGCTTCGAGGGACACCCGCTGCGCAAGGACTTCGTCCTGGCCGCCCGCGTCGCCAAGGCATGGCCCGGGGCCAAGGAGCCGGGCGAGTCCGAGCACGGCGGTCCCAAGCGCCGCACGATGCTGCCGCCCGGCGTACCCGACCCGAACGAATGGGGCCCGCTCAAGGGCCAGCTCCCGCCCGCCCCCTCCCGCCCGGCCCGCGGCGCCCGCGCCGCGGCGGGTGACCGCCCCGTACGCCGCGCCCGCAGCGCGAGCGAGGGCTCGGCCGCCCAGCGCGCGGCAACGGGCACGGCGGAAGCGGCGGCGGGTACGGCAGGCACGGCGGGTACGGCGGACAAGCCGGCGGGTACGGCGGGTACGGCGGGTACGGCCGCCGAGCCCGCGGCACCTGCGGCTCCCGCAGCCCGGCCCCGGCGTTCGCGCAGCGTGTCCGAGGGCTCGGCGAGCCAGCAGCGCGCGGCGACACCCCCGGCCCCGGACACCGCCCCCGCGCCGACGTCGGACACCGCCCCGGCGCAGGACGACACGGCGAGCGCTCCTGGGGCCACGCCCGCGCGCACCCCGCGACCGCCGCGCAGCACGGATGCCCCCTGGCACGACGCGCGCCCCGCGTTCGATGACACGGACGGCGGCGGGGCCGGTACGTCCGGGCCGACGGGCGGAACACCCGCTTCCGCCCCCGAGCCGGACGCCGAGGCGGCAGCCGAGCCCTCCGAGCCGGACGCCGAGCCCTCCGCCCCCGAGCCGGACGCCGAGCCCGCCGCCGAGACGGAGTCGGCACCCGAGCCCGCCCCCGACACCGAAACCCGCCTGGACCGTCCGGATCACTCCGACCGCCCGGATCAGGCCGACCGCCCCGATCACTCCGACCGCCCCGATCACCCCGACCGTCCCGCCGGAGGGGATACCGCGTGAACGACGTACTCGACGTCGCCCTCCGGCTCGTCATCGTCTTCGCCGTGTTCATGGTCGTCCCGCTCGTCGTGGGCCAGACCGAGCACAAGGTGATGGCCCATATGCAGGGCCGCCTCGGCCCCATGTACGCCGGTGGCTTCCACGGCTGGGCCCAGCTCGTCGCGGACGGCGTGAAGTTCGCGCAGAAGGAGGACGTGGTCCCGGCCGAGGCCGACCGCCGGGTGTTCCAGCTCGCGCCCGCCGTCGCGCTCCTGCCGTACCTCCTCGTACTCGTCGCCATCCCCATCGGCCCCAGCGAGGGTGCGGTCGGCCAGGTCGTCGACGCGGGCATCTTCTTCGTGCTCGCGGTCATGGGTATCGGGGTACTCGGCTCGCTGATGGCAGGCTGGGCCTCGGCCAACAAGTACTCGCTCCTCGGCGGACTGCGGACCGCCGCCCAGCTGCTCGCCTACGAACTGCCGATGCTGCTCGCCGCCGCCTCCGTGGCCATGGCGGCGGGCACCGTCTCGCTCCCCGGCATCCTCAACGCCTTCGAGTGGTGGTGGCTGCCCTGGCAGATCGTCGGAGCCCTGGTCTTCTTCGTGGCCGGGCTCGCCGAACTCCAGCGCCCCCCGTTCGACATGCCCGTCGCCGACTCCGAGATCATCTTCGGCGCGTACACCGAGTACACCGGGCTCCGCTTCGCCCTGTTCCTCCTGGCCGAGTACGCGGGCATCGTCGTCCTGTGCGGCCTGACCACCGTGCTGTTCCTCGGCGGCTGGCACGGTCCGCTCGGGGCCGACGGGCTCGGCTGGGTCTGGACCCTCCTCAAGACCGGCATCCTCGCCTTCGTCGTCATCTGGCTGCGCGTCAGCTACCCCCGCCTGCGCGAGGACCAGTTGCAGAAGCTCGCCTGGACCACGCTCATCCCGCTCGCTCTCGCGCAGATCGCGCTCACCGGCATCGTGAAGGTGGCGATCAACTAGTGCCTCCGATCCCTGGCTCCGGCCTGGCCAAGGGCCTCGCCGTCACTCTGCGCACGATGACGAGGAAGACCGTCACCGCGCAGTACCCGGATGTCCAGCCCGAACTCCCGCCCCGCAGCCGCGGTGTCATCGGCCTGTTCGAGGAGAACTGCACGGTCTGCATGCTCTGTGCCCGTGAGTGCCCCGACTGGTGCATCTACATCGACTCCCACAAGGAGACGGTGCCCGCGACGGCCCCGGGCGGCCGTGAACGCAGCCGCAATGTCCTCGACCGCTTCGCGATCGACTTCTCGCTCTGCATGTACTGCGGGATCTGCATCGAGGTCTGTCCCTTCGACGCGCTGTTCTGGTCGCCGGAGTTCGAGTACGCGGAGACGGACATCCACGAACTCACCCACGAGCGGGACAAGCTCCGCGAGTGGATGTGGACCGTGCCGGAGCCGCCCGCGCTCGATCCGGGGGCCGAGGAGCCGAAGGAGATCGCCGCGGCCCGCAAGACCGCGGAGAAGCTGGAAGCCCAGCGCGCCCAGGCGGCCCAGGAAGCCCAGCAGGCCCAGGCGGCGCAGGACGCACAGCAGACGCCGACGCAGGAGGGAGACCAGTGACCCTCGCCGCCACCGCTGCCCTCACGACGGCTGCCACCGTCACCACCGCCGCGGATCACCCCGGTTTCCTCTCCCCGACCGGTGTCGAGATCGCCTTTCTCCTGGTCGGCCTCGCCACCTTCGGCGCGGCACTCATCACCGTCACGACCAAGCAGCTCGTCCACGCCGCGCTCTGGCTGGTCGTGACGCTCGGCGGGCTGGCGGTCGAGTACCTGCTGCTCACCGCGGAGTTCATCGCCTGGGTCCAGGTCCTGATCTACGTGGGTTCCGTCGTCGTCCTCCTCCTCTTCGGACTGATGCTGACCAGAGCGCCCATCGGCCGCTCCCCGGACGCCGACTCGGGCAACCGGTGGGTCGCCCTCGGCGTGGCCGCTGCCGCCGCTGCCGCCCTCGTCTGGGTGGTCGTGGATGCCTTCCGGACCACCTGGATCGACCTGGACGGACCGGCCCAGGGCTCCACCCGGGCAACGGGTGAATTCCTCTTCAGGCACTGGGTGCTGCCCTTCGAAGCACTCTCCGTCCTGCTGCTCGCGGCCCTCGTCGGCGCGATCGTCCTGTCCCGCAAGGACAACAAGAGCCGAGAGGACAAGAGCTGATGCACCTCGCCTATCCCGCCGTGCTCGCGGTCCTCCTCTTCTGCACCGGGCTGTACGGCGTGCTCGCCCGGCGCAACGCGATCCTCGTCCTGATGTCCGTCGAGCTGATGCTCAACGCCGTCAACCTCAACCTGGTCGCCTTCGACGTCTGGCTCCGCGACGCCCTCCACTCCGGCCAGGCCCTCACCCTCTTCACCATCGCCATCGCCGCGGCCGAGATCGGCATCGGCCTGGCGATCGTCCTCGCGGTCCACCGCAACCGGGGCACCTCCGACATCGACCGCCTCCGCGACACCGCCGAGACGGACGCCGCCGAAGACGCAGACCAGGCCACTGCTCCGGCAGGGAAGGCACAGAAGGCAGAGGCCACCGCGTGACCACCACGACCCTCGCCGCCCTCGTTCCCCTTCTCCCCTTCCTGGGCGCGGCGGCCGGTCTGCTCCTCGGCCGCACCGCCCCCGGTTACGTACGCCCCCTCGCGATCCTCCCCACCCTCGGCGCGGCCGTCATCGCCGTGATCGTCGCCGCACGCCAGGGCGGCGGCCGGGCCATCGACGCCGCGACCCAGCTGACCCCCACCGGCTCGGTCCCCATCGACCTCGCCCTGCACCTCGACGGCTTCGCCGTCCTCGTCGCCGTCCTGGTCGGACTCGTCGCCACCTGCGTGCAGATCTACTCGACCGCCTACCTGCGCGACGACCCCCGCTACCCCTCGTACGCGGCCCTCGTCTCCCTCTTCACCGCCGCGATGCTCCTCGTCGTCTACTCCGGCGACCTGATGGTGCTCCTGGTCGGCTGGGAGATCATGGGCATCTGCTCGTACTTCCTCGTCGGCCACTACTGGGAGACGCCCGAAGCGCGGGCGGCCTCGCTCAAGGCCTTCCTGGTCACCAAGCTCGGCGATGTCCCCTTCCTCATCGGTCTGTTCGCGCTCGCCACCGACACCGGCACCTTCCGCATCACCGGCATCCTCGGAGCCGTCGCGAACGGCGGGCTCGACCACCCCACCCTCATCGCCCTGCTGCTCCTCGCGGGCGTCGCGGGCAAGTCCGCGCAGTTCCCCCTGCACACCTGGCTGCCCGACGCGATGGCCGGTCCCACGCCCGTCTCGGCGCTCATCCACGCCGCGACGATGGTCGCCGCCGGTATCTACTTCGTGGCCCGGCTCCTCCCCGTCTTCGCCGCCTCCGGCGCGGCCCTCGTCGTGCTCGCGGTGATGGCCGCCGTCACGATGATCGGCTCCGGGATCGCGGCCCTGGCGCAGGACGACATCAAGCGGGTCCTCGCCTACTCGACGATCGGCCAGCTCGGCTACATGTCCGGTGCTCTGGCCGTCGGCGACCGCGGTGCCGCCGTCTTCCACCTCCTGTCGCACGGTGCGTTCAAGGCCGTCCTCTTCCTCGCCGCCGGGGTCGTCATCCACGCCGCCGGGACGAACTCACTGGCCGCCATGTCCCGTATGGGCGGCCTGTCCAAGCGCATCCCGGACGCCTACTGGACGATGACCGTCGCCCTCCTCGCCCTCGCCGCGATCCCGCCGTTCGCCGGCTTCTTCTCCAAGGAAGCCGTCCTCGTCGCCGCCGAGCACACCGCCTTCGGCGACCGCGGCATCGCCCCGGCCGCCGCCGGCTGGACGGTCCTCGTCGCCGGACTCCTCGCCGCCGTCCTCACCGCCGCGTACGCCACCCGGCTGTGGCTGCTGGCCTTCCGGGGCCGCGGCGCCGAGGCCCCCGACCACGGCAGGCAGCCCGTCGCCATGACCTCGGTCCTGTGGCTCCTGGCCGTCCCCACCATCGCCTTCGGGCTCACCGTCGGGACGATCTCCGACTGGTTCGACGGCCACAGCCTCACCCCCTCCCTCGCCACCGCCGTCCTGTCCACGGGCGTCGGTCTTGCCGGCGGTCTGGTCACCTATGCCGCCTGGCGGCACCGCACGGCGCTGGCCGCCCGTACCCCGATGGGCGCGGTCGTCGCCCACCCCGACGCCGAGCCCGCCCTGGTCGAGGTCGAGGCGATGACCTCGCACACCGCCGCCTACGGCCACGACGGGGACGCCCCCGACCCCGCCGACCCCGGCCGTCTTCTCCTCGGCCCGCTCCACCGCCACGCGGCCGCCGGCTTCCACCTGGACGCCCTGTACGCGGCACTCTTCGTCCGCCCCGTGCTGGGAGCGGCCCGCGTCGTGCGCTTCCTGGACCGTGAGGTCGTCGACACCTACGTACGCGGCTCCGGCACCGGCGCACGCTGGCTCGGCACCGCCGTCCGCCGCGCCCAGACCGGCAACGTGCAGACCTACCTCAGCGCACTGCTCGCCGGTTCCCTTGTCCTGGCGATCGCCGCCGTCGTCTTTGCCACCGTCAACGCCGGGTCGTGAGCCGTGATCGATATCAGCGAATCCGTGATGCAGTTCCTTCTCGCGTTCATCGTCGTAGCCCCGCTCCTCGGCGCCGTCGCGGCCCTTCTCCCGGCACCGCCCGGACTGCGGGGCAGGAACCCCGACCAGGCGGTGCTCCGCCACGGAGTGACCGTCACCGGCGCCGTCCTCATCGCCGCGATCGTCCTGGCCGCCGGCTTCGACCACGACCACCCGTCGAAGATGCAGGCCACCACCGACATCAGCTGGATCCCGGCGCTGGACGTGCGGATCCACCTCGGCATCGACGGCATCTCGCTCCCCCTTCTCGTACTGACCGCGCTCCTGACCTTCCTCTGCGCGCTGTACAGCTACTTCAAAATGCCTGCCGGCCCCTCCCCGAAGGCCTTCGTCGCCCTGATCCTCGTCCTGGAGTCCGGCACCCTCGCGACCTTCGCCGTCCTCGACCTGCTGCTGTTCTTCCTCGCGTTCGAGATGGTCCTCATCCCGATGTACTTCCTCATCGCCCGCTGGGGCGGCGACCGGAAGCAGGCCGCCGCCTGGAAGTTCATCCTCTACACACTGCTCGGCTCGGTCGTCATGCTGCTGGGCCTGCTCCTCATCGGACTGAAGAGCGGCACCTTCGACATGGTGGCACTCGCCACTGACAACGGCCGCGGTCTCACCTCGTCCGTGCAGGTCATCGCCGTTCTGGCGATCGGCATCGGCCTCGCCGTGAAGACCCCGATGTGGCCGCTGCACAGCTGGCTCCCCGACGCCCACACCGCCGCCCCGACCGTCGGCTCCGTCCTCCTCGCGGGCGTCATGCTGAAGATGGGCACGTACGGGTTCGTCCGCATCCTGCTGCCCATCACCCCCGACGGGATGCACACCTTCGCGCCCTATCTCGCCGCCTTCGCGGTCGCCGGGATCATCTACGGATCCCTCGCCTGCCTCGCGCTCGCCCGCCCCGGCTCCCGGGGCGACCTCAAGCGGCTGATCGCGTACTCCTCGGTCGGTCACATGGGCTTCGTACTCCTCGGCATCGCGACCATGACCCCCACCGGTGTCAACGGCGCGCTCTTCGCCAACATCGCCCACGGCCTCATCACCGGCCTGCTCTTCTTCCTGGTCGGCGCGGTGAAGGACCGGTACGGCACCGCCGATCTCGACACCCTCGCCGGTGCCACCGGAGCGGCGCTCTACGGCCGGGCCCCCCGCCTGGGCGCCCTCCTCGCCTTCGCCGCCGTCGCCTCGCTGGGGCTGCCCGGACTCGCCGGATTCTGGGGCGAGATGCTCACCCTGTTCGGCGCGTTCGACCCCGCCGAAGGCCTCAGCCGCCCCGCGTTCCGCACCTTCATGGCCATCGGCGCGTTCGGCACCCTGCTCACCGCCGCGTACATGCTCATCGTCGTACGCCGCGTCTGCATGGGTGAGCCCAACGGGGCCCAGCACTCCGGCGGCACCCGGCGGCTCGCCGACATCCAGGGGTACGAATTCGCCGCCTGGACCCCGCTCGCCGCCCTCACCGTCCTCGCCGGACTCTGGCCCGCCGTCCTCCTCGGCCTCACCGACCCGGCCGTGCAGAAGCTCCTCGCAGGAGGCAAGTCGTGACCGCGGACCTCGTGACCACAGCAGCCGGGGCCGCCCGGCCGGCAATCGAAGCAGGAGCAGGAGCAGGAGCAGGAGCAGGAACAGGGGCGGGGGCGGGAGCCCCGGGTCTGTTCACCACCGCGGCCGACAGCACCCCCAGCCTCGTCCAGTCCATCGACTGGCTCGCCATCGCACCGCCCGTCATCGTGGCCGCCTGCGCCCTGATCGTCCTCGTCGCCGACCTCTTCCTCCCCGAGCACCGCAAGCAGTACCTCGGCTACGGCACCATTGCCGGACTCCTCGCGGCCCTCGCCGTCCTCGTCCCGCTGCGCGCCGGGGACCGCTCGACCTTCTGCGTCACCGAGACCATCCGGGCCTGCAGCTACACCGCCGACCACTTCGCCCTCGTCATCCAGGCGCTCGTACTCGGCGGGGCCCTCCTCACCGCGCTGCTCTCCCTGGACGACACCCGCAAGCTCCCGGCGGGCGAGTTCTGGTTCCTGCTGCTGTCCTCGGCGGCGGGCGCGGCGCTCCTGCCCGCCGCCCGCGACCTCACCACGCTCGTCGTCGCCCTCGAAGTCGCCTCGCTGCCCGCCTTCGCCCTGGTCGGCATCAAGCGCGGCGACAGGCGCTCCTCGGAAGCGGCTCTGAAGTTCTTCCTCTCCTCCGTCGTCGCGACCGCCGTGATGCTCCTCGGCGTCAGCTTCGTGTACGCGGCGACCGGCACCATGCACCTGACCGAGCTGGCCACCCGCCTCGACGCCGTACCCGGTCAGCTGGACACCCTCGCCCAGGCGGGCGTCGCCCTCACGCTCGTCGGCTTCGCCTTCAAGACGGCCGCGGCACCCTTCCACTTCTGGGTCCCCGACACCTATGTCGGCGCCCCCCTGCCGATCGCGGCCTATCTCTCCGTCGTCGGCAAGGCCGTCGGGTTCTCCGGCCTCATCCTCGTCACCGTGGTCGCGTTCCCCGCCTACGCCGACGTCTGGGGACCGGCCCTCGCCGTCCTCGCCGCAGTCACGATGACGATCGGCAATGTCGCCGCCCTGCGCCAGAACGCCACCCGCGCCCGCAGTGCCGTCCGTCTGCTGGCCTGGTCGTCCGTCGCGCAGGCCGGCTACCTCCTGGTCCCGATCGCCGCCGCCGCGTACTCCAGCGACGAGCAGATCGGCTCCACCGTCGCGTACGCCCTCATGTACGCCGTGGTGAACCTCGGCGCGTTCGCCGTCGCCGCCCTCGTGGCGCGTACGAGCCCCGGCAACCGGATCACCGACTACCGCGGCCTGTACGCCACCCGCCCCCTCGCCGCCCTGGCGATGGGCTTCTTCCTGCTCTGTCTGGCCGGGCTGCCGCCGGGCATCATCGGCCTCTTCGCCAAGGTCACCGTCTTCTCGGCGGCCGTCGACGCGGGTCTCGGCTGGCTCGCCGTGGTCATGGCCGTCAACGTCGTGATCGCCCTCTACTACTACCTTCAGTGGACCGCCGTCCTCTTCCGGGGCCCGGAGGCCGCCGCCACGACCGAGTCGGCCGGCACCGCCGCCCCCGCCGGGGCGGGTGCCCCGGCAGGGACCGGTGAAACGGCGGACGAGGGCGCCCCGGGGCCCGCCCCGCACCGGCTGCGCGCCCCCGCGCCCCTCGTCACCGCGATCGCTCTCACCACGCTCGCGGGCGTCGTCCTCTCGGGTGCCCCGCAGGTCGTCCTCAGGTTCGCCGCGGTCGGTCTCTTCTGACGCCCCCGGGGAGCCGCCCGGAAGCCCCAAGATCGGTTTGCCCGCGGCGGCCCCCACAGGGCAGGGTTCATGCCTGCATACGTCACGTAAAGGACGTCACGTAGCGGGTACAGAGGAGCGAAGAGCAGTGCTGAACGGGTTCAAGGACTTCATCCTGCGCGGAAACGTCATCTCCATGGCGATCGGACTCGCCGTGGGAGCCGCCTTCACCGCCGTCGTCACCGGCTTCAGCACCGCGTTCATCACCCCGCTGATCGGCCTCGCCACCGGTTCGGTCGGTGACTTCAGCGCGGCGGAGTTCGCCGTCCAGGGCGCCATCTTCCCGTACGGCAAGTTCCTCGCCGCCGCCATCGCCTTCCTCATCACCGCCGCGGTCCTCTACTTCTGCGTCGTCGTCCCCATGGCCAAGGTCCAGAACCGCTTCACGGCCAAGCACGACGAGAAGGCCGACATCAAGGCCGCCGTACGCGACTGCCCCCGCTGCTACACGGAGATCCCCGCCATCGCCTCCCGCTGCGGGCACTGCACCAGCGACGTCCAGCCCGACCCCGAGGCACTCGCCCTCGCCGGGCTGCCCGCGCAGCGCTGACCCCCGCGGCCCCCGCAGTACCCGCAGGCCCCACCGAGACACCCGTACGGCCTAGAGCGGGCCTGTACGGGTGACGGTGCCCGAAGAAGTGGCCGGAGCGGCCGGAGCGGCCGGGAACACCCCGCCCTCCGGCCGTGCGCACAAGGGAACTAGCTCCCCTCGCCTGGCGTTGACCAGTACGGGAGGCTCCACTGGAGAGTGGAGCACCACCAAGCAAAGGGTTCCCCTGCTGCACCACTTGGAGGGCGTACCGTGCACCGCCGGCACAACGGGCTGAAGACCGCCGTACTCCTCGGGGGACTGTCCGCACTCATCATCGTCATCGGCAGCTTCTTCGGACGTACGGGCCTGATCGTCGCGCTCCTGGTAGCCGTCGGCACCAACGCCTACGCGTACTGGAACAGCGACAAGCTGGCACTCAGGGCCATGCGGGCCCGCCCCGTCAGCGAATTCGAGGCGCCACAGCTCTACCGCATCGTGCGGGAGCTCTCCACCGAGGCACGCCAGCCCATGCCCCGGCTCTACATCTCGCCGACCCAGGCACCCAACGCCTTCGCCACCGGCCGCAATCCGCGCAACGCCGCGGTCTGCTGCACCGACGGCATCCTCCAGGTCCTGGACGAACGAGAGCTGCGAGGCGTCCTGGGACACGAGCTCAGCCATGTCTACAACCGCGACATCCTGATCTCTTCCGTCGCCGGAGCCCTGGCCTCCGTCATCATGTTCCTCGTCAATTTCGCCTGGCTGATCCCTGTCGGCCGGTCCAACGACGACGAGGGCCCCGGCATCCTCGGCATGCTCCTGATCATGATTCTCGGCCCGCTCGCCGCCTCCGTCATCCAACTGGCCGTAAGCCGCTCGCGCGAATACGAGGCCGATGCCTCCGGAGCCCAGCTCACCGGCGACCCCCTCGCGCTCGCCGGCGCCCTGCGCAAGCTGGACGCCGGTACGAAGCAGCTTCCGCTGCCCGCCGAACCGAGGATCGAGACGGCGAGCCACATGATGATCGCGAACCCGTTCCGTCCCGGCCGGGGCATGGCCAGGATGTTCTCGACGCATCCACCCATGGCGGAGCGAATCGCCCGACTCGAGCAGATGGCAGGTCATCGCCCGTGAAGACAATCCTGAACGTCATATGGCTCGTCCTGTGCGGCTTCTGGATGTTCCTCGGCTACCTCGCCGCAGGCCTCCTGCTGTGCATCACGATCATCGGCATCCCCTTCGGCCTGGCCGCCTTCCGGATCGGCGTCTACGCCCTGTGGCCCTTCGGCTACATGGTCGTGGACCGCCGCGACGCCGGTGCGCCCTCCTGCGTCGGCAACGTCCTCTGGCTGGTCCTGGCCGGCTGGTGGCTCGCACTCGGCCATATCTTCACCGGCATCGCCCTGTGCGTCACGATCATCGGCATCCCGCTGGGCATCGCGAACTTCAAGCTGATCCCGGTCTCCCTCATGCCCTTCGGCAAGGAGATCGTCCGCACCGACCGGCCCTTCGCCGGCCGGTAGACCGCGCGCCGCGCCAGGCAACCCGCACCCCCTCGGCCGCGTCTTGGATTCCAGGACGAGGCAAGGGGTAGGTGCGGCAGTATGAGCATTGTCGGTTGGATCATTCTGGGGCTGCTCGCGGGCGCCATAGCCAAAATCCTGCTTCCGGGCCGGGACCCGGGCGGCATCGTGGGCACGACCCTCATCGGCATCGTGGGTGCCTTCGTCGGAGGCTGGCTGTCCAGCCGGTTCCTCGACCGCCCCATCAGCAACGACTTCTACGACACCGCGACCTGGGTGGCCGCCGTCGCAGGCTCCCTCGTGCTGCTCATCGCCTACCGGCTGCTCTTCGGCAACTCACGCGAACGCCGCTGACCCACAGCCGTGCGCCGCACGGCCCACGGCCGTCCCGCGCACGACGCCCGGCGCACGGTGCTTCACCGATCGCCCAGCCCCGTCTCGCGCAACGTCAGATTGAGCCGGCCGGCCCGCAGCCCCGTCTCCGGGCCGGCCGTTCCCGCGTACACCTTCGGCACGCCGTGGAAGGCGAACCGCGACGGTCCGCCGAACACGAACAGGTCCCCGGACGCCAACTCCACATCGGTGTACGGCCGCCCCCGGTCCTCGGTGTTCCCGAACCGGAACACACAGGTGTCCCCGATGCTCAGCGACACCACCGGAGCACCGGAGCGCTCCTCCCGGTCCTGATGCATGCCCATCCTCGCCGCGCCGTCATAGAAGTTGATCAGCGCGGTGTCGGGTGCGTACGAGGCGGCGGCGTCCGCGTCCCCGTACGCCTCGGCCACCGCCGCACGCCCCAGATCCGCCAGCCACTCCGGGAACGCGGCGACCCGCGCGCCGTTCACATCATCGGCGGTACGCCCGTACCGGTACGGCTGCCAGTGCCACCCCAGGCACACCGTCCGCACCGACATCACCCCACCGCCGGGCAGCACCGTGCGCCGCAGCGGAACAGGCCCCCGCGCCCACTCCCGGCACGCCGCCACCAACTCCCGCCGCAGGCCGGGCGACAGCCACTCCGGTACGTGAACGGCGCCCGGTGCGACGACCCTCCGGGGCCGGGGGAAGAGACCGCCGGACGGCGGCGGATCCACACGCGACACCACTCACCCCACCATCCTCACCGTTCGCACCCACCCCTGGCAGAGCCACAGTCCGGAACCCGGCGAGCGCGGCCGGTTCAGCGGTTCACGGCGCGGTACCCCGGGGCCAGGGCGCCTTCGAGCCCCAGCAGCCGTTCCTTGCGCTCCAGCCCGCCCGCGTACCCGCGCAGCGCCCCGTCCGCCCCGATGACCCGGTGGCACGGCCGCACGACCAGCAGGGGATTGCGCCCGATCGCCGTCCCCACCGCGCGTACCCCAGCGCCGGAGGAGCCCACCCGCTCGGCGATCTGCCCGTACGACACCGTCTCGCCGTACGGAATCGTGTCCAGCGCCCGCCAGACCCGCCGCTGGAAGGCCGTGCCCGCCCCCTCCGCGTACGGGATGTCGAAGCGTGTCAGCCGGCCCGCGAAATACGCCCGCAGCTGCGCCGCGATCCCGGCGAACAGCTCGGGGGCCTCCCGCCAGCCGTCCTGGACGACCGTGCCGCCCTTCTGGCCGGGGAGGGACAGCGAGACCAGCCCGACACCGTCCGCCGCCGCATCCGCCGCCGGGGCGCTCTCCGCACCCGCCGGCACCTCGCCGACGAGAAGCAGCTCGCCCAGCGGGCTGTCGATCCTCGCGTACACGGTCGTCATGATGTGTCGTCCTCCTTGCCCGGCGAGCCGAAGCCTGTGCCACGAAGCCCGCACCGACCAGTCTGCGCCGTGCGCCGCACCCCGACCGGCGGCATTCGGACATCGCGTCCAGGGCCCCCACCGGGCCCCGCCACCCGCACCGCACCCGGAACGCCTCCGGAACGCCCGCGGGGCGGTCCGCGCCGGCCGGCACGTCCGCCCCGCCCTCGGTCCGCCGCGAACCGCGGCGGACCGGACAACCTCGTGAACCCTCTACCGGTAGTTGGCGAACTGCACCGCGAAGTCGAAGTCCTGGCCCTTGAGCAGCGCCTGGACCGCCTGAAGGTCGTCCCGGCTCTTCGAGCTGACCCGCAGCTCGTCGCCCTGGACCTGCGCCTTGACGCCCTTGGGACCCTCATCGCGAATGATCTTCGCCACCTTCTTGGCGTTCTCCTGGGAGATGCCTTCCTCGATCGTGGCGAAGATCTTGTACTCCTTGCCGGACAGCTGCGGCTCTCCGGCGTCCAGCGACTTCAGCGAGATGCCGCGCTTGATCAGCTTGGACTGGAAGATGTCGAGGATGGCCTTGACCCGCTCCTCGCCGTTCGCCTCCATCAGGATCTTCTCGCCGGACCAGGAGATCGAAGCGCCCGTGCCCTTGAAGTCGTAACGCTGGGAGATCTCCTTGGCGGCCTGGTTGAGGGCGTTGTCGACCTCCTGCCGCTCGACCTTCGAGACGATGTCGAAACTGGAGTCGGCCATGACGTGTGGCTCCTTGTGTCGAATGCGTGGGGATACAGCCCAAAGCCTAAGGGCTGTCCCACCGCCCCCGGCGGGTGCGCGACGGCGGCCGCGGCACCCCGAGACGCTGCCGGAACGCCCGCGTACGTCCCGTGCGCGGGCGCCCTGAGCCTTGCGGTGCACCGCATCCGGCACCGTGCGCCGATCCGCCGGGTGCGGGGGGCGGTCCTCGGCCACCACCACCCACTCCCGGGTGCTGATCAATCAGGTGGCGGAGCACCCCTACGCATCGGGTATCGTTTACGTCGTCGCCAAGGAGCACCCCAGTGGAGTTCCGACGCGTCGTTCGAGGCGGTGTGCCCGAGTGGCCAAAGGGAGCAGACTGTAAATCTGCCGGCTCAGCCTACCCAGGTTCGAACCCTGGCGCCGCCACGCGAACGGAGTCCCCGACCAGCACGTCTGGTCGGGGACTCTTTCGTTTCCGCTCCTGTGCGCCGCACCTTTCGCGGCCGCGCCCGGCGGCCCGGTCAGTTGCCCGCGATGTCCTTCACCGCGACCGTCACCGGCACGCTTCCCGCGATCAGTTCCAGCGTCAGGCCCGCCGTCGCCGGGGTGTCCAGAAGCTCCAGCAGCGTCGCCGCCACATCGTCGCGGGGCACCGGCCCGCGCCCGGTCGAGGCGGCCAGCAGCACCTGTCCGGTGCCCGCGTCGTTCGTCAGCATTCCCGGGCGCAGGATCGTCCAGTCGAGTGCGTCCCGGGAACGCACGTCCGCGTCGGCGGCCCCCTTCGCCCTCAGGTAGACGTCGAAGACCTCGTCGCCCGGGTGTTCGGGGTCGGCGCCCATGGAGGAGACGACGATGTAGCGCCGCACCCCGGCCCGTTCGGCCGCGTCCGCGAACAGCACCGCCGCGCCCCGGTCCACGGTGTCCTTGCGTTCGGAGCCGCTGTTCGGGCCCGCTCCGGCCGCGAAGACCGCCGCGTCGGCGCCCCGCAGGGCTTCCGCGACTTGCTCCACGGACGCCGATTCGAGGTCCAGCACGACCGGTTCGGCGCCCGCCGCCCGGAGGTCCTCGCTCTGCCGCGGGTCACGGATCACGCCCGCGGCCTCATCACCGCGTGCGGCGAGCAGACGCTCCAGCCGCAGCGCGATCTGACCATGTCCACCTGCGATGACAATGCGCATACTCACGACCGTACGCCGGAGTGCGGCGGCGCGCTCAAGGCCTGCCGCCGGGCTGCGAGTCGGGACGGCCCTGGCGGGGAAGGCCGAGGGCGACCGTGGTCTCGGAGTCGCCGTACTCGCGTACGGCGCTGGTACGGGCGACCACCCGGCCCCGGTGCACGACGATCCGGCTGTAGGCGAGCGAGAGCACCCCGGCGACGGTGTCCCCCCGGACGGCGAGGAGCTCGGCGGGGAAGCCGGCCTCCACCCGCACCTCGGGCAGTCCCATGGCCTCCCGGGCGGTGACGGAGACGGCGTCGTAGGCGTGTTCGGCGCGCAGGCCGTACTGCGAGGCCAGGAGGTAGGCGGCTTCGAGGGGGTCGCCCCGGCCGACGGGGTTGGAAGCATCGCGCAGCGCACCGCTGCCTGCCGCGACGCGTACGCCGGCGGCGCGCAGGAGGCGTACGGGGGCGGTACCGCGCTGTTCCGCGCCGCAGCAGCCGCCCTGGGGCAGGCAGATGACGGTGACTCCGGCGGCGGCCAGCTGGTCGGCGGCGCGCGTGGCGACGTCGTGGGGGAGCCGGGCGAGGCCGGCGCACGGCCCGATGGCGACGCCGGGGCGCAGCCCGCCGGCCATGGCGGCGAGGCGGGCGAGCCGCGCAGGATCGTCACTGTCCGTGTGCAGGTCGACCGGGCAGCCGTGCTCGGCGGCGATCTCCAGGACGGCTTCGGTGTAGCCGGTGGGGTCGGGGTCGAGGTCGGGGCAGCCGCCGACGACCCCGGCGCCCATCTTCACGGCGTCGCGGAGCACGGCGAGGCCGTCGGCGCCCGCGATGCCGGTGAGCAGGCGGGGGACGGCGACGGCGGTGAGACCGGCGAGGCCACGCAGCGCCCGCCGGGCCTGGAGGACGGCTTCGAGGCGGGCCAGGCCCTGGACGTCCCCGATGCGCACGTGGGAGCGCAGGGCGGTGGCGCCGTGGCCGAGCTGGAGCAGGGCGGCCTCGGTGGCGCGGCGCTGGATGTCCTCGGCGCGGTGGGAGGCGGGGCCTGGGCTGCCGGGGCCCGAGCTGTCGGCCGTGAGGGCGGTGTCGCTGTGGGCGTGGGGCTCGGCGGGGGCCGGGAGCAGGAGGTACCCCCGCAGGTCCACACGGGGCCCACGGGCGCCGAGGCTGCCCGTGGTGCCGACGGCTTCGATACGGCTGCCGCCGAGCCGTACGTCCACGGTGCGGCCGTCGGTGAGCCGGGCGCCGGAGAGGACGAGCGCGGGGGTGTCGCCGGTGGTGGCGTCGTGGGTGGCCGCGTCGGCGCCGCCGGGCACGCTGTCGTCGGGCCGCCGCGGCTGGCTGTCGGGCATCGCGCTCCTGGGAAGGGGGCAAGATCACTTGGAGTGGGTCGAGCCTAGGGGGGCTCCGGGCCCGCTTCGAGGAGGAGCGGAATAGTCGTACCGGTGTGTTCGGGGGGCGTGCCGAGTGCCGCTTCGCGGCCGCGGCGGGGCTGCGCCGGGAACTCGATCAAGGCCCTGATCAAGGCACTGTTCACCACCCGCCCGGGGGGTCCGGCGGGGCGTGATTCCGGGGCCTGGCACGGGTCGCCGAAACGGATTTGGGCGATCGGCGGAGGACCGTGTAATGTCTTCATCGCTCGCCCCAATAGCTCAGTCGGTAGAGCGTCTCCATGGTAAGGAGAAGGTCTGCGGTTCGATTCCGCATTGGGGCTCTGGTGATCGGGAAACCCCGCTTCGGCGGGGGGACTCGTCATCAAAGCGGTGTAGCTCAGTCGGTAGAGCAAGCGGCTCATAATCGCTGTGTCACCGGTTCAAGTCCGGTCACCGCTACTAACGGTAGCCGATTGTGGGGTCGGTCCTTCGATCGGCTACTCTTTTATGCGTTCATCCGTCCACCGTCCGTCCAAGGAGCACTCACGTGGCTGCCACCGACGTCCGCCCGAAGATCACGCTGGCCTGCGTGGAGTGCAAGGAGCGGAACTACATCACCAAGAAGAACCGGCGTAACAACCCGGACCGTCTTGAGATGAAGAAGCACTGCCCGCGCTGCAACTCGCACACCGCGCACCGCGAAACGCGCTGAATCAGGCTCGTACACGAGGCCGTCCCCTCTGGGGGCGGCCTCGTGTCGTTGTATGGGGCTGTTCCCCGCTGTTATTCGTCTTTCATCAGGAGGTAGCGAGCTCATGGCGCTCGACCAGTCCTTCGTGGGGCGGACCTATCCGCCCACTCCGGCGTACGAGGTCGGCCGGGAGAAGATCCGCGAGTTCGCCGAGGCGGTGGGCGACACCAACGCGGCGTACGTCGATCCGGCGGCCGCACGGGCGCTCGGGCATTCCGATGTGATCGCGCCGCCCACCTTCGTCTTCTCGATCACGTTCAAGGCCGCCGGAGTGGTCGTGCAGGACCCGCAGCTGGGACTGGACTACAGCCGCGTGGTGCACGGCGACCAGAAGTTCACCTATGTGCGCCCGGTGCGGGCGGGGGACCGGCTCACGGTCACCTCGACGATCGAGGGCATCAAGTCGCTGGCGGGCAACGACATCCTGGACATCCGGGGCGATGTGCACGACGAGTCCGGTGCGCTCGTGGTGACGGCGCTGACGAAGCTGGTGGCGCGCGCCGCCGAGGAGGCGTGATGACGGCGAAGATCAGTTACGAGTCGGTCGAGGTGGGTACGGAGCTGCCGGCGCGGTCGTTCCCGGTGACGCGGGCGACGCTGGTGCAGTACGCGGGCGCCTCGGGCGACTTCAACCCGATCCACTGGAACGAGCGGTTCGCGCGCGAGGTCGGGCTGCCGGACGTGATCGCGCACGGCATGTTCACGATGGCCGAGGCGATCCGCGTGGTCACGGACTGGGCCGGGGATCCGGGCGCGGTCGTCGACTACGGGGTGCGGTTCACCAAGCCGGTCGTCGTGCCGAACGATGACAAGGGCGCGCTGATCGAGGTCAGCGGCAAGGTCGCCGCGAAGCTGGACGACCGTCAGGTGCGGGTCGATCTGGTCGCCGTGTGTGACGGCAAGAAGGTGCTCGGCATGTCCCGGGCGGTCGTCCGGCTCGCCTGAGATCCTGTCGCGCACGTACGGTCCGTGGCCCGCCCGAGGAGGCGGGGGCGCGGACCGTACCCTTGTCCCCGTGCAGGAACTCCACGACGCCCCCCTCGCCCCCCTGACCACCTTCCGGCTCGGCGGCCCCGCGGCCCGCCTTCTCACGGCCACCACCGACGCCGAGGTGATCGCCGCCGTGCGCGAGGCCGACGAGAGCGGCACCCCGCTTCTGGTCATCGGCGGCGGATCCAATCTGGTCATCGGCGACAAGGGCTTCGACGGCACCGCCCTGCGCATCGCGACCGAGGGCTTCGCCCTCTCCGGTACGACGCTGGAGCTGGCGGCCGGTGAGGTGTGGACCGACGCCGTCGCCCGCACGGTCGAGGCCGGTCTCGCGGGAATCGAGTGCCTGGCCGGCATCCCGGGCTCCGCGGGTGCGACGCCGATCCAGAACGTCGGTGCGTACGGCCAGGAGGTGTCCTCCACGATCACGGAGGTCGTCGCCTACGACCGGCACACGCGGGAAACGGTCACGATCCCGAACGCCGAGTGCGCGTTCGCGTACCGGCACAGCCGGTTCAAGGCGGAACCCGATCGCTTCGTGGTGCTCCGTGTCCGATTCGAGCTGGAAGAGGCGGCAGGCCAGTCCGCGCCCCTCAAGTACCCCGAAACGGCCCGTGCCATGGGCGTGGAGCAGGGCGAGCGCGTTCCCGCCTCGGCCGCCCGCGAAATGGTGCTCCGGCTCCGCGCGGGCAAGGGCATGGTGCTGGACCCCGAGGA
The DNA here is from genome assembly GCF_044542225.1 of Streptomyces sp. NPDC079020. Lineage (NCBI taxonomy): Bacteria > Bacillati > Actinomycetota > Actinomycetes > Kitasatosporales > Streptomycetaceae > Streptomyces > Streptomyces sp. NPDC079020. The sequence goes on from NZ_JBITUB010000011.1 coordinate 85,808, forward strand.
CCACGACACCTGGTCGGCCGGCTCCTTCTTCACCAACCCCATCCTGGGACCGGCCCAGTACGAGGCATTCCTGGACCGCGTACGGGAACGGCTCGGCGACGGCACGGTGCCCCCGGCGTTCCCCGCCGGGGACGGCCGTACGAAGACGTCGGCGGCCTGGCTGATCGACCGGGCGGGCTTCACCAAGGGCTACGGCACCGGCCCGGCCCGTATCTCCACCAAGCACACCCTCGCCCTCACCAACCGGGGCGGGGCGACCACCGAGGACCTGCTGGCCCTGGCCCGCGAGGTCGTCGCCGGGGTCCACGAGGCCTTCGGCGTCACCCTCGTCAACGAACCGGTGACCGTAGGCGTGAGCCTGTAGGAGCGGGGCAGGGCGGCCCGGGGAGCGGGCCGGCGCTCAGTAGGCGACGCCCACGCCCTGCTTCACGGCCGCCGGATCGTCGATCAGCGCCAGCATCGCGTGCGCCACATCGGCCCGTGAGATGGACCGGGCGCTGCGCGGGGTGCCGCTGATGACCGTCCGGTAGGCCCCCGTGCGCGGCCCGTCCGTCAGTTTCGGCGGCCGTACGGACGTCCAGTCCGTCGCGGAACGGGCGAGGGCCTCCTCCATCCGCGCCAGATCGGCGTAGAGCTCCTTGAGGACCGCTCCGACCGCCCTGCGGGCCAGCCGGTCCACCAGCGGGTCACCGGCGGCCTCGGGCCCGACCGGCGTCGCGCTCACCACCAGCAGCCGCCGCACCCCCTCGGCCTCCATCGCCGCCAGCACCAGCCCGGTCAGCCGCTCCGCGACCCCGTTCGCCTTCCGGCCGCGCGACCCCAGCCCGGAGAGCACCGCGTCCCGGCCCGCCACCGCCGCGCGCACCGCGGCCGGGTCGTCGAGCCGCACGACGTCGTGGAACGCCGCCCCGGCCAGCCCCTCCGGGAGCCTTTCCGGGTCACGGACCACGATCGTCACCTCGTGACCGGCCTCGGTGCCCTGACGCACGAGCTCCTGGCCGACGCCGCCCGTCGAACCGAACACGGTGATCCTCATGGTGCACTCCTCGGGTGGGTAAGTACTCACTCACCCATAGGGTGAGCGGATACTCACCCTCTCGTCAAGATTGGTTGGAGCACCCATGGAACAGAGGCCGACCCGTGTCCGCATCGTCGACGCCGCCCATGAGCTGATGCTCGGCATAGGCCTCGCCCGGACCACCACCAAGGAGATCGCCAGGGCCGCGGGCTGTTCGGAAGCGGCGCTCTACAAGTACTTCTCCGGCAAGGAGGAGCTGTTCGTGACGGTGCTCAGCGAGCGGCTGCCCAAGCTCGGCAGCCTCCTGAGCGCCCTGGCGGCCGAACCGGGGGAGGGGGACATCGAGCACAACCTCACCGAGATCGCCCGCCAGGCGGCGCTGTTCTACCAGCAGAGCTTCCCGATGGCCGCGTCGCTGTACGCCGAGCCCCAGCTCAAGCGCCGCCACGAGGAGGCCATGCGGGAGCTGGACACCGGGCCGCACAAGCCGATCCAGGGCCTCGACGCCTATCTCCGGGCCGAACAGCGGGTGGGCCGTGTCCGCGGCGACGCCGACACCTGTGCCGCGGCCTCACTGCTGCTGGGCGCCTGCGCCCAGCGCGCCTTCGCCTACGAGATGGCTCCCGGCCGCACACCGCCGCAGCCGCTCGACGAGTTCGCCGCCTCGATCGCGCGCACCCTGCTGGGCGGAATCGGTTAGCTACGGGACGGCCGTCAGCCATTCGTCGATCCCGGTCAGCATCTTCTGCGCCACGTCCGCCGGCGCCGCCGACCCCCGTACGGACTGCCGCGCCAGCTCCGCCAGCTCCTCGTCGGTGAAGCCGTGGTGGCGGCGTACGAGGTCGTACTGCGCGGCCAGCCGGGAACCGAACAGCAGCGGGTCGTCCGCCCCGAGGGCCAACGGGACCCCCGCGTCGAACAGGGTGCGCAGCGGAACGTCCGCGGGCTTCTCGTAGACCCCGAGCGCCACATTGGAGGACGGGCAGACCTCGCAGGTCACCCCGCGCTCCGCCAATTTGCGCAGCAGCCGGGGGTCCTCCGCGGCCCGTACGCCGTGCCCGATCCGGGCCGCGCCGAGGTCGTCGAGGCAGTCGCGCACACTCGCCGGACCCGACAGCTCACCGCCGTGCGGGGCCGCGAGAAGTCCACCCTCACGGGCGATGGCGAAGGCGCGGTCGAAGTCGCGGGCCATGCCCCGGCGCTCGTCGTTGGAGAGCCCGAAGCCGACGACGCCCCGGTCCGCGTACCGCACGGCGAGCCGCGCCAGGGTCCGGGCGTCCAGCGGGTGCTTCATCCGGTTCGCGGCGATCACCACCCGCATCCCGAGCCCGGTGTCCCTGGAGGCGCTGTCCACGGCGTCCAGGATGATCTCGATGGCCGGGATCAGTCCGCCGAGCAGCGGGGCGTACGAGGTGGGGTCGACCTGGATCTCCATCCACCCGGAGCCGTCCACGACGTCCTCCTGGGCGCTCTCGCGCACAAGCCGCTGGATGTCCTCCGGGGACCTCAGACAGGACCGGGCGATGTCGTAGAGCCGCTGGAAGCGGAACCAGCCCCGCTCATCGGTCGCCCGCAGCTTGGGCGGCTCGCCACCGGTCAGCGCCTCGGGCAGGTGCACGCCGTACTTGTCGGCTAGTTCGAGCAGGGTGGTGGGCCGCATCGACCCGGTGAAGTGCAGGTGCAGGTGGGCCTTGGGCAACAGACGTACATCACGCTCCATTGGAAGATCCTGCCGCACGGGCGGCCCGGAGCGGAAGCCGCTTTCCCTCCTGGGGCACCGATCGAACAAAAAGTGCCCCCCGGCCAGGCCGGGAGGCACTTCTCATGGGGTGGGCGTGCCGGTCAGGCCTTGGCCTCGCCCAGCAGCTTCTGGAGCCGCGAGACGCCCTCGACGAGGTCGTCGTCGCCCAGGGCGTACGAAAGCCGCAGGTAACCCGGCGTACCGAAGGCCTCGCCCGGTACGACGGCCACCTCGGCCTCGTCCAGGATGAGCGCCGCGAGCTCCACCGAGGTGGCGGGGCGCTTGCCGCGGATCTCCTTGCCGAGCAGTTCCTTGACCGACGGGTAGGCGTAGAACGCGCCCTCGGGCTCCGGGCAGAGCACGCCGTCGATCTCGTTGAGCATCCGCACGATGAGGTTGCGCCGGCGGTCGAAGGCGGTGCGCATCTCGTCGACCGCGTCCAGCGGGCCGGAGACGGCGGCCAGTGCGGCGACCTGGGCCACGTTGGAGACGTTGGAGGTGGCGTGCGACTGGAGGTTGGTCGCGGCCTTCACGACGTCCTTCGGGCCGATGATCCAGCCCACGCGCCAGCCGGTCATCGCGTACGTCTTGGCGACACCGTTGACCACGATGCACTTGTCGCGCAGCTCGGGCACGATCGCCGGGAGCGAGGTGAACGTCGCGTCGCCGTAGACGAGGTGCTCGTAGATCTCGTCGGTCAGCACCCACAGGCCGTGCTCGACGGCCCAGCGGCCGATCGCCTCGGCGTCGGCCTCGCTGTAGACGGCGCCGGTGGGGTTGGACGGCGAGACGAACAGGACGACCTTCGTGCGCTCGGTGCGCGCGGCTTCGAGCTGCTCGACGGAGACCCGGTAGCCGGTGGTCTCGTCGGCGACGACCTCGACCGGGACACCGCCCGCGAGACGGATCGACTCGGGGTAGGTGGTCCAGTACGGGGCGGGGACGATGACCTCGTCGCCCGGGTCGAGGATCGCGGCGAACGCCTCGTAGATGGCCTGCTTGCCGCCGTTGGTCACCAGGACCTGGGAGGCGTCGACCTCGTAGCCGGAGTCGCGCAGCGTCTTCTCCGCGATGGCGGCCTTGAGCTCGGGGAGCCCGCCCGCCGGGGTGTAGCGGTGGTACTTCGGGTTGCGGCAGGCCTCGACCGCGGCGTCGACGATGTAGCCGGGGGTGGGGAAGTCCGGTTCACCGGCGCCGAAGCCGATCACCGGGCGCCCGGCGGCCTTGAGGGCCTTGGCCTTGGCGTCGACGGCGAGGGTCGCGGACTCGGAAATCGCACCGACGCGGGCGGAGACCCGGCGCGCGGAGGGAGAAGTTGCAGCGCTCATGCCCCCCATGGTCCCAGACAGGAAACGCCGTCGGCACAGGGGTTTCAGGGACCGGACAGGACGTGGACAGCATGCGGACGGGACCGGTCGGTTCCTGTCTGTTCGACGCGACGGCCCCGAGCACGTACACTCACCTGTCGTTGGCCTTCACCAGCCGCACCGTTCACGCATCCGGTCACCCGGGAGCATGGGGTAGGTTGGTGGAAACCACAAAGGGTCGTAGCTCAATTGGTAGAGCACTGGTCTCCAAAACCAGCGGTTGGGGGTTCAAGTCCCTCCGGCCCTGCTACACACTCCTTCGCCAGGATGTGTGCGCATGTACGTACTTCATTGCACAGCCGTGCGGCTCCACCGGGCGCGGCACGGCCACGACCCGGAATCAGGTGAGTAGCGTGACGGACGCCGTGGGCTCCATCGACATGCCTGATGCCGAGGATGAAGTCCCCGAGTCGAAGAAGAAGACCCGGAAGGGCGGAAAGCGCGGCAAGAAGGGCCCTCTGGGTCGCCTCGCGCTGTTCTACCGCCAGATCGTCGCCGAGCTCCGCAAGGTTGTCTGGCCGACTCGCAACCAGCTGACGACCTACACCACCGTGGTGATCGTGTTCGTCGTTGTCATGATTGGTCTTGTTACCGTCATTGACATGGGATTCGCGCGGGTCATCAAGTACGTCTTCGGCTGATCCGCGGAAGGCGTCCGACCCGACGCCCCTTTCGCATGTTCCACCCCTTTGTATCCAGGAAGAAGCAGCCATCGTGTCTGACCCGAACCTGAACGACGCCGTCGAGCCCGAGGCTGGCGCCTTCGAGTCCGCCAAGGACGAGCTCGACATCGTTGAGGCTGCTGATTCCGTGGAGCCGGACCAGGCCGAAGCGGCCGACGAGGCCGCTGGCGAGTCCGCCGAGCAGGCCGCCGTGAACGTCGAGTCGGAGGAGTCCGACGAGGACGACGCCGAGGCGGACGAGGACGGCGACGAGGCCGAGGCCTCCGACGACGAGAGCGCCGACGAGGAAGAGGCCGAGCCGGCCGTCTCCGTCGACCCCGTCACCGCCCTGCGCGACGAGCTCCGCGGTCTCCCCGGCGAGTGGTACGTCATCCACACGTACGCCGGGTACGAGAAGCGCGTGAAGGCCAACCTGGAGCAGCGCGCCGTCTCGCTCAACGTCGAGGACTTCATCTACCAGGCCGAAGTGCCCGAGGAAGAGATCGTCCAGATCAAGAACGGCGAGCGCAAGAACGTCCGCCAGAACAAGCTCCCGGGTTACGTCCTGGTGCGCATGGACCTGACGAACGAGTCCTGGGGCGTTGTCCGCAACACGCCCGGCGTCACCGGCTTCGTGGGCAACGCCTACGACCCGTACCCGCTGACCCTGGACGAGATCGTCAAGATGCTCGCCCCCGAGGCCGAGGAGAAGGCGGCCCGCGAGGCGGCCGAGGCCGAGGGCAAGCCGGCTCCGTCCCGCAAGGTCGAGGTCCAGGTGCTGGACTTCGAGGTGGGCGACTCGGTCACCGTCACCGACGGCCCGTTCGCGACGCTGCAGGCGACGATCAACGAGATCAACGCCGACTCGAAGAAGGTCAAGGGCCTGGTCGAGATCTTCGGTCGCGAGACCCCGGTCGAGCTCAGCTTCGACCAGATCCAGAAGAACTAGCGCTTCCCGCCGGTTTCTGGACACATGCCTACCCAGCAGGTCAGAGGGGCTTCGCAGCCCGTCTGACCTGCTTGGTTTTTGGTCGCGCAGCTATACCCGTTATCGTTGTGCGGTATGCCTCCATCCGGATGACCGGAATGGCGGCGAAACACTCTCACTAGGACCCGGAGAGAGCAATGCCTCCCAAGAAGAAGAAGGTCACGGGGCTTATCAAGCTCCAGATCAACGCCGGTGCGGCGAACCCGGCCCCGCCGGTCGGCCCCGCGCTCGGTCAGCACGGCGTCAACATCATGGAGTTCTGCAAGGCCTACAACGCCGCGACCGAGTCGCAGCGTGGCATGGTCGTGCCGGTGGAGATCACGGTCTACGACGACCGTTCGTTCACCTTCGTCACCAAGACTCCGCCGGCCGCCAAGCTGATCCTCAAGGCCGCAGGTGTGGACAAGGGCTCCGGCGAGCCGCACAAGACCAAGGTTGCCAAGCTCACGGCTGCCCAGGTCCGCGAGATCGCCACGACGAAGCTCCCCGACCTGAACGCCAACGACCTCGACGCCGCGTCGAAGATCATCGCTGGCACCGCCCGTTCCATGGGCATCACGGTCGAAGGCTGATTCAGCCCCGTAGCCCTCAGTGGTAGGACCAAGCGCTGGTCCGCACCACGACTCCACACTCTGAAACCACAGGAGTAGAAGTGAAGCGCAGCAAGACCCTCCGCGCTGCGGACGCCAAGATCGACCGGGAGCGCAACTACGCCCCGCTCGAGGCCGTCCGGCTCGCCAAGGAGACCTCCGCCACGAAGTTCGACGGCACCGTCGAGGTCGCGTTCAGCCTGGGTGTTGACCCTCGCAAGGCCGACCAGATGGTCCGTGGCACCGTGAACCTCCCGCACGGCACCGGCAAGACCGCCCGGGTCCTGGTCTTCGCGACCGGTGACCGTGCTGCGGCCGCGGAAGCCGCGGGCGCCGACATCGTCGGCGCCGACGAGCTCATCGACGAGGTGGCGAAGGGCCGTCTGGACTTCGACGCCGTCGTCGCCACTCCGGACCTCATGGGCAAGGTCGGCCGCCTCGGCCGCGTGCTCGGTCCGCGTGGTCTGATGCCGAACCCGAAGACCGGCACCGTCACCCCCGATGTCGTCAAGGCTGTCAACGACATCAAGGGCGGCAAGATCGAGTTCCGCGTCGACAAGCACTCGAACCTGCACTTCATCATCGGCAAGGTCTCCTTCGACGAGACCAAGCTGGTGGAGAACTACGCAGCGGCGCTGGAGGAGATCCTCCGTCTGAAGCCGTCCGCCGCCAAGGGCCGCTACATCAAGAAGGCCACGCTGGCCACCACGATGGGCCCCGGCATCCCGCTGGACGCCAACCGCACCCGCAACCTCCTCGTCGAGGAGGACCCGGCCGCCGTCTGAGCCACCGCGCTCACCCGGTAGTCGCGTCGCACGCGTGCTTTGTGACGGGCCCCGCAACCTTTCGAGGTGCGGGGCCCGTCCTCGTATCCGAAGGATGCGGGCGATAGTACGAGTAACTGTCGGTGCCCTGTGCCAGTGTGGGGCGACAGGACGAGACGAGGGTGGAGCGGCAGATGACGACCAGGACTGTACGGCGGGTGTGCGTGACGTTCGCTTCGGTGGCGGCACTGACGTCGGTGGCGGCCTGCAGCGGTTCCGACGACGGCGATGCCGGCAAGGACGGCACGCGTGCGGGCGGAGTGGTGAAGAACGAACAGATCACCGCGCTGCGCCAGGTGCAGGAGAAGACCGGCGGAGCCAAGTCGGCCAGGATCGAGGGCTCCACCAAGATCGGCACCGAGATGTCGATGACGCAGAGCGGTGTCATCGACTGGAGCGACGGTCTCAAGGGCTCCCTGAAGATCACGTACACCGGCGGCACGATGGGCGATGCCCTCAAGCAGACCGGTGGCGACGGTTCGATGGAGGCCCGCTATCTCAAGGACGAGTACTTCGCCAACATGGGCGACGCCTTCGCCGCCAACATCGGGGGCAAGCACTGGATCCGGTACGCGTACAAGGACCTCGCCGCGGTGTCCGGCGCCTCCGGCGACGTGATGAAGGGCCAGGTGGAGAACAGCACCCCCGAGCAGGGTGTGAAGGCGCTCCTGGCCTCCGGCGACGTGAAGAAGGTCGGCCAGGAGGAGGTGCGCGGGGTGGCCACGACGCACTACTCCGGCACGGTCGACGTGGCCACGCTCACCGGCAAGAACGCGGGCCTGGACGCCGCACAGCTGGCCACGCTCAAGAAGCAGCTCGACCAGGCCGGCATCACCACGGAGACCGTGGACATCTGGGTCGACAAGAACAACCTGCTGGTGAAGAAGACCGAGCGCGGCACGATGAAGACGGGGGAGCTCAATTCCACCGTCTTCTACAGCGACTACGGCACCGACGCCGCGGTGCAGAAGCCCTCGGCCTCCGACACCGTCGACTTCAAGGACATCATGAAGCAGCAGCAGGACACCGCCGCGGGAGCGGGTGCGGACGCGTCCTGAGGGGCGTGCGGAACCTTCCCCACCCACCCGAACCGGGACGGATTTGCTCGGCGCGGCTCCGGTCGCGTACTCTCCTGAAGAAGCCAAAGACCGCTGGTCGTCGCTGTGCTCTCGCAAGAGGGGACAACGACCGAAGGATCCGCTGAGAACGGACGACCTGCGCAGGTGACTGTGGAAAGCTCCCGGACTTCGTCCGGTCGAGCTGCGCCCTGGCACTTGTGCTGGGGCGTTTCGTCTTTTCCGGCCCCTTCTGAGCGGTCCTCATCACCCGGAAGGAGGCCGACGCTCATGGCAAGGCCCGACAAGGCTGCCGCGGTAGCCGAGCTGACGGACCAGTTCCGCAGCTCGAACGCCGCCGTGCTGACCGAGTACCGGGGTCTCACCGTGGCACAGCTCAAGGAGCTGCGCCGTTCGCTCGGTGAGAACGCCCAGTACGCCGTGGTGAAGAACACGCTGACCAAGATTGCGGCCAACGAGGCCGGGATCGACACGCTGGACGACCTGTTCACGGGTCCGACGGCGGTTGCCTTCGTCACCGGTGACCCGGTGGAGTCGGCGAAGGGTCTTCGTGACTTCGCCAAGGACAACCCCAACCTCATCATCAAGGGCGGTGTCCTTGACGGTAAGGCGCTGTCCGCCGATGAGTTCAAGAAGCTCGCGGACCTCGAGTCCCGCGAGGTTCTGCTCGCCAAGGTGGCCGGTGGAATCAAGGCGTCGATGGCCAAGGCCGCGGCGACGTTCCAGGCCCCGCTGTCGGAGTTCGTCCGCACCGCGGACGCCCTTCGCGCCAAGGTCGAGCAGGGCGGTGCCGGTACGCCGGCTCCCGCCGACGCCGAGGTGGCGGAGTAACCCTCCGCTCCACGGCTCGCAGCGGGCCCGTACGCCCGCCTTCATATACACCCGGCACCTGCCGACTTAGTGGAAGGACGCCATCATGGCGAAGCTGTCCCAGGAAGACCTGCTCGCGCAGTTCGAGAACCTGACCCTCATCGAGCTCGCTGACTTCGTCAAGGCCTTCGAGGAGAAGTTCGACGTCAAGGCTGCCGCCCCGGTCGCCGTTGCCGCCGCCGGTGGCGCTGCCGCCGCCGCGGACGCCCCGGAGGAGCAGGACGAGTTCGACGTCATCCTCACCGGCGCCGGCGAGAAGAAGATCCAGGTCATCAAGGTCGTGCGTGAGCTGACCTCGCTGGGTCTGAAGGAGGCCAAGGACCTCGTCGACGGCACCCCGAAGCCGGTCCTCGAGAAGGTCGCCAAGGAGGCCGCCGAGAAGGCTGCCGAGTCCCTCAAGGCCGCCGGCGCTTCCGTCGAGGTCAAGTGACCCTGCGAGTCATCTGACTCCTCAGGACCGTCTCTGCCGCAAGGCAGGGATGTCACATCGCAAAGGGCGATCACCCATTCGGGTGGTCGCCCTTTGGCGTGCCCCTGGCGCGTGCCTTGCTCTTCCGGCGGCGGCGAGTATGGTGATCTTCGCCGTGCGCCTCTCAGGGGCGTCCCACGGCTTCCAGGGGCGGCTGGTGAGGGTCGCCGGCGGTTCGTCCCGGCTGGGGGGCCTTGACGAACCGCACGAGGCGCGCAATTCTCAGGACGCGTCATCACATCGATCCGAATCCGAGGCATGGATCGAGTGCGAAGAGGGCAGTAAAGAAGAGCGCACCCCGCGCAAGGGCTAGGCATAGGTGTTGAGAACAGCTGTTGATGGCAACGTGGGTCTCTGAGAACCCCGACTGGACATCAGTGTGGCACTTGGCTACACTGACCCTTTGCGCTGCCTGTTAGCTGCCTCCTGCCCGTCACCAGGGGCATGCCCACGCTTGAGCACCGATGACCGATCCTCCCTGACCTGGGATATCTGTCTTTGTGTCCAACTTGGGACCGGTACGCGCGTAGTGAGTCCGAGCCCTCGGAAGGACCCCCTCTTGGCCGCCTCGCGCAACGCCTCGACCGCGAATACGAACAACGGTGCCAGCACCGCCCCGCTGCGCATCTCTTTTGCAAAGATCAAGGAGCCCCTCGAGGTTCCGAACCTCCTCGCGCTGCAGACCGAGAGCTTCGACTGGCTCCTCGGCAACGCCGCCTGGAAGGCTCGCGTCGAGGCTGCTCTGGACAGTGGACAGGACGTCCCCACCAAGTCCGGCCTGGAGGAGATCTTCGAGGAGATCTCACCGATCGAGGACTTCTCCGGGTCGATGTCGCTCACGTTCCGCGACCACCGCTTCGAGCCCCCGAAGAACTCGATCGACGAGTGCAAGGAGCGCGACTTCACGTTCGCCGCGCCGCTCTTCGTCACGGCCGAGTTCACCAACAACGAGACCGGCGAGATCAAGTCCCAGACGGTCTTCATGGGCGACTTCCCGCTCATGACCAACAAGGGCACCTTCGTCATCAACGGCACCGAGCGTGTCGTCGTGTCGCAGCTGGTCCGCTCGCCGGGTGTCTACTTCGACTCCTCCATCGACAAGACGTCCGACAAGGACATCTTCTCCGCCAAGATCATCCCCTCCCGGGGTGCCTGGCTGGAGATGGAGATCGACAAGCGCGACATGGTCGGTGTCCGCATCGACCGCAAGCGCAAGCAGTCCGTGACCGTCCTCCTGAAGGCTCTCGGCTGGACCACCGAGCAGATCCTCGAAGAGTTCGGCGAGTACGAGTCCATGCGCGCCACCCTGGAGAAGGACCACACCCAGGGCCAGGACGACGCGCTGCTCGACATCTACCGCAAGCTCCGCCCGGGCGAGCCGCCCACGCGCGAGGCCGCCCAGACGCTGCTCGAGAACCTCTACTTCAACCCGAAGCGCTACGACCTCGCGAAGGTCGGCCGCTACAAGGTGAACAAGAAGCTCGGCGCCGATGAGCCGCTGGACGCCGGGGTGCTCACCACCGACGACGTCATCGCGACCATCAAGTACCTGGTCAAGCTGCACGCCGGGGAGACCGAGACGGTCGGCGAGTCCGGTCGTTCGATCGTCGTCGAGACCGACGACATCGACCACTTCGGCAACCGTCGTCTGCGTAACGTCGGCGAGCTCATCCAGAACCAGGTCCGCACGGGTCTGGCCCGTATGGAGCGCGTCGTGCGTGAGCGCATGACGACCCAGGACGTCGAGGCGATCACGCCGCAGACCCTGATCAACATCCGGCCGGTCGTCGCCTCCATCAAGGAGTTCTTCGGCACCAGCCAGCTGTCGCAGTTCATGGACCAGAACAACCCGCTGTCGGGTCTCACCCACAAGCGCCGTCTGTCGGCTCTTGGCCCGGGTGGTCTCTCCCGTGAGCGGGCCGGCTTCGAGGTCCGTGACGTGCACCCGTCCCACTACGGACGCATGTGCCCGATCGAGACCCCTGAAGGCCCGAACATCGGTCTGATCGGTTCGCTCGCCTCGTACGGACGCGTCAACGCGTTCGGCTTCATCGAGACGCCGTACCGCAAGGTCGTCGAGGGCCAGGTCACCGACGAGGTCGACTACATCACGGCCGACGAGGAAGACCGCTACGTCATCGCCCAGGCGAACGCGACGCTCTCCGACGAGCTGCGCTTCACCGAGCCCCGCGTCCTGGTCCGCCGCCGCGGCGGAGAGGTCGACTACGTGCCCGGCACGGACGTCGACTACATGGACGTCTCGCCGCGCCAGATGGTGTCCGTCGCCACCGCGATGATCCCCTTCCTGGAGCACGACGACGCCAACCGTGCCCTCATGGGCGCGAACATGATGAGGCAGGCGGTGCCGCTCATCAAGTCCGAGGCCCCGCTCGTCGGCACCGGCATGGAGTACCGCTGCGCCACCGACGCCGGTGACGTGCTCAAGGCCGAGAAGGACGGTGTGGTCCAGGAGGTCTCCGCGGACTACATCACCGTCACGAACGACGACGGCACGTACACCACGTACCGCATCGCCAAGTTCATGCGCTCCAACCAGGGCACCTCGGTCAACCAGAAGGTTGTCGTCTCCGAGGGCGACCGGGTCATCGCGGACCAGGTCCTCGCCGACGGTCCGGCCACCGAGAACGGTGAGATGGCCCTCGGCAAGAACCTGCTCGTGGCGTTCATGCCGTGGGAGGGTCACAACTACGAGGACGCGATCATCCTGTCGCAGCGCCTCGTACAGGACGACGTCCTCTCCTCGATCCACATCGAGGAGCACGAGGTCGACGCCCGTGACACCAAGCTCGGCCCGGAGGAGATCACCCGGGACATCCCGAACGTCTCCGAGGAGGTCCTCGCGGACCTCGACGAGCGCGGCATCATCCGTATCGGTGCCGAGGTCGTCGCCGGTGACATCCTCGTCGGCAAGGTCACGCCCAAGGGTGAGACCGAGCTGACCCCCGAGGAGCGCCTGCTCCGCGCGATCTTCGGTGAGAAGGCGCGCGAGGTGCGCGACACCTCGCTGAAGGTCCCGCACGGCGAGATCGGCAAGGTCATCGGCGTCCGCGTCTTCGACCGCGAAGAGGGCGACGAGCTGCCGCCGGGCGTGAACCAGCTGGTCCGCGTCTACGTCGCGCAGAAGCGCAAGATCACCGATGGTGACAAGCTCGCCGGCCGTCACGGCAACAAGGGCGTCATCTCGAAGATCCTGCCGATCGAGGACATGCCGTTCCTGGAGGACGGCACCCCGGTCGACATCATCCTCAACCCGCTGGGTGTCCCGTCCCGAATGAACCCGGGACAGGTCCTCGAGATCCACCTCGGCTGGCTCGCCAGCCAGGGCTGGAAGGTCGAGGGCAGCGAGGAGTGGATGGAGCGGCTGAAGTCGATCGGCGCCGACGACGTCGCCGCCGGCACCAACGTCGCGACCCCGGTCTTCGACGGTGCCCGCGAGGACGAGATCTCCGGTCTCTTCGAGTCCACGATCCCGAACCGCGACGGCAACCGGATGGTCCAGCCCTCCGGCAAGGCCAACCTGTTCGACGGCCGCTCCGGCGAGCCGTTCCCGGAGCCGGTCTCGGTCGGCTACATGTACATCCTCAAGCTCCACCACCTGGTCGACGACAAGCTGCACGCTCGTTCGACCGGTCCGTACTCCATGATCACCCAGCAGCCGCTGGGTGGTAAGGCTCAGTTCGGTGGACAGCGCTTCGGTGAGATGGAGGTGTGGGCGCTGGAGGCTTATGGCGCCGCTTACGCCCTCCAGGAGCTGCTGACGATCAAGTCCGACGACGTGACCGGCCGCGTGAAGGTCTACGAGGCGATCGTCAAGGGCGAGAACATCCCCGAGCCGGGCATCCCTGAGTCCTTCAAGGTGCTCATCAAGGAAATGCAGTCGCTCTGCCTCAACGTGGAGGTGCTGTCCTCGGACGGTATGTCCATCGAGATGCGTGACACGGACGAGGACGTCTTCCGCGCGGCGGAGGAACTCGGTATCGACCTGTCCCGGCGCGAGCCGAGCAGCGTCGAAGAGGTCTGACGGGTTGGCCGGCCGGATCCCTGTGATCCGGCCGGCTCTCCCCGGACCCGTTCAGACCATTGCTGAAGTGCCCCATTTCTCGCTTTGACGCGAGGGGCTCGAACCCCCGAAAGAGGGATTGACGACAAGTGCTCGACGTCAACTTCTTCGACGAGCTGCGGATCGGCCTTGCCACCGCGGACGACATCCGGACCTGGTCGCACGGCGAAGTGAAGAAGCCGGAGACCATCAACTACCGCACGCTCAAGCCCGAAAAGGACGGACTCTTCTGCGAGAAGATCTTCGGTCCGACCCGGGACTGGGAGTGCTACTGCGGCAAGTACAAGCGTGTCCGCTTCAAGGGCATCATCTGTGAGCGCTGCGGCGTCGAGGTCACTCGCGCCAAGGTGCGTCGTGAGCGGATGGGCCACATCGAGCTTGCCGCTCCCGTCACCCACATCTGGTACTTCAAGGGCGTCCCGTCGCGCCTCGGATACCTGCTGGACCTCGCGCCGAAGGACCTGGAAAAGGTCATCTACTTCGCCGCGTACATGATCACGTTCGTCGACGAGGAGCGTCGTACCCGCGACCTTCCCTCGCTGGAGGCCCACGTCTCCGTCGAGCGTCAGCAGACCGAGAACCGCCGCGACTCCGACCTGGAGGCCCGCGCCAAGAAGCTCGAGACCGACCTGGCCGAGCTGGAGGCCGAGGGCGCCAAGGCCGACGTGCGCCGCAAGGTGCGCGAAGGTGCCGAGCGTGAGATGAAGCAGCTGCGCGACCGTGCGCAGCGCGAGATCGACCGCCTCGACGAGGTGTGGAACCGCTTCAAGAACCTCAAGGTCCAGGACCTGGAGGGCGACGAGCTGCTCTACCGCGAGCTGCGTGACCGCTTCGGCACGTACTTCGACGGCTGCATGGGCGCCGCGGCGCTCCAGAAGCGCCTGGAGTCCTTCGACCTGGATGAAGAGGCCGAGCGGCTTCGCGAGATCATCCGCACCGGCAAGGGCCAGAAGAAGACCCGTGCGCTCAAGCGCCTCAAGGTCGTCTCCGCGTTCCTGCAGACCAGCAACAAGCCCAAGGGCATGGTGCTCGACTGCGTGCCGGTCATCCCGCCGGACCTGCGTCCGATGGTGCAGCTGGACGGTGGCCGCTTCGCGACCTCCGACCTGAACGACCTGTACCGCCGTGTGATCAACCGCAACAACCGCCTCAAGCGTCTCCTTGACCTCGGTGCCCCCGAGATCATCGTGAACAACGAGAAGCGGATGCTGCAGGAGGCCGTCGACGCGCTGTTCGACAACGGCCGCCGCGGCCGTCCGGTCACCGGTCCCGGCAACCGCCCGCTGAAGTCCCTGAGCGACATGCTCAAGGGCAAGCAGGGCCGTTTCCGTCAGAACCTCCTCGGCAAGCGTGTGGACTACTCCGCGCGTTCCGTCATCGTCGTCGGCCCGCAGCTCAAGCTGCACCAGTGCGGTCTGCCGAAGGCCATGGCGCTGGAGCTCTTCAAGCCGTTCGTGATGAAGCGCCTGGTGGACCTGAACCACGCGCAGAACATCAAGTCGGCCAAGCGCATGGTCGAGCGCGGCCGCACCGTCGTGTACGACGTCCTCGAAGAGGTCATCGCCGAGCACCCGGTGCTGCTGAACCGTGCGCCCACGCTGCACCGCCTCGGCATCCAGGCCTTCGAGCCGCAGCTGGTCGAGGGCAAGGCCATCCAGATCCACCCGCTCGTCTGCACCGCGTTCAACGCGGACTTCGACGGTGACCAGATGGCCGTGCACCTGCCGCTCTCCGCGGAGGCGCAGGCCGAGGCCCGCATCCTGATGCTGTCCTCGAACAACATCCTGAAGCCGGCCGACGGCCGTCCCGTCACCATGCCGACCCAGGACATGGTGCTGGGCCTGTTCTTCCTCACCACCGACGGTGTGCTCCGTGACACCAAGGGCGAGGGCCGCGCGTTCGGCTCCACGGCCGAGGCGATCATGGCGTTCGACGCCGGTGAGCTGGCGCTCCAGTCGACCGTCGACATCCGCTTCCCGGTGGGCACCATGCCGCCGCGCGGCTGGGTGCCGCCGGTCGCCGAGGAGGGCGAGCCCGAGTACCAGCCGGGTGACACCTTCCGGCTGCGTACGAGCCTGGGCCGCGCGCTCTTCAACGAGCTGCTGCCCGAGGACTACCCGTTCGTCGACTACTCGGTGGGCAAGAAGCAGCTCTCCGAGATCGTCAACGACCTGGCCGAGCGCTACCCCAAGGTCATCGTGGCGGCGACGCTCGACAACCTGAAGGCGGCGGGCTTCCACTGGGCGACGCGTTCCGGCGTCACCGTGGCCATCTCCGACGTCGTCGTGCCCGAGGCCAAGAAGGCCATCGTCAAGGGCTACGAGGAGCAGGACGAGAAGGTCCAGAAGCAGTACGAGCGCGGTCTGATCACCAAGGACGAGCGCACGCAGGAGCTCATCGCGATCTGGACCAAGGCGACCAACGAGGTTGCCGAGGCGATGAACGCGAACTTCCCGAAGACGAACCCCATCTTCATGATGGTTGACTCGGGTGCCCGAGGAAACATGATGCAGATGCGTCAGATCGCCGGTATGCGTGGTCTGGTGTCGAACGCGAAGAACGAGACGATCCCGCGTCCCATCAAGGCGTCGTTCCGTGAGGGCCTCACCGTTCTGGAGTACTTCATCTCCACGCACGGTGCCCGTAAGGGTCTGGCGGACACCGCCCTGCGTACCGCCGACTCGGGTTACCTGACCCGTCGTCTGGTGGACGTCTCGCAGGACGTGATCATTCGCGAGGAGGACTGCGGCACCGACCGCGGCCTCAAGCTGAAGATCGCGGTCAAGGGTGCCGACGGCGTGCTCCGCAAGACGGACGACGTCGAGACCTCGGTGTACGCCCGCATGCTCGCCGAGGACGTCGTCGTCGACGGCAAGGTCATCGCGCCTGCCAACGTCGACCTCGGTGACGTCCTGATCGACGCCCTGGTGGGCGCCGGCGTCAAGGAGGTCAAGACCCGCTCGGTCCTGACCTGTGAGTCCGCGGTCGGCACCTGTGCCTTCTGCTACGGACGCTCGCTCGCCACCGGCAAGCTGGTCGACATCGGTGAGGCGGTCGGCATCATCGCCGCCCAGTCCATCGGTGAGCCCGGTACCCAGCTGACGATGCGTACCTTCCACACCGGTGGTGTGGCCGGTGACGACATCACCCAGGGTCTGCCCCGTGTCGTCGAGCTCTTCGAGGCCCGTACGCCCAAGGGTGTCGCCCCGATCTCGGAGGCGGCAGGCCGCGTCCGGATCGAGGAGACCGAGAAGACCAAGAAGCTCGTCGTCACCCCGGACGACGGCAGCGAGGAGACGGCGTTCCCGATCTCCAAGCGTGCCCGTCTGCTCGTGGGCGAGGGCGACCCGGTCGAGGTGGGCCAGAAGCTCACTGTCGGTGCCACCAACCCGCACGACGTGCTGCGCATCCTCGGCCAGCGTGCGGTCCAGGTCCACCTGGTCGGCGAAGTCCAGAAGGTCTACAACTCGCAGGGCGTGTCGATCCACGACAAGCACATCGAGATCATCATCCGGCAGATGCTGCGCCGGGTAACGATCATCGAGTCCGGCGACGCGGAGCTCCTGCCGGGCGAGCTGGTCGAGCGGTCGAAGTTCGAGACCGAGAACCGTCGTGTGGTCACCGAGGGCGGTCACCCCGCCTCCGGCCGTCCGCAGCTGATGGGTATCACCAAGGCCTCGCTCGCCACCGAGTCGTGGCTGTCGGCGGCGTCCTTCCAGGAGACGACCAGGGTTCTGACCGACGCGGCGATCAACGCCAAGTCGGACTCCCTGATCGGCCTCAAGGAGAACGTCATCATCGGTAAGCTCATCCCGGCCGGTACGGGTCTGTCCCGCTACCGCAACATCCGGGTCGAGCCGACCGAGGAAGCCAAGGCCGCGATGTACTCGGCCGTCGGCTACGACGACATCGACTACTCGCCCTTCGGTACGGGCTCCGGCCAGGCCGTTCCGCTGGAGGACTACGACTACGGTCCGTACAACCAGTAAGCGAGTCGTTTGCGACTGACCACAGGGCGGTCACCCCGGACACGGGGTGACCGCCCTGTGGCGTGGGTAGGGCCTCCGGTACACCTCTCCGCGCCGCCAGGAGCCGCTCAGCGCCTCGGGACGGACGGGGAGGGCGGAGTCGGGCTCGGGGACGGTGGGGGAGCGCTATGGACACGGCACGGGTCTCTTCCGGGACGGCGGCATCCGCCGGCCCTCCGGAAGGGGAAGCACGGAATCTCCACGATCACCCGCTGGTCGGAAAGCTCCTGTCGCTCGGGCTGGAACGGGGGGACTTCGTGGTGGCGGGCAGCGGTCCGCTGCTGGCACACGGGCTCAGGAGCGCGGTGGGCGATCTGGACGTCGTCGCCAGAGGCGCCGCCTGGGAGCGGGCCACCGCACTGGCCGATCCGGTGGCGGCCCCTTCCGGGTACGGGCTGATGGTGCTGCTGTTCGACGGTGGCCTGGAGGTCTTCGACCGATGGCTTCCGGGAACGCCGGGACCCGACGAGCTCATCGAGGGTGCCGAATGGATACACGGCCTCCCCTTCTGCCCGCTGCGGGAGGTGCTGGAATGGAAGAGGACCACGCTGCGACAGAAGGACCGGAAGGACATTCTGTTGATCGAGAAGCACCTGGACGGCGAAGTATTCGATCACAAATGAGCCCCGGCGTGTCGTGATGGACGGCATTTGTTTTGACCGGAGTCCGTGAGGTAGGTACGCTCAAGCCTTGTGCCTGGGGTGTGCCTGGGCTCGGCTGCGTGTCCTCAACCGCATGGCGAGTCCGTAAGTGGCCACCGCAATCTGCGCCCCTTCTGCCTCTGGGCGGGAGCCTGCAGTATTCGACACACCCGACCGCGTGGGTCGGCGATGTTCCAGGTTAGTTTCACGAACGGCACACAGAAACCGGAGAAGTAGTGCCTACGATCCAGCAGCTGGTCCGGAAGGGCCGGCAGGACAAGGTCGAGAAGAACAAGACGCCCGCGCTCGAGGGTTCGCCCCAGCGCCGCGGCGTCTGCACGCGTGTGTTCACGACCACCCCGAAGAAGCCGAACTCGGCACTCCGTAAGGTCGCGCGTGTGCGTCTGACCTCCGGTATCGAGGTCACGGCCTACATCCCGGGTGAGGGACACAACCTGCAGGAGCACTCCATCGTGCTCGTGCGTGGTGGCCGTGTGAAGGACCTGCCGGGTGTTCGTTACAAGATCATCCGCGGCTCGCTCGACACCCAGGGTGTCAAGAACCGCAAGCAGGCCCGCAGCCGCTACGGCGCCAAGAAGGAGAAGTAAGAATGCCTCGTAAGGGCCCCGCCCCGAAGCGCCCGGTCATCATTGACCCGGTCTACAGCTCTCCTCTTGTCACCTCGCTGATCAACAAGATCCTCCTCGACGGCAAGCGTTCCACCGCCGAGCGGATCGTGTACGGCGCCATGGAAGGCCTCCGCGAGAAGACCGGCAACGACCCGGTCATCACGCTGAAGCGCGCGCTTGAGAACGTCAAGCCCTCGCTCGAGGTCAAGTCCCGCCGTGTCGGTGGCGCCACCTACCAGGTGCCGATCGAGGTCAAGCCCGGTCGCGCGTCCACCCTCGCTCTGCGCTGGCTCGTCGGTTACTCCCGCGCCCGCCGCGAGAAGACCATGACCGAGCGCCTCATGAACGAACTGCTCGACGCCTCCAACGGCCTCGGCGCTTCGGTCAAGAAGCGTGAGGACACCCACAAGATGGCCGAGTCGAACAAGGCCTTCGCGCACTACCGCTGGTAGTCGCTACCCACATCGAGACCGAGAGAAGATTGAGCCTTATGGCCACCACTTCGCTTGACCTGGCCAAGGTCCGCAACATCGGGATCATGGCCCACATCGACGCGGGCAAGACGACCACCACTGAGCGGATCCTGTTCTACACCGGCGTCTCGTACAAGATCGGTGAAGTCCACGACGGCGCTGCCACGATGGACTGGATGGAGCAGGAGCAGGAGCGCGGCATCACGATCACGTCCGCCGCGACGACCTGCCACTGGCCGCTCAATGATGTTGACCACACCATCAACATCATCGACACCCCGGGTCACGTCGACTTCACCGTCGAGGTGGAGCGTTCGCTCCGCGTCCTCGACGGCGCTGTCACCGTGTTCGACGGTGTGGCCGGCGTCGAGCCGCAGTCCGAGACCGTGTGGCGTCAGGCGGACCGCTACGGCGTGCCGCGTATCTGCTTCGTCAACAAGCTCGACCGCACCGGTGCGGACTTCTTCCGTTGCGTCAACATGATCGTGGACCGCCTCGGCGCGACCCCGATCGTCATGCAGCTCCCCATTGGCGCGGAGGCCGGCTTCACGGGCGTCGTCGACCTCGTGTCGATGAAGGCCTTCGTGTACCCCGAAGAGGCCGCCAAGGGCGAGATGTACAACGTCACCGAGGTCCCGGACAACCTCAAGGAGAGCGCCGACGAATGGCGCGCCAAGCTCCTTGAGGCCGTGGCCGAGAACGACGACGCCATGATGGAGCTGTACCTGGAGGGCAACGAGCCCACCCAGGAGCAGCTGCACGCGGCGATCCGTCGGATCACGCTGGCGTCCAAGGGCAGTGCCGACTCGGTCACCATCACCCCGGTGTTCTGTGGCACGGCGTTCAAGAACAAGGGCGTTCAGCCCCTGCTCGACGCCGTTGTGCGCTACCTGCCTTCCCCCCTGGACGTCGAGGCCATCGAGGGCCACGACGTGAAGGACCCGGAGAAGGTCGTCTCGCGCAAGCCCTCGGACGACGAGCCGTTCTCCGGCCTGGCGTTCAAGATCGCGAGCGACCCGCACCTCGGCAAGCTCACCTTCGTCCGGATCTACTCCGGTCGCCTTGAGGCCGGCACCGCGGTGCTGAACTCGGTCAAGGGCAAGAAGGAGCGCATCGGCAAGATCTACCGCATGCACGCGAACAAGCGTGAGGAGATCGCGTCGGTGGGCGCCGGTGACATCATCGCCGTCATGGGCCTGAAGCAGACCACCACCGGTGAGACGCTGTGTGACGACAAGAACCCGGTCATCCTGGAGTCCATGGACTTCCCGGCGCCGGTCATTCAGGTCGCCATCGAGCCCAAGTCCAAGGGTGACCAGGAGAAGCTGGGTGTCGCCATCCAGCGCCTCTCGGAGGAGGACCCCTCCTTCCAGGTGCACTCCGACGAGGAGACCGGCCAGACCATCATCGGTGGTATGGGCGAGCTTCACCTCGAGGTGCTCGTCGACCGCATGAAGCGCGAGTTCCGCGTCGAGGCGAACGTCGGCAAGCCCCAGGTCGCGTACCGCGAGACGATCCGCAAGGCCGTCGAGCGCATCGACTACACGCACAAGAAGCAGACTGGTGGTACCGGCCAGTTCGCGAAGGTGCAGATCGCCCTTGAGCCCATCGAGGGTGGCGACGCCTCCTACGAGTTCGTCAACAAGGTCACCGGTGGCCGCATCCCCCGTGAGTACATCCCCTCGGTGGACGCGGGTGCTCAGGAAGCCATGCAGTTCGGCATCCTGGCCGGTTACGAGATGGTCGGCGTCCGCGTCACCCTTCTCGACGGTGGTTACCACGAGGTCGACTCCTCGGAGCTCGCCTTCAAGATCGCCGGTTCGCAGGCGTTCAAGGAGGGTGCCCGCAAGGCCTCTCCCGTGCTCCTTGAGCCGATGATGGCCGTCGAGGTCACCACGCCCGAGGACTACATGGGCGATGTCATCGGCGACCTGAACTCCCGCCGTGGCCAGATCCAGGCCATGGAGGAGCGCAGCGGTGCTCGCGTCGTGAAGGGCCTCGTGCCCCTCTCGGAGATGTTCGGCTACGTCGGAGACCTCCGCAGCAAGACCTCGGGTCGCGCAAGCTACTCGATGCAGTTCGACTCCTACGCCGAGGTTCCGCGGAACGTCGCCGAGGAGATCATCGCGAAGGCCAAGGGCGAGTAACTCTTCCGAGTTCACGCTTTAGGCTTGTCACCGGAGCCCGGTGCGGCATTCGGTACATAGCGCAAGCAATGTGCCGAATGCCCCCGGCCCCGGCATCCCAGCAAAGATCACCTGGCGCCGATGAAGCAAGGCGTACAGAACCACTCCGCAGGAGGACCCAGTGGCGAAGGCAAAGTTCGAGCGGACTAAGCCGCACGTCAACATCGGCACCATCGGTCACATTGACCACGGTAAGACGACCCTCACGGCCGCCATTACCAAGGTGCTGCACGACGCGTACCCGGACCTGAACGAGGCCTCGGCCTTCGACCAGATCGACAAGGCTCCCGAGGAGCGCCAGCGCGGTATCACGATCTCGATCGCGCACGTCGAGTACCAGACGGAGTCGCGTCACTACGCGCACGTCGACTGCCCGGGTCACGCGGACTACATCAAGAACATGATCACGGGTGCGGCGCAGATGGACGGCGCCATCCTCGTGGTCGCGGCCACCGACGGCCCGATGCCGCAGACCAAGGAGCACGTGCTCCTGGCCCGCCAGGTCGGTGTCCCGTACATCGTCGTCGCCCTGAACAAGGCCGACATGGTGGACGACGAGGAGATCATGGAGCTCGTCGAGCTCGAGGTCCGTGAGCTCCTCTCCGAGTACGAGTTCCCGGGCGACGACCTTCCGGTCGTGCGTGTCTCGGCGCTCAAGGCTCTTGAGGGCGACAAGGAGTGGGGCCAGTCGGTCCTGAACCTGATGGCCGCCGTCGACGAGTCCATCCCGCAGCCCGAGCGTGACGTCGAGAAGCCGTTCCTCATGCCCATCGAGGACGTCTTCACGATCACCGGTCGCGGTACGGTCGTCACCGGCCGTATCGAGCGTGGTGTCCTGAAGGTCAACGAGACCGTCGACATCGTCGGTATCAAGACCGAGAAGACCACCACCACGGTCACCGGCATCGAGATGTTCCGCAAGCTGCTCGACGAGGGCCAGGCCGGTGAGAACGTCGGTCTGCTCCTCCGTGGCATCAAGCGCGAGGACGTCGAGCGCGGCCAGGTCATCATCAAGCCGGGTTCGGTCACGCCGCACACCGAGTTCCAGGCGCAGTCCTACATCCTGTCGAAGGACGAGGGTGGCCGTCACACCCCGTTCTTCAACAACTACCGCCCGCAGTTCTACTTCCGTACCACGGACGTAACGGGCGTTGTGACCCTCCCCGAGGGCACCGAGATGGTCATGCCGGGTGACAACACCCTCATGGACGTCGCGCTGATCCAGCCGGTCGCCATGGAAGAGGGCCTGAAGTTCGCCATCCGTGAGGGTGGCCGGACCGTGGGCGCCGGCCAGGTCACCAAGATCATCAAGTAGTTTCTGCTTGATCGTCTGACCTGGTAGCTCGCTGAGCTGCAAGAAGGGCCCTGTACCTCTCGTGAGAGAGGTACAGGGCCCTTCGCTTTGTGCTGAGCGTTCCGGCACGTGATCCGTGGAGCGGGCCCCCGGGGTCAGACGCCCGCGATGGACTGGATCCAGGAGCGGTACGCGGTGACGTTCGTGTACGCGGTCGTGGTCTGCCGGTCACTGGTCGAGGCGACGCCCACCTGGACACCGCCCGCCGTCATCGGGCCGCCCGAGTCCCCGCCGGCGGTGATGCCGTTGCCGCGGCGCGCACAGATCGCCGAGCCGCCGTACGCGTCGGTGCAGCCGCCGCTGACGGTCACACTGGCCACCTTCAGATAGCGCGACTGACAGTTGGCCTCGGAGCCGCACTGCGAGGTGGCGCCCCAGCCGAACACCTGGACGCTCTGCCCGACGCTCACCGAGCCGGGCTGTCCGAGCGGGGAGTAGGTCCCCTGAACGGACCGGTCCAGCCGCACCAGCGCCAGGTCCGCGCTGTGGGTGTAGGTCTGCACACCGTTCGCCACCGTGCCGCCGCTGTGCTGGTCGATACTGCCGATCCGGAACGACAGCCCGCCGCCGGTGACGCAGTGCTTCGCCGTGAGGATCCAGGTCGGCGCGATGATCGTCGACGAACAGGTCTCCCTGCCGTTGGAGAAGAGACGCGCGGCCCACGGGGCGTTCTGCGCGTAGCCGCCGCCGATGATCGGCTGGACGGCCTGGGCCGTGGGGGGAGGGGTGGCCGGGGAGGCCGAGGCGGTGGGTGCGAGAAGGGCGAGGACGGAGACCGCCGCGGCGGCGACGGCGGGCACGAGCCTGGCTATTCGCATGGTTCCTCGTTTCGGGGAGGCACGCCCGTGGGCGTGTCT
This sequence comes from Streptomyces sp. NPDC079020, assembly GCF_044542225.1. Lineage (NCBI taxonomy): Bacteria > Bacillati > Actinomycetota > Actinomycetes > Kitasatosporales > Streptomycetaceae > Streptomyces > Streptomyces sp. NPDC079020. The sequence goes on from NZ_JBITUB010000011.1 coordinate 109,662, forward strand.
GTGGGGGTCGGTCGGCCCCAGGGTCCCGAAGACGGAGTGAACCGGGTACTAACGCTTGGATACAACGCGGCGTTATGCCTCGCGTGCGGGCGGTCACCAGCAGCCCGTGCCGCGTGGCGGCTGCGGCGGTACGGGCCCCGCTACCCGGCCACGGCCGCGACGACGGAGGCGATGATCGCCAGGGCGGGCTGCGCGATGTCGGCGGCCCCCGCGAGCATCTCCCGCAGCCGCTCCGCCCGCAGCCGGACCGCGGGCCCGTCCGGCTCGGGTTCCGCGGAGAGCCGGGCCAGGTCGTGCACGGCGGCCGCGGCCTCGTCGCGGTCGGCGTCGGCGAGGTCCGTACTGGAGAGGGTCAGCCGGAGCAGACTGCGCAGCTCCTCGTGGCACAGGGCCGTTCCGTGCTGGTTCTGGAAGTCCTGGACGACGGTGTCCACGGGACGGTTGATGAAGGTGGTGTTCTGCCCGTGGAAGTGGAAATTCTCGGTCACGGATGCTCCTGGCGTGAGAATGACCCGGCAGTTGTCGAGGTGGTAGTCGGTGCTGGGCGCGGGGGCCGGCCGCAGCGCCGCCCTGATCGCCCGCTGGGCCGCTTCGACCGCGGCGAATGCCGCGGCGTCGCCGTCCCGGCCGCTGCGCAGCAGTGCGCGCAGTACGGTCCGGCTGTCGCTCGTCGCGCCGTCCCGCTGCCTCTCGAACGACAGCGGCCCGTAGTAGCTGCCGCCCGGTGGCGCCTCCCCTGCCGGAGAGGCGGTTTCGAGCGCCCTGGCGATACGGCCGAAGAGGGTACGGAAGTACCTCGGGGTGACGTCCTCCACCGGAAAGACGATCTTCCGCTCGCCCCAGGGCAGCCCCGGCCGGCTGTCGAAGAAGACGAGGCAGGGCAGGAGTTCCGGGTCCACCTTCAGACGGGCGGCGATCTTGTAGGCGCCCTGGGGGTCGTACGGCTGCCAGTGGAGCCACCGCATCGACGAGAGCACCCGGTACAGCTCCGGCTCCAGGTGCGCGCGCCAGTACTTCCGTGCCTCGGCCCATCTCGCCTGCCGCTCGACGACGAAGACCCGGGTGTTCGGCCCGGACAGGGCGTTGAGGTCCTCGAAGTGCGTCCGGACGTACGTCGCCAGCTCCACGTCGGCCGTGGTGTAGAGGAGTACGCCCCACAGCCTCGGCCCGTCGTCGGGGGCGGTCCCGTTCATGGCGAGTTGCAGCCGCTCCAGCAGGACGGCCGGGTTCATGGCCGGGCCCATGGCGTAGCAGCCCTCGGCGGTGCGCTCGACGCACAGGACGACGAGGTCGTCCTCGCCGAGACCGGCCCGCTCCAGTGTCAGCCCGTCGTCGAACCGTTCGTCGGTGACGGGATCGGCCAGCCAGGTCCGCAGGACCCGGTCCGCGAACGGGTCCCTCCCGTCCGGCGGAGGCCCCGCATCCCGCCGGGCGACACCGCGTCGGCGGGCTTCGCCCAGCGCGTGTGCCAGGCAGTCGGCCACGGTCATGGACGGCGGTACGGAGATCTCGAAGGCCCGGCCGAGCGTGTCGTCGTACAGCGCCTGCCAGCGGGCCGAGGCGTCTTCCACGCTGCCGGACGAGGCGCCACCGGACGAGGCGGTGCCCGTATCCGGGCGGAAGGATTCCAGGCGTTCGAGCCGCCATGCGGTCCGGTTCCCGTAGCGGCCGTAGAAGTCGGCCCAGTCACCTTCCACGACATCGATCAGCAGACGCACCGAGCCTCCCCCGAGAGCTGTGGGGGACCAGGTTAGGCCGCCGGGCCGGACAGGTCCGGGCGAACGGGGAAAGTGGTGTCAGGCCGCCGGCTCGCGGACCATGAACGCATCGACCGGGTCCCGGCGCTCCTCGACGAAGCCGTGCCGCTCGTACAGGGCCCGTGCCGCGCTGCCCCGGAGCACGGCCAGCCGCACGCGTGCGCCCTCCCGGTCGGCGCGCTCCAACAGGGAGCGCAGTACGCCGGTGCCGATGCCGCGGCCCTGGAGCGCGGGGGAGAGGTAGAAGTTCTCCAGCCACCATCCGTCCGGCGCGTGGTCCGCGGTGCCGTCCGTCGCGCTGTCCGTACCGGGGCGCAGGGACACACAGCCCGCGAGCGCTCCGTCCACGAGGATCACCGAGGTGTGCTCCGGGGCGTACGCGTCGCGCAGCCGCTGCCGAACGCGGTGCTCGTCGTACCGCCCCAGACGCTCCAGGTCGGGGCGCATCACCAGGGCCCGCAGCTCGGCCAGGGGCTCGATGTCCTCGGGGGTGGCGGTGCGGAAGGCCCAGCCGGGCTTCGTGCGTGTAGACATGGCCGGATTCTTTCAGGCGAGCTGATGGCTCCAGTTGTCGCCCGGCAGCCCGGCCCTACTGCCCGGTCACGCATGTGCACCGTCCGTTGTCGAACGGGCCGGACCCTGGCACCATGCCGTGGTTATGGCGAGAAGACTCTCTTTTCCGGTCCCGGTACTCACGGTCGACACCCCCCAGCAGATGAACCGCCCCGTTACCAACAGCTGGGTCGTCTGGGGCGACCAACAGGTCTTCCCCGGCGAAGCGTTCTCGTCCCTGAGCGTGAACGCGGCCAACGTCGGGGCCAGCGAGGTCATCGGCGCACGCCTGACGAGCATCCAGAAGGGGGTGGATGCCGGTTCCTGGTACGTGGTGGCATACGGGACCGCGATCTCGTACGGATAGGACGGGGCGCTCAGCTGCGAGCGCCCGGCGGACAGCCCTCAGGCGGCGGTCCGCGCCGGTTCGGTCCGGCAGTCGCCGCAGTGGCCGGGGGCGTGGGAGCGGAACGCGCGGTCGCAGCCGTCGCACGTCTGGAACGGGGTGACCGTGACACGGCGGCGGGGGAGCGCGAGGTCGTCGGCGCCGGGGAGCGGTGGGGGCAGCAGGGAGGTCAGCCGGTGCCTGAGGAGTTTCGCCGGGTGCCTGAGGGGATGGGGGAGGTCGCTGGTGAGCGTGTGGCGGATGGTGTCGGGGTGAGCCTCGCGTTCGAGCCAGGCCGCGACGCCAGGTGCCAGATGGCGGACGTCGTTCTCGGACAGCGCGAGTTGGGGCGCATGGCGGCGCAGATCGGTGACGAGCGCGGTGGCGGTGCGGTGCAGTTCCGGGGTGAGTTCGCGGGGCTGGGGGAGTGGCGGGGGCGGCGGCTTGGGCGCGGTCGGCGGCGGTACGAAGCGCGAGCTGCGTGGGGGAGCGCAGGGCGGTGACGACGGGGCGGGTGCCGGGGCTGAGGTCTCGGCCGGTGCCTCGGCCGGTGTCTCGTCCGGGACCGGCGGTTGGTGCTCCGGTGCGGCGGAGGGGCCGGGTGCCTCCGGTACGGCGGGAGCGGCTGCTGCCTGGGGCACGGGCGGCTCGGGCGTCGGTGCCCGTGCCGGGACCCGTCCTTGCGCGGGCGGGGGCGGTTGCGGCGTCGGCTGCCGGTCCGTGCGTGTCCGTAAGAGTTCTGCGGGCTGGTTGCAGAACACGGTGCGGGTGACGATCCTGCCCCCCGGCAGGCGGATACGTGTCCGTTGCAGGTAGCCGTGGGCCTCCAGCTCGCGCAGGGCGGCGGCGATGCGGCTCTCACCTTCGGGGAAGCGGGCGGCAAGCGCCTTGATCCCCACGTCGGCCCCCGGGGGCAGCGACTGGATGCGCACGGCGATACCCACGGCGGTGGAGCTGAGGCCGGGGTGCTGAGCGAGGTGGTTGCCGACGACCGTGAAGCGGCTGGTGTGCGGGATCACGATGTGGATCACGCCGGAGGCCGGGAGAGGTCCGGGAACCTCCGCCAGGGCGCGGGTGAGGGCAGTACTCTGCTGAACATCCATCGGGAAGCTGTTCTCTTCCTCGTTGGTCAGGCCCTCGATCGGGATTGCTGTCCCGGCCGGGGGCCGACGTATGTGCTGGTGTGGTGGCGTGAGCATATGCCTCCCAACCAGCGCGAAAGCCAGCTGAGTTGGCAAACCTCACCCGTGTGAGTGACGAGCTCCCGGGGTGCTTCAGGTAGGGGACGGGGTGGGGTCGGGTGGGGTTTTTTCTCCGAGTTCTTTACGTAGTTGACGTCGAGGGCCACCGCGTCGTGGCCGCCCACGATCCGGTCGGGAATACCGGGTCGTGACATCCCACGACCCGGTGGAGGCGGTCAGCGCGCGAGGTCGAGTTCGGCCCACACCGTCTTGAGCGGTACGGGTCCGGGGGCGACGCCCCAGTGGTCGGCCAGGGCCTCGACGATGAGCAGGCCCCGTCCGCTCTCCGCGTCGTCCTCGGGCGCCTTGACGGCCCCCGGACCGGGCGGAACGCTGTCGCCCCGGGTGTCGGCCACCTCGATCCGCAACAGGGCCTCGCCACGGACAGCGAGGTGCAGCCGGAAGTCCCGGCCCCGTACCCGGCCGTGCACCGAGGCGTTCGCCGCCAGCTCGGCGACGATGTGCGCCGCCGACTCCGAAGGGAGCCCCCAGGCGCCGAGACGGGCCACGGTGAGCAGCCGGGCGAGCCTGGCCGCCCGCCGGGTGGGCGAGAGCAGCACGGTGAACGTCCGGCTCGCGGCGGGGCGTTGGACGCGGACCATTTCTTGGTTCATGTCACTCAGCGTGGCCGCCTCTGCGTACCGTGCCCAGTGACTGAGCCCTTGCGTACGGTGATTGTCCAGGGCTTGTCCGGCGCTGTCCTGACTGTCCGGCGTGACGCACCGGGAACGGACGCGGTTGAGAGAAGAACGGCACGCACGTCGGAAGTGGGGCTCGCATGAGCGTGATTGGCGACGGTTCGGGACACGGGGACGGCACGGAGCGCGGGGACGGCGCGGGGTACGGGGACGGTACGGAGCACGGGGGCGGCAGCGCGGACGAGCCCGGCTGGGACGTCGATCCCGACGACGAGTCCGGGGTGGCGGTGGTCGCCGCCGTGGGCCGCCAGATCAAGGCGTGGCGCGAGGCGGCGGGGATGCGGGCGTGCGAGCTCGGGGCGCAGATGGGGTACGGGGAGGACCTCGTCTACAAGGTGGAGGGCGGCCGGCGCATCCCCCGCCCGGAGTTCCTGGACCGTGCGGACGCGGTGCTGGGGGCGGGCGGCAAGCTCGCGGCGATGAAGCCGGATGTCGCGGAGGTGCGGTACCCGAAGAAGGTGCGGGACCTGGCGAAGCTAGAGGCCAGGGCTGTTGAGCTGGAGGCCTACCACAACCACAACATCAACGGCCTGTTGCAGACCGAAGGCCATATGCGAGCCCTGTTCGCCTCATGGCTCCCCGCCTACACGCTGGATGAAATGGATCGCGTGGTGGCCGCTCGGCTGGCCCGGCAAGCCATCTTCGACCGGGACCCGCTCCCGTCGCTCAGTTTTGTCCAGGAAGAGGTGACGCTTCGACGTCCGGTCGGAGGCACAATGGTGTGGCGTCGACAACTCGAACGCCTCCTGGAAGTAGGGCAATTACGGAATGTGGCGATCCAGGTGATGCCGACCCATCGCGAGGAACACCCTGGGACCGGCGGGCTGATCGAAGTGCTGAAGTTCCCCGACGGCAGCGCGGTGGGGCGGTCCGAAGGCGCGTTCGGAGGGCGTCCAGTCTCTGACCCGAGGCAGCTCAGGATCCTGGAATTGCGCTGTGGGATGATCCGGGCCCAGGCTCTCTCGCCACGGGAGTCACGGGCCTTCATTGAGAAAGTGCTGGGAGAGACATGATCCAGAAGCTCTCTGCTGGGGACGCTTCCGCGCTGAAGTGGTTCAAGAGCAGCTACAGCAGCAGTGGCGACGGCAACGACTGCGTCGAGGTCGCGACCGCCCTTGCCGCCGTGCACGTACGTGATTCCAAGAACGTCCGGGGTCCGCGTCTCGCCGTCACCCCCGCCGCGTGGGCGGGTTTCGTCTCGTACGCAGCCGGGCACTGACCTCTCTACGTACCCACGCCGCAGCCTTTCCTTTGGCCGATGTCGGGCTGGGCGCGCTTCTGTCCGAAGAACCCGCCTTTGGAGAGACATGATCCGCAAGCCTTCTGCCCGGGACGGTTCCGAGCTGCGGTGGTTCAAGAGCGGCTACAGCGATAGCAGCGACGGCAGCGAGTGCGTCGAGGTTGCCACTGCCTCCGGCGCCGTCCACGTCCGTGATTCCAAGGACGTCCAGGGCCCGCGTCTCGCCGTTACTCCCGCCGCGTGGGCTGGTTTCGTCTCGTACGCCGCCGGGCACTGACCCCTTCCGAGGTGGGAGCGACATGATCCACAAGCCGACCGCCGGGGACGCTTCCGCGCTGAAGTGGTTCAAGAGCAGCTACAGCGATAGCAGCAACGGCAGCGAGTGCGTCGAGGTTGCCACCGCCTCCGGCGCCGTCCACGTCCGTGATTCCAAGGACGTCCAGGGCCCGCGCCTCGCCGTTACTCCCGCCGCGTGGGCTCGCTTCGTTTCGTACGCCGCTGGGCACTGACCCCCTCTGCCGTGGGAGCGACATGATCCGCAAGCCCTCGACCCGGGACGTTTCTGCGCTGGAGTGGTTCACGAGCAGCTACAGCGACAGCAGCAACAGCAACGAGTGCGTCGAAGTCGCGACCACCCCGGACACCGTCCACATCCGCGACTCCAAGGACGTCCAGGGTCCGCTTCTCGCCCTTACCCCCGCCGCGTGGGTGCGCTTCGTCCCGTACGCCGCCGGGTACGCCTCCGGGCGCTGACCCCTCTACGTACGCGCGCCCCAGTCCAAGGCCCACGCCCGGCCGGGGACGCGCCGAATGCGCGCCCGCGTTTGACCGCTCCCTCGCGGGGGGTAAGATTCTGGGCCCGATTGGCCAGGCTCACACCCCGTATGGCACACTGACCAGGTTGCTCGGTTGAGTGTCAATGCTGCGCGCCTCCCGCCGGGAGGACCGGAAGCGAGTCCCACAGTACTCGTCGGCCCCATGCGGGCCGGACGTACGGGAATCTTCCGGGAAGTAAAGCAGGGCGCCGGCCAGGCACCCGGTGGGTGTTCCGCCCCCGGTTCCGCGGTCCTCGGGCCCGCACCCCCTTGGTTGGGATTTCCTTCGGGAGATTTTCGTAGAGGGGATGCGACACGCCCGACCGCGTGGGTCGGCGGAGGAGTTACGAGAACCCCCGGGTTCCAGAGCGTTTCGAGAGACAGGACTACTAGTAGCCATGGCGGGACAGAAGATCCGCATCCGGCTCAAGGCCTACGACCACGAGGTCATCGACTCTTCGGCGAAGAAGATCGTCGAGACGGTGACCCGCACTGGTGCGTCGGTCGCGGGCCCGGTGCCGCTGCCCACTGAGAAGAACGTGTACTGCGTCATCAAGTCGCCGCACAAGTACAAGGACTCGCGCGAGCACTTCGAGATGCGCACGCACAAGCGCCTCATCGACATCCTCGACCCCACGCCGAAGACGGTTGACTCGCTCATGCGTCTCGACCTGCCGGCGGGCGTCGACATCGAGATCAAGCTCTGAGGTGACGCGCGAGATGGCTAAGAACATTAAGGGCGTCCTGGGCGAGAAGCTCGGCATGACCCAGGTCTGGGACGAGAACAACCGGGTCGTCCCGGTGACCGTCGTCAAGGCCGGGCCCTGCGTCGTCACCCAGGTCCGCACCAACGACAACGACGGCTACGAGTCGGTCCAGATCGCCTTCGGCGAGATCGACCCGCGCAAGGTGAACAAGCCCCTCAAGGGCCACTTCGCCAAGGCCGACGTGACCCCCCGCCGCCACCTGGTGGAGCTCCGTACCCCTGACGCCAGCGAGTACACGCTGGGCCAGGAGATCACCGCCGAGGTGTTCGAGTCCGGCATCAAGGTTGATGTCACGGGCAAGAGCAAGGGCAAGGGCTTCGCCGGTGTCATGAAGCGTCACAACTTCAAGGGCCTCGGCGCCGGTCACGGCGTGCAGCGCAAGCACCGTTCGCCCGGCTCCATCGGTGGCTGTGCCACCCCCGGCCGTGTCTTCAAGGGCATGCGCATGGCGGGTCGCATGGGCAACGAGCGGGTCACCACCCAGAACCTGACCATCCACGCGGTTGACGCGGAGAAGGGTCTGCTCCTCATCAAGGGCGCGGTCCCCGGTCCGAACGGCGGCCTCGTCCTGGTCCGTACCGCGGCCAAGGGGGCTTGAGGTAATGAGCACCATTGACATCCTTTCGCCGGCAGGCGACAAGGCCGGTACCGTCGAGCTCCCCGCGGAGATCTTCGACGCCAAGACCAGCGTTCCGCTGATCCACCAGGTCGTCGTCGCACAGCTGGCAGCTGCCCGTCAGGGCACGCACAAGACCAAGACCCGCGCCGAGGTCCGAGGCGGTGGCCGCAAGCCGTACCGCCAGAAGGGCACCGGCCGCGCGCGCCAGGGTTCGACCCGTGCGCCGCAGTTCGCCGGCGGTGGCGTCGTCCACGGCCCGCAGCCGCGTGACTACTCGCAGCGCACCCCGAAGAAGATGAAGGCCGCCGCCCTGCGTGGTGCCCTCTCCGACCGGGCGCGTCACTCCCGTATCCACGTCGTCACCGGCGTGGTCGAGGGTGCGATCTCCACGAAGGCCGCGAAGACGCTGCTCGGCAAGATCAGTGAGCGCAACAACGTGCTCCTGGTCGTCGACCGCGCCGACGAGGCCGCGTGGCTGTCCGCACGCAACCTGCCCCAGGTGCACATCCTGGAGCCGGGCCAGCTGAACACGTACGACGTGATCGTCTCTGACGACGTGGTCTTCACTCAGGCCGCTTTCGAGTCCTTCGTGTCTGGCCCCCAGACCGCTGAGACCGAAGGGAGCGACGCCTGATGAGCGAGGCGACCGTTACCAGCTCGACCATCACGAGCAAGACCTACTCGGACCCGCGCGACGTTCTCGTCAAGCCGGTTGTCTCCGAGAAGAGCTACGCGCTGCTCGACGAGAACAAGTACACGTTCATCGTCGCGCCCGGCTCCAACAAGACCCAGATCAAGCAGGCCGTGGAAGCGGTCTTCTCGGTCAAGGTCACCGGGGTCAACACGATCAACCGGCAGGGTAAGCGCAAGCGCACCAAGACCGGCTTCGGCAAGCGCGCTGACACCAAGCGCGCCATCGTGACCCTCGCCGAGGGCGACCGTATCGACATCTTCGGCGGCCCGACCTCCTGACGGAGGTCGAGTCGTCCGGAATCGGACGAGGACTGAGAAATGGGTATCCGCAAGTACAAGCCGACGACCCCGGGCCGTCGTGGCTCCAGCGTCGCCGACTTTGTCGAGATCACGCGGTCCACGCCGGAGAAGTCGCTGGTCCGCCCCCTGCACAGCAAGGGCGGCCGTAACAACGCCGGTCGGATCACCGTTCGCCACCAGGGTGGCGGACACAAGCGCGCCTACCGCGTGATCGACTTCCGTCGTCACGACAAGGACGGCGTGCCGGCCAAGGTCGCGCACATCGAGTACGACCCGAACCGCACCGCGCGCATCGCGCTGCTGCACTACGCGGACGGCGAGAAGCGCTACATCGTCGCCCCGCGTGGCCTGTCGCAGGGTGACCGTGTCGAGAACGGTCCGGCCGCAGACATCAAGCCGGGCAACAACCTGGCGCTGCGCAACATCCCGGTCGGTACGACCATCCACGCCATCGAGCTGCGGCCCGGCGGCGGCGCGAAGTTCGCCCGTTCCGCGGGTACTTCCGTGCAGCTGCTGGCGAAGGAGGGCACCATGGCCCACCTTCGTATGCCGTCCGGTGAGATCCGGCTGGTCGACGCCCGCTGCCGCGCCACCATTGGCGAGGTCGGCAACGCCGAGCAGTCGAACATCAACTGGGGCAAGGCCGGCCGTATGCGCTGGAAGGGCGTACGCCCGACCGTCCGCGGTGTCGCGATGAACCCGGTTGACCACCCGCACGGTGGTGGTGAAGGCAAGACCTCCGGTGGACGTCACCCGGTCTCGCCGTGGGGTCAGAAGGAGGGTCGTACTCGCTCGCCGAAGAAGGCATCGAGCAAGTACATCGTCCGCCGCCGCAAGACGAACAAGAAGCGCTAGGAGCGGGTTTAGATGCCGCGCAGTCTCAAGAAGGGGCCCTTCGTCGACGGCCACCTCATCAAGAAGGTGGACGTACAGAACGAAGCAGGCACCAAGAACGTCATCAAGACCTGGTCCCGTCGCTCGATGATCGTCCCGGCCATGCTGGGTCACACCATCGCGGTGCACAACGGCAAGATCCACGTCCCGGTGTTCGTCACCGAGTCGATGGTCGGCCACAAGCTCGGCGAGTTCTCGCCGACTCGCACCTTCCGCGGCCACGTCAAGGACGACCGGAAGTCGAAGCGCCGCTAGCGCGGGGTGGAAACGACTATGACTTACACCGAAGGGACAACCATGGAAGCCAGGGCCCAGGCGCGGTACATCCGCGTCACGCCCATGAAGGCCCGCCGAGTGGTGGACCTCATCCGTGGCATGGATGCCACGGAGGCTCAGGCGGTCCTGCGTTTCGCCCCGCAGGCCGCGAGCGTGCCGGTTGGCAAGGTGCTTGACAGCGCCATCGCCAACGCTGCACACAACTACGACCACACCGACGCCTCTTCGCTGGTCATCAGCGAGGCGTACGTGGACGAGGGCCCGACCCTGAAGCGGTTCCGTCCGCGTGCTCAGGGCCGTGCCTACCGGATCCGTAAGCGGACCAGCCACATCACCGTGGTCGTCAGCAGCAAGGAAGGAACCCGGTAATGGGCCAGAAGGTAAACCCGCACGGGTTCCGGCTCGGCATTACCACGGACTTCAAGTCCCGTTGGTACGCCGACAAGCTGTACAAGGACTACGTCAAGGAAGACGTCGCCATTCGTCGCATGATGACGAAGGGCATGGAGCGGGCCGGCATCTCGAAGGTCGAGATCGAGCGCACCCGCGACCGCGTCCGCGTTGACATCCACACCGCCCGTCCGGGCATCGTCATCGGCCGCCGCGGCGCCGAGGCCGATCGCATCCGTGGCGAGCTGGAGAAGCTGACCGGCAAGCAGGTCCAGCTGAACATCCTCGAGGTCAAGAACCCCGAGGTGGACGCTCAGCTGGTGGCCCAGGCCGTCGCCGAGCAGCTCTCCTCCCGCGTCTCCTTCCGTCGTGCCATGCGCAAGAGCATGCAGAGCTCGATGAAGGCCGGCGCCAAGGGCATCAAGATCCAGTGCGGCGGTCGCCTCGGCGGCGCCGAGATGTCCCGCTCGGAGTTCTACCGCGAGGGCCGCGTGCCCCTGCACACGCTCCGTGCGAACGTCGACTACGGCTTCTTCGAGGCCAAGACGACCTTCGGCCGCATCGGCGTGAAGGTCTGGATCTACAAGGGCGACGTCAAGAACATCGCCGAGGTCCGCGCCGAGAACGCCGCAGCCCGCGCCGGCAACCGTCCGGCTCGTGGCGGCGCTGACCGCCCGGCCGGCCGCGGTGGCCGTGGTGGCGAGCGTGGCGGTCGCGGCCGCAAGCCGCAGCAGTCGCCGGCAGCCGAGGCCCCCAAGGCCGACGCTCCCGCCGCCGCTGCTCCGGCTGCTGAGAGCACCGGAACGGAGGCCTGACCGAAATGCTGATCCCCCGTAGGGTCAAGCACCGCAAGCAGCACCACCCGAAGCGCAGCGGTATGTCCAAGGGTGGCACGCAGGTTGCGTTCGGCGAGTACGGCATCCAGGCGCTGACTCCGGCGTACGTGACGAACCGCCAGATCGAGGCAGCTCGTATCGCGATGACCCGCCACATCAAGCGTGGCGGCAAGGTCTGGATCAACATCTACCCGGACCGCCCCCTGACGAAGAAGCCTGCCGAGACCCGCATGGGTTCCGGTAAGGGTTCTCCCGAGTGGTGGATCGCGAACGTCAAGCCCGGTCGGGTGATGTTCGAGCTGTCCTACCCGAACGAGAAGATTGCTCGTGAGGCGCTTACCCGCGCTGCTCACAAGCTTCCGATGAAGTGCCGGATCGTTCGGCGCGAGGCAGGTGAGTCGTGATGTCGGCCGGTACCAAGGCGTCCGAGCTGCGCGAGCTGGGCAACGAGGAGCTTCTCAACAAGCTCCGCGAGGCCAAGGAAGAGCTGTTCAACCTCCGCTTCCAGGCGGCGACTGGTCAGCTCGAAAACCACGGCCGGCTCAAGTCCGTCCGTAAGGACATCGCCCGGATCTACACCCTGATGCGTGAGCGCGAGCTGGGCATCGAGACGGTGGAGAGCGTCTGATGAGCGAGAAGACTGTGACTGAGACCAAGACCGACCGCGGTTTCCGCAAGACCCGTGAGGGTCTGGTCGTCAGCGACAAGATGGACAAGACCGTCGTCGTCGCTGTCGAGGACCGTGTCAAGCACGCGCTGTACGGCAAGGTCATCCGCCGTACGAACAAGCTCAAGGCCCACGACGAGCAGAACGCTGCCGGCGTCGGCGACCGTGTCATCATCATGGAGACCCGGCCGCTGTCCGCCTCGAAGCGCTGGCGCATCGTCGAGATCCTCGAGAAGGCCAAGTAATTCCTGAGGGGCATTCCCCTCAGGCAAGTTCCGCCAGGCTCGGTGGGGAGTCTCCGTAAGGCGCTTACGTTCTCGTAGGCCGCTCATGGAACTCCCCGCCGGGAACCGGCAGACGATCAGGAGATAGACGTGATCCAGCAGGAGTCGCGACTGCGCGTCGCCGACAACACGGGTGCGAAGGAAATTCTCACCATTCGTGTTCTCGGTGGCTCGGGTCGCCGCTACGCGGGTATCGGTGACGTCATCGTCGCCACCGTCAAGGACGCGATCCCCGGTGGCAACGTGAAGAAGGGTGACGTCGTCAAGGCCGTCATCGTTCGCACCGTCAAGGAGCGTCGTCGTCAGGATGGCTCGTACATCCGCTTCGACGAGAACGCCGCCGTCATTCTGAAGAACGACGGCGACCCCCGCGGCACCCGCATCTTTGGCCCGGTTGGCCGAGAGCTGCGCGAGAAGAAGTTCATGAAGATCATCTCGCTCGCGCCGGAGGTGCTGTAAGCATGAAGATCAAGAAGGGCGACCTGGTTCAGGTCATCACCGGTAAGGACAAGGGCAAGCAGGGCAAGGTCATCGTTGCCTACCCTGCTCAGGACCGCGTCCTCGTCGAGGGTGTCAACCGGGTCAAGAAGCACACGAAGGCCGGTCAGACCGCTCGCGGTTCGCAGACCGGTGGCATTGTGACGACCGAGGCTCCCGTCCACGTCAGCAACGTGCAGCTGGTTGTTGAGAAGGACGGCAACAAGGTCGTTACTCGCGTCGGCTACCGCTTTGACGACGAGGGCAACAAGATCCGCGTTGCCAAGCGCACCGGTGAGGACATCTGATGACTACCACCACTGCGCCGCGTCTCAAGACGCGCTACCGCGAGGAAATCGCCGGCAAGCTGCGTGAGGAGTTCTCGTACGAGAACGTCATGCAGGTTCCCGGTCTGGTCAAGATCGTGGTCAACATGGGTGTGGGCGACGCCGCCCGCGACTCCAAGCTGATCGACGGGGCCGTCAAGGACCTCACCACGATCACCGGTCAGAAGCCGGCCGTCACCAAGGCCCGCAAGTCCATCGCGCAGTTCAAGCTGCGCGAGGGCCAGCCCATCGGCTGCCACGTCACCCTCCGCGGTGACCGGATGTGGGAGTTCCTGGACCGTACGCTGTCGCTCGCGCTGCCGCGTATCCGTGACTTCCGCGGCCTGTCGCCCAAGCAGTTCGACGGCCGTGGCAACTACACCTTCGGTCTCACGGAGCAGGTCATGTTCCACGAGATCGACCAGGACAAGATCGACCGGGTCCGGGGCATGGACATCACCGTGGTCACCACGGCGACCAACGACGACGAGGGTCGTGCCCTCCTTCGTCACCTCGGCTTCCCGTTCAAGGAGAACTGACCGTGGCGAAGAAGGCTCTGATCGCTAAGGCCGCCCGCAAGCCGAAGTTCGGCGTTCGCGGGTACACCCGCTGCCAGCGCTGCGGCCGGCCCCACTCCGTCTACCGCAAGTTCGGCCTCTGCCGCGTGTGCCTTCGTGAGATGGCTCACCGTGGCGAGCTGCCGGGCGTGACCAAGAGCTCCTGGTAATTTCCCCTCGCCCTTTGGGCGTTGGGATTACCCGGAGACTCTCGGTAAGCATCTGGTCGGCAGGAGCCCCTCCTTTCATGCCGTAGGCTTGAAGGGTTGGGCGCCTGCCGCCCAAGACCGACTTACTACGCCGTAGGTCCCCGCACCGCACCCGTCCCGCCACTGAGTGGGGAGAGGGATGGCGCATACAGGAAACCCCGGCGAGAGAGGCCGAAGGCCAACTCATGACCATGACTGATCCCATCGCAGACATGCTCACGCGTCTGCGCAACGCGAACTCGGCGTATCACGACGACGTCGCGATGCCGCACAGCAAGATCAAGTCGCACATCGCGGAGATCCTCCAGCAGGAGGGCTTCATCACCGGCTGGAAGGTCGAGGACGCAGAGGTCGGCAAGAACCTCATCCTTGAGCTGAAGTTCGGCCCGAACCGCGAGCGCTCGATCGCCGGCATCAAGCGAATCTCGAAGCCGGGTCTGCGTGTTTACGCAAAGTCCACCAACCTGCCGAAGGTTCTCGGCGGCCTGGGCGTGGCGATCATCTCCACGTCCCACGGTCTCCTGACCGGCCAGCAGGCCAGCAAGAAGGGCGTAGGTGGGGAAGTCCTCGCCTACGTCTGGTAGTCGGGAACGGAGGAATAGCTCATGTCGCGAATCGGCAAGCTCCCCATCCAGGTTCCCGCCGGTGTGGACGTCACCATCGATGGCCGCACGGTCGCGGTGAAGGGCCCCAAGGGGACCCTCACGCACACCGTCGCAGCGCCGATCGAGGTCTCCAAGGGTGAGGACGGCGTTCTGAACGTCGTCCGCCCGAACGACGAGCGTCAGAACAAGGCCCTCCACGGCCTGTCCCGCACGCTGGTGGCGAACATGATCACCGGTGTGACCCAGGGATACAGCAAGGCGCTCGAGATCAGCGGTGTCGGTTACCGCGTCCAGGCGAAGGGCTCCAACCTGGAGTTCGCCCTGGGCTACAGCCACCCGATCCTCATCGAGGCTCCGGATGGCATCACCTTCAAGGTCGAGTCGCCCACGAAGCTCAGCGTCGAGGGCATCGACAAGCAGAAGGTCGGCGAGGTAGCCGCCAACATCCGCAAGCTGCGGAAGCCCGACCCGTACAAGGCCAAGGGCGTCAAGTACGCGGGCGAGGTCATCCGCCGCAAGGTCGGAAAGGCTGGTAAGTAGCCATGGCATACGGTGTGAAGATCGCCAAGGGCGACGCGTACAAGCGCGCCGCTCTCAAGCGCCGCCACATCCGCGTCCGCAAGCACATCTCCGGTTCGCCGGAGCGTCCCCGCTTGGTCGTGACGCGTTCCAACCGCCACATGGTCGCTCAGGTGATCGACGACATCGCGGGCCACACGCTCGCGTCGGCGTCGACCCTGGACGTTTCCATCCGTGGTGGCGAGGGTGACAAGAGCGCCCAGGCCCAGCAGGTCGGCGCCCTGGTCGCCGAGCGTGCCAAGGCCGCAGGCGTCGAGGCCGTCGTGTTTGACCGCGGTGGTAACCAGTACGCCGGGCGGATTGCCGCTCTGGCTGACGCCGCCCGTGAAGCCGGGCTGAAGTTCTAAGCCCCGGTTCCTACGCACAGCGGACGTAACAGAGAGAGGTAATTCCAATGGCTGGACCCCAGCGCCGCGGAAGCGGTGCCGGTGGCGGCGAGCGGCGGGACCGGAAGGGCCGTGACGGTGGCGCCAGCGCCGCCGAGAAGACCGCGTACGTTGAGCGCGTCGTCGCGATCAACCGCGTCGCCAAGGTTGTGAAGGGTGGTCGTCGCTTCAGCTTCACCGCGCTGGTCGTGGTGGGCGATGGTGACGGCACCGTCGGTGTCGGATACGGCAAGGCCAAGGAAGTTCCCGCGGCCATCGCCAAGGGCGTTGAAGAGGCCAAGAAGAGCTTCTTCAAGGTTCCGCGTATCCAGGGCACCATCCCTCACCCGATCCAGGGCGAGAAGGCTGCGGGCGTCGTCCTGCTCAAGCCTGCTTCCCCCGGTACCGGTGTGATCGCGGGTGGCCCGGTGCGCGCCGTTCTGGAGTGCGCCGGCGTTCACGACATCCTGTCGAAGTCGCTCGGTTCTTCGAACCCGATCAACATCGTGCACGCGACCGTGACGGCCCTCAAGGGCCTGCAGCGTCCCGAGGAGATCGCGGCTCGCCGTGGTCTGCCCCTCGAGGACGTCGCCCCCGCGGCTCTGCTCCGTGCGCGTGCGGGAGCGGGTGCGTAATGGCTCGCCTCAAGATCACGCAGACGAAGTCGTACATCGGCAGCAAGCAGAACCACCGCGACACCCTGCGTACGCTCGGGCTCAAGCGCCTGAACGACTCGGTTGTCAAGGAGGACCGCCCCGAGTTCCGCGGAATGGTTCACACCGTCCGCCACCTCGTGACGGTTGAGGAGGTTGACTGACATGGCGGAGAACAGCCCGCTGAAGGCCCACAACCTCCGGCCTGCCCCGGGCGCCAAGACCGCCAAGACCCGTGTGGGTCGTGGTGAGGCGTCCAAGGGTAAGACCGCAGGCCGTGGTACCAAGGGTACGAAGGCCCGTTACCAGGTTCCGGAGCGCTTCGAGGGTGGCCAGATGCCCCTCCACATGCGTCTCCCGAAGCTCAAGGGCTTCAAGAACCCGTTCCGCACGGAGTACCAGGTCGTGAACCTGGACAAGCTCGCGACGCTCTACCCCGAGGGTGGAGAGGTCACGGTGGCCGACCTGGTCGCCAAGGGCGCTGTGCGCAACAACCACCTCGTCAAGGTCCTTGGCCAGGGCGAGATCTCCGTGGCGCTGCAGGTTTCGGTTGACGCCGTCTCCGGCTCCGCCAAGGAGAAGATTGCCGCCGCCGGCGGCACCGTCACCGAGCTCGTCTGAGACAACTCGGACAACTCGATGTACTGAACATCCGACCGGGGATGCCTCTCATATGGGGCATCCCCGGTTGGTCGTTCCTAGGCGGGCATGGTCGCCGGTAAGGTGGCGTGCGTTGTTGTGCTATCCCTCCGGGCAACTGCCCGGGGACCTTTGACTGTTTCGTATTCGTCGATCCTCAAGACCGTCACCTCTACGCATTGCGCGGGGGTCGCAGGAGGCACCGTGCTCACCGCGTTCGCCCGGGCGTTCAAGACGCCCGACCTGCGCAAGAAGCTGTTCTTCACGCTCGGCATCATCGTGCTTTACCGGCTCGGGGCACACATCCCGGTGCCCGGTGTGAGCTACGAGAACGTCCAGATTTGTGTTGACCAGGCAAGCAAGGGCAACAACAGCCTCTTCGGCCTGGTGAACATGTTCAGCGGTGGTGCACTGCTGCAGATCACGATCTTCGCGCTCGGCATCATGCCGTACATCACGGCCAGCATCATTCTCCAGCTGCTGACCGTCGTCATCCCCCGGCTGGAGGCCCTCAAGAAGGAGGGGCAGTCCGGCACGGCCAAGATCACGCAGTACACGCGTTATCTGACCGTGGCGCTCGCCATCCTCCAGGGCACCGGTCTGGTGGCAACCGCCCGCAGCGGTGCGCTGTTCAGCAGCTGCTCCGTGGGTGACCAGATCGTCCCGAACCAGTCGATCTTCACCACCGTCGTCATGGTGCTCACCATGACCGCCGGTACCGCCGCCGTCATGTGGCTCGGTGAGCTCATCACGGACCGCGGCATCGGCAACGGCATGTCGATCCTGATGTTCATCTCGATCGCCGCGAGCTTCCCGGGTGCCCTGTGGGCCATCAAGGAGAGCGGCAAGCTGGCCGACGGCTGGATCGAATTCGGCACGGTCATCCTCATCGGCTTCGTGATGGTCGCGCTCGTCGTCTTCGTCGAGCAGGCCCAGCGCCGTATCCCGGTGCAGTACGCGAAGCGCATGATCGGCCGACGGTCGTACGGCGGTACGTCCACGTACATCCCGCTGAAGGTGAACCAGGCGGGTGTGATTCCCGTCATCTTCGCCTCTTCGCTGCTCTACATCCCGGCCCTGATCGTCCAGTTCTCCGGTTCCCAGGCGGGCTGGGCGACCTGGATCCAGGACCACTTCGTCAAGGGTGACCACCCGTACTACATCGCGACGTACTTCCTGTTGATCGTGTTCTTCGCCTTCTTCTACGTGGCGATCTCGTTCAACCCCGAGGAAGTCGCCGACAACATGAAGAAGTATGGTGGCTTCATCCCGGGTATCCGGGCTGGTCGACCTACTGCCGAGTATCTGAGCTACGTGCTCAACAGGATCACTTGGCCGGGCTCGCTGTACCTGGGTCTGATCGCTCTGGTGCCGACGATGGCGTTGGCAGGTTTCGGCGGTGCTAACCAGAACTTCCCGTTCGGCGGGACAAGCATCCTCATCATCGTGGGTGTGGGTCTGGAAACCGTGAAGCAGATCGAGAGTCAGCTCCAGCAGCGCAATTACGAAGGGTTCCTCCGCTGATGCGAATCGTCCTCGTCGGGCCTCCTGGTGCCGGCAAGGGAACGCAGGCTGCGTACCTTGCCAAGAACCTGTCGATTCCGCACATCTCGACGGGCGATCTCTTCCGCGCCAACATCAGCCGGGGCACCGACCTCGGCAAGCAGGCCCGCGCCTACATGGACGCAGGCCAGCTGGTGCCGGACGAGGTCACCATCGGCATGGCCAAGGACCGCATGGCCCAGTCGGACGCCGTGAACGGCTTCCTGCTCGACGGCTTCCCGCGCAACGTGGGTCAGGCCGAGGCCCTTGACGCGATGCTCAAGGACGAGGGCGTAGAGCTGGACGCGGTCCTCGACCTGGAGGTCCCCGAGGACGAGGTCGTGAAGCGGATCGCGGGCCGCCGCATCTGCCGCAGCGACAGCGCGCACGTCTTCCACGTGACGTACAACCCGCCGAAGACCGAGGGTGTCTGCGACGCCTGCGGCGGCGAGCTGTACCAGCGGGACGACGACAGCGAGGAGACGGTCCGTACCCGGCTGGAGGTCTACCACACGCAGACCGAGCCGATCATCGACTACTACCGGGCCCAGGGCCTGGTGGTGACCATCTCCGCGCTCGGCAAGGTCACCGATGTGACCGCGCGTGCCATGGAGGCGCTCCAGAAGTCCGACCAGGACTAGCGACGCCCCGTTTCATCTCCGCAGTCGGGCGCGGCGCCCCAGGGGCGCCGCGGCCGACTGTTTGCGCCGTATCGTTGGGTACGGCCGCAGCCGCCATCCTTCGATGCAGAGAGGCGCCGAGCAATGGTGCAGATCAAGACCCCCGAGCAGATCGCGAAGATGCGCGAGGCCGGCCTGGTGGTCGCTGCCATTCACGCCGCCACCCGTGAGGCGGCCGTGCCGGGCGCCACCACGAAGGACCTGGACGAGGTCGCGCGCAAGGTGATCGCCGACCACGGGGCGAAGTCGAACTTCCTCGGGTACGGCGGATTCCCCGCGACCATCTGCACCTCGGTCAACGAGGTCGTCGTGCACGGCATCCCCGACGAGAAGACCGTCCTCAAGGACGGCGACATCATCTCGATCGACGCCGGCGCGATCATCGACGGCTGGCACGGCGACGCCGCGTACACGGCGTTCGTCGGGACCGGTCACGCTCCGGAGCTGATCGAGCTCTCCCGGGTGACCGAGGAGTCGATGTGGGCCGGGATCGCCGCGATGAAGGTGAACAACCGGCTGGTCGACATCTCGAAGGCGATCGAGTCCTACATCCGCCGCCAGCCCCGGCCGGCCACCGGCAAGTACGGGATCATCGAGGACTACGGCGGCCACGGCATCGGCACCGAGATGCACATGGACCCGCACCTGCTGAACTACGTCTCCCGCAAGCGCGGCAAGGGCATCAAGCTGGTTCCGGGCGTCTGCCTGGCCATCGAGCCCATGGTCTCGCTCGGTACGGCGCAGACGAAGGTGCTCAGCGACGACTGGACCGTCCTGACGACGGACGGCACCTGGTCCTCGCACTGGGAGCACTCCATCGCCCTGACGGAGAACGGCCCGCTGGTCCTGACCGCCGTGGACTGCGGCCGGGCGAAGCTCGCGGAGTACGGCATCACGGCGGCCCCCGACCCGCTGGGCTGAGCCCGCCGCGGGGCGGTCCTTCGACGGGGCTGCCCTGCGGCAGGTCTAAGGATCACCCGCACTGGGCAAACTTGACGGATTCGTCTTTTGGAGTCCGCTGACGTAGACTGACTCGTCGGCTCTCGTGCATCCGTGTGTCCGCATACGGCGACGGGAGTCGATCAAGGTAGCCGATTCGAAAGGCGAAGCGTGGCCAAGAAGCAAGGTGCCATCGAAATTGAGGGCACCGTGATCGAGTCCCTCCCGAACGCCATGTTCAAGGTGGAACTCCAGAACGGTCACAAGGTCCTCGCGCACATCTCCGGCAAGATGCGGATGCACTACATCCGTATCCTCCCGGACGACCGGGTCGTGGTGGAGCTCTCTCCGTACGACCTGACGCGTGGCCGGATCGTCTACCGGTACAAGTAGATCTTGCCCCCACCCCGTTTCGGCGCGGTGATGGCACTGACCCGGAGAACCTGACATCCCATGAAGGTCAAGCCGAGCGTCAAGAAGATCTGCGACAAGTGCAAGGTGATCCGCCGTCACGGTCGGGTCATGGTCATCTGCGACAACCTGCGCCACAAGCAGCGCCAGGGCTGACGCACGACCACCTGCATCTCGCAGCACTTCGCGCGACGCACGTAATACGTACATACGCAGAGCCCGTCCAAGCCACGGCTGACGACACCTCCGGCGGGGGCCGGGGACCCGGACGTACCACCTCTCCGAGCGAGAGGTCGGCGGCCGGGAGCGGCACTGCGGAAGACCCCCGATATAACAACTGGAGCCATTGAATGGCACGCGTTTCAGGTGTTGACATCCCGCGCGAAAAGCGCGTGGAGGTTGCCCTCACCTACGTCTTCGGCATCGGGCGCACCCGGTCCAAGGAGATCCTCGCCACCACCGGCGTGAACCCGAACACCCGCGTTCGTGACCTGGCCGAAGAGGACCTGGTCAAGATCCGCGAGTACGTCGACGCCAACCTCCGCACCGAGGGTGACCTTCGACGCGAGATCCAGGCCGACATCCGCCGCAAGGTCGAGATCGGCTGCTACCAGGGCATCCGTCACCGTCGCGGTCTGCCGGTCCACGGCCAGCGCACCAGCACGAACGCGCGTACCCGCAAGGGCCCGCGTCGCGCGATCGCCGGTAAGAAGAAGCCGGGCAAGAAGTAGTCCTCAGCGGACGTACTGCGAGCGTCCGGATCCCGGACATCCGCAGCATCCAGCGGTCTTCGCTGTAGGACCGATCACCTCCCCTCTCCATCTGGAGTCAAGACATGCCCCCCAAGGGTCGTCAGGGCGCAGCCAAGA
Source organism: Streptomyces sp. NPDC079020 (assembly GCF_044542225.1). NCBI lineage: Bacteria > Bacillati > Actinomycetota > Actinomycetes > Kitasatosporales > Streptomycetaceae > Streptomyces > Streptomyces sp. NPDC079020. The sequence continues at coordinate 130,927 of NZ_JBITUB010000011.1, forward strand.
AGGTGCGTCGCAAGGAAAAGAAGAACGTCGCTCACGGCCACGCGCACATCAAGAGCACGTTCAACAACACCATCGTCTCGATCACGGACCCCTCGGGCAACGTGATCTCCTGGGCCTCCGCCGGCCACGTCGGCTTCAAGGGCTCGCGCAAGTCCACCCCCTTCGCCGCGCAGATGGCCGCCGAGTCGGCCGCCCGCCGCGCGCAGGAGCACGGCATGCGCAAGGTTGACGTCTTCGTCAAGGGTCCGGGCTCCGGCCGCGAGACCGCGATCCGCTCCCTCCAGGCCACGGGCCTCGAGGTCGGTTCGATCCAGGACGTCACCCCGACGCCGCACAACGGCTGCCGTCCGCCGAAGCGTCGTCGCGTCTGACGCACGGACGCCGGTAACGGCTGTCCGCGTGTAACGCGCACCTGTGGGACCGGGCGGTACATCTCTTCGGGGGTGTGCCGCCCGTACCCTTGTTTCATCTGTCGGGCATCAAATAGTGGGTGCCCACGACTGAAGGATTCCTCTCATGCTGATCGCTCAGCGTCCGTCGCTGACCGAAGAGGTCGTCGACGAGTTCCGGTCCCGGTTCGTCATCGAGCCGCTGGAGCCGGGCTTCGGCTACACCCTCGGCAACTCCCTGCGCCGCACGCTCCTCTCCTCGATCCCCGGCGCCGCTGTCACCAGCATCCGGATCGACGGTGTCCTGCACGAGTTCACCACCGTGCCGGGCGTCAAGGAGGACGTGACCGACCTCATCCTCAACATCAAGCAGCTGGTCGTCTCCTCGGAGCACGACGAGCCGGTCGTGATGTACCTGCGCAAGCAGGGTCCCGGCCTGGTCACCGCTGCTGACATCGCCCCGCCGGCCGGTGTCGAGGTGCACAACCCGGACCTGGTCCTGGCCACGCTGAACGGCAAGGGCAAGCTGGAGATGGAGCTGACCGTCGAGCGCGGTCGCGGCTACGTCTCCGCCGTCCAGAACAAGCAGGCGGGCCAGGAGATCGGCCGGATTCCGGTCGACTCCATCTACTCGCCGGTGCTCAAGGTCACGTACAAGGTCGAGGCGACCCGTGTCGAGCAGCGCACCGACTTCGACAAGCTGATCGTCGACGTCGAGACCAAGCAGGCCATGCGCCCGCGCGACGCCATGGCGTCCGCCGGTAAGACCCTGGTCGAGCTGTTCGGTCTGGCGCGCGAGCTCAACATCGACGCCGAGGGCATCGACATGGGCCCCTCGCCGACGGACGCGGCCCTGGCCGCCGATCTGGCGCTGCCGATCGAGGAGCTGGAGCTCACGGTCCGCTCGTACAACTGCCTCAAGCGCGAGGGCATCCACTCCGTGGGTGAGCTCGTGGCGCGTTCCGAGGCCGACCTGCTCGACATCCGCAACTTCGGTGCGAAGTCGATCGACGAGGTCAAGGCGAAGCTGGCCGGTATGGGCCTCGCGCTGAAGGACTCGCCTCCCGGCTTCGACCCGACCGCCGCCGCCGACGCCTTCGGCGCCGACGACGACGCGGACGCCGGTTTCGTGGAGACCGAGCAGTACTAGAACGCCCCCGGACGGGGTGCCCGGGTTCTTCGGGTGCCCCGGACGGGTCGGGCTGGAATGCTTCCAGCACCTGGACTTCCGTGTGGCGACCGCCGCACGGGAACTGACACCGGTACCTGATACGGCCGGTGCAGCACACAAGGAGAAACACCATGCCGCGTCCCGCAAAGGGTGCCCGTCTGGGCGGCAGCGCCGCGCACGAGCGTCTGCTTCTCGCCAACCTGGCGAAGTCGCTGTTCGAGCACGGTCGCATCACCACGACCGAGGCCAAGGCCCGTCGCCTGCGTCCGGTCGCCGAGCGCCTGGTCACCAAGGCGAAGAAGGGCGACATCCACAACCGTCGCCTGGTGCTGCAGACGATCACGGACAAGAGCATCGTGCACACGCTCTTCACCGAGATCGCCCCGCGGTACGAGAACCGCCCCGGTGGTTACACCCGCATCACCAAGATCGGCAACCGTCGTGGCGACAACGCCCCGATGGCCGTCATCGAGCTGGTCGAGGCGCTGACCGTGGCCCAGCAGGCCACCGGTGAGGCCGAGGCCGCGACGAAGCGTGCGGTCAAGGAGGACGCCCTCAAGAAGGACGAGGCTCCGGCCGAGGTCGTCGAGGACGCCAAGCCGGCCGAGGCCGACGCGGAGTCCAAGGACGCCTGAGCGTTCTGAAGACCACGGGACGGGCCCGCACCACCCTTCGGGGCGGTGCGGGCCCGTTCTGCTGTGACGGGGTGGAACGGGTTTCGAGAGGGGACGCGTGGTGAGTGACGAGGCGGAGCCCGGATTCGTACGGGTGCGGCTGGACCTTTCGTACGACGGGAAGGACTTCTCCGGCTGGGCGAAGCAGACCAGCAGGCGGACCGTGCAGGGGGAGATCGAGGACGCGCTGCGGACCGTGACGCGGTCCTCGCGCACCTACGACCTGACCGTGGCGGGGCGTACGGATGCCGGGGTGCACGCGCGGGGGCAGGTGGCGCATGTCGACCTGCCGGCCGAGGTGTGGGCCGAGCACGAGGAGAAGCTGCTGCGGCGGATGGCCGGGCGGCTGCCGCTGGATGTGCGGATCTGGCGGGCCGCGGTGGCTCCGGCCGGGTTCAACGCGCGGTTCTCCGCGATGTGGCGGCGCTACGCCTACCGGGTGGGGGACCGCCCCGGCGGCGTCGACCCGCTGACGCGCGGTCATGTGCTGTGGCACGACCGGTCGTTGGACGTGGACGCGATGAACGGGGCGGCCGCCCTCATGGTCGGGGAGCACGACTTCGCGGCGTACTGCAAGAAGCGCGAGGGCGCGACCACCATCCGTACGCTCCAGAAGCTGAGCTGGGTGCGGGACGAGGCGTCGGGGGTGCTGACGGCGACCGTGCAGGCCGATGCCTTCTGCCACAACATGGTGCGGGCGCTGATCGGCGCGGCACTGTTCGTGGGCGACGGGCGGCGGCCGGCCGGGTGGCCCGCCGAGGTCCTGGCGGCGAAGGTACGGGACCCCGCGGTGCACGTGGTGCGGCCGCACGGGCTGACGCTGGAGGAAGTGGCGTACCCGGCCGATGAGTTGCTGGCCGCGCGGGCCCTGGAGGCGCGGAACGTCAGGACGCTGCCGGGGGCGGGCTGCTGCTGAAGCGCTCCGGCGCCCCCGGCCGTCCGGGCACCGTTCCTGCGGGGCGGTGCCCGGCGGGGCGTCAGCCGGCGGGGGCCGCCGCCGCGTTGGACGCCTGGACCTCGCCGCGGTGCCTGATCTGGCGGAACGTGAAGTCCGTCAGGTCGTCGCCGACCGCGTACACGTTCTTGTCGGCCGTGGTGACGCGCTTGCCGTCGGTGAACCCGCCGACGGTGAAGTACGCGTACCGGCCGTAGGAGTTGGCGGTGCGGCGGCAGACCGTACCGGCACGGCAGAACGTGGGGACACCCTCACCGCCGAGCGACGCGATGCCGCCGGACGCCTGCTTGGCGGCCTTCTGCGCCCGCGCCTCGGTCCGGAACACCGCGACGCCGACGGTGACCGCGATGCCGTCCTTGCGGTACGTGGCGCGGATGAGCTGCTCGCAGCCGTTGTTCGTGAGGACCCCGCCGAGCGCGCCCTGGGTGCCCGCGGCGCAGTTGGTGGTGCGGTTCGTGGCGCCCTTGATGTGGACGCGGTCGCCCATCGTCAGCTTCTTGCCGGGGAAGAAGCCGTCGACGGTGATCGGCGCCTTGTCCTTCTTGGCGTCGGATATGTAGTCCTTCGGGTCCGGCGGGGGCGGTGGCGCCACCGAGGAGAAGGACGGTGCGGGCTCGGAGGTGTCCGAGGGCAGCTCGGCCGGGGCCGGCAGCTCGCTCGCGTTCTTGTCGGAGCCGGACGGCTTGTTGCCGTTGTTGGTCGAGATGACGGCCGTGGCCACGATCGCGCCGACGACGGCGGTGGCGAGGACACCGCCGCCGATCATCAGCCACTTCTTGCGTCGGCCGCGCGCGGCGGACTCGTCGGCCAGTGCGGCCCAGTCCGGAGTGTGCTGATCTCCCGGCCCCCAGGAGGGCCCCCCTTGCCCAAAGCTCATGCGGCGAATCTTAGAGCCTCGGAAATCCGGTTGGGCCAGGGCTTCGCAGACCGTGACAATGCTGTGCATGGGACATCTTGAAGCAGGCCACCTGGAGTACTACCTACCGGACGGGCGGGTGCTGCTCGGCGATGCTTCGTTCCGGGTGGCGGACGGGGCCGTCGTCGCCCTCGTCGGGGCCAACGGCGCGGGCAAGACCACGCTGCTGCGCCTGCTCGCGGGCGAGCTCCAGCCGCATGGCGGCACGGTCTCGGTGAGCGGCGGGCTCGGGGTGATGGCGCAGTTCGTGGGTTCCGTACGGGACGAGCGGACCGTGCGCGACCTGCTGGTGTCCGTGGCCCAGCCGCGTATCCGGGAGGCGGCGAAGGCCGTGGACGTGGCCGAGGAGCTGATCCTCGCGGTCGACGACGAGGCCGCGCAGATGGCGTACGCGCAGGCCCTGAGCGACTGGGCGGAGGCCCGGGGGTACGAGGCCGAGACGGTCTGGGACATGTGCACGATGGCCGCGCTCGGCGTCCCGTACGAGAAGGCGCAGTGGCGGGAGGTGCGGACGCTCAGCGGTGGTGAGCAGAAGCGGCTCGTGCTGGAGGCGCTGCTCCGGGGGCCGGACGAGGTGCTGCTGCTGGACGAGCCGGACAACTATCTGGACGTCCCCGGAAAGCGGTGGCTGGAGGGGAAGCTGAAGGAGACCCGTAAGACGGTGCTCTTCGTCTCCCACGACCGGGAGCTGCTGTCCCGGGCCGCCGAGAAGATCGTGAGCGTGGAGCCGAGCCCGGCGGGCAGCGATGTGTGGGTGCACGGTGCGGGCTTCGACACGTACCACCAGGCGCGCAAGGACCGGTTCGCCCGGTTCGAGGAGCTGCTGCGTCGCTGGGAGGAGGAGCACGCCCGGCTGAAGGCGCTCGTGCACCGGCTGCGGCAGCAGGCGGCGATCAGCCCCGACATGGCCTCGCGCTACCGGGCGATGCAGACCCGGTTCAAGAAGTTCGAGGACGCCGGGCCGCCGCCGGAGCCGCCGCGCGAGCAGGACATCAAGATGCGGCTGCGCGGCGGGCGCACCGGTGTGCGGGCCATGACCTGCAAGGGGCTGGAGCTGACCGGGCTCATGAAGCCGTTCGACCTGGAGATCTTCTACGGGGAGCGGGTCGCCGTCCTCGGATCCAACGGGTCGGGGAAGTCGCACTTCCTGCGGCTGCTGGCGGGCGAGCCGGTGGCGCACTCGGGGGAGTGGAAGCTCGGGGCGCGGGTCGTGCCGGGGCACTTCGCGCAGACGCACGCCCATCCGGAGCTCCTGGGCAAGACGCTCGTCGAGATCCTGTGGACGGAGCACGCCAAGGACCGGGGCGGGGCGATGTCGGTGCTGCGGCGCTACGAGCTGGAGCGGCAGGGGGACCAGCCCTTCGAGAAGCTGTCCGGCGGGCAGCAGGCGCGGTTCCAGATCCTGCTCCTGGAGCTGGCGGGTACGACGGCGCTGCTGCTGGACGAGCCGACGGACAACCTGGACCTGGAGTCGGCGGAGGCGCTGCAGGACGGCCTGGAGGCGTACGACGGCACCGTGATGGCCGTCACGCACGACCGGTGGTTCGCGAAGTCCTTCGACCGGTATCTGGTGTTCGGCTCGGACGGGGTGGTCCGGGAGACTACCGAGCCGGTGTGGGACGAGCGGAGGGTGGAGCGGGCCCGGTAGGGGCGGCGCGTTTTGACCCGTCCGGGGCGCGACGGGTAGTGTCGGTGATTGTTATGCGTATTGGCTTCGTCGTTCTCACGCGAAGGGCCCTTACGTAGGTTCTCTGGAGCAGTTACCAGTGGCTCGCATACGGACAGTGCTTCCGGCCTTGTGAGCCCCAGCTGCATGATCGCTTCAGAGGTGCCATGTGTCTGGTCCCCATCCACTGAAGAAGCGAAGGCTACGACCGTGCGTACGTACAGCCCCAAGCCCGGAGATGTGACGCGCCAGTGGCACATCATCGACGCTCAGGACATCGTCCTGGGCCGTCTGGCCACCACGGCTGCGAACCTCCTCCGAGGCAAGCACAAGGCGATCTACGCCCCCCACATGGACATGGGCGACTTCGTCATCATCATCAACGCCGAGAAGGTTCACCTCTCCGGCAACAAGAAGACCCAGAAGATGGCGTACCGCCACTCGGGCTTCCCGGGCGGTCTCCGTTCGGTGCGCTACGACGAGCTGCTCTCGAAGAACCCCGAGAAGGCTGTCGAGAAGGCCATCAAGGGCATGATCCCCAAGAACACCCTGGGTCGTCAGATGCTCTCGAAGCTCAAGGTCTACGCGGGCGACCAGCACCCGCACGCTGCTCAGCAGCCGGTCCCGTTCGAGATCACCCAGGTCGCGCAGTAGTTCCGGCCACCCCCAAGACATACAGAAAGATCTGAGGAGCATCGTGGCCGAGACCACTGTTGAGACGACCACCGAAGACGTGGCGGGCACCGAGGGCGAAGAGACCTTCGCCGAGGTGACCACCTTCGAGTCCGAGGTCCCCGTCGAGGGCGAGTACACCAGCGAGTCCCTCGCCGGCCGCTTCGGCGACCCCCAGCCCGCGGCCGGCCTCGGCCGTCGCAAGAACGCCATCGCCCGCGTCCGGATCGTTCCGGGCACCGGCAAGTGGAAGATCAACGGTCGCACCCTTGAGGACTACTTCCCCAACAAGGTGCACCAGCAGGAAGTCAACGAGCCCTTCAAGGTGCTCGAGCTCGACGGCCGCTACGACGTCATCGCCCGTATCTCGGGTGGCGGCGTCTCCGGCCAGGCCGGTGCCCTGCGCCTCGGTGTGGCCCGCGCGCTGAACGAGGCGGACGTGGACAACAACCGCGCCACGCTGAAGAAGGCCGGCTTCCTCTCCCGCGACGACCGTGCGGTCGAGCGCAAGAAGGCCGGTCTCAAGAAGGCCCGTAAGGCCCCGCAGTACAGCAAGCGCTAAATCGCCTGCTCGTCTGTTTTACACGTTCGCCCCGGCGGCACACTCCGTGCTGCTGGGGCGTTCGTTTATCGCCCCTCGCGGGCGTATAACGGCATAAGACGCTTATTGGCATTTCCCTGTCCGGTGGCGCGCCGCGCCGCTGTGGCTTGTTGCGTTTTGCCCGTTTTTGTTGCTGTGATTGTGCGGTTTCGGAGCATCTCGGAGGACACCAGTGGGACGACTCTTCGGCACGGACGGCGTGCGCGGTGTCGCCAACGCGGACTTGACGGCCGAGCTCGCGCTCGGTCTCTCGGTCGCGGCGGCGCACGTACTGGCCGAGGCGGGCACCTTCGAGGGGCATCGGCCAACCGCCGTGGTGGGCCGGGACCCACGCGCGTCCGGAGAGTTCCTGGAGGCCGCCGTGGTGGCGGGCCTCGCCAGCGCGGGCGTGGACGTCCTGCGCGTGGGCGTGCTGCCCACTCCCGCCGTCGCGTATCTCACCGGCGTGCTCGGCGCGGACATCGGCGTGATGCTCTCCGCCAGCCACAACGCCATGCCGGACAACGGTGTGAAGTTCTTCGCCCGCGGCGGGCACAAACTCGCCGACGAGCTGGAGGACCGGATCGAGACCGTCTACGAGCAGCACCGCACCGGTGAGCCGTGGGCGCGCCCGACCGGCGCAGGGGTCGGCCGGGTCACCGACTACACGGAGGGCTTCGACCGTTACGTCGCCCACCTCATCGCGGTCCTGCCGAACCGGCTCGACGGGCTGAAGGTGGTCCTGGACGAGGCGCACGGCGCCGCCGCCCGTGTCTCGCCCGAGGCGTTCGCCCGCGCCGGGGCCGAGGTCATCACGATCGGTGCCGAGCCCGACGGCCTCAACATCAACGACGGCTGCGGCTCCACCCATCTGGGGCTGCTGCGGGCCGCCGTCGTCGAGCACGGCGCCGACCTCGGCATCGCCCACGACGGCGACGCCGACCGCTGCCTGGCTGTGGACGCGGCGGGCGAGGAGATCGACGGCGACCAGATCCTGGCCGTGCTCGCCCTCGCCATGCGGGAGGCCGGGAAGCTGCGCAAGGACACCGTGGTCGGCACCGTCATGTCGAACCTCGGCTTCAAGATCGCCATGGAGCGGGAGGGCATCCGGCTCGTCCAGACCGCCGTCGGCGACCGCTACGTCCTGGAGTCGATGAAGGCCGAGGGCTTCGCGCTCGGCGGCGAGCAGTCCGGCCATGTCATCGTGCTGGACCACGCCACGACCGGCGACGGCACCCTGACCGGCCTGATGCTGGCCGCCCGGGTCGCCGCGACCGGCCGGAGCCTCGCCGAGCTGGCCGGGGTCATGGCGCGCCTGCCGCAGGTCCTCATCAATGTGCCGGACGTCGACAAGTCCCGGGTGGCCACGTGCGCCGAACTGGCCGCCGCGGTGCTGGACGCGGAGCGCGAGCTGGGCTCCACCGGACGCGTGCTGCTGCGCCAGTCGGGTACGGAGCCGCTGGTACGGGTCATGGTCGAGGCGGCCGACATCGAGCAGGCGCGGGCCGTGGCCGGCCGGCTGGCCGATGTGGTGAAGTCCGCGCTCGGATAGCGGCCGGGAGCCTGCCGCGACCGCGACCGGGACGGGTGCGGGCACGGGGTGCGGGTGGTGGACGGGAGTCCGGCCGGGCGGGGGACCGTCCGGCCGTACCCGGTGAACCTCCGGCCGTCACACGTACCAGGGGATGGCCCCGGCGGTCACCACCGTCCCGGGCCGTCCCGGCGCGGTCTCCGGAAGCCTGGACACGGCCCCGCGGATCCGTGTGGGCCGTCGCGACGGCCCGGGGCGACGGCCCTCCCGTCGCCGTCACGGCGGGCGGCGACGGCAGCGTACGGGTGCACCGCCTCGAACCATGAGGATCACAGAGCCGTGGGGATCAGGCGCGCGGGCGTTTCGCGGCGGCCTCCGACCGGCGGTGGGCCGCCCACAGGCCCTTCTGGACCAGCAGGGTCAGGGTGCCCGCGAGGACGATGCCGCCCAGGTTGGCCAGCAGCTGCTGGGAGGAGCCGATCGTCTGGGTGTAGTCCGAATAGCTGAAAGCGACCGCCGCGTTCGCCGCCGCCGGGACCGTCGTCACCGAGATCGCCACGCCGATCAGTGCCCCGGACTTCGCCGAGGTCAGCGAGAGCGTCCCGGCGATCCCCGCCAGGAACGCCACCACGAACGACATCCAGTCGGGCTTCCAGATGAAGGCCGTGTTCGGCCGGTCACCCTCGACCATCGCGCGGGTGAACAGGCCGAAGACGTCCATCAGCCAGGCGAACCCCGCCGTCACCGCCATCGCGATGGCGAAGCCCGCGATCAGCGTCCACAGCGAGCGCCACACCAGGTGCGGGGAGCGCCGGACCAGGGCCGTGCAGATCCCGGCCAGCGGGCCGAACTCCGGGCCGACCGCCATCGCGCCCACGATCAGGATCGCGTTGTCGAGCATCACACCGCAGGCGGCGAGCATCGTGGCGACGGCGAGGAAGGCCACGTAGGTGACGCTGAACGTGGACTCCTCGTGGGTCGCCTCCGTCAGCTCCGCCCACAGCACCGCGTCCGCGCCCTCGCCAGGCGCCGCCTTCTCAGCCCGGTCGGCGTGCGCGGAGAGCGTCAGGTCCGTGTTCTCGACGGTGATCGAACCGGTCCTGTCGATGCCCAGGTCGCGCAGCGCGCCGATCAGCTCGTCGCCCGCCTCACGGGCCACGTCGCACAGGACCACATCGCCGGCGGGGTCGCGTGCCGCGCCCGTCAGTACCACCAGATGGGCGGTGCCCACGGTGGTCTCCAGAAGCCGGACCACCCCGTCCGTGGCGTCGGCGGGCACGATCAGACGCAGATGCAGCACGGCGCTCCCGGAGTCAGAGTTTGCGCAGGGACAGCCGCTGGACCTTGTGGTCCGGCCCCTTGCGGAGCACCAGGGTGGCACGGCCGCGCGTCGGCGCGACATTCTCCAGCAGATTGGGCTTGTTGATGGTCCGCCACATGGTGCGCGCGTAGTCCATGGCCTCCTCCTCGGAGACCTGGGTGTACTTGCGGAAGTACGAGAACGGGTTCTGGAACGCCGTCTCGCGCAGCTGCCGGAAGCGGTTGAGGTACCAGGTCTCGATGTCCTCGGCGCGGGCGTCCACGTACACGCTGAAGTCGAAGTAGTCGGCGAGACCGACCCTGGTGCGGCCGTCCTTGCCGGGCATGGCGGGCTGGAGCACGTTGAGGCCCTCGACGATGAGGATGTCGGGGCGGCGCACGGTGAGCCGTTCGCCGGGCACGATGTCGTAGATCAGGTGGGAGTAGACCGGTGCGGTGACCTCGTCCTTGCCGGCCTTGATGTCGGCCACGAAGCGGGTGAGGGCGCGCCGGTCGTACGACTCCGGGAAGCCCTTGCGCGACATCAGGCCGCGTGCCCTGAGCTCCTTCATCGGCAGCAGGAACCCGTCCGTGGTCACCAGTTCCACGCGCGGGTGCTCCGGCCAGCGGGCCAGCAGGGCCTGGAGGATACGGGCGCTGGTGGACTTGCCGACGGCGACACTGCCCGCGACGCCTATGACGAACGGGGTGCCGCGCTGTTCGCCGTGGCCGTTGCCCGCGTCGCCCAGGAAGGTGTTCAGGGCGCCGCGCAGGCCGGAGGTGGCCTGGACGTAGAGGTTGAGGAGCCGGGAGAGCGGGAGGTAGACGTCCCGTACCTCGTCGAGGTCGATGACATCGCCGAGTCCGCGCAGCTTCTCCACCTCCTCGGCGGTCAGCGGCAGCGGAGTCTTGTCGCGCAGCGCGCTCCACTCGGCGCGTGACAGGTCGACGTAGGGCGTCGGCGCGTGCTCGGTGCGACGGTGGCTGCTCCGTGGCGGCGAAGTGATCACCACCTCATTGTTGCGGGAGTTTCCACGCGGTGGGGGGTGGGCTCGGTCACGTGGGGGAGGGGCACCCGGCGGGTGCCGGTGTCCACACCCCTGTAGTGGACACCGGCACCCGCCGGGAGGAACAGGGCGCCGCGCTCAGGGCTTCTCGCCCTTGGCGTCGACGACGGCGGCGGCCGCGCGGGCCTCGTTGATGGTGATGTCACCGGCGGTGAACTTCTGCGTGGGGCCTTCCATGCCCTTGGGCATCTCCGTCTCGTAGTCCTCCGTGACCACGAAGCGCATGCCCGCGTACGTGTAGTCGTACGGGGAGAGGAGGATCTCGCGGCGCACGTGGGTGCCCTTCTCGTCGCGGGTGACGGCGATGGCCCTGCGGCCCGCGGCGTCCTTCACGAGGTGGCCGGTGATCCCGACACCGGGGATCGTGGCCATGGCCCGGTAGATCCGGGCGAGGGCGTCCGGAGCCACCGGGTAGGACGACAGAAGCACGCCCAGGCCCCGGAACGTCTGCTCCTCCTCGCTCTCGGGGTCCGCCTGCGGGCCCGTGTCCGAGGGGTAGAGCCTGCGGACCTCGGCCAGCAGCGCCGCGGGGTCCTCGGGCAGGGCGGCGGTGGCCCGGTAGATCTCGCGGGCGGAGCGGTCGTCGTCCGACCGGTCCTTCTCCGCGGCGGCGTTCCCGTACCGGGTCCAGGCGTCGCTCGTGTTCCGGGCATCGGCGATCTGGTCGCTCCTGACCTTCATCTCGGGGCTCCCGGTCACGGACCGGGTGTAGATCCACTGGTCGTCACGGGGCTCGGGCGGAGCCGGTACGCCCTCCAGGAAGTCGGCGGCCCGGTTCAGCGTCGCGGCGGGGCCGGACAGGTCGAGGCCGCTCACGATCCGTGCCGGGCCGGTGTTCCGGGGGGCGGAGCCGTCGGTGAGCTGGGTGCCGAACACGGCCGCCGCGGTGATCGCCGCCGCCGCGCCCAGCGAGGCGATCCGCCAGTCGGCCCGCAGCCGGCGGGTGCGGCGGCCCCCCGCCATGGCCTCGGTCAGCCGTTGCCGTCCGGGGGCCAGCGCGGCGCGGTCCGGTACGGGGGCGTCGGCCCGCAGGTCGCGCAGCTGGGTCATTTCGTCCATGACGGGGTCAGCTCCAGGTCGTCCGGGGTGAACGAGGGATCGATGCGCAGCGCCTCGCGGACCTTGCGACGGGCCCGGTTGAGCCGGGAGCGGACCGTGCCCAGGGGGATCTGGAGGGCCTCGGCCACCTCCTGGTAACCGAGGTCCGCCCAGGCGACGAGCAGCAGCACGTGCCGGTCCCCGGGCGAGAGCCCGGCGAGTGCCCCGGCCAGCGGTGCCTGGACGGCTATCCGGTCGTCGGACCGCTCGCTCCAGGACGCGGCGACGGGGTCGTGCCCGGTACGTGCCAGGGCGCGCAGGGCCCGCACCTCGGTACGCCGGTGCCTGCCGATGAGGTTGGCGGCGATGCCGTACAGCCAGGGCCGGGCGAGGCGGTGGGCGGTGTCGTAGCGCCCCCGCGTCCGGAACGCGACGAGGAACGTCTCCGCCGTGATGTCGTCCGCCGCGCCCTCCCCGAGGCGGCGGGCGGCGTAGCGGTGGATGTCCGGGGCGTGGCGGTCGTAGAGCCCCGCGAACAGCTCCGGCCGCTCCAGGGACTGGGCGATCACCTCGGCGTCGTCGGGCTCGGCCGACGGTGGTGGTCGTCCGGGCACAGCGCCTCCCAGGGTGATCGGCCGGTGAGCCGGTCGGTGAGTCTGACACCCCCTGTTGCCCGCGGCGGCCGGAAAGGTTCACGGCCCGGGCCGCTGCGCCGGTGCCACCCCTTCGATGTGACCCGGATCACTCCCCGGGGAAAACCCGTGGCCCCGGCAGGGCGTCTAGCAGGTGTGAAACGGGTTGGGGCGGCACCGCCGCAGGAACTGGACGAGGAGCGTCTCCTCCGACGCGTGGCCCGGGGCGACCGGGCCGCCTTCGAGGAGCTGTACCGGCGTACGTCACCGTGGCTGGCGGTACGGCTGAGCCGTCGCTGCGCGGACCCGCAGATCGTCGCCGAGGTCATGCAGGAGACGTATCTGGCGGTGTGGCGGGCGGCGGGTTCCTTCGCCGGGAGCCGGGCCGGGGGGACGGCCGTCGGCTGGCTCTGGACGATCGCGGCCCGCCGCCTCGTCGACGCGTTCCGGCGCCGGGCCCACCACGCGGAACCGCCACCCGCCGCCGCCCCGCACCCCGTGGCGCCGGCTGCCGAGGACGAGGCGCTGGTGGCCACGGTCGGCGGTGATGTCGGGGACGCGCTGCGGTGCCTCGCACCGGAACTCAGAGACGTACTGCAGGCCATGGTGCTCGACGGACTGTCCGTCCGGGAGACCGCCGTCCTGCTCGGACTGCCCGAGGGAACGGTCAAGACCCGTGCCCGCCGGGCCCGGATCGCGATGCGGGAGACGCTGACATGACGAGGGAACACGCGTCGGCACGGCTCATCGACGGGTACGCCCGCGGTGGTACGGACCTCGTCGCGGACGAGGTGTGGGCCCTGGAGTCCCATCTGGAGGGATGCTGCCTCTGCCGGGACCGGCTGTCGGCCGCCGTCACGGCGGAGGCGCCCGCCCTCGCGGCGCTGACCGGAGCTGTCTGGGCCGGACTCGAACCCCAACTGGCCGCGGCCGCCCCGGCCCCGCCGCGCGGCCTCCGCACCCGGCTGTCGGCGTGGACGACCCCCGCCATGACCCCGTGGCTCGCCATGGTCCTGGCCGTGACCCTGCTCGCCCTGCTGCTGGACCTGGCGGGACCCCGCGCCGGTCAGGTGTCGCTGGTGCTGCTGCTCGCCCCCGTCCTGCCCGTGTGCGGGGTGGCCGCCTCGTGGTCGCGCGGTCTGGACCCGGCGTACGAGCTGACGGCCTCCACCCCGAGGGCGGGGCTGCCCCTGGTGCTGCGGCGCACCGCCTCCGTGCTCGCCGTGGTGATCCCGGCCCTGCTGGCGGGGGGATGGGCCACGGGAGTGACGGCCGTGCAGTGGCTGCTGCCCTGCCTGGCCTTCACCTCGATGACCCTGGCCCTCGGCGGGCTGATCGGTGTGACCCGCGCCGCCGTCGCCCTGGTGAGCGTGTGGGGCGCGGTGGTGGCGGCACCGGCCATGGTCACCAGCGGTACGGCCGTCGCCCTGCGAACGGACGGCCTGCCGGTGTGGGGCCTGATCCTCGCGCTCGGCGTCGCCGTCGTGATCGCCCGCAGGGGCGCGTACACCGTGCTGAGGGCCCACCGATGAAACGCCCGTGAGAACCGCGGGCGGCACCACCGGAAGAAATCCGACAGAACCCCGACAGAACCCCGAGAGAAGAGGACGCGCACCATGCCCGCAGTGAGCAGGGCCGATCTGGCCCCCACGGCCTACGCCTGGGAGATCCGGGCGACCGGTCTGAAGGTCAAGGTCGGCAGAAACCGCATGGCCGTGGACGGGCTCGACATATCGCTGGGAACCGGCGTACACGGCCTTCTCGGCCCCAACGGAGCGGGCAAGACCACCCTCATCCGGGCGCTGGCCACCGTGCTGCGCCCCGCCGGAGGTGAACTGGAACTGCTCGGGGAGTCCGTCGGCGGGCTCGGCGAGCACCGTGCGCTGCGCCGCCGGATCGGCTATCTGCCGCAGGAGTTCGGCTACTACAAGCGCTTCACCGTGCGGGAGTTCGTCGAGTACATGGCCTGGCTCAAAGAGGTGCCCAAGGAGGACATCCCCGCGGCGACACAGCGCGCCGTGGAACGGGTCGGCCTGGCCGACCGCGCCGACGAACGGATGAAGGCCCTCTCGGGCGGCATGGTCCGGCGGGCCGGCATCGCCCAGGCCATCGTCAACGACCCGTCGGTCCTGCTGCTCGACGAGCCGACGGTCGGCCTCGATCCGGCCCAGCGGCTGCGCCTGCGTGAGCTGCTCCAGGAACTGGGGGCGGACGCCTGCGTGGTCGTCTCGACCCATCTGGTGGAGGACGTGGCCGCCGCCTGCACCGACGTGGTGCTCTTCGCCGAGGGGCGGCTGGTCTTCCAGGGCACCCCGGACGAACTGGCGGCGGCGGGCGGACCGGAACACGTGGGCGACAGCCCGCTGGAGCGCGGCTACTCGGCTCTGCTGGCCGATCCCGCACAGACGAGGAGTGCCTGGTGAATCCCCGTATCCTGCGCATCGAGCTGCGACGGTCCGTCGCCCCGTGGGCCGGTGTCGTCGTCCTGGTGGCCGCGCTCGCGTTCCTCCTCCTCGTCCCCGGTCCGTGGTCCAAGGGCTCGATGCTGTGGACCGCCCAGTGGACCTCCACGGCCCTGTGGACCCGGTACGTGCTGTTCTTCATCTGGCCGCTCGCCGTGGGGCTCGGGGCGCTCCAGGGGCTGCGCGACCACCGCTCGAAGATGTCCGAACTGCTGACCAGCACCCCGCGGCCCGCACGGCACCGCGCGGCCACTCTGGCGGGCACGACGGCATTCACGCTGTGCGCGGCCTTCGCTCTCCTCACCGTCGTGGGCGTGGTGCAGGTCCTCGCGGGCGACGCCTCGTACACCCACCTCGGCTGGCTGCCCATCTCGCTGGTGGGCGCGCTCGCGCTGGGCGCCGGGGCCGTCCTCGGCATGGGGGTCGCGCGGGCCCTGCCCTCCGTCCTCACGCCGCCCGCACTGGCCGTGGCCGCCCTCATGTTCAACAACTTCTTTCGGCAGGTCCAGTCTTCGGACGCCCCGCAGCCGACCGCCGGCTTCGTGTCGAACTCTCTCTCGCTGCTGTCACCGACGTCGGCGGACGTACGCGACCCGCTCCTCACCTTCTCCGCCTCCGTGCACCTCGGGCAGACGTTCTGGCTGCTCGGCCTGGCCGCGACCGGCCTCGTTCTGCTGGCCGCCGCCCGCCCGCGTACCCGGCTGCTCGCCCTCGCCCCCCTGGTGGCGGGCGGGGTGCTCGCCCTGCTCGTGCTGCCGGCCACCGCCCGTGACACGTACGTCGTCGACCGGGCCGCGGCGGAGCAGGTGTGCGACGGTCCGGTGTGCGTGACGGCGCTCCGGCAGGCGCGGCTCGACGGCCTGGCGGGTCCCGGCAAGGAGGCGCTTCGACTGATGCGCGGCGCTCTGGGCGACCGGGCCCCCGTCGCCATCCGCGAGACCACCGTGCCGAAGGCGTTCGGCGCCAGGCCGGAACGGTCGCGCGACTCCGTGCTCCTCGACTTCGACGACCGGATGATCGGCGAGGCCAAGGGCGAGCGGCCTCTCACCCGGGCTCTCGTCGCGCAGGGAATGGTCCCGCTGTGCAGTCCCCGCAGCGAAACCGAGAGCGGCACGCAGCAAGACGCCGTCGCCCAGAGCATCGCGACCGCGTGGGTCCTCGGGGAAGAACCCCGCCCGCTCGACAGGACCATGCACTCCGCGAAGGACCAGAACAACATGGCCCGCCCGGTGTGGAAGAAGTTCGCCGCACTGCCGAAGGCGGAGCAGCGGCAGCGGATCAGCGCCATGCACGCTGCCGCGGTCTCCTGCTCGGACGACGCGCTCAGCGTACTGAACGGTGGTCCCGTCCAGTGAGATGGCTGACGCTGTACGCGCGTTCGCGGCACGTCCCCGCCTCGCTCGCCGCGGTGCTGCTCAGTGTCGCGGTGGTGTGGTCACTCGCCCGGATCGGCGGCGGGACACTGGGAGATCCGCAGGTGACCATGCTCATCCTCACAGCGGGGGCCATGGCGTTCTCGGTCGGTCTGGGCGGGCAGGACCTCGGGCTGGACCGGACGGCCGCGATCCGCTGGATGCCCCGCAGAGCGGCGCACGTGCTGCTCTGCGGCGTGATCACCGGCGCGGTGCTGCTGGCGGCGCGGACGATGAGCGGGCAGGAGGCCTCCGCCGCCTTCGTGGTGCGCGACAGCGCGGGCCTGGCAGGACTCGTCGCCCTCGGGGCGGCCTGGTGCGGGGCGCAGTACGCGTGGATCCTGCCGTTCGCGTGGGTGTCGGTCTCCTTCGTCGTACCGCCCACGGCGGGTGTGGCGACGCAGGTGCTGTCCTGGATGATGCTGCCGCCCGGCTCGGCGGCCGGCACCTGGACGGCCGCGGTCCTGGCCGTCGTGGGCACGGCGGTGTACGTGGCCGGCGGGCCCAGACGCTAGCGGCACCGGGCGCGGGCGGCGGCGGGCGCCGGCGTCGGCGTTACCGGGCATGGGCGGCGGCGGTTGCGGAGTACGGGTCCGTGACCGCCGCCGTTTGTGTCAGACCAGCTCGTCCGCGAGCAGGTCCATCAGCAGCCCGTCCTTCCAGGCGCCCGTCCGGTGGTCGCGCCCGTACGCCCGCATGATCCCCACGGGTCTGAACCCGACCTTGCCGTAGCAGCGGATCGCCGCCGTGTTGGCCGCGGCGGGATCGATCGTCAGCCGGTGATGGCCGCGCTCCCGCACCAGCCACCGGGCCAGCGTGCGCACCGTGTCGGCACCGAGCCCCCGCCCGTGACACTTCGCCGTCAGGAAGATGTCGATGCCGGCGTGGCGGAACTCGGGATCGGTCTCCTCGTCGTACTGGACGGCGCCGATGACCTCACCCTCGAACACCACGGCCAGCATGCCCTCGTAGCTGTCCGGCGGCGACCACCACGCCGCGACCTCCGGCTCACGTACGACCCTTTCGAGGATCCCGGTGATCCCGGTATCGCCCTCGGCCACCGGACGCAGCACGACCTTGTCCCCATGCAACTCCATGCCGCCATTCTCCCCTGAGGGGTGTCCCGCAATTCGTGGCGGGTGCGCGACGACAGCTACGGCACCTCGCGGCGTTGTCGGAACGTCCGTCCGCGAGCCGGAGTCCGATCGTGCGGTCGTTCTTGATCGAACAGGGTGCTGGATCCAGTGAGTTTGCCGCTGTGCGCGCATGAGGAAAGGGCCTCCTGGCAGCTCGCGGTTGTCGAAGCCGGAGCGACAGGGAGGCCCTTGTTGTCGCAGTCTTGCGTGGTCCCGCCCTGCCTGCTTCTGGACGTACTGATCACCCCGGCGTCGACAACCGCCGAACCGCCCTCTCGGCAGGCGAACCGCCCACCTCGAAACCTCTCAAAGACCCTGAGCGCTCATCACGTGGGCTCGGTGCGGAGAGTGCTGGGATCCTGGAGCACTGAGTCGGTGTGGTCTTTGTCCGTGAGGATCTCGATCTTCACGTACTGCATCCCAGAAAATACCCAGTACTGATCGGGATGGTCTGGCAGGGGAATCGCTGCGTCGATCCCGGTGGAGAATCCTTCGAGTGAGCCAATGCTGCCTTTCCATCCGGCGGAAATGGCCCCGTACGTCCGAGCCGCGCCTCCTGCCTCCCCGCTGTCCTTGAGCTCGGTCAGGACGTAATTTTTGCCTGAGAACACCCAGACCTGATTCGTATTACCTGGTACTGGAATCACCGCATCGATGCTGGTGAAGCCACGGAAGGCGTCGCTCCAGTCGCTGATGGGGCTGGGGCCGGAAACCAGCTCGTCGTTGTATGGCTTCTCGGGGGATACCTCAATGCAAATGTACTGATTCTTGGAGAACACCCAGTACTGATTGGACTCTCCCGGAACGCGCAGTACGGCGTCGATTCCCTCCGGGAAATGATTTGCCTGCCCAATGGTGGCGCCCCACGAGCTCAGCTTGGTGGTGCCCCTCAGAACCCGATCCACGGGATATTGTGCGGTGGAGGAAATGCTGACCCGGAGGTAGTCGCTGCCGGCGAACAGCCAGTAGTCGCGTGGTGCATCCGACTGTGGGTCGTCCGGCACCGGCACCTGCATGACCGCGTCGATCTTCCCTTTGCCGCTCGGCACTTCGAAGACGGGGTTGCCGGGGTCGGCGGACGTGGACTTGCCGGGGTCGGCGGACGTGGACTTGTTGGAGTCGGCCCCACTCTGGGCGCCCTTGGGCCACAGGGCCCAGGAAAGCGTCCCGCCTCCGGCTGCGACCCCGGCGAAGGAGAGCGCGGCCAGCGCACGGCGTCGACTCATTCTCGACGCAGCCGGTTGAGCCTGAGAGGGGGCCGCACGTTTCTTGTTCCCGTCCGCGAGCTGCTGGTTGGTTGTGTCTTCTGCCTGCTCAGGCGTATCGACTGCGGTCACCATGTCTTTCTGCGGTTGCGCGGGGAGGGGATGGGCTGGGCGGCGCGCGAAGGCCACGTCGCCTTCTCCGGTGAACCTCAGCTGTGGGGCAATGACGGTCCCCACGGTCACCCAGTCGTGCACCTGCTGGTAGACCTCGACGATGCTCAGGTGCGCGGCGGCCTTGTCAGGCTGTGCCGTGCGCAGGGCGCGCACGAGCTGGCCGGTAAACGGGCTGGGCTGGCCGGGACTGTTCGCCGCACGGGTGAGTTGGGTGGATCTGCTGCTGGTGAGGACATAGCGGCCCCGGCCCGAGAGGGGAGCCTCGGCGGCGGCGCTCTTGAACGCGCCGCTGTAGCAGCAGTCGAGAATGATGACCGTGCTGGAGGCCGCCGAGCTGTCGACGATGTTGTTGATCTCGATGGCGCTCAGCGCCGTGGACCGCAGGGCGCTGGAACGGGTGTTGTTGGCGCACAGATAGAGAGTGCCGCGCTCGTCGAGCAGGCCGTGGCCGCTGTAGTACAGCAGCACTACGTCCCCGCGCTTGGCCTTGGTGAAAAGTTCGTCTACCGCTTCCCGAACGTCCTGGATCCCGTGGTCGGCAAGAGTTTCGAGATCGGTGGAGTCGAACAGCCCTACCTGCGCATCCGTAAGCACCTGCCTGAGCTGCGCGACGTCATCCCGGGGGCCGTTGAGGGCGGGAAGGCCGTTCGGATCGAAGGGGAAGACGGCGTTGCCGATCAGTAGGCCCCGATAACGTCGGCCTTCCGCCATCAGCTGTCCCCTGACCGGGTCTCAAGAGCCTTGGTGAGTGCATGGAGGTCGATGTTGTCACCGGTGATGTGGAGCTGCTGCTCGGCTCCTGTGCTGTCGCTCCAGGTCACGGTCAACGTCCGGGTCTTGTCCCGGGCCAGCCAGGCCTTGAAACACGCCACGGCTGCGGTCAGCGCCCCGGACGACCCCAATGCGAGCAATGTTGCCTCGACGGCGCCTTTATGGCCCGCCTCCGGTGCGCCGCGCCGAATGACTGCCTCTACCTCTTCGCGCAGCGCCGCGTGCAAGATTGCGACCTGGTCATGCCACGACTGATCCTCCGGATCGAATCGGGTGCTACCCGGCTGCAACGTCACTTCAAGCCCTGTGGTCATGGACTCCCCCTCACTTACCTTTAGTAGGGAGTGTATTGCTTGACGTGGCCATCTGTGCGTCAAAGGGAAAAGGGAACGTAGCTACTCTGGATGCGAGTTCACGATTCCGGCCAAAGGTCGAGCTGTACCGCCCGGGTACCACCAGGGCGCGAGCATTCTCAGCTGTTGGGCGTGATGAGGTCGAACGTGTGGTTGGGGTGTGACCTGCGGTGACAAGCTGTTGTCTTTCTGATCGGGCGGTCTTTCTTGATCGAACAGGGTTCTGGACCGCTTGAGTTCGCCGCTGTGCGCGCATGAGGAAAGGGCCTCCTGGCAGCTCGCGGTTGTCGAAGCCGGAGCGACAGGGAGGCCCTTGTTGTTGCAGTCTCAAGTGGTGTTTCACTGCCCGCGGACTTCCCGCCCTGGGCGTGTGTCTACGCGTTCTTCCGCCGCCGGCGCGAGCACGGCCTCGTGCGGGAACCGCATGACCGGCTTCGTGAGCGTGTCTGCCAGGCGGAGGGCAGGGAGACGGAACCGACCGTGGCCATTGTGGACTCGCAGTCGGTGAAGGCAGATGCCACCGTAACGAACGCCTCACATCGGATTCGGGAACGAGGGGGCTTCTGCCCCCCGGTTCTCTACTGTGCCGGGCAGCCCCGCCGCGTTCGGCATGGTGGGGCTTCGTGCTGTCCGCGGGCGCCAGTTCATATCCAGCTCCGCAGTCCTCCGGGGCGACCCCACCGCTTGGCCCGTGCCACCTTGGGCGAACCGACGCGGTGTGCAGCACCCATGGCGGCGAGCCGGCCGCCCGGCCCCCTCACCGCTCCCGGCCGGGCGGGCCCGCGAGGATCAGGGGCTCCACCGCCTCGTACTGCTCGCGCTGTTCCTCGGTTCCCCGGCGGGTGAACACGGTGCCCAGCCAGCCCGCCAGGAAGCCGAACGGGACGGAGACGAGGCCCGTCGTGGTGTACGGGAACCAGTTGAAGTCGTCGTCCGGGAACACCGCGTCGGGCGAGCCCGAGATCAGGTTGGTGCCGGTGAAGAGGATCAGGACGCTGAGGGTGCCGCCGATGAGCGTCCAGAGCAGTCCGGTCCGGGTGAAGCGCCGCCAGAACATGCTGTAGACGAGCGCCGGGGCCAGGGCCGAGGCGCCGACGCAGAAGGAGAGCGTCACCAGGGCCTGGAGGTTCCAGTGCCGGGCGAGGACCGCGAGGGCGATGGTGAGCAGGCCGATGGCGACGGCCGCGGCCTGCGCGATGCCCATCTCGGTGCGTTCCTTCAGGGGCGGCTTGCCCGGCCTGCGCAGACCGTGGGCGATCAGGTCGTGGGCGAGGGAGTTCGCGCAGGCCAGGATCATTCCGGCGACGGAGGCGAGCAGGGTGAGGAAGATCGCCGTGGTCATGAGCGTGACGATCAGCGCCCCGGCTCCGCCGCCGCCCGCGACCGCGCCGCTGACCTGGAGGATGGCGCTGTTGCCCTGGGCTCCGGCCTCGACGATCTGCGTGTGGCCGATGAGCGCCGCCGCGCCGAAGCCGACGAGGGTGAGCAGCAGACAGATGGCGGCGACGATGGCGACGGCCCAGGACAGTGAACGGCGGACCGCGCGGGCGCTGCTGACGCTCGTCATCCGCATGGTGATGTGCGGGAGGCACGCGACGCCGAGCACCAGGGTCAGCTCGGAGCTGATCATGTCCAGGTCGTTGCCGTCGAACTGGAGCCCGGAGTGCAGGTACGCCGCCCCGGCCCCGCTGCCGCGTACGGCGGCCTGGAGCAGGGCGCCGAGGCTCCAGTCGTAGCGGTTGAGCACGAGTGCGGAGACGAGCAGCGCGGCCCCGAGGAGCACCACCGTCTTCACGATCTGGATGAGGGTGGTTCCCTTCATGCCGCCGATCGCCGAGTACGCGATCATCACGATGCCGAGCGCGACGATGGACCCGGTGCGGAATCCGGAGCTGTCGAAGCCCAGCATGAAGGAGAGCAGATTTCCGCTGCCCGCGAGCTGGACGACCATCAGGGGCACGAGCGCCGCGAGCGCGGCGGCGCAGGCGGTGATGCGGACCGCGCGGCCCGGTGCCCGGCGGGTGAGCATGTCCCCGATGGTGAACCGGCCCGCGTTGCGCAGGGGTTCGGCCAGCAGGAACATCAGCAGGACGAGCGAGAGCACGGTGCTCAGGGCGACCACGAGTCCGTCGTAGCCGGTGAGGGCGGTGAGGCCGGTGGCGCCGAGGACGGTGGCCGCCGAGAGGTAGTCACCGGCGATGGCGAGGCCGTTGCGCAGTGGGGAGAGTGTGCGGTAGCCGGTGTAGAAGGTGTCCAGGTCGTCGCGTTCCGGACCGGTCATCACACAGAGCAGCAGGGCGACCGTGGCCACGGCGATGAACGCCACCAGGGACATGGTCTGCGCGGACTCGTCGAAGCCGTTCATCGTCCCGCCCGGTCGTCGGCCGTACGGGTGCGCGTACGGGGAGTGGGTGCGGCGTGCGCACGCCGGTGGACAGCGGCGCCGGTACGGGGGCGGCCGTCGTCGCGCAACGCCTCCGAGAGCGGGTCCACCGTCCGTTCGGCGGTCCGTTCGTACACCCGGATGGCGAGCCCGATGACCGGGAGCTGGCCCAGGCCCATCAGCAGCCCGAGGGTGAGGCCCCCGCCCATCCGGCGGGTCATCAACTCGGGGGCATAGGCGGAGAGTGCGAGGAAGAGCACGAAATAGCTGAGCGCGGTGAAGGTGGCCACCCGGCGCAGGACGCGGTAGGCGGAGCGAAGCCGGCGCAGTTCGCCGGGACGGCCGGATTCCTGGCCGGGGCCGGCCGCAGGGGCGTCCTCGCGCGGGGCGGACCACTGGGGCCGGGCGGGCGGCAGCTGGGCCGTCCCGGGTGGAGAACTCTGCCAGGGCAGCAGGTAGTCGTGCTGGTAGGGGGGAGGGTGCGGGTCGTTGGTCGGCATCGGGTACTGCGCCTTTCCTTGCATGGCTGGGGGGCCCGAGGGGTGGACGTGCAAGGCTGAAGCGGAGGCGCCGGGGCGCCGGTTGATGCGCGTAGATTACTAACGGGTACCCCGGGTGGGGAGGGGGTACGCCTAAATACCCTTGGCAGAAGGGAGGTTGTCCACTTCCTGGTTGCCTAACGGACGCTTTCCGCGCCTTCGTCGAGGATCGGGAAGCGGCGCGGGGCGAGAAGGACGAGTACGAGCAGGGCGAGCGCGGCCGCTCCGGCGGCGCCGAGATAGACATGGTCGACCGCCGCGTCGACAGCCCGGCGCAGATGGTCCGTCGCAGCCGCGGAGAGCGATCCCGGTTCGTCCAGGGCGCGCGAGACCGCGTCCAGGCCGCCCGACAGCCCGGGAACGGAGGTGTCGGTCAGCCGGGAGGCCAGCACCCCGTTGGCGACGGCGCCGAACAGTGCCGCCCCGATGCTCTGGCCCACCTGCCGGCAGAAGAGGACGGACGCCGTCGTCGTACCGCGTTCCGACCAGCCGACGGTCGACTGGACGCCCACGATCAGCGGGAGCTGGAACAGTCCGAGGGCCGCGCCGAGCAGCAGCATGATCAGTGCGGGCTGCCAGGCCGCGCCGGGGTAGGGCAGCAACGGGAACGCCAGCAGGATCAGCAGGGCGGCGCTCATGCCGATGATCGCGGTGAGCCGGAAGCCGATGCGGTGGTAGACGCGGTTGGAGAGCGCGGCCGAGACCGGCCAGCTCAGCGTCATCACGGAGAGCACGAAACCGGCCGCGATCGGGCCGAGCCCCAGGACGGCCTGGGCGTACGTCGGCAGGAAGACGGTCGGCGCGACCATCAGCAGCCCCATGGCGCCCAGGGCCAGGTTGACCGAGGCGATCGTCCGGCGCCGCCAGACCCAGCCCGGGATGATCGGATCGGCGGCCCGGCGCTCGACGGCGACGGTGAGCGCGGCGAGCGCGGCGCCTGCCCCGAACAGCGCGAGCGAGGGCGCGGAGAGCCAGGGCCAGGCGACGCCGCCCTGGACCAGCGCCGTGAGCAGGACGGCGCCCGTCGCGAAGACGGCCAGCGCGCCCGCCCAGTCGATCCGGGGCCGGGTGGCGGGGCGGGGCCGGGACGGCTCGTGGAGGTGACGGACGACCAGCCAGAGGGCGAGGCCCCCGACCGGGAGATTGATCAGGAAGATCCACCGCCAGTCGGCGTACGCGGCGAGCAGCCCGCCGACCGCCGGGCCGGCGACGGCCGAAGTGGCCCAGACCGTGGACAGCTTGGCCTGGATCCTGGGGCGTTCCTTGAGCGGGTAGAGGTCGGCGGCGATGGTCTGCACCGTGCCCTGGAGGGCGCCGCCGCCGAGGCCCTGCACGACCCGGAAGGCGATCAGCGCGGCCATGTTCCAGGCGGCGGCGCAGAGCACCGAGCCGACGAGGAAGAGGATGATCCCGGCGACCAGGACGGGCTTGCGGCCGAAGGTGTCGGAGAGCTTCCCGTACACGGGGAGGGTGACGGTGACGGCCAGCAGATAGCCGGAGAAGAGCCAGGAGAAGACCGCGAACCCGCCGAGGTCGCCGACGA
The DNA here is from genome assembly GCF_044542225.1 of Streptomyces sp. NPDC079020. Taxonomy (NCBI): domain Bacteria; kingdom Bacillati; phylum Actinomycetota; class Actinomycetes; order Kitasatosporales; family Streptomycetaceae; genus Streptomyces; species Streptomyces sp. NPDC079020. Next base: position 155,495 of record NZ_JBITUB010000011.1, read on the forward strand.
TCTGGGGGACGGCGGTGGAGACGATGGTGCCGTCGATGGCGGCCAGCGCCATGCCGAGCATCAGTGCCGCGACGACCGGGCGGCGGCCCCGGGGAGTGCTGGGGCCGCTCTTCGGCCCGTCGGCCGCCCCGGTGGGCGCGGCGGCGTCCGGACCGGGCGGCGTGGCCCCGGGGCCGGGGGACGGGACCGCGTCGGGGGGAGTGGCTCCGGGGCGGCCGGGGGGTTCCGCGGCCGGACCGGATATCGCCTCGGTGTCGCCGTCCGTGCCGCCCACAGATTTTCCTTCCCTATGCATGTATTTCCCGGGACACTGTCTCACCGCGCGTCGCCCGGCGGGAGGGCCATGGGGAACGGATCCGGCATCGGCCGGTCCGCGCCGGGGGTGTTCACGGCCCCCTACGCCGGACCCCGCCGGGGGGCGAGGACCCCTAGGGGTTTGTCCTCAGTCGTGCCCGGGGGCCGTTCCTCCCGGCGGAGGACGTGACGGCGGGGGCCCGTTCCTTAGCCTTTTCCTACGTCGCGCATGCGGCCCGCAACGGGGGCGGGGTGGGGAAAACCCCACCACAGGACTGCGCTGAGCACCATCGCGCCGGACCCCCTCCACACCCGAGACTCGGACCGTACGCAGAGACGTTCCGCCATTGACCGACATAGGAGTCAAACCGTGACAACGGCTGTAACCATTCCCAGGCACGGGGGCACTGGAGGGCGTACGGCCGTCGCTGCGCGAGCACGGCAGGTCGTCAAGGCGTACGGGGCGGGGGAGACCCGGGTGGTCGCGCTCGACCATGTCGATGTGGACATCGCCCGGGGGCAGTTCACGGCGATCATGGGGCCGTCGGGTTCCGGCAAGTCGACCCTGATGCACTGCCTGGCCGGCCTCGACACCGTGACCTCCGGCGAGATATTCCTCGACGAGACCGAGATCACGAAGCTCAAGGACAAGAAGCTCACCCAGCTCCGCCGGGACCGGATCGGCTTCATCTTCCAGGCGTTCAACCTGCTCCCGACGCTCAACGCGATCGAGAACATCACGCTGCCGATGGACATCGCGGGCCGCAGGCCCGACGCGGGCTGGCTCCGGCAGGTCGTGGAGACCGTGGGCCTCTCCGAGCGGCTGAAGCACCGGCCGACCGAGCTGTCCGGCGGTCAGCAGCAGCGCGTCGCGGTGGCCCGCGCCCTGGCCTCGCAGCCGGAGATCATCTTCGGTGACGAGCCCACCGGGAACCTGGACTCACGGGCCGGCGCCGAGGTGCTGTCCTTCCTGCGCCGGTCGGTCGACGACCTGGGCCAGACGATCGTCATGGTGACCCATGACCCGGTGGCCGCCTCCTACGCGGACCGGGTGCTCTACCTCGCCGACGGTTCCATCGTCGACGAGATGTACAACCCGACGGCCGATCAGGTCCTGGACCGGATGAAGCACTTCGACGCACGCGGGCGGACGTCATGACCGTCTGGAAGACCTCGATGCGCAACTTCCTCGCGCACAAGGGACGGATGGCGCTGTCCGCCGTCGCGGTCATGCTGTCGGTGGCGTTCGTGTGCGGCACGCTCGTCTTCACCGACACGATGAACACCACCTTCGACAAGCTCTTCGCGGCGACGTCGGCCGATGTCACCATCAGCCCGAAGTCGCCGAAGGGCGGTGACGGCATGCCGGACAGCGGGAAGCCCGAGTCGCTGCCCGCCTCCGTCGTCCAGCTGGCCGGGAAGGCCGAGGGGGTGGAGAAGGCCGAGGGCGCCGTCACGAGCGCGTCGGTCACCGTCGTCGACAGCCACAACAAGAACATGGGGTCGGAGACCGGCGCCCCGACGCTCGCGGGCAACTGGACCCGGAACGACCTCCGTTCCATGGAGATCACCTCCGGTCACGCCCCGCGCGGCCCCACCGAGGTGATGGTCGACGCCGACACCGCCGAGAAGCACCACCTGAAGATCGGCGACGAACTGCGCACGATCGCCGTCACCGGTGACATCACGGCACGGATCAGCGGGATCGCCGCGTTCAAGGTGACCAACCCGGGCGCCGCGATCGTCTACCTCGACACCGCGACCGCCCAGGCGAAGCTGCTCGGCACGCCCGGCGCCTTCACCCACATCTCCATCACCGCCGAACCCGGTATCAGCGACACGCAGTTGAAGAAGAACGTCGCCTCGGCGCTCGGTGACCCGGCCCCGTACACCCTCCGGACCCAGCAGGAGGCCGCCGACGCCAACAAGGACTCCATGGGGTCCTTCCTCGACGTCATGAAGTACGCGATGCTCGGCTTCGCCGGAATCGCCCTCCTGGTCGGCATCTTCCTGATCGTCAACACCTTCTCCATGCTGGTCGCCCAGCGCACCCGCGAGATCGGCCTGATGCGGGCCATCGGCTCCAGCCGCAAGCAGGTCAACCGGTCCGTGCTGGTGGAGGCGGTACTCCTCGGCATCGTCGGATCGGTCCTCGGCGTCGCCGCCGGGGTCGGGCTCGCCGTCGGGCTGATGAAGCTGATGAGCTCCATCGGGATGGAACTCTCCACCGGCGACCTCACCCTCGCCTGGACGACCCCGGTGACCGGACTCGTGCTCGGCACCGTCGTCACCGTCCTCGCCGCCTACATCCCGGCCCGCCGGGCCGGCAAGGTCTCCCCGATGGCCGCGCTGCGCGAGGCCGGAACCCCGGCGGACGCGAAGTCCGGCTGGATCCGGGCCGGTATCGGCCTGGTCCTCACGGGCTCCGGAGGCGCCGCGCTGTGGGCCACCACCCAGGCCGACAAGGCGAGCGACGGATCGCTGTTCCTCGGCCTCGGCGTCTTCCTCACCCTGATCGGCTTCATCGTGATCGGCCCGCTGCTGGCCGGTCTGGTGGTGCGGGCGCTCAGCGTGGTCGTGCTGCGGCTGTTCGGCCCGGTCGGGCGGCTGGCGGAGCGCAACGCGCTGCGCAACCCCCGGCGTACGGGGGCGACCGGCGCGGCCCTGATGATCGGCCTCGCCCTGGTGGCCTGTCTCTCGGTCGTCGGCTCGTCCATGGTGGCCTCGGCCACCGACGAGCTCGACAAGTCGGTCGGCGCGGACTTCATCGTCCAGTCGCCCACCGGCCAGCTGATCGTGCCCCAGGCCGCGAAGGCGCTGGAAGCGGCGCCCGGCATCGAGCACCTCACCGAGTACCGGACCATCGACGCCCGGATCACCGCACCCGACGGTGTCGCGAACGACGAGGAGATCGTCGCGGCCGACCCGACGTACAAGGACGACCTGCGCCGCGAGACGGTCGCCGGTGACCTGGCCGCCGCGTACGGCAAGAACGCCATGTCGGTCGGCGACGGCTACGCCGAGGAGCACGGCGTCGAGGTCGGCGACGAGATCACGGTCGCGTTCAAGGCCGGCGACACGGCGAAGCTGAAGGTCGCCGCGATCACCTCGGACGACACGAGCGTCGACACCGGCGCGATGTACACCAACATCACGACCGCCGAGCGCTACCTCCCCGCCGACCGGATGCCGAAGAACGGGATCATGTTCGCCAAGGCGCAGGAGGGCAAGGAGAAGGAGGCCTATGCCTCCCTCAAGGCCTCGATCGACGCCTATCCGCAGTACAAGGTGCAGAACCAGACGGACTTCAAGCAGGAACTGAAGGACCAGATCGGCCAGTTGCTGAACATCGTGTACGGGCTCCTGGCCCTGGCGATCATCGTGGCGGTGCTCGGAGTGGTGAACACCCTCGCCCTGTCCGTGGTCGAACGGACCCGGGAGATCGGCCTGATGCGGGCGATCGGGCTCTCCCGGCGCCAGCTGCGCCGCATGATCCGTCTGGAGTCGGTGGTCATCGCCCTCTTCGGCGCCCTGCTCGGACTCGGCCTGGGGATGGGCTGGGGCACCTCGGCGCAGAAGCTGCTCGCGCTGGAGGGGCTCGGGGTCCTGGAGATCCCGTGGCCGACCATCCTCACGGTCTTCGTCGGCTCGGCGTTCGTCGGACTGTTCGCCGCACTCGTCCCGGCCTTCCGGGCGGGCCGGATGAACGTCCTGAACGCGATCGCGACGGACGGCTGACAACAGCGGTCACCGTAGAATGACGGTGCCGGCCCCGGGGCGTTCCTCCAAACGCCCCGGGGCCGAACACATTCGCCCCCCGAACCGGCCCGCACCCGCCCTGCACGAAGCTGCCGCGCCCCGTGCAGCAAGCTGTCATCACGGCCCCGGCCCCCCTCCGTTCCCCGCTGGCATATTCATCCGTGCCGGGACTCCCCGGCAGGACGCCACAGCCGAAGGGGAAAACGTGACTGTGTCTTTGCTGTCTCCGCTTTCGCGGAAGCCGCGCGGTCCGGTGCGCGGCGCCGTCGCCGTCACCGCTCTCACGCTCGTCTCACTCGCTCTCTCCACGGGTGCCGCCTCGGCCGCCCCCGCCGCCACGGGGTCCCCGGAACGGCTTCCCGAACACGCGGTCCAGGTGATCTGTACGCAGTTGGACGAGCTCATCGGGCGACTGCCCGTTTCCTCCGGGCCCGTTCAGGTGTGCAAGCTGGTCAACGGCTGGGACTAGGGCGGAAGCCGTGATGCGGTTTCAGCTCCTCGGGCCGCTGGCCCTCGCGGACGGCCCCGACACCGTCGTACTCCAGCCGTCGAAGCCCACGATCCTGCTCGCCGCTCTCCTGCTGCACGCCAACTCCGTGGTGTCGGCCGAATATCTCCAGCGGGCCGTGTGGGGCGAGGAGCAGCCCGCCACCGCCAAGGCCGCGCTCCAGACCTGTGTGCTGCGGCTGCGCCGGCTGTTCACCAAGCACGGGGTCACCGAGACCTCGATCGAAGCGGTGCCCGGCGGCTACCGGATCACCGCCGCACCGCACACCCTGGACCTCCTCGGCTTCCGCGACCAGGTACGCCGGGCCGTGGCCCTGTCCGACGACCCGGAGGCGGAGCTCTACACGCTGAAGGACGCGCTGTCGCTCTGGCAGGGCTCCCTGCTCGCCAATGTGCGCTCCGACGTCCTGCACCGGGACGAGGTGCCACGGCTCGCGGAGGAGCGGCTGCGCGGCGTGGAGCGGGTCTGCGACCTGCTGCTGGGACTGGGGCGCTGTGGAGAGGCGCTCGTCGAACTGTGGACCGCTACGCGCGTATACCCCGGGCACGAACGGTTCCACGAGCAGCTGATCGAGGCGCTCTACCGGACCGGACGGCAGTCCCAGGCACTCGCCGAGTACCGCAGGGTCAAGGGCTTCCTCCTGGACGAACTGGGAGTGGACCCCTCGCCGGCCCTGCGCCAGCTGGAACTGGCGATCCTGCGCGGCGAGGACCTGGGAGGGGCGGAGACCGCCGCCCTGCCCGGCCCCGCACGAGGGCCCGTCCCCGCGCTGGGGCCCGCCCCCGCGCCCGCGCCGGGTGCCGCCTCCGCACGGGGTGCGGCCTTCGCCGTCCGGGTCGTGGAGGGGGAGGCCGTCGACGGCCCCGGGGTCCAGCCCGTGCCCCCCGTCCCCCACTTCACCGGGCGCGAGGCCGAGACGGCCGCCATGGTCGCCCGGCTCACCGCGGCCGCCGGACCCGGGGCGAAGGACCGGCAGCCGCTCGCCGTCCTGGTGTCGGGCGCGCCCGGCATCGGCAAGTCGGCGCTCGCCCACCAGGTCGCCCACCTGGTGCGGGACTCCTTTCCGGCCGGGCGGCTGCTCGTCCGGATGACCCGGCCGGACGGTGAACCGCGCCGCGTCCCCGAGGTCGCGGCCGAGGTGTCGCGGGCCCTGCGCTCCGCGAGCGCGGGCGAACGCGCCCTGCTCGTCCTCGACGACGTGGTGGACGCCGATCAGGTGCGCCCGCTGCTGCTCCCGGCCGACGGCCCCGGCATCGCCGTCGTCGTCACCAGCCGGATGGGGCTGGCCGGACTCATCGCCACCCACGGCGGCTGGGTGCACCGGCTCTCCGCCTTCACGGAGGCGGAGTCCTACGCCCTGCTGCTCGCCGCGCTCGGCACCGAACGCGTCGAGGCGGAACCCGTGGCCGCCCGCCGGCTGGCGGCGCTCTGCGGACACTTCCCCGCGGCCCTGCGCATCCTGACCGCCCGGCTGCTGACCCGGCCGGGACTGGAACTCGGCCACGCCGTCGACTGGCTGGGCGAGGACCCGCTCGCCCGGCTCACCCTGACCGACTCCCCGGGCCTGTCCGTCACCGGTCTGTTCGACCGGGCGATCGACCGGCTCGACCCCCGGCTGTCCGAGGCGCTGTTCCGGGTCGGGGCGGGCCCGCCGGACATCCCGGTGACCGGGGACACCGCACCGGAGACCGAAGCCGCGCTGGAGCAACTGGCCGACGCCGGACTGCTGGAGGACGGCCCGCCCGGTCCGTACCGCATCCACGCCCTGCTCCGCGCCCACCTACGAAGAACCGCCCGGATCCGCATCCGCCGCACAGAGAAGGTGTGAACCCATGGCCGAGAGTGCCGAAGCCGCCGCAGCAGTAGCAGGCGAAGCCGTAGCCGCAGGCGGAGCAGCCGCCACGACCGGGACGCCGGCCGGGAAGGGGACCGGGGCGTTCGACTCGCTGGCCGGGACCCGGCCGCGCATCCGCCAGGACGTGCTGTTCACCGAGACCCCCGGCGGGGTGCTCTTCCACAACGCCGACGGCGGCTTCCATCTGACCGGCCGCACCGCCTACCGCTTCGCCTCCCTCGTCGTCCCGCACCTGACCGGCCACCACCGGCTCTCCGAACTCTGCGCGGGCTTCGGACCGGCCCAGCGCGCGATGGCCGCCGAGCTCGTCAAGACCCTGTACGCACGGGGGTTCGCCCGTGACATACCGGCGGCGGACAGCACGGCACAGCCCCTGCCGGACGCGGTCGCCGAGCGGTTCGCGGCCCAGATCGCCTACGTCGACCACTACGCCGACGGCGCCCCGGAACGCTTCGCCCGCTTCCGCGGTACCCGTGTCGCCGTCCTCGGCGACGACGAGGTGGCCCGATGGTGCGCGCTGAGCCTGGTGCGCAACGGGTGCGCCCGGATCGGTACGGCCGCCGCGTTCGACGACGTCGCCGCCGAGGCGGACGGGGCGGGCGCGCACATCGGGCGGATCGTCCCCGGCACGGACGCCGGCTGGGCGGCGCTGGACGGCTACGACGTGGTCGTGGTGACCGGCGCCGGGGCCGGCGCGCGCACCCACCGCCTGCTGGCCGCCGGAGTGCCCGAGGGCCGGACCCTGATCCCCGCCTGGCCGTTCGGCCGCCGTCTCGTCGTCGGCCCGCTCGCCACCGCCACCTCCACCGGCTGCTGGTCCTGCGCGGTGCTGCGGCTGGGCGGCAACGTGGCTCCCGGGCCCGCCGCCGAGCTCTGGGGCGAGGCCGCGGGCGCGGTCACGGCCCCGGGGGACGCGCTGTCCGGCCCGGTCGCCGCGATGGTCGGCAACCTCCTCGGCTACGAGATCTTCCGCATCGCCACCGGCGCCCTGCCCGCCGAGACGGACGGCCAGGTCCTCGTCCAGGACCTGGAGTCGCTCGATGTGATGGCCGAGCCGGTCCAGCCCCACCCCCGCTGCCTCCGCTGCGCCGCCCTCGACGTCCGCGAGCCCGACGCGCTGCCGCCGGGCCTGGCGCTCCCCGTCACCCCGACCGTGGAGACCGCCCGCGACGCGGAGGCGCTGGTCGAGGACCTCAACCGGATCAGCACGGCACTGGTACGCCCGTTCACCGGGATCTTCGGCCGGTACGACGACGAGCGGCTGACCCAGACCCCGCTGAAGATCAGCCGGGTCGAAGTGGCGCTCGGGGCCGGGGTGCGGCGCCGGATCGCCGCGTTCGACGTGCACCATCTGGCGGGCGCGCGGATGCGGGCGCTGTACGCGGCGGCGGAGGCGTACGTCGAGCACGTCGTGCCGGTGGAGACCGTGGACACCGGGGCCGCCGGTGAGGGCGCGGCGGACCTCGTACTCGCCCCGGAGGCGCTGACCACCGGGGGCGGCACCGGCGTACGCCCGCGGGCGTGGGTCACCGCGACCTCGCTGATCGGCAAGGAGCCGGTCAGGGTGCCCGCCGCCGCGGTGCGCACCTTCGGCGCCCACAACCGGGACCGGCTGCACCTGGCGACCTCGGCCGGATCGGGCGCGGGCGGCAGCGCGCGGGAGGCGGCGGGGCGCGGCCTGATGTCGGCGCTCGCGCACGACGCGCTGCTCCGGGCCGTCCGGGGCACCACCGGGGTGAGCCCGGTGGCGGCCGACGCGGCCGACCCGGAACTGGTGTTCCTGCTGAAGTCGGCGGCCAACCTGGATGTCGCGGTGGAGCTTCTCGACCTGGGCGAGGCGGCCCGCACCTCGGCCCATGTGGTGCTGGCCCGCGAGGCGGACGGCGGCCCCGCGGGCGGGCGCTGGGCGGTCGGGGCCGGTCTGTCACGGCGCACAGCGGCCTGCTCCGCCCTGCGGGACCTGCTCGGCCAGGTGCAGCTGGCGGCCGAGGACCCGGATGCCGAACCGGACCTGGGCGACCCGCTGCTGGGTGACTTCGCCGCCGGATCGGTCGCGGTGACGGGGGAGTCCGTCGCGGCGGAGGGGGAGACGACCACCTTCGAGGCGGTGCTCGACCGGCTGCGGGAGGCCGGGCGCGACGCCCTGTACGTGTCCACCACCCCGGCCGACCTCCCGGCGGGCGGCATCAGCACCGCCCGGGTGCTCCTCACCGTGGACGGCGAGGGCGGCCCCGATGCCCGTTGAGACAGCGGACGCCGTACTCGCGGAGTCCACCCGTCTGCTCGCGGGGCTCATCGGGGAGGGGCTGGCCCGGCACCTCGGCGACCCGCCGCCGCTGGACGTCGCCCCGCTGGGCGTGCACGACGCCTTCGCGGGCGGCACGGCGGGCGGGAGCGCCGCACCGGAGGGGAGCCGGCCGGACGCCGTCGGACCGGACGGGACGCGGGCGCCCGCCGTGCCCGTCCGCTACTACGGACAGCACGCCGTCGTCGGCCCCTTCCCCGCCCCCGCCGAGGGGTCCGGGGTGCCGCAGCCCTGCGCGCGCTGTCTGGACCGGCGCTGGCAGGGGGTCCGTTCCGTCGCCCTGCGCGAGGCGCTGGAGCTCGGCTCCGGCACCCGGGCGGCCGGGGAGACCCCCCATGTCACCCCGTTCGGCGCCGAGACCCTCGCGGGTGTCATCGCCGCCCGGCTGAGCGGAACCGGCCCGGACACCGGCGCCTTCCCCTTCGTCCACCTCGTCGATCTGCGGACCCTCGCGGTCCGCGGCCATCCGCTCGTCCCCGACCCGGAATGCCCCGACTGCGGCCGTCCGGAGCCGGACACGGAGGAGGCCGCCACCCTCACCCTGCGGCCCGCGCCCAAACGGAAGCCCGGCAGCTTCCGGGTCCGGGACATCGCCGACTACGAGCTGCCCGTCGAGCCGTACGCCAACCCGGTCTGCGGCTCGCTGGGCCCGTCCGTCGTCCAGGACATCGCCTCGGCCTCCACCTCCGCCACCATCGGCCGTTTCTCGATGCGCTCGGGGGAGTACCTCCGCGAGACGTTCTGGGGCGGCCACGCCGACACCTTCGCCGAGAGCCTGCGCATCGGGGTCCTGGAAGGCCTTGAGCGGTACGCGGGCATGCGGTCCCGGGCCAAGCGCGCCCAGGTGCACGACTCCCTGCACGGCCTGCGCGGGCGCGGCGAGCACGCGCTCGACCCGCGGGTCTGCGGGCTGTACTCGGACGCCTTCCACCGGGCCAACCCCCGGGTCACCCCGTTCACCCCGGACCGGCGGATCCCCTGGGTGCGCGGCTACTCGCTGCGCGAGCACCGCACGGTCCTGGTCCCGGAGGTGCTCACGTACTACCACGCGCCCGGACTGGAGAACCGCTTCGTGCAGGAGAGCTCCAACGGCTGCGCGTCCGGCGGCTGTCTGGAGGAGGCCGTCTACTTCGGGCTGATGGAGGTCGTGGAGCGCGACGCGTTCCTGCTCGCCTGGTACGGGCGGGCCGCCCTGCCGGAGATCGACGTGCGCACCAGCGGCCGTCCGGCCACCCGGCGGATGGTGGACCGGCTGGAGATGTACGGCTACGAGGCCCGCTTCTTCGACACCCGGATCACCTTCCCCGTACCCGTCGTCACGGGCGTCGCCGTGCGCCCGGACGGCGGGCCGGGCCGGATGTGCTTCGGCGCGGGCGCCGGACTCGACCCGGAGGCGGCGCTGGCCGGCGCGCTCTGCGAGATCGCCACGGACGCCGTGAACCTCCAGGGGCGCACCGAACGCGACGAGGCGCGGCTGCGCGCCATGGCGTACGACTTCGACAAGGTCGAGGCGCTGCACGACCACCCGCTGGCCTACGGCATCCCGGAGATGGGCGAGAACGCCCACTTCCTGCTCGGCGAACCGGGGGCGCCGCGCCCGCCGAAGCGGTCCTTCGCCGAGCTGTACGGAGCCGGAGCAGGAGCAGGAGCAGGAGCAGGAGCCGGAGCCGGGGGCGCGGGCGCGGGCGGTGACCGGAGCGGTGGGCGGCACCCGGTGATCCCGGTCTCCGACGACCTGCGGGAGGACCTGCGGCGGTGTGTGGACGCCGTCACCGCAGCGGGGTTCGACGTGATCGTCGTCGACCAGACCATGCCGGAACAGCGCGCCCTGGGCCTGACCACCGTCTCCGTCATCGTGCCGGGGCTGCTGCCGATCGACTTCGGCTGGAGCCGGCAGCGGGCGCTCGGCATGCCCCGGCTGCGCACCGCGCTGCGCGAGGCGGGGCTGCGCGACGCCGACCTCACCGACGCCGACCTCAACCCCGCGCCCCATCCCTTCCCGTGACCAAGGAGCTCGCCATGGGGTACGCCCATGAATACGCCGCCGCGATCATGCAGCGCGGCCGGGTCCCGATGGACCCCGCGGATTTCGTACCGAACTGGTCGGACGGACCGCGCAAGGCCAAGTTCTACCCGGGGGCCGACAGCCTGCCGCTGCCCGCCGCCGGCTATCCGGCACACGCGACGCTCGGCCGCGGCCTGGCCCAGGACGCCGGCGCGGACGGGGAGTTCGACCTGTCCGTCCTCTCCGGGATGCTCCGGGACTCCTACGGGCTCACCGGCCGCCGGCTCGGTGTCCAGGCCAACACGGACCTGAGCGCCCTGCCCCACTACCCGCTCGCCAACTGGTCCCGGGGTTCCGCCTCCGGCGGCGGCCTCTACCCCGTGAGCGTCCACTGGGTCTCCGGCGCCGCCGGGCCCGTACCGCCCGGGGTGCACTACTACTCCACCCGGCACCACACCATGCAGCGGCTGCTCACCGGCGATGTGTCGGGCGAGGTACGGGCCGCGCTGGGGGAGGGGGCACCGGGGCCCGCCACCGATCAGTACCTGGTGCTCGGCATCAAGTACTGGCAGAACTCCTTCAAGTACAACAACTTCTCCTTCCACGCCGTCTCCATGGACGTGGGCGCGTGTGTGCAGACCTGGCGGCTGTGGGCCGGTGCCCGGGGCCTCGCGGTCGAGCCCGCGTTCTGGTTCGACGAGGAGCGCCTCGCCGCACTGCTCGGGGTGAGCACCCGGGAGGAGGGCATCTTCGCCGTCGTCCCCCTGAAGTGGGCGGGTGCGGCGGACCGGTCCGGTGCGGCGGGCACCACGGCTCCCGTCTCCGTGCGGCGCCGGGACGTCGAGCGCTCCCGTACTGTCCTCACCTTCGACGCGCTGGAGAGGATGCAGGCGGTCACCTCCGCCCACGCCGCGGCCCGCCCGGCCCCGGACGCGCTGGCCCCGGCCGCCGCGCACCCCGCCGACCCGACGCTCCCCGAAGTGGCGCTCGCCCCCGCGCGGGCGCTGGACACCGACGTACGCACCGCCCTGCGCGACCGGCGCAGCAGCTTCGGCCGCTTCGACGCGCAACGGCCGGTGAGCCAGGAACAGCTGGCCACCTGCCTCGCCGCGGCCACCACCGGATCGCGGATCGGCGGGGACACCGGCGGCACCCGGCTGGCGAAGCTGTACGCGTTCGTCAGCCATGTCGAGGGGCTGGCCCCCGGCAGCTACGCGTACGACCCCGAGGCGCACAGCCTGCGGCTGATCAAGGAGGGGCGGCCGGGGGAGTTCCTCCAGAAGAACTACTTCCTCTCCAACTACAACCTGGAGCAGGCGGGCGCGGTCCTGGTGCCCACGGTCCGTACGACCGCCGTCCTGGACGCGGTCGGCGACCGGGGCTACCGCCTGGTCAACGCCGCCATCGGGGCCGTCGCGCAGAGCGTGTACACCGCGGCCTCCGCGGTGGACCTCGGCTGCGGGGTGGCGCTCGGCTTCGACAACATCTCGTACATCGAGGAACTGGGCCTCGCGGAGACGGGCGAGGCGCCACTGCTGATCATGATGGTCGGCAACGAACGGCCCGCCCCCGCCGACTTCCGCTACGAGATCGCCTGAGCCGGGGGTACGGACGATGAAACAGACATCCACGAACCCCGCGGTCACCCGGCCGGCGTTCATGCTGCGTGTCGCCGGGCTGCCCGTCGAGAGCGTGCGGGCGCTGCGCTGCCCCGAAAGCCGCCGCTGGGCCGACGACATGCTCGACACGGCGGAGCGGCTGGGCCGGGACGCCGAGGCGGTCGGCGACCGGCTGCACGGGCTGATCGGCGGCAGCGACGACGAGCCGCTGCGCCGCGCCCTGCTGAAGCTCCGCCGGGACGTCTTCAACAACCGGCTGCCGCAGTCCGACACGGCCGACCGGGCCCTGGCCCTGGTGCGCGGCCTCGACCCGGCGGCCGGTGACGCGCTGGCCGGCTGGCTGGAGCGCCGGCGCGGGCTCGACGAGCGCCGGAGCGAGGGCGCCGCCCTGCTCGCCGCCGAGACCGGCCGCAGCCGCACCGAACTGCGCCGGCTGGCGGGGGAGGGCCGGCTGCGCAAGGGCCTGCTGCTGGCCTCGCCCACCCTGGACGCCCAGCTGGGCGCCTTCACGCACCGGGCGGCGGACGGTCCGCCCGGCAAGAAGCAGCGCAAGATCGAACGCTCGCTGCTCTCCTACCTCTACCGGACGGTCTGCAAGACCAGCCCGTTCTCCACCTTCACCGGCGTCGCGCTCGGCTCCCTGGACGGTGACGGCGGGCTGGGCGTACGGGTCGGGGCGGACTGGCAGGGGCAGGTGCGGCTCAACGTCGTCGCCCTCGGCCGGCTCGCCGACGCCGTGATCGCCGACCCGGTGCGCCGCGCCGATCTGCCGGTCGCCCTCGCCTCCGGCTGGGGCCGTGACGACGACCGGGTGCGCTATGTGCGCCGCTGGGTCACGGCGGGCGACGACGACACCGCCGTGACCTTCGACGCGGTGAAGGACCGGCTGTTCTTCCTGCGGCGCAGCGGCACTCTGGAGCGCCTGCTCGGCCTCTTCGAGGAGCGCGGCACCCTGCGCTACGGCGAGCTCTCCGGCTGGCTGGCGACGGACCGGGGTGCCACCGAGGAGGAGTGCGCGCAGTACCTTCAGGCGCTCCTGGACCTCGGCATGGTCCAGGTGCCGTGCCTGCGGACGGAGGTGCACGACACCGATCCGCTGCGCGCGTTCCAGGGCTCGCTGCGGGGCCTCGGGCGGCCCTGGGCGGACCGGCTCGCGGACCGGCTGGAGGGGGCCGCCACCCGCGTCGAGCGCTTCGCGGACGCCTCCCCGGACGAACGGCGCGCGCTCCTGGCGGAGTTGCGGGACGAGCTGACCCGGGTTCAGGAGGAGGAGCTGGGCGCCGCACGCGCGAAGGTCCCGCAGACCCTGCTGTACGAGGACGTGGCGGCCGGGAGCGAGGTGACGCTGGACCCGGCGGCCTGGCAGGAGCTGGCCGCCGGACCGCTGGGCGCGGTGGAGCGGATTCTGCCCGCGTTCGATCTGACGCTGCCGCAGCGGATCACCTTCAAGGGCTTCTTCCTCGCCCGGTACGGGCAGGGCGGCCGCTGCGACGACCTGCTGAAGCTCGTGCACGACTTCCACGAGGACTTCTTCGACCAGTACATGTCGTTCACCGCCGGGCACACCACGTTCGACGCCGAGGGCACCTATGTGCCGGAGGTGAACTGGCTCGGCCAGCCGCAGCTGAAGGCCCTGGACGCGGCACGGCAGACGTTCGTGGAGCGGATGCGGGCCCTGTGGGAGGCGACGGAGCCGGGCTGCGGCGAGGTGTGTGTCGACGAGGACTTCCTCGCCGCCGTGGCCGGGCAGCTCGATCCGCTCGCCACGGGGTTCGCTCCGATGAGCCATCATCTGCAGCTGGTGGACCGGCCCGGCGACCCGCTGGTCGTCCTCAACCGCTCGTACGGCGGGGTGTCCTTCCCGTTCAGCCGTTTCACGCACCTCTTCGACGGGCACGGCGGCGGCGCCGGTCCCGGTGGCCTCGACGCGCGGCTGCTCGCGGGCGCGGAGGACATCGTGCCCGAGGGGGCCGTCCTCGCCGAGATCACCGGCGGCCCCGTCACCAGCAACCTCAACCTGCACGGGCGCCTCACCCGGTACGAGATCGTCTGCCCGGGGGAGCGCGGCACGCTGCCCGCGGAATTCCGGCTGGACCTCGACGACCTCCACCTCGTCCACGACCCGGACGAGGACCGGCTGGTCCTGCGCTCCACCCGGCTGGGGCGCGAGGTCATCCCCGTGTACCTGGGCTATCTCGTACCGCTGGCCCTGCCCGAACTGCCCCGCACACTCCTGCTGCTCTCCCCGACCTCGATGGCCCCGCTCAATGTGTGGGGCGGCGTCCCCGAGGGCGCTGCGGCCGGCGGGGTGACCGGGCGGCCGAGGGTGCGCCACGGCAGTGTCGTGCTGAGCCGCCGCAGTTGGAGCGCCCCCGCCGACGTACTGCCGCTGCGCGAGCCGGGGGTGGCCGAGGACGGCTGGTTCCTCGGCTGGCACGGCTTCCGGCGGGCGCACGCGCTGCCGGACCGGGTGTTCGCGACTGTGTCGGACACCGGGGCACGGGGCGCGACCGGTGCCAAGCCGCAGTACCTCGACTTCGACAGCCCGCTCTCCCTGTCGGCGTTCGAGGCGCTCCTGAAGTCCCCGCAGGCGCGTGTGGTGTTCCGGGAAATGCTGCCCGACGAGGACGGACTGCACACCGTGTCCGCCCGGGGCCGCCATGTCGCCGAACTGGCCGTGGAGAGGGCCGTACCCGTCCGAAGGAGTACCCAGACCCCATGAACGTCCCCACCGCCGCGACCGCGTCCACCGCCGGCCCGGCCGCCTCCCCGGGCCCCTGGCAGGCCCTGCACATCTTCTACGCCGCCAACCCGCGCCCCCTGCTCCTGAACTGCGTCCGCCCGCTGGTCGACGAGCTGGAGGCGGACGGGCTCCTCGACGGGTACTTCTTCATCAACTACTGGCTGGAGGGACCGCACGTACGCCTCAGGCTCAGGCCCTCCTCGCCGGCCGCCGCAGAGGAGGTGACGCGCCGCGCCGAGCGGGCCGTGGACGTCTTTCTGGCCGAGCGCCCCGCGCTGTACGAGGTGGACTCCGGCTTCCTCAACGACTTCTACAACACGCTCTTCGAGATCGAGTTCCCCGGCAGCGAGCGCGGCCACTACATGGACGAGCAGGGCCGGATGAACCTCCGCCCGAACAACTCGCGCCATGCGATGCCCTACGAGCCGGAGTACGGGAAGTACGGCGGCCCGGCCGGGATCGAGCTGGCCGAATGGCACTTCCGCCACTCCAGCGACCTGGTCATCGACGCCTTCCGCTCCAAGAACCTCCATCTGCGCACCGTGCTGCTGGGCACCTCCGCCCAGCTGATGATGGTCATGTCCGCGACTTTCCTCCCGGACCGCACCGAACTGGCGGACTACCTGGACAGCTACTACGAGTTCTGGCACAAGGCCTTCCCCGGTACCGGCTTCATCGGCACCGAGGAGTACGACCGCAACTACGCGGCGATGGCCGCCGGACTCACCGCGCGCTTCGAGCGCGTCATGGCCGCCACCGCCGGGGGCGCCCGGGAGGACGGCGGGGTACGGGAGGCCGGGGAGCCGGCCGTTCTGCCCGGGTTCCTGGGCGGCTGGGCCGAGCACTGCGCCGAACTGCGCGACCGTGCCCGGAAGCTGACCGCCGACGGCGACCTCGTCTTCCGCTCGTGGGACGGCGAACGCGACGAGCCGGTCACCGACCCGGCCCGCTCGCTGCCGCTGCTCCTGTCCCCGTACATGCATATGACCAACAACCGCCTCCACGTCACCATCAGGGACGAGGCCTATCTCAGCCACGTACTGGGGCGGGCCCTGCGGGAGACGGCGTGAGCGCCTCCGGGGCCCTCGCCGAGTACCGCCCCGCGCTCCGGCCCCGGGTGCTGCTCAGCGACGCGCTGCTGGACGGCGCCGCCACCGTGCACCTGATCAAGGACACGGACAGCGGCAACTCCTTCAAGGTCGGCGTCAAGGAGCACTTCCTCATCGCCCGGATGGACGGGGAGCGCAGCCTGAAGGAGATCGGCGAAGAGTACGCCGCGCGGTACGGGCGCAGGCTGGCGGACGCCAACTGGCAGCAGATCCTGCGGATGCTGGGCTCGCGCGGCCTGCTCGCCGGGGCGCCCGCGCCGGCCGCTCCGGCGCCCGCGGCCGCTCCCGCCGCGGGCGCCGGTCCGGCGGGCGAGCCCGCCCGGAGTCTTCTGCGCGGCACTCTCCGGCTGGTCGCCGACGCGGACGCCACCACCGCCCGGCTGCACCGGGCGGTCGGCTTCCTGCTCGCGCCGGGGTGGCTGATACCGCTGCTCGCCCTGGTCGTGGCGATGGAGGCCGTCGTCGTGCTGAGGGCCGGTGAACTGCTCCTCGCCGTACGGGATCTGTTCACCAATCCGGTGCTGCTGGCCGGGGCCGCCACCCTGCTGTGGCTGAGCACGGCCCTGCACGAGCTGGCGCACGGGGTCGTCGCCCGGCACTACGGCGGCCGGGTCGCGGAGATCGGGCTGCGCTGGCGGCTGCCCGTCGTGATCATGTACTGCACGGTGGACAACTACCTCTATCTGGGCAGCCGTTGGCGCAGGATCGGCACGGCGGTCGCGGGCGCGGTGATGAATCTGGTCTTCCTCCTGCCGTTCTGCGCCCTGTGGCTGTTCGCCCCGCTCGACGACGCCACGCACGACGCGCTGGCCGGTCTGCTGCTGCTCGGCAGCGTCCAGGCGTTCGCGATGCTCGTGCCCTTCCCCCCGCTGGACGGCTACAAGATCGCGAGCCAGCTGGCCGGGGCGACCGGGCTGGCCGCCTCGGCCGGTACGTATCTGCGGCTCGTCGTCCGGCGCGACCCGGCGGCGGCCGGCTACCCGCGCCGGGCCCGGATCGCCTATCCCGCCTACGGGCTCGGCTCGCTGCTCGTCCTCGCCGCGATCGTCGCCGCGGCCGTGGCCGCCGCCCACCACCTGCTGACGGCCTGATGCCCCTCCCAAGGAGAGTTCCATGACCCCCACCACCTCCCGCTCCGCCCCGGACTCGCCGGGTCCGGCGGACTCCCCGGCCGTCCTTCTGGAGGGCGTGCACAAGACGTACGGCGACACCCGGGCCGTCGACGGGGTGTCCTTCACGGTCGCCCGGGGGGAGTTCTTCGGTCTGCTCGGCCCCAACGGTGCGGGCAAGACGACCCTCATCGAGATCATGGAGGGCCAGCGCAGGGCGGACGCCGGGACGGTGACCGTGCTCGGCACGAGCCCGTGGCCGAGGAACGTCGCCCTGCTGCCGCGGCTGGGCGTACAGACCCAGGCGTCGGCGTTCTTCGTCCGGCTGACCGCCCGCGAGCACCTGTGCACCATGGCGGCCCTCTACCGCTGCGACACGGCGGCGGCCGAACGGTCCCTGGCCTCCGTCGGGCTCACCGAACAGGGCGACACCCGGGTGGACGACCTCTCCGGCGGCCAGCGCCAGCGGCTCGCCATCGCCTCCGCCCTGGTCCACGACCCCGAGCTGATCTTCCTGGACGAGCCGACCGCGGCTCTCGACCCGCAGGCCCGCCGCGCTCTGTGGCAGGTGCTCCGCGATCTGAAGGGTGCGGGCCGCACCATCGTCTACACCACCCACCACCTCGACGAGGCCGAGGCGCTCTGCGACCGCGTAGCGATCATGGTCGGCGGCAAGGTCGCCGCCCTCGACAGCCCCGCCCGGCTGATCGCGGCGGGCAGCCCCACCACCCGTCTGCTGGTCCCGGCGGGCCGCCTCACCCTCGCCGCGGCGCTGGCGATCCCCGGCGTGGACCGGGCGGCCGAGGAGGCCGACGCGATCGTGCTGGAAACCCTCGAATCGGGCCGGGTGCTGGCCGCCGTCGACGAGATCGCCGGACTCCAGGGCGTCCAGACGCGCACCGCGAGCCTCGAAGACGTCTATCTCGCGCTGACCGGCGCGGGTACGGGGGCGGACACGGGCGCGAGTGAGGGAGCGGGCGCGGGTGCCGCTGCCCCGCGGGCGTAGGCCGTGTCCGTGAAGCCCCCGCCCCCGCCCCCGACACCCGGCAGCCGAACGGAAGTTGCCGCGGCCGCCCCGGCAGCACCGCCCTTCCCAGCGATACGGAGACACCCCCGATGAGCGCATACGCCGCGCTGAGTCAGGCCGGATACCGGGCCTGTACGCGTGACCGGACGACCCTCTTCTTCACCTTCGCCTTCCCGCTGATCTTCCTGGTCGTCTTCGGGCTGATCTTCCACGGCCAGACGGTCGAGCAGAGCGGAAAGCCCTACATCAACTACATCGCCCCCGGTGTGCTGTCCTGGGGCGTGGGCAACGCCGCCGTCTTCGGCGTCGGCTTCACCCTCATGCAGTGGCGCCGCGACGACATCCTGCGGCTGATCCGGATGACCCCCACCCCGGTCTTCTCGGTCCTCGCCTCCCGCTATGTGCTGGCGCTCGGCATCGGAGCCGTGCAGGCCGTGCTGTTCGTGGCGGTGGCGCTGCTGCCCTCGTTCGGCCTCGAACTGGACGGCCGCTGGCCGCTCGCGCTGCCGGTGCTGGTGCTCGGGATCACCGCGTTCCTCGCCATGGGTGTCATCGTCGGCAGCTACGCGAAGACGCCGGAGGCGGTGGCCGCCGTCGCCAACTGCCTGATGATCCCGATGGCCTTCCTGTCGGGCTCGTTCTTCCCGCTGGACGCCATGCCCGGCTGGATGCAGAGCCTCTCCCGGGTCCTGCCGCTGCGCTACCTCAACGACGGGATCTCCGGCGCCGTCACCGGGCGCGGCTCCCTCGCCGACATCGGCATCGCCTGCGCGGTGCTCGCCGGATTCGCGCTCGTCCTGGGCGCCGTCGCGCTCAGGACCTTCCGCTGGAGCGACAAGTCATGACCGCCACGACGGTGCACACGGCAGCCGCCGACACGCCCCTCGACGCGGCCCGCACCCACCTCCAGTCCGAACTCTCCCGGCTCCACGCGCGGTCGGGGCCGCTCGCGCCCGGCCTCCCCGCCCCCCGCGTCGTCCCGCTGGGCGCCGCCGACACCCTCGGCTTCGGCCACCCCGACCCGTACGCCGCCACCCGCTCCGGGGCGAACGTCCAGCTCACCGCACGGGCCGCGCTGATCGGCCCCTGGGGCGGCGCGGACGGCGACAGCGCCTGCGGCCAGTGCCTCGCCATGCGCTGGCAGCGGCTGCGCAGCCGCTCCGAGCGCGAGGCACTCGAACTCGGCCACGAACCGCACGGCGCCACCCACTGGCCGGTGCTCACCGGCTACGCGGTGGACGCCGTCTGGGCCACGTACCGGGCCGTCCTGTCCGGCGGGCGCACCCGGCCCACCGACATCACCGCCACCGCGGCCGACCGCGCACTGCCCCGGATCACCCGGGTCGACCTCGGCACGCTCGCCACGGCCACCTTCCCGCTGCTGCCCGAACCGCTCTGCCCCGTCTGCGTCCACGAGGTGCCGGACACCGAGGCCGCCGCCCGGATGCGGCTGATCCCCAGCCCCAAGCCCGACCCGGACGGCTACCGGCTGCGTTCCCTGGACTCCTACCCCCTGCCGACCGCCGCCCTCGCCAACCCCGTCTGCGGCGCGCTCGGTTCCGACACCTGGATCAACCCGGCGTCCACCACCACGGCACCGGTCGCCGGAACCCACTTCGTACGCGGCTACGCCGGACTCAACGACGTCACCTGGAGCGGCCAGGCCAACCGGTACTCCACCAGCCGCACCCTCGCCTACCTGGAGGGCCTGGAGCGCTACGCGGGCACCCACCGCAGGCGCGGCACCTCGCCCGTCGTCGACTCGTACACGAACCTGGCGGACCGGGCGCTGAACCCGGCGGACTGCGGTTTCTACGCGCCCGAGACCTACGCGCGCGACCACCTCGTCAGCCCCTTCGACCCGGACCGGGCGATCCCCTGGGTCTGGGGCCACTCGCTGCGCGACGACCGCCCGGTCCTCGTTCCCGCGCGGCTCGCCCACTACAGCGCCGGAGTGGAGGCCGACAACTTCGTCTTCGAGTGCTCCAACGGCTGTGCCACCGGCGGAAGCCTGGAGGAGGCCATCCTCTTCGGGCTCCTGGAACTCGTCGAGCGGGACGCCTTCCTGCTCGCCTGGTACGGGCGGGTCCGGCCGGCCCGGATCGACCTCGGCTCCTGCCGCTCCCCGGCCGTCCGCTCCATGCTCGACCGCGCCGCGCTGCACGGCTACGACGTGCACGCCTTCGACACGCGGATGGATCTGGCGGTGCCGGTCGTCACCGCGCTCGCGGTGCGCCGCGACGGCGGGTACGGCACCCTCTCCTTCAGCGCGGCGGCCGGCTTCGACCCGGAGGGCACGGTGGAGGCGGCCCTGTCAGAGGTCCTCACCTACATCCCGCACCTGCCCTACCAGGTGGCCGAGCGGCGGACCGAACTGGAGGCCATGGCCCAGGACTTCACCAAGGTGCTGCACCTCAAGGACCACGCCCAGCTCTACGGTCTGCCCTCGATGACCGGGCACGCCCGCGAGTATCTGGAGCCCTCGGTGGCGGCCCCGCTGGACGAGACGTTCGCCGACTGGGAGCCGGTGCGGCCCCGCACGGGCGATCTGCTGGACGATCTGCGGCTGCTGCGCGATCGGCTGACGGGGGCGGGGTACGACGTGATCGCCGTCGACCAGACGACGCCCGAACAGCACCGGATGGGCCTGCACACGGTCTCGACCACCGTCCCCGGGCTGCTGCCGCTGGACTTCGGCTGGACCAGGCAGCGGGCGCTGCACATGCCCCGGCTGCGTACCGCGCTGCGGGTGGCGGGCCACCGTACCGATGACCTGCCGGAGGCGGAGATCAAGGCCGTCCCGCACCCGTTCCCGTGACCGCACCCGTTCCCGTGACCGCGCCCGCCCCGGCGGCCGCACCCGGTCCCGGCCCCGGCGCCTTACGGCCGGCAGCCCCCTCCGTGCCACGGAGGGGGCTGCCGGGGGTACGCCGGACGCGCTGTTCCCGGTGGGGGATCAGGCGCAGCAGGAGGTGGTGCTGGTGGTGCTGGAGCAGGTCGACGTCGAGGAGGACGAGGTCGAACCGGCGAGGACGACCTCGACCGCGTCCGAGTAGTCCGAGATCTCGAAGGTCTCCGACTCCAGCTCCAGGATCTCGTCGGCGAGGGTCGCGAGCTCAGTCTTGGGGGCCATGGTGTTCTCCCTGGGATCGGGGGGACGGGCCGGCGGCTCCGGCGCTGTTCCCCTGCGGTGGGTCCATTGCAGGCTCCGCCGCTGTCAGATCGGCCCGGCATCCGCTGTCACTCCGCTGGCATCCGGTGACAGCGGAACGGCGGGGTGCTGACGGCCGCTCGGCGCAGGCTCGTACTCCTGGTACCGCTCCGTCCCTCGCACGCCCCGCACCCCTGGTGCTTCCCGCATGTCCGAAGGAGAGGACCGACTCCATGTCCACACCCCTGCCGGTGCGGCGCCCGGTGCAGCACTCGGTGCTGCGTTCCGCGGTCGAGCTCTACCTCGACCTGCACGCCCACCCCGAACTCTCCGGGTCCGAGCACCGCACCGCCGACCGGTTCGCGGCCCGGCTGGCCGGCCACGGCTGTACGGTCACCCGTTCCGTGGGCGGCGGCCACGGTCTCGTCGGTGTCCTGCGCAACGGCCCGGGGCCCACCGTGATGCTGCGCACGGAACTCGACGCGCTGCCGGTGACCGAGCGCACCGGCCTGTCCTACGCGAGCACCGTCCCCGGGGTCATGCACGCCTGCGGCCACGATCTGCACATGGCGGCGGTGGCCGGGGCCGTGGCCGAACTCGCCGCCGACCGCACCGCCTGGCGCGGCACCGTCCTGGTCGTGGGCCAGCCGGCCGAGGAGACCCTGACCGGGGCGCGGGCCATGCTGGACGACGGGCTGTACGAGCGTTTCGGCACCCCGGACGCGGTCCTCGCCCAGCACGCCGCACCGCTCCCGGCGGGCATGCTCGCCCACCCGGCCCCCGGCCCGGCCCCCCTGATGGCGGGCAGCCTCTCCGCCGATGTCACCGTGCACGGCCGGGGCGGTCACGCGGCGACCCCGCACCTGGCGGTGGACCCGGTCGTGACGGCCGCCGCGATCGTGCTGCGGCTCCAGTCCGTCGTCGCCCGGGAGACCGCCCCGGCCGAACAGGCCGTGCTGACCGTGGGGTCGATGCGGGCGGGGGAGCGGGGCAACATCATTCCGGACACCGCCGAACTGTCCCTGTGCCTCCGGGCGTTCTCCGCCCCCGTGCTCGACCGGATGGCGGCCGCCGCCGAACGCGTCGTCCGGGCCGAGTGCGCGGCGTCGGGCTGTCCACGGGATCCGGACTTCACGGTGACCGCCCGCTCCCCGGTGCTCGTCCCCGACCCGGCCCTGACCGGCGCGGTGCGCGGGGCCCACGAGAGCCTGCTGGGACCGGACCGGGTACGGGACTTCGGGACCACCACCGCCACCGAGGACTTCCCGTGGTTCGCCGAGGGGGGTGTGCCGGTGGCCTACTGGATGCTCGGTACGACGGGGGCCCGGCAGTGGCGCACCGCCCGCGCCGGGGGCGAACCCGTACCGCCCAACCACGCGCCGGGGTTCGCCCCGGATGTCGGAACGGCCCTGCCGGCCGGGATCGGGGCGATGGCGTCCGCGGCCCGGCAGGTGCTGGGAACGGGGCCGGACGGCGGGAGGGCGGCGCTGTGAACCCCCGCTGGACCGATGTGGTCATCGTGCGCCGCGACCGTACCGCCCCGACCGGGGAGACCACCGTCGTACGGATGCTGGGGATGCTCCCGGCGCACTGGCCCTGCACCCCGGGGGACGTCGGCCAGGACCGGGTCGTGCTGCGGATCGAGCTCGGCGGGGTGACGGACGCGTCCGCGGTGCGGCTGGCGGTGTCACGGGTGCTGTCGGACGCGGCGCTGCGCGGCTGGACGAGGGAGCCGTGAGCGCGGGGCCGCGCTCGCCGACGCCGCGAGCGCGCCGTCCCTGCCCCGCCGTCCCCGCCCCGCCGTCCCCTCAGATCCAGCCGCGTTCGCGGGCCCGGAGCGCCGCCTGTGCCCGGCTCGCCGCGCCGAGCGTCTGCATCAGGTCGGCGACGTGCCGCCGGTAGGTCCGGACGGACACACCCAGCTCACGGGCGCCCGACTCGTCCTTGCCCGCGGTGCACATCGACATGAGCACCCGCAGTTCGATCCCGGAGAGCCCGGTGTCCGCCGGGGCGTCGTCCTGGCCGCCCGCACGGGCGAGATCCTCGGCCTGGTCCCAGATCTTCTCGAACAGGGCGATGATGTTGGAGACCAGCCCGCTGCGGTGGGCCAGGAGCGCGCCCCGGGCGGTGTTGCGCGGGTCCAGCGGGACGAGCGCGGCTCTGCGGTCGTAGACCAGCAGCCGTTCCGCCGTGTCCGACGTGACCCGGATCGAGGCCCCGTGCGCGGCCAGCTCCCGCAGATACGCGGCCGTGGGCGGATCCTGGAGGGCGGCGCGGGCGACCACATTCCGGATGCGTACGCCCCGGCGCAGACAGCGCAGGTCCAGCGGCCGGGAACGGGCGATGTTCTCGGGCGACAGCTTGGTGTACGGCTCCACCGAGAGGATCTCGTCCCGGGCGAAGAACGCGAGATCGTCGATCCGGTTGCGTATCTGGGCGAGCCCCTCCAACTGCTCGATGCCCTGCGGCGGGGGCGTCCGGGCCCCCTGCTCCGCGCGTAGACCGTCGATGATGTGCCGGGACCGGGTGACGTGCTGGAGCTCCTGGTGCAGCGCGTGCAGCCGTAAATCGACCAGCCGGGCGAGCGAGACCTCGGGATCGGTCGGGAAGATCCGGCGGTCGGCGCCCTCCGGGTGGAGCAGCCCCAGCTCCTGGAGCCGGGCGACGCAGGCGCGGGCCACCTGCGGCTCGGAGTGCAGGAGAAGGTGGAGATCGTCGGTCGGGGTGCCGGGATTGCGCAGGAAGTGCCGGTAGATCTCTTCCTCGGCCTCGGAGACCCCGAATACGGACATCTCGTTCTCGCCCACGTACGCCCCCGCTGCCTGGTGCCCTGTGGCCGCACACCGCCGGGGGTCGCCCGGCGGTGCTGGTCGACGGCTGCTTCCCGGTTGTCCGTCCCGCTGTTGTGCAATGGTCGGGCAAAGACTAGACGGTGGGATCACTTCTGTGAGGATCCCGGACACAACTGTGTGCGCTGTGGAGATGAACGGTGTGCGACCGGCGGTGAGCGGTGCCGCTGGAGCGACGGACGGCTTCCGGCCGGGGAACGCCCCCCGCGTTTCGCCGGGCACGCGGTGCCCGGTCCCGGGTCGTAGTCTGGAACCCCCGGCCCGCTGGGGGTGCGTTCCGGATCGGCTGCGGTCCGGCGGGCGCCCCAGGACGCGTGTCGGGCCCTTCGTGTTGCCCCTGGCAGCAGCCGGCTGTCAGCGAAACCCTCTTTACCCGGACGGAAGCCCTTCATGAGTCTGCACGGTCTGCTGGATGTCGTCGTACGTGACCCGGCTCTCGCCGAAGCGGTGAAGGCCGCCGCAGACGGCCACCGGACGCATGTGGACCTGGTGGGCCCGTCCGCCGCCCGGCCCTTCGCCGTGGCGGCCCTGGCCAGGGAGACCGGCCGGACCGTGCTGGCCGTCACCGCGACCGGCCGGGAGGCCGAGGACCTGGCGGCCGCGCTGCGCACCCTGCTGCCGCCGGACACCGTCGCGGAGTTCCCCTCCTGGGAGACCCTGCCCCACGAGCGGCTCTCACCGCGCTCGGACACCGTGGGCCGTCGCCTCGCCGTGCTGCGCCGCCTGGTGCACCCGCGGGCGGACGACCCGGAGACCGGGCCGGTCAGTGTGGTCGTCGCTCCGATCCGTTCCGTGCTGCAACCGCAGGTCAAGGGGCTCGGCGACCTGGAGCCGGTGGCGCTGACCGGTGGCCAGAGCGCCGATCTGGGCGAGATCGTCGAGGCGCTCGCCGCCGCCGCGTACTCCCGGGTCGAACTGGTCGAGAAGCGTGGGGAGTTCGCCGTACGGGGGGGAATTCTGGACGTTTTTCCGCCGACCGAGGAGCACCCCCTCCGGGTGGAGTTCTGGGGCGACGACGTCGAGGAGATCCGCTACTTCAAGATCGCCGACCAGCGCTCGCTGGAGGTGGCCGCGCACGGCCTGTGGGCGCCGCCCTGCCGTGAACTGCTGCTCACGGACCAGGTGCGGGAGCGGGCCGCCGTCCTCGCCGAGGCCCATCCCGAGCTGGGCGAGCTGCTCGGCAGGATCGCCGAGGGGATCGCGGTGGAGGGCATGGAGTCCCTCGCCCCGGTCCTGGTGGACGAGATGGAGCTGCTGATCGACGTCCTGCCGGAGGGCTCGATGGCCCTGGTCTGCGACCCGGAGCGGGTCCGTACCCGGGCCGCCGACCTGGTCGCCACCAGTCAGGAGTTCCTCCAGGCGTCCTGGGCGGCGTCCGCGGGCGGCGGCGAGGCGCCGATCGACGTGGGCGCGGCCTCGCTCCGGGGCGTCGCGGACGTCCGGGACCGGGCCCGCGAGCTGTCGATGATGTGGTGGTCCGTCTCCCCGTTCGCCGCCGACGACGAACTGGACGAGGACACCCTCAAGCTCGGGATGCACGCCCCGGAGTCGTACCGCGGCGACACCGCGCGTGCGCTGGCCGACACCAAGGGCTGGCTGGCCGACGGCTGGCGCACGGTGTACGTCACCGAGGGCCAGGGCCTGGCCAGCCGTACCGTCGAAGTGCTCGGCGGCGAGGGCATCGCGGCCCGGCTGGACCCGGACCTGGCGGAGATCTCGCCCTCGGTCGTCCATGTCTCCTGCGGAGCCGTCGACCACGGCTTCGTGGACCCGGGGCTCAAGCTCGCCGTGCTGACCGAGACGGACCTCACCGGCCAGCGCACGGCCACCAAGGACCTGGGCCGGATGCCGGCCCGCCGCAGGAAGACCATCGACCCGCTGACGCTGGAGGTGGGCGACTACATCGTCCACGAGCAGCACGGTGTCGGCCGCTACGTCGAGATGGTGCAGCGCACGGTCCAGGGCGCCACCCGCGAATACCTCCTGGTCGAATACGCCCCCGCCAAGCGCGGCCAGCCGGGCGACCGCCTCTACATCCCGACCGACCAGCTGGAACAGGTCACCAAGTACGTCGGCGGCGAGGCGCCCACCCTGCACCGGCTCGGCGGCGCCGACTGGACGAAGACCAAGCAGCGTGCCAAGAAGGCGGTGAAGGAGATCGCCGCCGACCTGATCAAGCTGTACTCGGCCCGGATGGCGGCTCCCGGCCACGCCTTCGGCGGGGACACCCCCTGGCAGCGCGAGCTGGAGGACGCCTTCCCGTACGCGGAGACGCCCGACCAGCTGTCCACGATCGCCGAGGTCAAGGAGGACATGGAGAAGACGGTCCCGATGGACCGGCTGATCTGCGGCGACGTCGGCTACGGCAAGACGGAGATCGCGGTCCGCGCGGCCTTCAAGGCGGTCCAGGACGGCAAGCAGGTGGCCGTCCTCGTACCCACCACGCTGCTCGTCCAGCAGCACTACGGCACCTTCACCGAGCGGTACTCCCAATTCCCCGTCAGCGTGCGGGCGTTGAGCCGGTTCCAGTCGGAGACGGAGTCCAAGGCGACCCTGGAGGGCCTGAAGGACGGAGCCGTCGACCTGGTCATCGGCACCCACCGGCTGTTCTCCGCCGAGACCAAGTTCAAGGACCTCGGCCTGGTCATCGTGGACGAGGAGCAGCGCTTCGGCGTCGAGCACAAGGAGCAGCTGAAGAAGCTCCGCGCCAACGTCGACGTCCTGACGATGTCCGCGACCCCCATCCCCCGGACGCTCGAAATGGCCGTGACCGGCATCCGCGAGATGTCCACGATCACCACCCCGCCCGAGGAGCGCCACCCCGTCCTCACCTTCGTCGGCCCGTACGAGGAGAAGCAGATCGGCGCGGCCGTGCGGCGTGAACTCCTGCGCGAGGGCCAGGTCTTCTACATCCACAACCGGGTCGAGTCCATCGACCGGGCGGCCGCCCGGCTGCGCGAGATCGTCCCCGAGGCGCGGATCGCCACAGCGCACGGCCAGATGTCCGAACAGGCCCTGGAACAGGTGGTGGTGGACTTCTGGGAGAACAAGTTCGACGTCCTGGTCTCGACGACGATCGTCGAGTCCGGCATCGACATCTCCAACGCCAACACCCTGATCGTGGAGCGCGGCGACAACTTCGGCCTCTCCCAGCTCCACCAGCTGCGCGGCCGGGTGGGCCGCGGCCGCGACCGCGGGTACGCCTACTTCCTGTACCCCCCGGAGAAGCCCCTCACCGAAACGGCCCACGAGCGGCTCGCCACGATCGCCCAGCACACGGAGATGGGCGCGGGCATGTACGTGGCGATGAAGGACCTCGAAATCCGCGGCGCGGGCAATCTCCTCGGCGGCGAACAGTCCGGCCACATCGCGGGCGTCGGCTTCGACCTGTACGTCCGCATGGTCGGCGAGGCGGTCGCCGACTACCGGGCCCAGATGGAGGGCGGCGAGCAGGAGGAACCGCCGCTGGAGGTCAAGATCGAGCTCCCGGTCGACGCCCACGTCCCGCACGACTACGCCCCCGGCGAGCGGCTGCGCCTCCAGGCCTACCGCGCCATCGCCTCCGCCAACACGGAGGACGACATCAGGGCGGTCCGCGAGGAACTGACCGACCGCTACGGCAAGCTCCCCGAACCGGTGGAGAACCTTCTCCTGGTGGCGGGCCTGCGCATGCTGGCCCGCGCCTGCGGCGTCGGCGAGATCGTCCTCCAGGGCTCGAACATCCGCTTCGCCCCGGTGGAACTGCGCGAGTCCCAGGAGCTGCGCCTGAAGCGGCTCCACCCGAAGACGGTCATCAAGCCGGCCGCCCACCAGATCCTGGTCCCGCGCCCCACGACGGGCAGGATCGGCGGCAAGCCGGTGGTGGGCCGCGAACTGCTGGCGTGGACCGGGGAGTTCCTGACGACGATCCTGGGGTCGTAGGACGCAGGACGGGAGGCGGCCCACCGGGCAATACCGGCGGGCCGCCTCCCGCTTCGTTCAGCGCCGCGGATGCGGACGAAGGGTTGCCCGTCATGCCTGGCGCGAAGACACGGTGGTTCACCGCTTTGCTCGTGGGCCGTAACGCGCATGCCGTACTGCTATTCGCGAAAAGTGGCAAGGTGGCCTTTGGGGGGCTCGAACACTTCGCCTCCCGTGTGCATCGGCGGGGTCCTGCAGGCAGGCTGTGAAGGGGAAAGCCATGGGTGACGGTGAAGGGATCACTACTTCCGCGCGGTATCTGGCTCCATCCGCCCCGGGGCAAGGTGGAGCCTGGGGCAGGGAGGCGGCGGCCGAAGGGCGGCGCGGCAGCCAGCGGATCGTGCAGGCGGGGGAAGTGGCCGCGCCGGAACCCGTGGCGGATCTCCTCGGGCTGGCCCGCGGCGAGCACGTTGTCGCGCGCCGGCGGATCATGTACCTGGACGACGAGCCCTGTGAGTTGACCGACACCTACTACCCCAGGGAGATCGGAAGCGGTACGGGCCTGGCGGGCACCGTCAGGATTCCCGGCGGCGCCGTCAGGCTGCTCGCCGATCTCGGGCACGTCGGCGTTCGCGCCCAAGAGGCCGTGTCGGCCCGCATGCCGACGGAGAGCGAGCGGGAAGCGCTGGCGATGGGGCCCGGAGAGCCCGTACTCCAGCTGACACGGCTCACGCTGGACGCGGCCGGCCGGCCGGTCCAGGCCGACGTGATGGTCATGGTGTCGCGAGACAGGCGGCTGCGGTATGAGATCGAGATCGGATGACTGTGCCCGAAGCGGAGAACGAAGCTGAGGACCGTCGCTCGCTCCATGAGCGGATCGCGGCCGACCTGCGGGACGAGATCATGTCCGGCGATCTGTCCCCGGGCGCCGGTCTGCCCTCCACCGTGCAGCTGAAAGGCCGGTTTTCTGCTTCCAACGCCACCGGGCCCGACGACGTGGTCGCTCGGGGCGGTCCGTGTGGTGTCGTCAGTCCGCTCGGCCCGTGGCGGAGCCGGTGACGAGCAGCAGTTCTGTGCGGGTGTGTGTGGTGATCCGGGTCGCATCCTGGCCCGACCCGCGTCATGAATGCGCTCCGGCGGGGAAGTCGTCCGTAGGATCTCCCGGGTTCGGCTTTCTCCCCGTCAGGATGGCTACGCGTGATATCTCCCCGTACGTACCGAGTGATCGTGCCCGCACTGAGCGCCGTGGCCGTGCTGACGCTGGCCGGCTGCGACCCCGACGACCTTGCGGCCGAGGGCGGTTCGGGCGGCGGCTCGGGTGGGGGCGGCCAGTCGGCGAAGGGCTTCGGGGCCAGCCCGCTGGACAACCCCGACGGTACGAAGCCGGGCCTGGCGTCCCTGACCACCGACGCGGACCGGGCCGCCGGCCGGAAGATCATCGAGCAGGTGGCCACCAAGGGGCGCGGTCCGAAGACCGGGTACGCGCGGGACAGGTTCGGGTACGCCTGGAAGGACTCCGTCGACGGCATACCGCTCGCCCGCAACGGCTGCGACACCCGCAACGACCTGCTGGCCCGCGACGGCAAGGACGTGGAGCACCGCTCCGGCTCCGACTGTGTCGTCATCTCCATGACCCTCAAGGACCCGTACACCGGGTCGACCATCGCCTGGCGCAAGCAGCAGGCCACCAAGGTGCAGATCGACCATGTGATGCCGCTGTCCTACGACTGGCAGATGGGCGCCGCCCGCTGGAACGACGCCAAGCGGCAGCGGATCGCCAACGATCCGCTCAACCTCATCCCGGTGGACGGCCCCGCCAACAACGCCAAGCGCGACTCCGGGCCCGCGTCCTGGCTGCCGCCGTACAAGCCGGTCCGCTGTTCGTACGCGGTGCGGTTCGCACAGGTCTCGTTGAAGTACGAACTGCCGGTCACCACCGCCGACAAGCAGGCCATGCTCGCGCAGTGCGGTGGCTGAATCCGGGCTCGGGCCGAAAATAGCTGGTCATGGCCGAGACGCGCCGTTTAGTGTCGGCGATATGGAGTTGATCATCACCACCCTCGCCGCACGCCCCGAGCTCGCCGGGCCCATGAACGCGATGCCTGACACCTGGCCCGAATTCGTCCTTGAGGACCTGGTCGGCTGGGCGAACTTCCCGCGCATCGCGGTCGAGTTCCCCGAGTACGTGCTCGTGGCCACCGGTCCGGACGGTGCCGTGGTCGCCCGTGCGTACAGTGTTCCGTTCGAACTGGACGGCCCCGGGCGCGGGGAGCTGCCGACCGGCGGCTGGGACCAGGTGCTGCTGTGGGCGTTCTCCGATCTGCGGCGCGGGCGCACGCCCGACACCGTGAGCGCCATCGAGATCACGGTGGCCACGGGGCACCAGGGCAAGGGGATCTCGGGCCGGATGGTGGCCGCGCTGCGGGACAACGCCCGGCGGCTCGGCTTCGGGGAGGTCGTCGCCCCGGTCCGGCCGAGCGCCAAGCACCTGTCCGCTTCGGTCCCGATGGAGGACTACGCGCGCCGGACCCGGGAGGAGGACGGGCTGCCGTACGACCCCTGGCTGCGCGTCCATGCGCGGGCGGGCGGGGTCATCGAGGCGGTGGCGCCGGTGTCGATGACGGTGAGCGGTTCGCTCGCGCAGTGGCGGGAGTGGACCGGGCTGCCGTTCGACACGGACGGTCCGGTGGAGGTACCGGGGGCGCTGCTGCCGGTGCACTGTGCGCTCGCGCACGGGTACGCGGTCTATGTCGAGCCCAACGTGTGGGTGCGGCACAAGGTGTGAGCGAAGGGCTTCGGCAGCGGTGAGTTCCCCCGCTGCCGAAGCCCTTCCCGTGTGCGGGCGGTCAGCCCGCCGGCTGCTCCAGGTCGACGATGTCCTTGGCGGCGGGCTTCTTCGCCACCACCGGCTCGTCGAACTCGGAGAGGTCCATGGTCGTCGGCTCCTCGCCGCCCTCGGACGTGACGCGGAGCAGATACGGCGCGCCCTCGGCGGCCACCAGGACCGTGTAGGTCTCCTTGCCGTCCTTCTCGGTGAGCCGCAGCGCGGGCTTGCCGCCGACCTCGGTCTCCCCGGCCTTGCGGGCGGCGGTGTCGTTCGCCGCGAACTCCTTCAGGAGCCCGTCGAGGTCGCAGAACTCGATGCTGTCCTTGGTGTCGGGATCGCTCGCCTTCGACTGCATCCAGCGGCCCGCGAGCAGCTTCACCGCGGCGTCGACATCGGCCTTCGGCTCGCCCTTCGACTGCTCGCGCAGCATCGCCTCGTCGAACTTCGTGTACACGGTGTCACCGGTCTTGATGATCTCCATCGTGCCCGCCGCGCCGATGGACATGGTCCCGGTGCAGTCGCCGGTGCTGCTCGCGGAGAAGTCGGCCTTGACCGGGTTGTCGGCCGACCGGACGTCGATGGCGACCCGCAGGGACTTCGCCTTCTTCGTGGTCGACAGCGCCTTGTTGGTGACCTCCGGGCCCGACATGTCCGCGAACGGACCCGTTTCCTTCGGATCGGCCGAACCGGTGCCGCACGCGGCGAGGCTGAGTACGGACAGGGCGCAGAGCGTGTTGACGGCAGTGCGGGCGAGCAGGCGCATGGGTGATGACTCCGGGAGTGAAGTGAGCGAGCGGGCAGCGGGAACTGAGCGCCGGAACGGGCACTGTTCAGGTGCCGGCGGAGAGCCGGGCCGAGCAGGGCATGGCTGTTCGGGGATCGGCGGTCGTGAGGAGCGGGTCGGCGGTCGTCAGGGGCGGGCCTGTGCCGGATTCAGGGTGTGCGGGCCAACTGCTGTACGTGGTGGGGCGCGTCGTGCGGGCTTCCGGTGGAAGCGACCGTCGACGGCCGGCCGGTCGGGCCGGGAACGGTGGTGCCGCCCACGGCCTTGACCGCGAGCACCGCCCCGACGAGCGCCAGGGTCAGCGCGACCACGCCCAGCAGGGCACCGAAGCTGGTCATGCCGTTGTCGGCACCCGTACCGCGTCCGATGCGGCGCCGGCCCGCCAGGCCGAGGAGGAGGGCCAGCAGGCCCAGGCCCCCCGCGAGCCAGAAGAGCGGCCGGATCAGCCCCAGGACACTGCCGGTGAGACCGAGGACGAAGGCCGTCGTACCGAGTCCGCGGCGCGCCGGATGCGCGCCCGGCGCATGAGCGGGGGCGTACACCTGCTGCGGCGACCGGCGGTACTCGGACATGGCTGTGCCCTTCGGTGAACACGGGAACGGCGTACGGAACGAATCGAGTGAAGGCAACGGGCGGTACGCGTCACGGATGACGTGGATGCCGTCCCGGTCCGGAAGGGGCAGGGACAGGTCAATAACAGCAGAGCTTGTGAACCGAGTCAACACGGTTCACGGGGGAGGGGTTGGGTCACACTGTGAATCGGTGAAGGTCCATCAAGTCGGTATGCTCGCCGACACAGCGCGGACGGATCAGGGGAGACAGGTCAGTGCCGGAGAACGCGACAGAGGTGACCGCGGCGGGGATCGCGCGGCTCGCGGGGGTGGGGCGGGCCGCCGTCAGTAACTGGCGCCGACGCCACGCCGACTTCCCCAAGCCCGTCGGCGGCACCGAGACCAGCCCGTCCTTCGCGCTGCCCGAGGTGGAGCAATGGCTGCGCGAGCAGGGGAAACTCGCCGAGATCCCCCTCCGGGAACGGGTCTGGCAGCAGGTGTCCGGGCATCCGGGGGGAGCCGTCACCGCCCTGATCCACACCGGCTGCGCCCTGCTCGTCGTCAGGGACCGGCCGACCGCCTGGCTGGAGCTCGCCGCCGTCCCGGACGAGCGCATGGCCGGTGTGCTGCCGCAGGCGATCGACGACGTCCTCACCGCGCGCTTCGGCCCGGACGCCGGATCGCCGCGCCGCTCCGGACAACTCCCGGACCCGGCGGCCCGGGTGGTCCGCACTCCGGACGCGGCCTGCCTCCTGCCGTCCGTCCCGCTGCTGCGCGCCGCCGCCGAACTCGCCGCCGGATCCGGTGCACGGCAGAGCTTCGAGTTCCTCTTCGGCCGTCAGCTCGACGCCAACCCGCGCCAGTACACCCTCACTCCGCCCGGTCTCGCGGAGCTGATGGCCGCCCTCGCCGAACCGGAGAAGGACACGGACAGGGGCACCGGCAGGCAGCCCGCCCGCACCGTGCTCGACCCCGCCGCCGGGACCGGCTCCCTGCTGCGCGCGGTCAGCAGGCCCACCGCCCTGTACGCGCAGGAAGCGGACCCGGACCTCGCCGCGCTCACGGCGCTCCGCCTCGCCCTCCACCGCGACGGACCCGGGGCCGACGGCACCGTCCTGGCCGTGCGCACCGGTGACACGCTGCGCGCCGACGCCTTCCCGCAGCTCGCCGCCGACGCCGTGCTCTGCCACCCGCCGTTCAACGAACGCAACTGGGGCCACGACGAACTGGCCTACGACCCGCGCTGGGAGTACGGCTTCCCCGCCCGGACCGAGTCCGAACTCGCCTGGGTCCAGCACGCCCTGGCCCGCCTCAAGGACGGCGGCACCGCCGTGCTGCTGATGCCGCCGGCCGCCGCCTCCCGCCGCTCCGGCCGCCGGATCCGCGCCGACCTCCTGCGCCGGGGGGCGCTCCGCGCGGTCATCGCCCTTCCGGCCGGTGCCGCGCCCCCGTACGGCATCCCGCTCCACCTCTGGATCCTGCGCAGGCCGGGGGGCGGCCCGCGTCCCGCGCCCGAACTGCTGCTCGTCGACATGGCCGAGCCCGCCGAACCCGCCTCCGGGGCCGGTGCCGGGCCCGGAAGCCCGGCGGGCGGGGGCCGCGACCGGATCGACTGGCCCGCCGTGCACAGGGCCGTGCTCGACGCCTGGCAGCACCACACAGGGCACTCCGCCGCCCCCGCACCCCCCGCCGCCTCCGCCGGATCCGCGGGCCCCGCCGGCGTCAGCCGTGCCGTCCCCGTCATCGAACTCCTCGACGACGACGTCGACCTCGCCCCGGCCCGGCATCTGCCGCGCCCCGCCGCCGGTGGCGGAGCGGCCGGGCTGAGCGGCGTACGGGAGCGGCTGGCCGACACCCTGCGGCTGACCGCCCGGCTCACCCCACCGCCCGCCGATCTCTCCGAGCCGGCCCACTGGCCCCTGACCACCGTCGGCGAACTCGCCCGTGCCGGGGCCCTGCACCTGCGCACCGGAGGGTCCGGCGGTGGCGGCCACGTCCTCACGGAACACGACGTGCTGGCCGGTACGGCGCCGAGCGGTACCCCCGCGCCGGCCGCCGCGCCCGCCGAGGGCGCCGAGGACGCCGTACTCCTGGAGCCCGGCGACGTCGTCGTCCCCGTACTCGGCGGCGGCTCCGTCACCCGGGTCGTCGACGAGGCCACCGCGGGCGCCGTGCTCGGCCGCAACCTCCAGCTGCTGCGCCCCGATCCGGCCGCGATCGACCCGTGGTTCCTCGCCGGATTCCTGCGCGGCACCGCCAACAACCGGCAGGCCAGCAGCTACGCCTCCACCGCGACCCGGCTCGACGCCCGGCGCCTCCAGCTGCCCCGGCTGCCGCTCGCCGAACAGCGGCGGTACGGGGAACAGTTCCGCACGCTCGCCGAGTTCGAGGACGCACTGCGGGCGGCCGGACGGCTCGGCGGGCTGCTCGTACAGGGCATGTACGACGGGCTGACGGACGGCACGGTCGCTCCGAAGTGATGTGAACCACAGCGCTCGCGCGCAACCCGGGACCGGGTGTCCGTGTCGGTGTATACGCTCACAGCACACGTCCGACACACACGCCTCCCGGGAGCGGCACATGCACGGCTACGGCTATCCGCCGCAGCAGCCACCGAAGCGTCGTCCGTCGTCGGCGGCGCTGACCGCGGTGCGCGTGGTTCTTGTGGCGCTGACCGTACTGAGCCTCGGGTTCCTGGCCTGGGGGGCGATGCTGAGGCTCGCGATCGTCACCCGCAAGGGCCGTGACTGGGCCCTGCTGGCGCTCGTGTTCGCGCTCAACACCGGGCTCTTCGCGTTCATGCTGGCCATGCCCGAGGACCCCGACAAGACGACGGATGCCGAGGCGTTCATCGGGGTCACCTGGATCTTCGGCGTCATGGTCGGCGTGGTGGCGTACTACCTGTACGCGGAGATACGTCACTACGGCCCGGAAGGTCCGTACGGTGACCGGCGCGACCAGCTGCGGTTCCCGCCGCAGCCCCCGTTCCCGTCCCAGCCGCACGGCCGGCCCCCGCAGCAGCCCCAGCTCCACCCGCAGCCCCAGCCCCAGGCCCAGCCCCACGCCCGGCCCCCGTACGGCCAGTACGCCGCCACGGCGGTTTCGACGCCACCGCCCGCTCCCGGCCACGGCTACCCCGCCGCCCCCGGGCCCGCCGCGCCCCAGCGCCTCGACCAGGTCCGCGCCGAGCTGGACGAGCTGAGCGACTACCTCCGCAAGGAGGGCGAGGGGCGGTGAGCGGACGTGTCATCGCCGGGCGGTACGAGCTGGCCACCATCCTCGGCCAGGGCGGCATGGGCCAGGTGTGGACGGCGTACGACCAGCGCCTGGACCGCCGGGTCGCCGTGAAGCTGCTGCGCCCCGACCGGGTCGCCGGACCCACCGGCAGCGAGGCGGCCGACGAGCTGCGCCGCCGGTTCGTCCGCGAGTGCCGGGTCACCGCCCAGGTCGACCACCCCGGACTGGTCACCGTCCACGACGCGGGCAGCGACGACGACGACCTCTACCTCGTCATGCAGTACGTCGAGGGCGCCGACCTCGCCGACCACCTCGCCGAGCACGTCCCCTACCCCTGGCCCTGGGCCGTCTCGGTCGCCGCCCAGCTCTGCGCCGTACTCTCCGCGGTGCACGCCGTGCCGATCGTCCACCGCGACCTCAAGCCCCGCAATGTGATGGTCCGGCCCGACGGCACCGTCACCGTGCTCGACCTGGGCGTCGCCTCCGTCCTGGACACGGACACCACCCGCCTCACCCACACCGGTTCACCGATCGGCTCCCCGGCCTACATGGCCCCGGAGCAGGCGATGGGCGGCGCTGTCGGCCCGTACACCGACCTGTACGCGCTCGGCGTCCTCCTGCACGAACTCCTCAGCGGCGATGTCCCGTTCGCGGGATCCACCGCCCTCGGTGTCCTGCACCGCCACCTCTACGAGCCGCCGCTCCCGGTACGCCGCTTCAGGTCCGAGATCCCCGCACAGCTCGAAGCGCTCGTGCTGCGGCTGCTCGCCAAGGACCCGCAGGACCGGCCCGCCTCCGCCCAGGAGGTGTACGAGACGCTTCGCCCGCTGCTGCCCGCCCACGGCACCCCGGCCGGACCGCTCGACCCGACCCGCCCCTTCCTCCGGCCGCACGCCCCGTGGCCGGACCGGGCCGTCCCGGCATCCGCCACCGCCCCGGCATCCGCCCCACGTCCGCCCGGCCCCGCCGTACCCGTGCCCGCACCGGCCGCCCGGCCCGATGTGGCGCAGGCCGTCGACGAGGTGAAGCGGCTGCTCGGCGAGGGCCGGATCACCCAGGCCGTGGACATCCTCGGGGACATCCTCCCGGCGGCCGCCGCCGAACACGGCGAGCACTCACCCGTCGTCCGGATCCTGCGCAAGCAGTACGCGGCGACGCTGATGGACGACGGCCAGTACCGCCGTGCCCTGCCGGAGCTGCGCCGGCTCGCCGAGGACCGCACGGCGGAGGCCGGCCCGGCCGACGCGCAGACGCTCCAGTACCGCTACGACGCGGCGCTGTGCCTGGAACAGCTGGGCGAGGCGGCGGCAGCGCTCGACGAGTACCGCGCCGTCCTCCCGTACTACGAGAACGTGTACGGCGCGGTCACCACCGGCCCCGGCCGGGCCTTCGACATCCGGCACCGCATCGGGCACCTGCTCCTCGCGGTGGGCGACCACGCGGCGGGGCGTGCCCAGATCCAGGCCCTGCTGTACGACGCCGAGCGCGTGTACGGGCCGCACCACCCGCTGCCCGTGGAGCTGCGCCGCCGGCTGGCCCACCAGCAGGACGTACGCGGCGGCTGAACCCGTCCCCGCCGGCTCAGGCGCGGCCGCGCGGCCGCGCCGCCGCCCGGCGCGGCCCCGGCCGTCCCGCTGCCGCCGTCGCCAGCAGCACGAGCAGGGCGACCGCCCCCGCGACGACTCCCGCGCGCAGCCCCGGCGGCCGGAACGCGCAGCCGACCGACGTGGCACCGGCGGGTACGGGCATGGCGACCAGCCCCAGGTAGGAGTCGGCCGGCCGGCCCTCGCAGCGCCACCCGGCGATCCGGGGCGCGGCCAGCACGGCGGTTCCCGCGGTGCCGGGCGGGAGTTCGGCCCGTACCCCGTCGCCGCTGACGCGGACGGAGGCCGCGCCGGTGCGCGTCAGGGCGGTCACGGCAGCGGCCAGCCGGGTCCGGTCCAGGCAGCCGATGGCGGAGTGCGGCACGGTCCCGTCCCGCTCGGGCCGCACGGTGACCCGCACGGGAGCGCCCCCGCCCGCGCCCCCGCCCGCGCCCCCGCCCCCGCCCCCGCCCCCGCCCGCGCCCCCGCCCGCGCCCCCGCCCGCGCCCCCGCCCGCGCCCCCGGCCGCGCCCCCGGCTCGGTGTCCGGACGTGCCGCCGGCCGGCCCCGGGGGCGCGCCCCCGCCCGGTCCTCCGGGTGTGCCGAGCCGCTCCATCGCCGCGCTCCGCGCGGGCAGGTCTCCCTGGAGCCGTACCCCTTCCGTGTCCGCCAGAGCGGCGCGCCCGAACAGGTCCGGCGCCCACAGATACACCTCGCGCCCGGCCGGGCAGCGGGCGCTCAGGGTGTACGTACCGCCGCGCTCCACCCGGTAGGTCCCCGCTCCTCGCCGCACCGCC
This sequence comes from Streptomyces sp. NPDC079020, assembly GCF_044542225.1. Classification (NCBI taxonomy): domain Bacteria; kingdom Bacillati; phylum Actinomycetota; class Actinomycetes; order Kitasatosporales; family Streptomycetaceae; genus Streptomyces; species Streptomyces sp. NPDC079020. The sequence goes on from NZ_JBITUB010000011.1 coordinate 193,507, forward strand.
GTGCCACCCGTCCCCTGCCCCGGTGTCCCCGTGACTCCCGCCGTGTCCCGCAGCGTTGTCGCCGGGACCGTGTAGACGGTGGTGCCGAGCAGCAGCTCCTGGTTCCGGAACGGGGAGGGGCCGTACGCCGGCGCACGGCCGGAGTCCGGTCCGCGCACGGTCACCAACGGCGGCACCTGAGCCCGGGTCACCGTCGGGGGCCGGTCGTCGCGCGGGTTCCACGGCTGATGCGGGTCGGGGGGCGTGCGCAGGCGCGCCCCGATGGAGAACACCGTGTCGGTGACCGGGTTGTCGAGGCTCTGGACGGCGCGGCCGCGTGATGTCCAGCCACCGCCGAGGGCCCGCATCGTGCGGGTCAGGACGTCCGGCGTGTGGCTGCTGTAGTACGCGCCGCCCTGGCCGCCGACCACCAGCGGGTCATTGGCGGTGGTCGGCTCGCGGCCCGGGTCGGTGCGGTGGCGCGGCCAGCCGTCGGCCCCGGCCACCGCCCGGGCCTGCGCGCTCTGCCGTGCGCCCCAGGGCGCGTAGTCGTCGAGCCGTACGAGGCGCTGCCGGTCGGCGTACGCGGTCGTGGCGGCGGCCTGCCCGGCCTGTGCGCCGACCAGCAGCAGCACGGCCGGCAGGGCGTACCACCGCCGCCCGCCCCCCTGGGCCCGCCGGGCCAGCACCGCCGCCGCCCCCGCCGCCAGCAGACCCGCGGCGAACAGCGGATACGTCCACCGGGTGACCAGACCGCTCGACGAGGCCGCCACCGCGAGTGCCGCCACGACCGCGCCCCCGCCGAGCAGGGCGCGCCACCCCGGCCAGCCGTACGACACCGCGATCCAGGCGGCGATCACGAGGAGCCCGGCCAGGACGAACGTCTGCCGGTAGGGGCTTCCGTTGGGCGTCGCGAAGGCGTGCCAGAGGAGATGTGCCGGCCCCCACTGCAAGGACAGCGCCACGGCCGCCACCAGTCCCGTCCACGCCCACCGCTCGCGGTGCGGCACGGACCGCTGGAAGGCGAGCGCGCAGGCCAGCAGCAGGGTGCCGGTGCCCAGGAAGAGCGCGGGGGTGAAGAAGCCGTACGTGGCGGGAAGCAGCCGGGCCAGGACGTCGGGCCAGGCGGCGGGGGCGAAGGGGCGCGTCCAGCCGGGGTACGCGTGTTTCGTGCCGAGGTAGACGGGAAGCAGGACGGGCGCGGCGAGCCCGATCCCGAGCGTCACCGTCCCGGTGGCCCGCAGCAGCCCCCGTCCCGCCGTCCGCCGGTCCCGCGACTCGGTCACCAGCCGCACCACCAGCACCAACGCCGCCCCGAGGGTCGCCATATAGGCCGTGTAGAAGTTGGCGGTCCACAGCACGGCCACGACCAGCGGAGCCGCCACCCGGTGCCGCCCCGTCCGCGCCCACTCCCCGGCCAGGCACAGCAGCGGCAGCGCGACGAGACCGTCCAGCCACATCGGGTTGTACGAGGCCTCGGCGACCGACCAGCCGCACAGGGCGTACGAGGCGCCCAGCGCCCCGGCCGCCCACCGGTGCCCGCCGCGCAGGGCCGGCAGCAGGAACGCCATGGCGGCGGCCGCCGAGGCCATCTTCAGCAGGGTCACCGTGTAGAGGGCCAGATCGATGCGGTCGCGCGGGAAGACACCGACGAGCAGGGCGAACGGGCTCGTCAGATAGGTGCCGAGGTCCGGCAGGAAGCTCGTCCCGAACCCCGACTGCCAGTTGAGGAGCACTCCGCCGTCGGCCCGCCCGTGCAGCAGGTCCCACAGCCGGGTGTGGAACGGCACGAACTGGTTGCCCAGGTCATTGACGCTGCGGGTGCGCGGTCCGAAGGGGAAGCTGCGGGCCGCGGCGTCGCCCGCGCGCACGGCGGCGACGGTGACCAGCGCGGCGAGAGCGCAGGCCGATGCGCGGGGGCGGGAGTTCGGCATACGGAGAAATATGCCAGCGCCGAAGGCTCAACTCGGTTAAGAATTGCACCAGTTCACAAGAATGACGCCCGTCGGCCATATGGAGCATCGGGTTCCGACATCTGGGCGGGTTGATGTACTTCCGTGCTGATCTCGATAGTGGTGCCGTGTTTCGACGAGGAGGAAATCCTCGAACGCTTCCACGTACGTGTCACGGACGAAATGGCGCGGCTGGGGCATGAATTCCAGCTCGTCTATGTCGACGACGGGAGCGGGGACGCGACCCTGGAGATCCTGGAGAGGCTCGCCGCGGCCGACCCGCGCGCCCGCTATCTCTCCTTCAGCCGCAACTTCGGCAAGGAGGCGGCCATGCTCGCCGGCCTCCAGCACGCCGAGGGCGACGCCGTCGTCATCATGGACGCCGACCTCCAGCACCCGCCGGAGCTCATCGGCCGCATGCTGGAGGAGCACGCCGGCGGCCACGACCAGGTGATCGCCCGCCGCACCCGCAAGGGCGACCGCGTGACCCGTACGGTCGCGGCCCGCGCCTACTACTGGCTGATCAACCGTCTCGTGGACGTGGAACTCGTCGACGGCGTGGGCGACTTCCGGCTGCTGTCCCGCCGGACCGTCGACGCCTTACTCGGACTCACCGAGTACAACCGCTTCTCCAAGGGGCTGTTCTCCTGGGTCGGCTTCCGCACGACGACGTTCAGCTACGAGAACGCCACCCGTGAACAGGGCCGTTCCGCCTGGACCTTCGGGAAGCTCCTCAACTACGGCCTCGACGGACTGCTCTCCTTCAACAACAAGCCACTGCGCGCCGCGCTCCACCTCGGTCTGCTGCTGCTCTCCGTCGCGCTCGCGTACGCCGCCTGGATCGTCGGCGTCGCGATGGTGCGGGGCGTCGACACGCCCGGCTATGTCACGCTCCTCGTCGTGGTCACCGCCCTCGCCGGGGTGCAGATGGTGATGGTGGGAGTCGTCGGCGAATACGTGGGGCGTATTTACTACGAGGTGAAGCGCCGCCCGCACTTCCTGGTGAAGGCGTCCAATATCGCTACGCCACAGCAGCCGCACCCGCCTCAGGAACTCGTACGCCGGTGAATCAGCCCCGCACACCCGTCGAAACCGCGCCGGCGAAAGGCGCCGCGCGAAGGATGCCGGTCATCGGGCAGCTGATCAGATTCGCCCTGGTCGGCGTCGTGAACACCGGCACGTACTACCTCTGCTACCTGGCGCTGCTGACCTGGCTGCCGTACATCGCCGCGCACGTCCTCGCCTTCGCGCCCTCCATGACCGGGTCCTTCTTCCTCAACTGCCGCTTCACCTACCGCACCCGCCCCACCTGGCGGAAGTTCCTGCTCTTCCCGCTCACCAACGCCGCCAACTTCCTCATCACGACCGGCGGTGTGTACGTCCTGGTCGGCCTGGCCGGGTTCAGCAGCCGCTACGCCCCGCTGATCGCCGCCGCGGCCGCCATCCCGGTCACGTTCGTGGTCTCCCGCACGATCATGCTGCGGCCGGACCGGCGGCCGGGGCCCGCGGTCGAACAGATGCCCTGATCGGCCCCGTACCGGCCCCACATCCCCAACTCCTCCCGAATCGTTGGTCGAATCGGTGGCCCGAACCACGTCCACTGCCTAACATCGATCACCGCAAGGCCTTGTGCACTGATGCACAAACTCTCCCCGGGAGGCTCCTTTGCACCGCCGTCGCACCGCGCTCTCCGTCTCCGCCGCACTGCTCGTCGCGGCACCGCTTCTCTCCGCCTGCGGCAGCCAGGCCCACCCCGGCGCCGCCGCCGTCGTCGGCGGGGACCGGATCGAGGTGTCGACGGTCCAGGCACAGGCCGCGGACGTCCGCAGCGCCCAGCGGAGCTCGCCGCAGGCGGCCCAGCTGGTGAACAGGTCCGGACAGCTGGGCCGGGCCAAGCTGCACAGCCTGATCTTCGGCCAGATCCTGGACCGCGCCGCCGAGGACGCCGGGGTGAGCGTCAGCCGCAAGGAGATCCAGGAGGCACGCCTCGCGAGCGCCGCCCGGTCCGGGGGAGAGGAGCAGCTGAAGGCGATGATGCTCCAGCAGCGCTGGGTGGCCCCGGACCAGATCGACGGCGACATGCGCCGGGACGTCCAGCTGCCGAAGCTGGCCGAGGCCCTCGGCGCCGACCTCGGTTCCCCCGCCGGGCAGCAGGCCGTGGGCGAGGCCCTCACCAAGGCGTCGGAGGCCCTGCACATCGACGTCAACCCGCGCTTCGGCGCCTGGGACGACCAGAAGCTCCAGCTCGGCGACTACAAGGCGTCCTGGATCACCCAGCTCACCAAGGCCGAGGAGCCCGGCACCCAGGCCGGCGCCTGAGCGGCCCCGGGCCGGATCCGGCCGTCATGGGCCCTGCCGCGGGGCCGGGGTAGGTTCGAGGGGTGAACGCTGAAGCCCCCGGCGGCCCCGGCCGTATCGTCCTGCTCACCGCCAGCCACCGGGTCGCCCCCGGACTGCTGTCCTGGCCCGCGTGGCAGACGCTGCACGCGGCCGACCGCGTGCTCTGCGCCGAGCCGGACCACCCGCAGCTGCCCTATCTGCGCGAGGCCGGGGTCGCGGTCGAGCACGCCGCCCCGACCGCCGAGGAGCTCGTCGCCGACTGCGCGGGCGGCCGGAGCGTGGTGGTGCTGGCCGGCGGCGAGGGCAACCGGCCGCTCACCGACGGACTGGCCCGCCTCGGCGGCTCGGGCCGGGTGGCGATGCCCGATCTGGAGCTGCTGCCCGGTTCGTACGACCTGCCGGGCGCCCGGCTCCTGGACGTGGTCGAGGTGATGGACCGGATCAGGCGCGCCTGCCCGTGGACCTCGCAGAAGACGCACCAGGGCCTCGCCAAGTACGCCATCGAGGAGGCGTACGAGCTGGTCGAGGCGATCGAGGACGGTGACCGCGACGAGCTGCGCGAGGAGCTCGGGGACGTCCTGCTCCAGGTCGTCCTCCACGCGCGGATCGCCGAGGAGGACCCCGAGGACCCGTTCGCCGTCGACGATGTCGCGGCCGGTCTCGTGGAGAAGCTGATCCACCGCCACCCGCATGTCTTCGGCGACGCGACCGCCGAGACCCCGGAGGACGTCCGCGCGCACTGGCTGCGGACCAAGGCGATCGAGAAGCAGCGCGACTCGGTCACCGACGGCGTTCCCCTCGGCCAGCCCGGTCTGGCCCTCGCGGCCAAGCTCGGCAGCCGTGTCCGTACCGCCGGGCTCGAAGTCGCCCTGCCCACGGGCGACTCCACGGGCGACTCCACGGGAGATTCCACGGGAGATTTCGCCGACGGCTCCACCGGCGGCTCCATCGGATACGAACTCCTCGCCCTCGCCGTGCGCGCCGAAGGCGACGGCATCGACCCGGAGGCCGCCCTGCGCGCCGCCGCCCGTGCCTACCGGGACGCGATCCTGGCAGCGGAGGGCAACACCCGTTAGTACGGTGATGCCAGGGCCGTTCGAGGTGTGGGGGACAGGGCGTGAGCGCGGAACTGGAATCGCTGGCCGATGACTTGATGCGGGTGATGGCGGGCGGGGAGTGGGAGAAGTTCAGGGCGGCCGTCCTGCTGGGTCCGGAGAGTGGCCCCGGCCTCTCCGACAACGACCTGGCCGTTTTCCGGTTCGCGTTGGGCGAGCACCCGAGCGGGGCCAATACGACCAGGTCGGCCATGTACGCGATGCTTGAGAACCTGGAACGTCCGCTCCTCCTGACCGCGCTGGTGAAGGCTCTGTACCGTGCTGAAACGGACCGGGAACCCTCAGCACCGGCTCGCGGCAACGGCGGGCCGGACGCCGTGTCGGGCGGTACGGTCCACGGCCCCGTGATCCAGTCCGGGACGATCCGCCACGACGGATTCGGCGGCGACAACAGCTCCGGCTTCCGCGCCCCGTCCGGCGACCACCGCTCCGATCTCCGGGACGGCGTGTTCACCGGCCCCGTCCAGGGCAATGGCGTACAGAACAACAACTACTTCGGACCGCACGCGTACCACGTCCCGCCCCCGGTCACCGACTGGCCGCAGCTCGGCCGGGCCGACCCGGTCGCCCTCGGCGTGCGGCGCAGCCGCAAGCTCCCCGAAGAGCCCGTCCTGCCCGTATATACGGGACGGGACTGCGACACGCGGCTGGGCGCGCTGGTCCGGGAGGCGGCCCGGTCCGGCGGGCTGGTCCTGGTGACCGGGGAGCCGCTGTCGGGGAAGACCAGGACGGCCTGGGCGGCACTGTTCAGCAACCTCTCCGGCACGACGCGGATCTACGCACCCCCGCCCGGAACCGACCTGCGGGGCCTGCCCGCCGTCCTGCGCGAGCGGCACGGCGAGAACGCCGTCCTGTGGCTCGACGACCTGGAGGGCCACCTCGGCGAGAACGGCCTGACCGCGGCGGTGCTCGCCGACCTGGCCGCGCGGAGCACGCCGGTGATCGCCACGATGGGCGACGAGGCGTACGACGTACACCGCTTCGGCACGTCCGCGAGCGCCCGGGTGCTGATCGGCGTGGAACCGGTCGAGCTGAGCCGGGAATGGAGCCTGGGCGAGATGTCGAGGCTGGTCGAGAACATGTCCGACCGCCGGCTGGTGGGCGCGTACTACGCAGGCAACGACCAGGGCGTCACCGAGTATCTGGCCATCGGCCCCGAGCTCGCGGACGAATGGCGTCGCGCCCGCCGCGCCAACGCCCACCCGCGCGGACATCTGCTGGTGCGCGCCGCGATCGACCTGGCCCGCTGCGGGGCCGGTGACGATCTCGCGCTCGACGTGCTGCGCCGGGCGCACCGGTTGTACGGGGCGGAGTACGTCCGGGCCGAGCGGGAGAGCTTCGTGGACGCCCTCGCCTGGGCGTCCGGCGTCCGGCACGGGGTGACCGGAATGCTCGTGGCGGGCCGGGGCGAGAACACCTGGCGGGTCTACCACTCCCTGGTGGCGGACGCACACGACCGGGCGCCGGGCTTCGCCTCCCCGGTGCCCCTGGGGATGTGGCCGCTCGCCCTCGAAGTGGTGCGCGGTGTCAGCACGCTCCGCGCCGACGTCCATCAGCGGGCCCACGCGGCGCTGGAGCCGGACGCGGACGGTGACCCGGACATCCTGATGGTGCTCGGCCGGATCGATGGGGAGTTCGGTGACGAGGCCGCCTCGGAGGGCTGGTTCCGCAGGGCGGCGGACGCGGGCAGCACCGAGGCTGCCGCCCTGGTGGGGAAGGCGCTGGCCGCCCGGGACGAGACGGCGGCGGCGATCCCGTATCTGGAGGCCGCGGCGGAGGCGGGAGATGCGGGGGCGCAGCGCGAGCTCGGCGCGGCCCTGGCCGAACGTTCGGCGCACTGGCTGACGCTGGCCGCGCAGGCAGGCGACGGTGCGGCCGCGCACCGGCTGGGCGATGTGGCGGTGGCGGCAGGGGATACCCATGGCGCGCGCCGCTGGTACGTCCAGGCCCTGGAGAACGGGCACGAGGCGTCCGCGGCGGGCCTCGGCAACGTCTTCCACGACTGGCAGGAGCCGGAGGTGGCGGAGGCCCTGTACCGCAGGGCCCTCGCCAATACGGACGACCCGGCCGCGACGTCCCGGGCGGGCAACAACCTCGCGCTGCTCCTGGCCGAGCGGGACCCGACCGACCCAGAGATCGAACGGCTCTACCAGGCCTCGGCCGAAGGAGGCAGCCCCAGCGCGGCGACCAACCTCGCCCACGTGCTGCGTGGCAGGGGCGAGACGCAGGAGGCACGGCGCTGGTTCGAGGAGGGCCACGCACGGGGCAGCTACTACGCCGCTGTCGCACTCGCGATCATGCTGTGGGACGAGGGACAGTACGCCGAGGCGGAGGAATGGTTCGGCAGGGCCGCGGAAGTCGGCAATCATGCGGTCGACGCCATCCGTGAGGAGCTGCGGCAGAGTGGCAGGAACGTGGCGGACGACGTCGAGGCCGCGGCCGTCGCCCAAGGGGGCCACGTGGTCTCGGCAGTCCGTGAGAAGCTGCGGCGGAGCCCTGCCTACGCGGTGAACGACATCGAGGCCGTGGACCGCCCGGCCTCGACCTGGGACATCCTCGCCGAGCTGCGAAGAAGCCGTGCCGCCGCCCCGGATAACGTCGAGGGGTGAACGCCAGCCCCGCCGAGCCCTCAGCCGAGCCCCCCGCCGACGCCTCCGCTCCCGCGCACTCCGACGCCTCCGCTCCCGCGCACTCCGACGCCGCCGAGCCCTCAGCCGACGCCCCAGCGCCCGCTCCTGCTCCCGTCTGCCCGCACGCCCCCGGCGCCCCCGGAGACGCGGCCCCCGCGCCCGTGCCCCCCGCCCCCGAACTCTTCACCTGGGAGTTCGCCACCGACCCGTACCCCGCCTACGCATGGCTCCGCGAGCACAGTCCCGTACACCGGACGACGCTGCCCAGCGGGGTCGAGGCCTGGCTCGTGACGCGGTACGCGGACGCCAAGCAGGCTCTCGCCGACTCCCGGCTCTCCAAGAACCCGGCGCACCACGCCGAGCCGGCGCACGCCAGGGGGAAGACGGGCATCCCGGGGGAGCGCAAGGCGGAGCTGATGACGCATCTGCTGAACATCGACCCGCCGGACCACACCCGGCTGCGCCGGCTCGTCTCCAAGGCGTTCACTCCGCGCCGGGTCGCGGAGTTCGCGCCGCGCGTGCAGGAGCTGACGGACCGCCTCATCGACAACTTCATCGAGGAGGGGAAGGCGGACCTCATCCATGACTTCGCCTTCCCGCTCCCCATCTACGCCATCTGCGATCTGCTGGGCGTTCCGCGCGAGGACCAGGACGATTTCCGGGACTGGGCGGGCATGATGATCCGCCACGGCGGCGGCCCGCGCGGCGGGGTGGCCCGGTCGGTCAAGAAGATGCGCGGCTATCTCGCGGAGCTCATCCACCGCAAGCGGGAGGGCCTGGGGGCCGGGGGCGAGGACGACGACCTGATCTCGGGTCTGATCCGGGCGAGCGACCACGGCGAGCACCTCACCGAGAACGAGGCCGCCGCGATGGCCTTCATCCTTCTCTTCGCCGGATTCGAGACCACGGTCAACCTCATCGGGAACGGTACGTACGCCCTGCTGCGCCACCCCGGACAGCGCGCGCTTCTCGAGCGCGCGCTCGACGCGGGGGACACGGAGCTGCTGGCCACGGGCGTCGAGGAACTGCTGCGGTACGACGGACCGGTGGAGCTGGCCACCTGGCGCTTCGCGACCGAGGCACTGACGCTCGGGGGGCGGGACATCGCCGCGGGCGATCCCGTGCTCGTCGTGCTCGCCGCGGCCGACCGGGACCCGGACCGGTTCGACGACCCGGACACGCTCGACCTCGCACGGCGTGACAATCAGCACCTCGGTTATGGGCACGGCATCCACTACTGCCTGGGAGCACCGCTCGCCCGGCTGGAGGGGCAGGCCGCGATCGCGACGCTGCTGCGACGCCTTCCGGATCTGCGACTTGCGGGAGAACCGACCGATTTGCGGTGGCGTGGAGGTCTCATCATGCGTGGACTGCGCACGCTGCCGGTGGAGTTCACCCCGGGACTGCGGCACGACGGAAGTGACGCTGCGTCAACTCTGTGACTTTCACGTGATCTGCGCTGCATCGACTTGTGACACACGTTCAAGTCCCGCTAGGTTCACCGTTCAACGCCTCGAACGGGGCGTCACGTGACTCGCCGGTCACCTCAGTACCCACCAGTCAGTCGCACGGAAGGCAAACTCCATGGGCTCCGCGAACGGCAGACACCGCCGCCCTCGCCAGGCACCCGCCATCGTCGTCGCCGCGGGCGTGACGGGATCGGCCATCGCGATCCCGCTGCTCGGCGCGGCCGGCGCGCACGCCGCCGAAGCCTCGACCTGGGACCGGGTCGCGGAGTGCGAGAGCGGCGGCATGTGGAGTGCCGACCTCGGCAACGGCTTCTACGGCGGGCTCCAGTTCTCGCAGGACACCTGGTCCGCGTACGGCGGCACGGCGTTCGCGCCCCGGGCCGACCTCGCCAGCCGCTCGCAGCAGATCGCCGTGGCGGAGAAGGTCCTGGGCGACCAGGGCCCGAAGGCCTGGCCCGGCTGCGCGGTGATCTCCGGACTCGCGACGGACAGCACGCTGCCGGGTGTCGACCCCGGTGCCGCACCCTCCGCCGGCCCCTCGGACGCGGCACCCGCGGACGGACTGCCGGACGGCGGGACGGCGGACGAGGCGGACGGAGCCGACAGCGGTACGCAGGACGGGAACGGCGCCTCCGGCAAGGCGGGCGACCCCTCGTCGAGCCCTTCCGCGCCGCCCGCGAGCCCTTCCCCGAAGACATCCGCGCCCGAGGGCTCCGCGGCGCCTGACGCCCCGAAGGGCGCGGACGGCACCGGCGGCAAGCACCGCGGCACTCCGGCGCCCGAGGAGAGCCGGGCCGCGGACCGGGACAGCGGGCGCGAGTCCGGCCGGCACGCCTCCCGCGGTGAGGGCGAGGCGCGCGAGGGCGGTACGGCGCCCGTCGGCGGCGACTACACCGTCCGGCCGGGCGACAGTCTCTGGGCGATTGCTGACGCACAGAAACTCCCCGGCGGATGGACCGCGCTGTACGAGGCGAACAAGGACGCCGTCGGAGTGGACCCGGACCTGATCGTGCCCGGCCAGAGCCTGGACCTGGGCCCGGAAACGGCTCCTTCCGGCGATGCCCGGGGCGCCGCCGCCAACTGATCCAATTCGGGAAAACGCCCCGAAACCCGGGGTAGTTCAGAGGCCTATGTCCACTTATGCGTAAGTGAGACATGGGTCTCTTTGCTTCAACTGGCGTGTCCTGTCCGCCGGCTCCGCCCATATCGCCCCCGACCTGCGGAAACGTTCCCCCGCTGATGGCAAGTAAGGCCTGATTGACCGGTATGTCCATCTTTGAATGTGGGGGTTGCCTGTGTTTACGGTCGGAACCGCTCGCACCGCGGGCCCCGTCGACCGTCACGCCGAATCCTGCCGTCGGTCGAAGGGAACAGACGCGTAAAGCGCCGTAGGCAGGAGCGGGGGACCCAGGTAAGCGCCGGGCCCGGTCGACTCGTCCCGTACGAGTGCGATCAGGACCGGCTTGGGGTGGAGCCGCGTGCTAGGACACGCGGCCGGGCAACTCACTTGGCCCGAACCCGACAGCTCACCTCGTAGGCGTCGGTGAGGAGAAGTTCCATGCTGCGTAACAGCAAGGGCAAGCACCGCCGCCCGTCCAAGGCCGTCCGTGTCGCCACGCTCGCCGGTGTCGCCGGTGCCGCCGTCGCCGTCCCGCTGATGGGTGCGACCGGCGCCTCCGCCGCCTCCGTCTCCACCTGGGACGCCGTCGCCCAGTGCGAGTCCGGTGGCAACTGGTCCATCAACACCGGCAACGGCTACTACGGCGGTCTGCAGTTCTCGCAGTCCAGCTGGGCGGCCGCCGGCGGTACGCAGTACGCCGCCCGCGCCGACCTGGCCACCAAGGCCCAGCAGATCGCCACCGCCGAGAAGCTCCTCGACATGCAGGGCCCCGGTGCCTGGGCCTGCGCCGGCGCCGGCGGTCTGACCAACGACGGTGTGGACCCGGGTGTCGACACCGGATCCGGCCAGGCCAAGCAGGAGCAGGCCCAGCCGAAGCAGCAGGCCCAGCCGAAGCAGCAGGAGCGCCAGGCCGAGCAGCCCGCCTCCCGCGGCGAGCAGCGCACCGCCCCGGCCGCCCCCAAGGTCGAGTCCCCCAAGACCGTGACGACCCCGACCGGTCAGAAGGTCCAGAAGGGCGACGGCGAGTACAAGGTGAAGTCCGGCGACACCCTCAGCAAGATCGCTGAGAAGGAAGGCGTCAAGGGCGGCTGGCAGAAGGTCTTCAAGCTCAACGGCGACATCGTCCAGGACGCCGACCTGATCTTCCCGGGCCAGCAGCTCCACCTGAAGTAGTCCCCGCCCGGCCCGGAGCGTCTCCCGCTCCGGCCGGAGCGGCTCACGGCTTCTCCTCCCTCCGAGGGGGACGTCCGGCGGCATCTCCCTCGGCTCCGCCCCCGGCCCGGCGCGCTCACCCCGTGCGCGCCGGGCCGGGGTGTTTTGGCTGTGCGGCCGGCTTCGCGCGTTCAACTTCTGTAGTTACCAGCCAGTAAATTTCTTGACCTTCCTCCCGTTATGCGGGCTCTTGGGTCCTTTTTCGTCCCAGGAGACGGGCGGTCGGCCGCCCGACGGGGCCGAGCCGGTTAGGCTCGTGTCGCAAGGCCACAGTGACCCTGCACAACCAGTGTCATATCCCAGAAGGAGATGCCTCGTGCCGTCCATCGACGTCGTCGTAGCCAGGGAAATCCTCGACTCCCGGGGCAACCCCACGGTCGAGGTCGAGGTTGGCCTCGACGACGGCAGCACGGGACGTGCTGCTGTTCCGTCCGGCGCCTCCACCGGTGCGTTCGAGGCCATTGAGCTTCGCGACGGTGACCCCAACCGCTACCAGGGCAAGGGCGTCGAGAAGGCCGTCCTCGCCGTCATCGAGCAGATCGGCCCGGAGCTCGTCGGTTACGACGCCACCGAGCAGCGCCTCATCGACCAGGCGATGTTCGACCTGGACGCCACCGAGAACAAGGCCTCGCTCGGCGCCAACGCCATCCTCGGTGTCTCGCTGGCCGTCGCCCACGCCGCGTCCGAGGCGTCCGACCTGCCGCTCTTCCGCTACCTCGGCGGCCCGAACGCGCACCTGCTGCCCGTTCCGATGATGAACATCCTGAACGGCGGCTCGCACGCCGACTCCAACGTGGACATCCAGGAGTTCATGATCGCCCCGATCGGCGCGGAGTCCTTCTCCGAGGCGCTGCGCTGGGGCGCGGAGATCTACCACACCCTGAAGAAGGTCCTGAAGACCAAGGGCCTGTCCACCGGACTCGGTGACGAGGGCGGCTTCGCCCCGAACCTGGAGTCCAACCGCGCCGCCCTGGACCTCATCGTCGAGGCCATCAAGGAGGCCGGCTACGTCCCCGGCCGCGACATCGCGCTCGCGCTCGACGTCGCCGCGTCCGAGTTCTACAAGGACGGCACGTACGAGTTCGAGGGCAAGTCCCGCTCGGCCGCCGAGATGACCGAGTACTACGAGGAGCTCGTTTCCGCGTACCCGCTGGTCTCCATCGAGGACCCGCTGTACGAGGACGACTGGGCCGGCTGGAAGGTCATCACCGACAGGCTCGGCGCCAAGGTGCAGATCGTCGGCGACGACCTCTTCGTCACCAACCCGGAGCGCCTGGCCCGCGGCATCGAGGAGGGCTCCGCGAACGCCCTGCTCGTCAAGGTCAACCAGATCGGTTCGCTGACCGAGACCCTGGACGCCGTCGAGCTGGCCCAGCGCAACGGCTTCAAGTGCATGATGTCGCACCGTTCCGGCGAGACCGAGGACGTCACCATCGCCGACCTCGCCGTCGCCGTGAACTGCGGTCAGATCAAGACCGGCGCCCCGGCCCGCTCGGACCGTGTCGCCAAGTACAACCAGCTGCTGCGCATCGAGGAGATCCTCGACGACGCCGCGGTGTACGCGGGCCGCTCGGCGTTCCCGCGCTTCAAGGGCTGACATTCCGGCACCCGGGGGCCGGTCACCGGCCCTTCGGTGGTTCGGTGCACCAGCCTCCGTCCGTCCCCGCACTCGGTCCCGTACCGTGTGCGGGGACGGACGTGCGTAATGGGGAGGCGGGAGACATGGCCGGGAAGGACCGCGACCGGTTCTCCACCGCGACCAGGCTGCGGCTGCTCGGCGAGCTGACCGCGGCCCGCGTCTACCGTTCCCAGAACCGCCGGCAGGCCCGGCGCTCCCGGCTCACCGGCCGGGCCGCCTTCCTGGCCCTGGTCGTCTGTTCCCTGGTGGTCGCGCTCGCGTACCCCATGCGGCAGTACGTCTCCCAGCGCGACGACATCGCCGACCAGGAGCGGCTCTCCCAGGAGGCGGGCCGGCGCACCGAGGAGCTGCGCGACGAGAAGGCGCGGCTCCAGGACGACGCGTACATCATGCGGCTGGCCCGGGAACACCTCCATTACGTACTCCCCGGGGAGACCGGTTACACCGTGGCCGACCCGGACGCGGCCGAGGACCGCCGCGGAGAGCCGGGCGCGGCGGACCGTCCCTGGCACTCGAACCTCTGGGACGGCGTGGACAGCGCCGACCGCGACTGACCCGTACCCCTGAGCAGAACCGTCGAGCAGAGCCTTCAAGCAGCGTCTTGTCGAGCAGAACCTTCGAGCAGAACCAAGGCAGGCATGGAAACGCCCCCTCCGCAGACCGAGTCCACCAAGCCCACCGACGCGGACATCGCCGCGTTCGAGCAGCAGCTCGGCCGCCCGCCGCGCGGTCTGCGGGCCATCGCGCACCGCTGCCCGTGCGGCAACCCGGACGTGGTCGAGACGCAGCCCCGTCTGGAGGACGGCACGCCGTTCCCGACGACGTACTACCTGACCTGTCCGCGTGCGGCGTCGGCCATCGGGACGCTGGAGGCCAACGGGGTCATGAAGGAGATGACGGAGCGTCTCCAGTCCGACCCCGAGCTGGCGGCGGCCTACCGCCGGGCGCACGAGGACTACATCGCCCGCCGTGACGCCATCGAGGTCCTGGAGGGCTTCCCCAGCGCGGGCGGCATGCCGGACCGGGTGAAGTGCCTGCACGTCCTGGTCGGCCACTCGCTGGCCGCGGGCCCCGGGGTGAACCCGCTGGGCGACGAGGCGATCGCGATGCTGCCCGAGTGGTGGGCGAAGGGCCCGTGCGTCACGCCGTGCGAGGCGTCCGGGGTGGACGGCGCCGACGGGGGGACGGACCGGTGACCCGGGTCGCCGCCGTCGACTGCGGTACGAACTCCATCCGTCTGCTCGTCGCCGACGCGGACCCCGCCACCGGCGAGATCGTCGAGCTGGACCGGCGGATGCAGATCGTCCGCCTCGGCCAGGGCGTCGACCGGACCGGCAGGCTCGCCCCCGACGCGCTGGAGCGCACCTTCGCGGCCTGCCGCGAGTACGCGGCGGTGATCAAGGAGCTCGGCGCCGAACGTGTCCGCTTCGTCGCCACCTCCGCCTCGCGCGACGCCGAGAACAGCGAGGTGTTCGTCGCCGGTGTCCTGGACATCCTGGGCGTCGAGCCGGAGGTGATCAGCGGCGACCAGGAGGCGGAGCTCTCCTTCACCGGCGCCACGAAGGAACTGGTCGGCGGCGACCACTTCGCCAAGCCCTATCTCGTGGTGGACATCGGCGGCGGCTCCGCGGAGTTCGTCCTCGGGGACGACGAGGTCCGCGCGGCCCGTTCCGTGGACATCGGCTGCGTCCGGATGACGGAGCGCCACCTCGTGGACGACGGCGCCGTCGTCGACCCGCCCACGCCCGGCCGGATCGCCGCGATCCGCGCGGACATCGACGCGGCCCTGGACCTCGCGGAGGAGACGGTGCCGCTCGGCGGGGCCGCCACGCTCGTCGGACTGGCCGGGACGGTCACCACGGTGGCGGCGATCGCCCTGGGGCTCCCGGAGTACGACTCCGCCGCGATCCACCACTCCCGGATCCCCTTCGAGCGGGTCGAGGAGATCACCGGACGCCTGCTCGCCTCGACGCACGAGGAGCGCGCCGCGATCCCCGCGATGCACCCGGGCCGGGTCGATGTGATCACCGCCGGGGCGCTCGTCCTGCTCGCCGTGATGAAGCGGACCGGCGCCCGGGAGGTCGTCGTCAGCGAACACGACATCCTGGACGGCATCGCGTGGTCGGCCGCGTCCGGCCACTGAGCCCGGCGCCCGCCGCGTACGCCTGCTCACGCCCGCCCCGCGCACCTGCTCATACGCATTCCCGTCTGCACCTTTGAGCCGCGTACGGGCCCCCGGAAGCCCTTCCGGGGGCCCCTTCGGGCGTGCGCCGCGACCAAGTTCGTGAACTTCTTCACAAGGAATTCGGCCCTGTTGGACGCAGTTCGGCGCCCCGGGGGCTGTGCAGGTGGTCCGCGGTGCCCCGCGGCGGGTGTGCGGGCATGTTCCGGGGGTGTTGCGCGCGGATGAATCCGAGCACTGGTTCCCGCTGTGCCAAGGGTCAAGGGCCAGCTCACAAGCGGTGAACAACGTTCGCCGCCGACTCCTGGTTCCCCTGTGGCGCCATGACCTCGGTCACGTGGGCGGCGAAGTGTAGCAGAGGTGACTCCGAACCTTGTGAAGGGGCTCACGAGCACCCCCTGTGAGGGGGGTGGATACTCGATGGCATGAGCACCACGGAGCGTCCCAGGATCCTCGTTGTAGGCGGTGGGTACGTAGGCCTGTACGCAGCTCGACGCATTCTCAAGAAGATGCGCTACGGAGAGGCGACCGTCACGGTCGTCGACCCGCGCTCGTACATGACGTACCAGCCCTTCCTCCCCGAAGCTGCTGCCGGCAGCATCTCGCCTCGGCATGTCGTCGTCCCGCTGCGACGCGTGCTGCCCAAGGCTGAGGTTCTCACCGGTCGTGTCACGACCATTGACCAGGACCGCAAGGTCGCCACGGTCGCGCCGCTCGTCGGCGAGGCCTACGAGCTGCCCTTCGACTACCTGGTCATCGCGATGGGCGCGGTCTCCCGCACCTTCCCGATCCCCGGCCTCGCCGAGCAGGGCATCGGCATGAAGGGCATCGAGGAGTCCATCGGCCTGCGCAACCACGTCCTGGAGCAGCTGGACAAGGCTGACTCCACGACCGATGAGGACGTCCGCCGCAAGGCGCTGACGTTCGTCTTCGTGGGCGGCGGTTTCGCCGGTGCGGAGACCATCGGCGAGGTCGAGGACATGGCCCGCGACGCGTCGAAGTACTACACGAACGTGAAGCGCGAGGACATGCGCTTCATCCTCGTCGACGCCGCGGACAAGATCCTTCCCGAGGTCGGCCCGAAGCTGGGCGCCTACGGCAAGGAGCACCTGGAGAGCCGCGGCGTGGAGATCTACCTCTCCACCTCGATGGACTCCTGTGTCGACGGCCACGTCGTGCTGAAGAACGGCCTTGAGGTCGACTCCAGCACCATCGTGTGGACGGCCGGCGTGAAGCCGAACCCGGCGCTGGCGCGCTTCGGTCTGCCGCTCGGCCCGCGCGGCCACGTGGACACCTCCGAGAAGCTCCAGGTGCAGGGCACCGACTACATCTGGGCCGCCGGCGACAACGCCCAGGTCCCGGACCTGGTCGGCCGCAAGGCCGGCAACCCGAACGCCTGGTGCCCGCCCAACGCCCAGCACGCGCTGCGTCAGGCCAAGGTCCTCGGCGACAACGTCATCTCCGGTATGCGGGGCTTCCCGCAGAAGGAGTACAGCCACGCCAACAAGGGTGCGGTCGCCGGTCTCGGCCTGCACAAGGGCGTCGCGATGATCGTCATGGGCAAGATGAAGATCAAGCTCAAGGGCCGTCTCGCCTGGTACATGCACCGCGGTTACCACGGCATGGCGATGCCGACCTGGAACCGTAAGATCCGGATCTTCGCCGACTGGACCCTCGCGATGTTCCTCAAGCGCGAGGTCGTCTCGCTCGGCGCCATGGAGACGCCGCGCGAGGAGTTCTACGAGGCCGCCAAGCCGGCTCCGGCTCCGGCCGCCGCCAAGTCCGAGGGCGAGAAGGCCAAGGCCTCCTAGTGCCCTTCCCGGCAGGCTCCGCCCCGTAGCGGGCGGACACTGCCGGCCGGGGCACCGGCTCCACCGGTTCCGGTCCGCCGGATCCTCCCGCACGATGCCCGAAGGGGCCGTCCGCCATCCGTGGTGCGGACGGCCCCTTCGGCATGTCCGGACGCCGCCCCGGTTCCGGCGACGGTCCTGACACGTGTACATGCATGCCGCGTACACGTGCTTTGCCGATCTGTTGCCCTGTAGCGGGATGGCCTGCGGTCCGGAGACAGTTGACGCAGGTGTATCTCGTCCCGGCGCCGAGGTGTCGTGACGGGATCAAGGGCATGGTTATGCGAATTTTGGCATGTTCGGGAAACACCACCACGGAGGTGTGCGCCATGGCAGACGCCGCATCGCGGCTGACCGCTCTCGCCGAAGAGTTGCTGGGGGAACCCCTACCGGTCCGCATCCGGGCCTGGGACGGCAGCGAATCCGGGCCGCCGGGTGCCCCCGCCCTGGTGATCCGGCGCCGCCGCGCCCTGCGCAGGCTCCTGTGGAAGCCGGGCGAGCTGGGCCTGGCCCGCGCCTGGGTGGCCGGTGAGATCGATGTCGACGGCAATCTGTACGAGGCCCTGGACCATCTCGCCGACCTGCTGTGGGACCGCGACGCCGATGCCAAGGCCAAGGCCTCCCCGCACCCGGTCCGCGACCCGAAGGTCCGGTCCTTCGTCCGCGGGCTCGTCGGACTGGCCGGCCCCTGGCCCCCGCCGGCCCCGCCCGCCGAGGAGGTCCGCCGCCGAACCGGTGCCATACACACCAAGCGGCGCGACAAGAAGGCCATCAGCCACCACTACGACGTCGGCAACGACTTCTACGAACTGGTCCTCGGCCCGTCCATGGTCTACTCCTGCGCCTACTGGGACGAGGGCAGCACCCTGGAGGAGGCCCAGCGCGACAAGCTCGACCTGGTCTGCCGCAAGCTCGCCCTGAAGGAGGGTGACCGCCTCCTGGACGTCGGCTGCGGCTGGGGCTCCATGGCCATCCACGCGGCCCGTGAGTACGGCGCCCGGGTCACCGGGGTGACCCTCTCCGCCGAACAGGCCGCGTACGCCAGGAAGCGCATCGCCGAGGAGGGGCTGACCGACCGGATCGAGATCCGGGTCCAGGACTACCGGGACGTCAGGGACGGCCCGTACGACGCCATTTCCTCGATCGGGATGGCCGAGCACGTCGGCTCCGTCCGCTACCGCGAGTACGCCGACGACCTCTACGCGCTCCTGCGGCCCGGCGGACGGCTCCTCAACCACCAGATCGCCCGCCGCCCGGAGAGGGACGAGGACGCCTACCGCATCGACGAGTTCATCGACGCGTACGTCTTCCCCGACGGCGAACTCGCCCCGGTGGGCCGGACCACCGCCACCCTTGAGGAGGCCGGCTTCGAGGTCCGCGACGTCGAGGCCATCCGCGAGCACTACGCGCTCACCCTGCGCCGCTGGGTGGCCAACCTGGAGAAGCACTGGGAGCGGGCGGTACGGGCCACCTCGCCCGGCCGGGCCAGGGTCTGGCGGCTCTACATGGCCGCCTCCGCGCTCTCCTTCGAGCACAACAAGATCGGCGTCAACCAGATCCTGGTGGTCCGCCCGGAGGAGAACGGCGCCGTCCGTATGCCGTTGCGCTCCCGCGAGTGGACGGCCGCGGCCGGGGACTGAGGCCCGCGTACGGAGCGCCCGGCACGGCACGGCACGGAGACGGAGACGGAGGAAGGGGGGAGGGGCCGGTGACCGCGTCGCGCGGTCACCGGCCCCTCCCCCCTTTGTCAGGGTCCCCGGCGGGTGTTACTCGGTCTTGATCGCCGTGAGCATGTTCAGCTTCGCGGCGCTGCGGGCCGGCCACAGCGAGGCCAGCACGCCCACCAGACCGGCGAGCACGAGGAACAGCGCGAGGCGGTCCCACGGGATGACCAGGCTGTAGTTGGGGATCTCGGAGGCCAGGGTGCGGCCGATGGCCCAGCCCAGGAACGTACCGAGTGCGACACCGATCACCGCGCCGAAGACCGAGATGACCACGGCCTCCAGACGGATCATGCGCTTGACCCGGCGCCGGTCGAGACCGATCGCCCGCAGCATGCCGATCTCCTGCTGACGCTCGAACACCGACATCGCCAGGGTGTTGATGACACCCAGCACCGCGATGATCAGAGCCATCGCCAGCAGTCCGTACATGATGTTCAGCGCGATGTTGACGAAGCCGCCGAACATGTCCCGGATGTCGTTCCGGTCCATGATGCTCATCGCCGGGTTGTCGCCCAGCGCGTCCACCAGGGCCTGCTCATTGGCCTGGGTGCCGCCGCCGTCCATCTTGAGCCAGACCTCGCGGATGTCCGCCAGCGGGGTGTGCGCGTTGACGATGTCCTTCGGCAGCAGGAACGGCGAGAGGAACTCGTTCTGCTCGTAGAGGGCGCCGATCTTCAGCTCGCCCTTCTTCTCGTCCTCGAACTTCACCGCGACGGTGTCGCCGGTCTTCCAGCCGTTCGACTTCGCGGTCTTGCTGCCGACGGCGATCTCGCCGTCGTTCAGCGAGCCCAGCGAGCCGGAGACCGTCTTCAGCGAGAAGAGCTTCTCCACATCACCGGGGGTCACTCCGGAGGCCGAGTGGTACTCCTCACCGATCCACAGCGAGGAGGCCTGCTGCGGGGAGACCGCGGTGACCCCGTCGGCCTTCTCCAGGGCGCTGAGGGCCGTCTGGTCCAGCGGGTCGCCACTGGCCATCGAGACCAGGTAGTCGGCCTTGATGTTGTCCGTCGTCATCCGGTCGACCGCCTGGCCGAGCGTGACGCCGAGCACCGAGATCCCGGTGACGAGGGTCAGCCCGATCGCCAGCGCGGAGGCCGTGGCCCCGGTACGCCGGGGGTTACGGACGGAGTTCTGCGCGGCCAGCTTCCCGGAGACGCCGAACAGCTTCATCAGCAGCGGCCGCACCAGTGCGATCACCGGCCGCGACAGCAGCGGGATGAGCACGATGATGGCGATCAGGGCGAAGAAGGCGCCCGCCGCGACGGTGTAGCGGCCGTTCGTGCCGCCCGCCGAGGCGCCGGCGACGATGGCCGCCGCGCCGATCAGGCCGAGCACGCCGCCGATCGAGTTCCGTACGACCAGGGACTTGGTGGTGGCCACCGCGTGCACACTGCTCATCGCCGCCACCGGCGCGATCCTCGCGGCCCGGCGGGCGGGCAGCCAGGCGGCGAGCACGGTGATCACGATGCCGACCGTGAAGGCCGCGGCGACCGCGGTCGGGGAGACGACCAGCGGGCCGGCCGGGATCTTCCCGCCGAGCAGGCTCATCGCGGAGCGCAGACCGACGGCGAGGCCGAGACCCAGCACGAAGCCGATCACCGAGGCGATCGCGCCGACCACGGCCGCTTCGAGCAGGACGGAACGCTTCACCTGGCTGCGGGAGGCGCCGACGGCCCGCATCAGGGCCAGCTCCTTGGTGCGCTGGGCCACCAGCATGGTGAAGGTGTTGGCGATCAGGAAGACGCCGACGAAGAGGGCGATGCCCGCGAAGGCGAGCAGCATCCCGTTGAGGGCCCCGAGGCCGCTCTCGATCTGCTCGGCCTGCTCGTCGGCGAGCTCGGCGCCGGTCCGGGCGGAGGCGTCCTCGGGCAGCAGCGGCTTCACCGCGGCCAGCAGCTTCCGGTCCGAGGCGCCGGCCTCGGCGGCCACGTTGACGTCCTTGAAGACGCCGGGCTTGAGATAGAGCTTCTGCGCGGACGCGGTGTCGAACAGGACCAGGCTGCCGCCCGCGTTGACCGCGCCGTCCTCGGTGGTGAAGACACCGGAGAGGGTGTACTCCTTCACCGGCCCGTTGGTGGCGACCCGCACCGGGTCACCGACGCTGTACTCGCCCTTGCTCGCGGTGTCCTTGTCCAGGGCGATGGTGCCGTCCTTCAGCGGGCCGGTGCCCTCGGTGAAGGTGTACGCGGCGTCCTTGCCGTCCTTGCCGGGGGCGAAGTTGGCCCCGGTGTTGGACCAGCCGTTGCCGATGAGCTTGCCGTCCGGGTCGGCGACCCCGGCGAAGCCCGAGACCCGGCCGGTGGCGCTCGCCACGCCGTCCAGGTCCTCGATCTTCTTCAGGGTGGCGTCGTCGATGCCTCGGGCCTTCTCGTCGCGCTGGTCGGCGTAGGTGCTGACGGCGACGGCGACGTTGTCGTAGCTCTTGGCCGACTGGTTGCGGAAGGCGTTGCCGAGGGTGTCGGTGAAGACGAGGGTGCCGGAGACGAAGGCTACGCCGAGCATGACGGCGAGCACGGTCATCAGCAGCCTGGCCTTGTGCGCGAGCACATTGCGCAGGGCGGTACGGAACATGTCTGTAGTCCTGGGATGGGTTCCGGAAGGGGGACGGGGGGCGGCAGCCGGTTACGTCAGCTGGTGCGGCCCTTCGCGTCGAACGCCTTCATCCGGTCGAGCACCCCGTCCGCGGTGGGGTGCAGCATCTGGTCGACGATCGCGCCGTCGGCGAGGAAGATCACCCGGTCCGCGTAGGAGGCGGCCACCGGGTCGTGGGTCACCATCACCACGGTCTGGCCGAGCTCGCGCACCGAGTTGCGCAGGAAGCCGAGGACCTCGGCGCCGGAGCGGGAGTCCAGGTTTCCGGTCGGCTCGTCGCCGAAGATGATCTCGGGCTGCGAGGCCAGGGCGCGGGCCACGGCGACGCGCTGCTGCTGGCCGCCGGAGAGCTCGGTCGGCCGGTGCTTCAGCCGCTCGGACAGCCCCACCATGTCGATGACCTTCTGCAGCCAGGCGGCGTCGGGCTTACGGCCCGCGATGTCCATCGGGAGGGTGATGTTCTCCAGCGCGGTCAGCGTCGGCAGCAGGTTGAAGGCCTGGAAGATAAAACCGATCTTGTCCCGGCGCAGCTGCGTGAGCTGCTTGTCCTTGAGGGAGCCCAGCTCGGTCTCGCCGATGCGGACGGAGCCGCTGCTGAAGCTGTCGAGACCCGCCACGCAGTGCATCAGCGTGGACTTGCCGGAGCCCGAGGGGCCCATGATCGCGGTGAACTCGCCCTGCGGGAAGTCCACGGTCACCCGGTCGAGGGCGACCACCTGGGTCTCACCCTGCCCGTAGACCTTCGACAGCTCCGTGGCGCGGGCAGCCACCGCGGTGGCGCGGTGAACGGTGGGGGTGGTGATCACGGGGACGCTCCTGAGGGGGTGATGCGGGGTTCCTTCGGGGACACCTCCATCGTCATCGCCGTATCGCCGCCGGGCGTCAGCCCCCGTGCCCGTTCCTGTGGCCGTCTTGAGTCGCACCGGCGGGGTGGCGGCGTCCTCCTGGGGTATGACACCGACCCTGAGCCGGACCATGGACGGGGTCCGGGGGCGGCCCGCGGACCGGGCCCGCGGCGGCCGTCGGACCGAAGGGGTGGCGGAGCCCTGGCGGAGCATGGCGTGCCCCTGGCGCATTGGGCCGTACGAGTGCGGCGACTTTCCGTCATTCCCACACGGTGGGCTACCGGCCCGTCACCCCGGGCGGGCGTGCGGTCAGCGCGCCCAGATGTGCTGACGGACCCTCAAACGGTCAATAAAATAAGACAACATCGAGCCACGGTTCCGCTGATCGGGGGACGGCCCCGGATAGGGTCATGTGCCAACGCGGAGCCGCGCGCCAGGCCCGGATGGTGGAACGCAGACACGGCGAGCTTAAACCTCGCTGCCCCTCGGGGGCGTGCCGGTTCGAGTCCGGCTCCGGGCACCACCACACCCGTCGGTGGGCGCGCCGGGCGACCGCAGAATACTTCAGCGATCAACTTCCATAAAGATCCTCCCCGGGCACGAGGGTGATTCCTTTGCCCACCCATTACTCTTGTCGCGAGGCCACGCAGTGTGGCCATGGAGGAGAGCAATGAGGAGCAGCAACCCGGTCTTCTCGCGACGGGGGTTCAGCCGCGACAACGGTTCCGCCGGCTTCAACACGGCGCCGCAGGCCGGGGCCCCCGCAGCGGGAACCAACCCGTACGCACAGGGCACCGCCGCCAACCCGTACGCGACCAACCCCTACGCGCAGCAGGACGTCCAGTACGGCGCCCCGCAGGCGCCCGCGCGCTCCGGCGCGATGACGATCGACGACGTCGTCACCCGCACCGCGATGACGCTGGGCACCGTCGTCCTCGGCGCCGCGCTCTCCTGGGCGCTGCTGCCGGTCGACGAGGCGAACCTCGGCAAGTCCTACGGCATCGCGATCGGCGCCGCCCTCGTGGCGTTCGTCCTGTCGCTCGTGCAGTCCTTCAAGCGCAAGCCGGTCCCGGCGCTGATCCTCGCGTACGCCGCCTTCGAGGGTGTCTTCCTCGGTGTGATCTCCAGCGCGGTCAGCACCTACATCGGTCCCGGCACGGTGATGCAGGCGGTGATGGGCACCATGTGTGTCTTCGCCGGTGTGCTCATCGCGTACAAGATGCGCTGGATCCGCGTCACCCGCCGCTTCTACGGCTTCGTGATGGCCGCGGCCATGGGCTTCGTGCTCCTGATGATGGTCAACCTGCTGTTCTCGGTGTTCGGCGGCGGTGACGGCCTCGGCTTCCGCAGCGGCGGCCTCGGCATCCTCTTCGGTGTCATCGGCATCATCCTCGGCGCGTGCTTCCTGGCTCTGGACTTCAAGCAGGTCGAGGACGGCGTCGCCTTCGGCGCACCGCGCGAGGAGTCCTGGCTGGCGGCCTTCGGCCTCACCATGACCCTGGTGTGGATCTACCTGGAGATGCTGCGTCTGCTGTCCATCCTCAACGGGGACGACTGACCACGGCGCGAAGCTCCCGTACGAAACGGAACGGCCCGCAGGCTCCTTGCCCGCGGGCCGTTCCGTTTTCTGTGACGGGTGCGGACCACCATGACGGCGCGGAGCCCGCCGGAGACCTCATGGCCGGCGCGTCGAGGGGGCCGGGCCCGTTGGCGGCCGTCCGGGAAGGGCGCGTAGGGTCGGCCGGGTGCTCGATACGACGCCCCTGACCGCTGCCGTGGACCGATTCGCCGACCGCCTGCGGGCCGCCCCGCAGAGCCGGCTCCAGCGCGGCGCGGCCGCCGAGGCGCTGGCCGCCGCCAGGGAACTGGCCGTACGGGCCCAGCGCATCGAGCGCCCCGGCCGGGAGCCGCACCTCGTGCCGGACGCCGGGATGTTCGTCGTCGGTGATCAGCTCACCGTGGCGGGACGCGATCTGGCCGTGGCACTGGTAACGGCCCCGTCCGCGGAGCTGGACGAGGCCGTGCAATTCGTGGAAGAGGCGGCGGCGCGGGCGTTCGCGTAGGGACCCGCGCCGTGTGCGGGGGCTAGAACGAGGCGATGACGCGGTCCGCGAGGATGTAGACGTTGTCCTCGCCGCACGAGAAGGTCAGCGCGTAGGCACCGGAGACACCGGAGCCGCCCAGCAGCACCGGCTGCCGGCCCGCCCGCAGCGCGTCGGCGAGGCGTTCCGCCGTCTCGCGGTGGCCCGGGGTCATGCAGAGCGTGGTGCCGTCGGCGAAGACATACACATCGAGCGTCCCCAGCGGTCCGGGGCGCACGTCGGTGAGCGCGGTGGCGGCGTCGGCGAGCTCTTCCAGGCGGCTCACGGTGCGCTCGTGATCGGTGACGACGGGGGTCTGTACGGGGACGAAGTCGGGGTGCGAGGGGTGGCGGCGGCGGGCCGCGGCGAGCTCGGGGGAGTCGTCGGCGAACTCCGCGATCTCGGGCAGGTCGCTGAGGTCGGCCGACTCGTACTCGGCGGACGGCCGCTCGCTCAGGGCCGCCAGCTCTTCCAGCGCCTCGGTGGCCTCCAGGTCCATCGCCTCAAGACCGGCGAAGTCCGCCTGGCGGGGGAGGAAGAAGGGGGAGTCGTCACCGAGCCCGTTGAGTCCGCCCAGCAGGGACGGGGCATCGGCGGCGTCGCGGGCTTCCTGGGCGGCCCAGAAGGCCCGCGCCTCGGCGAGCTCGCGCTCCCGCTCCTCGGCGAGGGCTTCGGAGACGGCCGCGCGTATCTCCTCGGCCGGAGTGAGGGTGCTGCGGGTCTGTGGCGGCACGGTCGCGTCGAGGACCCGGCCCTCGGAGAGCTCCGTACACAGGGCCGCGACCTGCTTGCGCAGCCCGTGAACGGCGTGCAGGGCAGCGGCGCCGACGGCCGTGGCAGCGGCGGTGGTCAGCAACAGGGCAAATGACATGGCGCTCACTGACATACTCCCGGTTTCAATCGATCCCCCGACTTCCTACATCAGCTTGGCCTGTACCCGCGCCCCCTGTCAGTGCATTACGTCACGAAATGGACAGGTCTTTCGGCCTGGGGTTTAACCCCAAAAGTGCTGTGACCTGCATAAATGACTCGCCCCCGGGACGCAGATCACATCCTGGGGGAGATTCGGTCACGGTCCGGGCTCGGACCGGTTCAGCAGCGACGACCGGAGGGAAAGGGCGACCGGCCGGTGACGCTGCGCTGCGGGCGGACTCGGCTCTCCCGCTCGTACTCGCTGGTCGCGTTCGCTTCGTCTGCGCTGCGGGCAGGTGCCGCCCTCGTGCCTCGGACGACCCCTACCCTCCGCTGCGCCTCAGCTCAGCCGCTCGGTGTCACTGGTCGCGTTCGCTTCGTCTGCGCTGCGGGCAGGTGCCGCCCTCGTGCCTCGGACGACCCCTACCCTCCGCTGCGCCTCAGCTCAGCCGCTC
>NZ_JBITUB010000011.1:219702-291388 GCF_044542225.1 Streptomyces sp. NPDC079020
CGATCACCATCGCCATGCCCTGGCCGCCGCCCACGCACATCGTCTCCAGGCCGAACTGCTTGTCGTGGAACTGGAGGCTGTTGATGAGCGTGCCGGTGATCCGGGCGCCGGTCATGCCGAAGGGGTGGCCGACGGCGATGGCGCCGCCGTTGACGTTGACCTTGTCCAGCGGCAGGCCGAGGTCGCGGTAGGACGGGATGACCTGGGCGGCGAAGGCCTCGTTGATCTCCGCCAGGTCGATGTCGTCGATGGTCAGCCCGGCCCGCTTCAGCGCCTGCTTGCTGGCCTCGACCGGGCCGTATCCCATGATCTCGGGGGAGAGGGCGGAGACGCCGGTCGACACGATCCGGGCCAGCGGGGTCAGGCCCAGCTCGCGCGCCTTGGTGTCGGACATGATCACGAGGGCGGCGGCGCCGTCGTTCAGCGGGCAGCAGTTGGCCGCGGTGACCAGGCCGTCGGGGCGGAAGACCGGCTTGAGGCCCTGTACGCCCTCCATCGTGACGCCCGCGCGCGGGCCGTCGTCCTTGGCGACGACGGTGCCGTCGGGGGTGGTCACCGGGGTGATCTCCCGCTCCCAGAAGCCGTTCTTCAGCGCTTCCTCGGCGAGGTTCTGCGACCGTACGCCGAACTCGTCCATGTCCTGGCGCGTGATGCCCTTGAGCCGGGCCAGGTTCTCCGCGGTCTGCCCCATCGCGATGTACGCGTCCGGGACCAGGCCCTCCTCGCGCGGGTCCTGCCAGGTCGCGCCGGACTCCTCGGCGCGGGCCGCCGTGCGGGCCTCGGCCTCGGCGAAGACCGGGTTGTGCGTGTCCGGCAGGCTGTCGGAGTTGCCCTTCACGAAGCGGGACACCATCTCGACGCCCGCCGAGATGAAGACGTCGCCCTCGCCCGCCTTGATGGCGTGCAGCGCCATCCGGCTGGTCTGGAGCGAGGACGAGCAGTAGCGGGTGACCGTACAGCCGGGAAGGTGGTCCATCCCCATCTGGACGGCGATGATCCGGCCGAGGTTGTTGCCCTGCTCCCCGCCGGGCAGGCCGCAGCCCAGCATCAGGTCGTCGATGTCCTTCGGGTCCAGCTCGGGCACCTTGGCCAGCGCGGTCTGGATGATCGTGGCGGTCAGGTCGTCCGCGCGCAGGTCCTTCAGGGACCCCTTGAAGGCCCGGCCGATCGGCGAACGGGCAGCAGAGACGATCACGGCTTCGGGCATCACGCGGCTCCATGAGGGCTGGAAGGCTGGCTGGACTGGCAGAACTGTCTTGGAAGTTACCCGGACGTATCGCCGGGGTCACCCGGCAGGCCATGTGATGCGGGACTCTTTTCTAAGCGCCCGCTCAGGCCGGTCGGGCCCGGCGCGCACCGGGTCCGGCCGGCCGGATGCTCCGCCGCCGGTCAGGCGCGCCGGTGCGCGGCGTCCGGGTGCGGGTGCGGGGGATGCGGAGGGTGCGGGGCCGGTTCCGTGGCCGCGGGCAGACGCCGCCGCCTGCGGTGCTTGAGGAGCGCCCAGGGGGCGCGGGCACCCGTGACCTCCGTACCGGCCTCCCGGGCCGCCTGGGAGGCCGCCTTGGCCACCGGAAGCATGTCCTCGCGCCGCGACCCGTCGAGGTGATCGGTCTCCGGCCACAGTCCCAGCACCGCGCACAGGGTGGGGAGGACCGCCATCGCCGCCGTCGCGTACCCCTCCGCCGAGGGGTGGTAGTTGTCCGGGCCGAACAGCTCCCGCGGGTTCGCCTCGAACTCCGGGCCCAGCAGGTCCCCCAGGGACACCGTGCGCCCGCCCTGCTCCACCGAGCCGATGGTCTGCGCGGCGGCCAGCTGTCTGCTCACCCGCCGGGCCAGCCAGCGCAGCGGCTGGTAGACCGGTTCGATCGTGCCCAGGTCCGGGCAGGTCCCGACCACCACCTCCGCACCCGCCGTGCGCAGCCTGCGCACGGCGGTGGTCAGACAGCGCACCGACCGGGTGGCCGGCATCCGGTGGGTGACGTCGTTCGCCCCGATCATGATCACGCAGACGTCCGGTGTCCGGGCCTGGTCGGCCAGCAGCAGAGAGACCTGCCGCTCCAGATCGTCGGACCTGGCCCCCGGCAGTGCCACGTTCCGCAGATCCACCGGCCGCTCGGCCACCGCCGCGAGCCCCGAGGCGAGCAGCGCCCCCGGGGTCTGCCCGGCCCGGCGCACCCCCTGCCCGGCCGCTGTCGAATCCCCGAGCAGCGCGAGCAGCAACGGGTCCGCGGGTCCGGCGAAGGCCACCCCGTACCGCCCGTCCGCGCTCGGTGGGACCGGTGCCGTACCGCCGCCGACCTGGCGCTTGGCAAGCTGCACCTCGGCCAGCACCACGCCCACGGTCGCCGCTCCGATCAGCCCGATGCTGCCGCCGCCGTAGGCCGCGCCCGCCGCGATCCGCCGTGCCACCCTCGCTCTTGACACAGTCCGGTCCACCTCCTCCTCGCAGTCACGCCGTACACGTACCTACCTGCCCCGTGGAGGGTGGCCTCCAATCGCTTCGCCCAATCCCGCCCCCGTACGCATACCCTGGGCCGGACCATCTCGGAGACCCCGGAGTACACGGTGCAATTCCACGATTCGATGATCAGCCTTGTCGGCAACACCCCGCTGGTGAGGCTGCGCAATGTCACGACGGACATCCAGGCGACGGTCCTGGCGAAGGTCGAGTACTTCAACCCCGGCGGATCGGTGAAGGACCGCATCGCGCTGCGCATGATCGAGGCGGCCGAGGAGAGCGGGCAGCTGCTGCCCGGCGGCACGATCGTCGAGCCGACCAGCGGCAACACGGGCGTCGGCCTCGCCATCGTCGCCCAGCAGAAGGGGTACAAGTGCATCTTCGTCTGCCCGGACAAGGTGTCCACGGACAAGATCAATGTGCTGCGCGCGTACGGGGCGGAGGTCGTCGTCTGCCCCACGGCCGTTGACCCCGATCACCCGGACTCGTACTACAACGTCTCCGACCGCCTGGTCCGCGAGACGCCGGGGGCCTGGAAGCCCGACCAGTACTCCAACCCCAACAACCCGCGCTCGCACTACGAGACCACCGGTCCGGAGCTGTGGGAGCAGACGGAGGGGAGGATCACCCACTTCGTCGCGGGCGTCGGCACGGGCGGCACGATCAGCGGCACCGGGCGCTACCTCAAGGAGATCAGCGACGGCGCGGTCACGGTCGTCGGCGCGGACCCGGAGGGCTCGGTCTACTCCGGCGGCTCGGGACGCCCGTATCTGGTCGAGGGCGTCGGCGAGGACTTCTGGCCGACGGCGTACGACCGCACCGTCACCGACGAGATCGTCGCGGTGTCCGACAAGGACTCCTTCCAGATGACCCGCCGCCTCGCCAAGGAGGAAGGCCTGCTGGTCGGCGGCTCCTGCGGGATGGCGGTCGTGGCGGCGCTGGAGGTCGCACGGCGGCTGGGCCCGGACGACGTCGTGGTGGTGCTGCTGCCCGACAGCGGCCGCGGCTACCTGAGCAAGATCTTCAACGACGAGTGGATGGCCGACTACGGCTTCCTGGACGACACGGGCACCTCCGCCCGCGTCAGCGAGGTCCTGGACCACAAGGACGGCCCGCTGCCCACCCTCGTCCACATGCACCCGGAGGAGACGGTCGGTGAGGCGATCGAGGTGCTGCGCGAGTACGGCGTCTCCCAGATGCCGATCGTGAAGCCGGGCGCCGGTCACCCGGACGTGATGGCCGCCGAGGTCATCGGCTCCGTCGTGGAACGGCAGCTGCTGGACGCCCTGTTCACCCAGCGCGCCGCGCTCACCGACCCGCTGGAGAAGCACATGTCGGCCCCGCTCCCGCAGGTCGGCTCGGGTGAGCCGGTCGAGGACCTGATGGCCGCGCTCAGCGGTGCGGACGGCGCCGACGCGGCGATCGTGCTGGTCGAGGGGAAGCCGACGGGCGTCGTGAGCCGGCAGGACCTGCTGGCGTTCCTGGCGAAGGACGCGGTCACGAAGCCGTAGGGAAGGCGCGCGGCCGCCGAGCCGTAGGGAGGGCCGCGGTCGAGCCGTAGGGAAGGCGCGCGGTCGAACGGCCGCGGGCGGTGCGCGGTCGCCGAGCCGCGGGCAGGCCGTGGGCGCCGGCACGGAGGAGGCGTCACACGGTGGGCCGGGGGCTTCGCGCAAACGGTACGAGCGTGTCACGTGCGCGCAGCACCCGCTTAACACGGCTCCGGCACATTGGTGGGTGTCGGCGGGGAAACCCGCCGGCCCCACCTGCGGCGACCTGGACTACGGAGCGGCTCCCGGACCTCCACCGTCGCCAGGACGCGGGAACCCGGCCCTGACCCGGACCGCGTCCCTCGCGGGGACCGCCGTCGTCCCGCCCCCCGGGCAACCGGGGGTGCGGCGGTCCCCGCGCCATGCCCCGCCCGGTGCCCGCCCGGGTGCCCGTCCGGCCCGCGTCGGCTCAGTCCTCCCAGCAGTCGTCGGACCCGGAGCGGTTGCGCCGGCCGAACAGCCATCCGCCCCGTGCCGCCTGCAGAGCGTTCACGCCGACGATCCCGAGCCAGGCCACGACGAGTCCCTTGGCGCCCGCGTTGGCGGCGCCGATCGCGGAGAGCGGGACGGCCAGGATCAGCGAGACCACCCCGAAGCCGAAGCGCTCCCCGAAGCTCCCCAGGGGCTGGGGCGTACGCGAGTCCCGGGCGACGGTCATCCGCTGTTCGGCGAGGTGGCGCCGGACGCGACGGTCGAGTGTGGTGTCGAGGCGCTGCTCGACCTTCTCCAGGAACGAGTCGATGAGCGCGGACTCGTACTCCGCCCCCAGCTCACCGCGGGCCTGGAGGGTGGCGTCGAGCTCCTTCTTGAGCTCATGGTCACGGGCTTCCATGGTGTTCACCGTATGAAGCCGGAGGGGCCCGCGCAGTGGGGCTAACCCCCCTGTTGGGCGTTCCGCCCGGCGGACTGTATATGGACATGCAGGCCGTCGGCTGGCTGAATGGACGCGTCGGTGACGGATTCCGGAGGGGACACCATGAGCGGGAGCAGCCCCGCCGCGCGGTTGCAGCGGCTCTTCGAGGGGCGCCGGCTCACGCCCACCCAGCGGCGCATCGCGCACTGCATGGTGCGCCGGGCCGCCGACGCCCCCTTCCTCTCCAGCGTCGAGCTGGCCGAGCTGGCCGGGGTCAGCCAGCCCTCCGTCACCCGGTTCGCGGTCGCGCTCGGGTTCGACGGCTATCCGGCACTGCGCCGGCACCTTCGTGAGGTCGCGCCCGCCGATACGGGCGGGCCCGCCGCCGAGGACACGTACAACGAGTACCAGCAGGCAGTCCGGGCCGAGATCGAGAACCTGCGGCAGCTGTCCGAACTGCTCGCCGACCCCGGGCCGGTGGAGCGGGCGGGCCAACTGCTGGCCGGGTCCTGCCCGTTGCCGGTGCTCGGGCTGCGGGCCGCGTCCTCGCAGGCCCGGGGCTTCGGGTACTTCGCCGCCAAGGTGCACCCCGACGTCCGGGTGCTCGACGAGGGCGGCAGCATGCTGCACGACCGGATCGACGCCGCCCGCCGGGCGGGGGCCTCCGCGCTGATGTGCTTCGCGCTGCCGCGCCATCCGAAGGAGGTCGTGGACGCGCTCGCGTACGCCCAGGGCGTGGGGCTGACCGTGGTGACCGTCGCGGACTCGGCGTTCGCCCCGGTGGCCGGACACAGCGATCTGCTGATCCCGGCGGCGGTCGGTTCCGGGCTCGCCTTCGACACCGTGTGCGCGCCGATGCTGCTGGGGCGGGTGCTGCTGGAGGCGATGTGCGACGGGCTGCCGGAGGCGCAGGCGCGGCTGGAGGAGTTCGACGCGCGTGCGGCGGCGCGCGGGCTGTTCGTGGAATAGCGGGCGGGGAGCGGCGGGCGGTGGGGGACGGGTGGTGCGGGACGGGTGGTGCGGGACGGGCCGCTCGGGTTCCTCCCGATTTCTCAGACGCCGCTCATCTGCGCCGATTAATCTCCGCGCCGAGAAGCACACAGTCGCGGAGAGGGGTACGGACGTGGGGCGCGGAGCGCAGTCATTGGCACGGGTGGCCGTGATCGTACGGGCCGGGGCCGCACCGCTGTGGTGGCCCGGTCTGCTGGCCGCCGCGGTGGGCGCGCTGCTGCCGGGGCTCACCGGGCGGCGCATCGGTCTGCTGGCCGGGGCCGCGCTGTTCCTCGTCACCCTGGCCGTGGTCGCCCTGGCGCGCGGCGGCCGGTACGCGGAACTGGCGCGGGGGGCCACCCGGGCGGGGCGCACCGACTTCCTCCAGGACCGCGCCGTGACCGTACGCAACTGGCGTCGGGCGCACCGGTGGTGGCTGATCGGCGCGTTCGTGGCGGCGCTCGCGGCGGGGCTCGTACTGCCCGGGGCGGGTGGGCTGCTGCTCGCCGGTGCGGGCGCGGGGCTCTGGCTCAAGGCCGTACGGATCGGGCAGCGCGAGCGCCGGGACGACGTCCTGTACTGGGTGCGCACCGACTGGGTGGAGCGCGGGCGGCCCACGGGCAAGCGGGTGAAGGCGTACCGGACGACGGGGCCGGTGGCGGGGGACGCCGCGCCGGGCGGGGCGCGGCGTCGCCGCTGAGGCCGGGCGCGGCGGTGCCGGGACGGGCGCCGGGCTCAGACCTCCAGGTCCGCCTCGATCCGCTTCAGCTGGTGGCGGGCCATCGCCAGATTGGCACGGCCGGAGTCCAGCACCAGATAGAGGAAGAGGCCGTTGCCGCCGCGGGCCCCGAGCAGCCGGATCAGGTGGTACTGCGTGCCCAGGGTGATCAGGATGTCCTCGATCTCGTCCTTGATGCCCAGGTGATCCATGGTGCGGAGCTTGGAGCGGACGACATCGGTGTTGCCCGCCGCCGCGACCTCCAGGTTGAAGTCCTTGCTGCCGCCGAGGGTGCCCAGAGCCATGCCGCTGGTGTAGTCGACGAGGGCGACGCCGAGGGCTCCCTCGATGGACGTCATCGCTTCCTTGAGTGCCGCTTCGGTGTTGGCCATGAGTACTGTTCCCTTTCCCTGGCCGGTCGGGATGACCGGTGCCTTTGTGTGTGGTGGGTCCGTGTCCCGGTGGCTGCGGCGGGGCCGCTACGTGGGGCGCTGCGGCAGCCCGCGGGGGCGGTCGGCGGGTGGTTGCGGGGTGCGCGCCCTCGGGGGCGCG
This sequence comes from Streptomyces sp. NPDC079020, assembly GCF_044542225.1. Lineage (NCBI taxonomy): Bacteria > Bacillati > Actinomycetota > Actinomycetes > Kitasatosporales > Streptomycetaceae > Streptomyces > Streptomyces sp. NPDC079020. The sequence goes on from NZ_JBITUB010000011.1 coordinate 226,821, forward strand.
GTGCGGGCGGCGCGGTCGGGGCGCTCCCGGGACAGGGCGGCTTCGACGAGTTCGCCGATGCGGGCGCCCGCCCGGCGGCCCTCCAGATGGAGCCGTCCGACGTTGACGCGGTCCGCGGCCAGCAGGGTGAGTACGGCGGAGGGGCCCGCCGCGTAGGTGGCGACGTACCCGTTCTCGCCGCGCACCAGGAGTTCGCGGAAGCCGCCCCGGGAGGTCGCGTCGGTCATCCGGATCGCGACGCCGAGCGCGGCGGCGGTCAGTGCGGCGACACCTTCGGCCTCGACGCCGGGGGTGTCATGGGCCAGGACCAGGCCGTCGGTGCTGGCCGCCAGGGCACCGGTCAGGAGCGGCACCCGGGCCCGTAACCGCTGGAGTTCGTCGAGGACATCCCGCGCTTCGGCCTCGGGCACCATCAGCTGTCTCCTCCCGGCACGCTGTCTGAGCGCGCGTATCACAGGGCCTCCAGTGCGTCTCTGAGCCGGCGCAGCAGGGCGACATCGGGATCGGCCGTGACCTCGGGCAGCGCGAACCGGTCCGCGGCCGCCCCGGCCCCGCTCGCGGCCGGCCGGGCCGCCTCGACCAGTCCGGCAGCCGCGAGCCGCCGCAGGTCGACCAGGAGGTGGAACGCCGAACGGCCCAGCTCCCGTGCGATGTCCGAGGCCGTACGTACGCCGTCGACCAGGCCCAGGGCCCGGCGCCGGCGGTCCGGCAGCGGGGTGTCGACGGGGTGCGCCGTCCTGGCGAGCGGGGCGCTGTCGGTCACCGCGTCGGGCCAGATCCGGTCCAGCAGCTCCCGGCGCCGGAGCGTCTCGCGCTGTACGGCCGCCACCGCCACGGGGCGTACGGGGCCGATCCAGTGCGACACCCCGTAACGGAATCTGGCCGGGGTGCCGGTCGGGCCGAGGACGAAGAACGCCGCGTCGTACAGCGCGCCCAGATGGCACAACTCCAGTGCGCCGCCGGGCACATGACCGCTCTCCACCAGGTAGCGCCCGACCCGCTGTCCGGCCCCCGCCTGCGCGACCGCGTCCCACCAGCCCTCGTGCCGCAGCGCGCCGCCCGTCGTGAGCAGGACGTCGATGCCGGGGGTGGCGGGGCTCTCGGCGTGCACCACCCGGCCGTCGGCGAGGTAGAGCGTGCCCCGGTCCCGCATCAGGGCGCCGGTGGCACGTTCGGCGGCGAGGCGCTGGAGCATCGGGGAGAGCACGGGGTGCCCGGGGGATTCCCCGCCGGGGCCGGGTAAGGCCGTGATGCCGGGGTCGGGTGTTCGGGCGCTCATCACAGGACCAGCCGCTCGGCCGTCTCACCGAGCCGGATCCGGGCGAGAGCGAGGTTGCCCTGGGTGCGGTCCAGCCAGAGGTGCAGGAAGACGCTGCTGTCGAAGGCCGTCTCGACGAACCGGAGGATGTGGTAGCCGGTGCGGGTGGTGACGATGACGTCCTCGACCGGCGTGCTCAGCGTGCTCGGCGGGTGCGCCGGGGGCGGTGAGCACGGCCGGTCCGGTGCGTTCGGCCGGTCCGCGGGCCGCTCGTGGCCGTCCGCGGGCAGCTTGTGGCCGTCCGGCGGCGGGGGGAGGGCGAAGGCCGGCTGCTCGGCCGCCATCCTCGCCACCTCGGCGGTCTCGGCCGCGGTGGCCTCATGGTCGCCGTTGGGCGAGTCCCCGATGGTGCCTAGAGCGAGACCGCTCGTCCAGTCGACCACCGAGGCGCCGCGGGCGCCGGGCAGCCTCATGACTTCGAGCAGGCACTCGTCGATTCCGGGCACGCGCGCTCCCCTCCCGACATGGCGTTCGGCTGTGACCCCGAGGCTACGCAACGTGCTCGCGGCAGGTGGAGGTTTGGCATTTCCCGGTGGTACATGCGCCGCAGCGTGTATGGGCCCGGGGCACGGCTACGCGTGGCGGTCGTCCGGAAGGTCCTGGGCGCTCCCCCCGCGGGTGGTCATCACCGCCTTGTTGACCACCCACAGGCCGATGCCGATCAGCAGCAGCACCCCGGCCCGGACGTAGACCTCCGCGTCCCGGTCGGCGAGCGGGCTCGCCAGGAGCAGGGCCGTGACCGCGCCGAGCACGGGCAGCGCCGTCGGCGTTCGGAAGTGCCGGTGCTCCACAGGGTCCTTGCGCAGCACGAGTACGGCGATGTTGACGACCGCGAAGACACAGAGCAGCAGGAGCGAGGTCGTGTCGCCGAGCCCCTCGATCTCACCGGTGGAGACCAGTCCGACGGCGAGCAGCGAGACGAGGACGATGCCCACCCAGGGGGTGCGCCGGCCGGGCAGGACACGGCCCAGGGCGCGCGGCAGGACGCGTTCGTTCGCCATGCCGTAACAGAGCCGTGAGGCCATCATGATGTTGATCAGCGCGGAGTTGGTCACGGCGAACAGGGCGATCAGCGCGAACAGTCCGGGCGGGAAGCCGACGCCGCCCGCCTTCACCACTTCGAGCAGCGGTCCGCTCGACCTCTCCAGGGTCCGGTGGTCGACCAGCAGCGAGGAGACCAGGGCGACCAGGACGTAGATGGTGCCCGTCACGGCCACACCGGTGAACAGGGCACGCGGGAAGGTGCGGACCGGGTCCTGGGTCTCCTCGGCCATGTTCACCGAGTCCTCGAAGCCGACGAAGGCGAAGAAGCCGAGAGCGGTGGCGCCGAGCACCCCGGTGATCAGGGCGTATCCCGTACCGCTCGCCTCGAACCCGGTCAGCCGGGCGGGCTCGCCGTCGCCGTTCAGGACCGCGTACGCGCCGATCGAGAGGATCACGAGCAGGCCGGTCACCTCGACCACCGTCAGGACGACGTTCGCCTTCACGGACTCGGCCACGCCGCGCAGACTGAGCGCGGCCAGGATCAGGATGAACAGGATCGCGACCAGGGGTGGGCGGCACGGCGGAGGTGAACTCGGCGAGGTAGTCACCGCTGAAGGCGCGGGCCGCCGCGCGCGCGGACGACAGGCCCGAGCACATCACCATGAAGGCCACGACGAAGGTCAGGAACGGAACCCTGAACGCCTTCTGCGTGTACAGCGCGGCTCCGGCCGCCTTCGGATACTTGCCCACGAGCTCGACGTACGAGGCGGCCGTCAGGATCGCGACGACGAAGCCGATCAGGAACGGCAGCCAGAGCGCGCCCCCGACCTTGCCGGCCACCTTGCCGGTGGTGGCGTAGATACCGGTGCCCAGGATGTCGCCGATCACGAAGAGGATCAGCAGCCTGGGCCCGATGGCCCGCTTCAGGGCCGGGTTCTCCGGCGGGCCGGGTGCGGCCGGTGCCGCGGGTGCGCCTGGAGCGGTCACGGGAGCCTCCCCGGGGGTGTGATGGGAGAGGTCTGCCCGGTCCCGGAGCGGCACGCACCTGTTGACTACAAGTATTCAGGCCTCCAGGATATGAATAGAGGATTCACAGTCGCGAGGAGGCATTGCCATGTCAGGACCCCGCCCCGTACGGGCGCCGCGCGGTACCGCACTGACCGCCCTGGGATGGCAGCAGGAAGCCGCCCTGCGCATGCTGCAGAACAACCTCGACCCCGAGGTCGCCGAGCACCCCGACAAGCTCGTCGTCTACGGCGGTACGGGGAAGGCGGCCCGCGACTGGCGCTCGTTCGACGCCATGGTCCGTACGCTGCGGACGCTCAAGCAGGACGAGACGATGCTCGTCCAGTCCGGGCGGCCGGTCGGCGTCATGCAGACCCATGAGTGGGCCCCGCGCGTCCTGATCGCCAACTCCAACCTGGTGGGGGACTGGGCGAACTGGGAGGAGTTCCGCCGCCTGGAGGCGCTCGGACTCACCATGTACGGCCAGATGACCGCCGGGTCCTGGATCTACATCGGCACCCAGGGCATCCTCCAGGGCACGTACGAGACGTTCGCCGCCGTGGCCGCGAAGAAGTTCGGCGGGACGCTCGCCGGGACGATCACGCTGACGGCCGGGCTCGGCGGCATGGGCGGCGCCCAGCCGCTCGCCGTCACGATGAACGACGGCGTCGCGATCTGCATCGACTGCGACCCCCGCGCCATCGAGCGCCGGATCGAGCACCGCTTCCTCGACGTGAGGGCCGACAGCCTGGAGCACGCCCTCCAGCTCGCCGTCGAGGCGCGCGACGCCCGGCGTCCGCTCTCCATCGGCCTGCTCGGCAACGCGGCGGAGCTGCTGCCCCGCATGCTCGCCGAGGGCGCCCCGGTCGACATCGTCACCGACCAGACCAGCGCGCACGACCCGCTGGCCTATCTGCCACTCGGCGTCGACTTCGACGACATGGCCTCGTACGCCGCCGAGAAGCCCGCCGACTTCACCGTACGGGCGCGGGAGTCGATGGCCGCGCACGTCGAGGCGATGGTCGGCTTCATGGACGCCGGGGCGGAGGTCTTCGACTACGGCAACTCCATCCGGGGCGAGGCCCAACTCGCCGGATACGCGCGGGCCTTCGACTTCCCGGGCTTCGTACCCGCGTATATCCGGCCGCTCTTCTGCGAGGGCAGGGGGCCGTTCCGCTGGGCGGCGCTGTCGGGCGAGGCGTCCGACATCCACAAGACGGACAAGGCGATCCTGGAGCTCTTCCCGGAGAACGAGTCCCTGCACCGCTGGATCAGGATGGCGGGCGAGCGGGTCCACTTCCAGGGGCTGCCCGCCCGGATCTGCTGGCTCGGCTACGGCGAGCGCGACAAGGCGGGGGAGCGCTTCAACGACATGGTGGCGAGCGGTGAACTCGCGGCCCCGCTGGCCATCGGCCGTGACCACCTCGACTGCGGCTCGGTCGCCTCGCCGTACCGCGAGACCGAGGCCATGCTCGACGGGTCCGACGCCATCGCCGACTGGCCGCTGCTGAACGCCATGGTCAACGTGGCCTCCGGAGCGTCCTGGGTCTCCCTCCACCACGGGGGCGGCGTGGGCATGGGGCGCTCCATCCACGCGGGACAGGTCACCGTCGCCGACGGGACGAAGCTGGCGGGCGAGAAGATCCGCCGGGTCCTGACGAACGACCCGGCCATGGGCGTCATCCGGCATGTCGACGCCGGATACGACATCGCGGAGTCCGTCGCCTCCGACAAGGGCGTACGCGTGCCGATGGCGGAGGGCGAGCAGTGATGTCGACGGACAGCGGCGGGCGGACGGCACCCACCCCCGGAGCACCCGAACCCATTCCCGGGGCGGCGCCGTCCGCCCCGGGCGCCCCGGGCACGGCATCGTCGTTCCTCTCCATGTGGCGCGACCTCGCGCCCGTCGGGCGGCATGCCGGCAGCGGTGGATACCGGCGGTACGCCTGGTCGGGGGCCGACGCCGACTGCCGGGCCTGGTTCCGGGAGCAGGCCGAGTCGCGCGGGCTCACCCATGAGGTCGACCGGAACGGCAACCAGTGGGCCTGGCTCGGCGACCCCCTGGCCGGCGACGCCGTGGTCACCGGATCGCACCTCGACTCCGTACCGGACGGCGGTGCCTTCGACGGCCCCCTCGGTGTGGTGTCCTCCTTCGCCGCGCTCGATGAACTCCGCCGCAGGGGAGTGGAGTTCACCCGGCCGCTGGCCATCACCAACTTCGGTGACGAGGAGGGTGCCCGCTTCGGTGTCGCCTGCGTCGGCTCCCGGCTCGCCTCCGGACAGCTGACCGCGGGGGACGCCCACCGACTGCGCGACGCCGACGGGATCAGCCTCCCCGCGGCCATGGAGGCCGCCGGATACGACCCCGACGCCATCGGCCCCGATCCGGAACGCCTCGCCGGGATCGGCGCGTTCGTCGAACTCCATGTGGAGCAGGGCCGCGCCCTCGACCTCAGCGGTGACCCGGTCGGGATCGCCTCCGCCATCTGGCCCCACGGCCGCTGGCGGTTCGACTTCCGGGGGGAGGCCAACCACGCGGGCACCACGCGCCTGGCCGACCGGCGCGACCCCATGCTCACGTACGCCGAAACGGTGCTCGCCGCCCGCCGCGAGGCCGAACTGACCGGCGCCCTCGCCACCTTCGGCAAGATCGCGGTCGAGCCGAACGGGGTCAACGCCATCCCCTCCCTCGTACGCGGCTGGCTCGACTCCCGCGCCGCCGACCAGGCCACACTCGACGCCGTCGTCACCGGGATCGAGCGCGCCGCCCGGGAGCACGCCGAACGGGCCGGGATCGATCTGGATGTCGTACGGGAGTCCTTCACCCCCGTGGTGGAGTTCGAGCACGCCCTGCGCGACGAGCTCGCCAAGATCCTCGAAGGCGGCCGGGGAGCGGGAGGCGGCACCGGCGACACGGGGCGCGCCGTGCCCGTCCTCGGCACCGGCGCGGGCCATGACGCGGGTATTTTGTCCGCTTCGGTGCCTACCGCCATGCTGTTCGTACGGAACCCCACCGGAATCTCGCACTCGCCGGCCGAGCACGCCGCCGAGGACGACTGTGTGACCGGGGTGATCGCACTCGCCGACGTACTGGAAGGACTCGCGTGCAGCTGACAACGGAGCCCACCGGCAGGCCCGTCACCGCCACGTACTGGATGTCCCACGCCTGGCTCGGCACCCATGTCGAGCCGGGCGTCACCCTGGACGTCGCCGGTGACCGCATCGCCGGGGTCCGCACCGGTGTCGGCACACCGCCGCCCGGCGCCACGGCCCTGCACGGCCTGACCCTCCCCGGGCTGGCCAACACCCACTCGCACGCCTTCCACCGGGCCCTGCGCTCCACCGTCCAGGTGGGCTCCGGCACCTTCTGGACCTGGCGCGAGCTGATGTACCAGGCGGCCTCCCGGCTCACCCCCGACACCTACTTCGACCTCGCCCGCGCCACGTACGCCGAAATGGCCCTGGCCGGCATCACCTCCGTCGGTGAATTCCACTATCTGCATCACGCGCCCGGCGGCACGCCCTACGACAACCCGAACGCGATGGGCGAGGCACTCATCGCCGCCGCCGCCGAAGCGGGTATCCGCATCACCCTGCTGGACACCGCCTATCTCGCCGCCGGATTCGGCGAGAAGCCCAACCGGCACCAGCTCCGCTTCTCCGACCGCACGGCCGACGCCTGGGCCGAGCGCGCCTCCCTCCTCAAGGGCGACGACCACACGCTGATCGGCGCCGCCATCCATTCCGTACGGGCCGTCCCGGCCGCGCAGCTGGCCACCGTCGCGCAATGGGCCGAGGAACGGCGGGCACCGCTCCATGTCCACCTCTCCGAGCAGACCGCGGAGAACGACGCCTGCCGCACCGCGCACGGCCGCACCCCCACCCGGCTCCTCGCCGACCACGGCGTCCTCGGCCCGCGCACCACCGGCATCCACAACACGCACCTCACCGCGGAGGACATCGAGCTGATCGGCTCCTCCGCCACCGGCACCTGTATGTGCCCCACCACCGAACGCGACCTCGCCGACGGCATCGGACCCGCCGCTGCCCTTCAGCGGGCGGGCTCGCCGCTCTCGCTCGGCAGCGACAGCCACGCCGTCATCGACCTCTTCGAAGAGGCCCGCGCGATGGAGCTCAACGAGCGCCTGCGCACCCATCGCCGCGGCCACTGGACGGCCGCCGCCCTGCTGCGCGCCGCCTCCGCGGACGGGCACGCCGCACTCGGCCGGCCCGACGCGGGCACCCTGGAACCCGGTGCGCCCGCCGACCTCACCACCGTGGCCCTGGACTCCGTCAGAACAGCCGGGCCGGTGCCCCGGCTGGGCGCCGAAGCGGCCGTATTCGCCGCCTCCGCGGCTGATGTGCGGCATACGGTCGTGGGCGGACGGCACATCGTCCGGGACGGCCTGCACGCACGGATCGAGGACGTCCCGGGAGCACTCGCCGCGGCCGTCGCCGCCCTGCACAGCTGACACCGCAGCGGTCCGGGCCGCCGGCAGAACGGTCCGGGCCGCCGGCCGGGGCGCTCCGGCCGTGCGACCTGTCCGACCTGCCCGATCCGCCCGACCTGTCCGAACCCGAGGAGAACAGTCTCCAGATGACGACGACCGCCATCACCAACATCGCCAGCCTGGTCACCAATGACCCCTCCCTCGGAAACGGGACCCCCCTGGGCCTGATCCAGGACGCGGCCGTCGTCATCGAGGGCGACCGCATCGTCTGGACCGGTGAATCAAGCAAAGCACCCGCCACTGACAACGCCGTCGACGCGGGCGGCCGGGCCGTGATCCCCGGCTTCGTCGACTCCCACTCCCACCTCCTCTTCGCGGGCGACCGCACCCAGGAGTTCAACGCCCGGATGTCCGGCCGCCCCTACTCCGCGGGCGGCATCCGGACCACGGTCGCCGCCACCCGGGCGGCCTCAGACGACGAGCTCTCCGCCAACGTCGCCCGCTACCTCGCCGAGGCCCTGCGCCAGGGCACCACCACGTTCGAGACCAAGTCCGGCTACGGCCTCACCGTCGAGGACGAGGCCCGTGCCCTGCGCATCGCCGCGCGCCACACCGACGAGGTGACCTATCTCGGCGCCCATGTCGTGCCCGCCGATCACGCCGACGACCCGGCCGGCTACGTCGACCTCGTCACCGGCCCGATGCTGAACGCCTGTGCCCCGCACGCCCGTTGGATCGACGTCTTCTGCGAGAAGGGTGCCTTCGACGGCGACCAGGCCCGCGCGATCCTCACGGCGGGCAGGGCCGCCGGCCTCCACCCCCGCATCCACGCCAATCAGCTGACGTACGGCCCCGGGGTCCAGCTCGCCGTCGAGCTCGACGCCGCCTCCGCCGACCACTGCACCCACCTCACCGACGCCGACGTCGACGCCCTCGGCCAGGGCAGCACGGTCGCCACGCTGCTCCCGGGCGCCGAGTTCTCCACCCGCGCGAACTGGCCCGACGCCCGCCGTATCCTCGACGCGGGCGCGACCGTCGCGCTCTCCACGGACTGCAACCCGGGGTCCTCGTTCACGTCCTCGATGCCGTTCTGTGTCGCGCTCGCCGTCCGGGACATGGGCATGACCCCCGACGAGGCGCTCTGGTCCGCCACCGCGGGCGGCGCCGCCGCGCTGCGCCGTACGGACATCGGCCGCATCGCGCCCGGCGCCCGCGCCGACCTCGTACTCCTCGACGCGCCCAGCCATGTCCACCTCGCCTACCGGCCGGGAGTCCCGCTGGTCAGCGCCGTATGGCAGCGCGGCGAGCGCGCCCTCTGACCGTCGTGCCGCGGGGCCGTACATGCGGAAGGACCCGCGCCCATCGCTGGGGCAGGTCCTTCCGCAAGTGATCCGGCGATCCACCGATCCGGTGATCCGGCGATCCGCAGATCCGGCGATCCGCAGATCCAGGGATCTCCGGTGCCGGGGCGGGCCGGTCATTCCTCCAGGGTCAGGCCCTTCCGGAGTCTGACCAGGGTCCGGGAGAGCAGCCTGGACACATGCATCTGTGAGATGCCCAGCTCTTCGCCGATCTCCGACTGGGTCAGATTGGAGACGAACCGGAGCGAGAGGATCATGCGGTCCCGTGAGGGCAGCGCGGCGATGAGCGGCTTCAGGGACTCGACGTACTCGATGCCTTCGAGCCCGTGGTCCTCGTAGCCGATGCGGTCCGCGAGGGCGCCCTCGTGCTCGTCCTCCTCGGGCTTGGCGTCCAGCGAACTCGCGGTGTACGCGTTGCTCGCGGCCATGCCCTCGACGACCTCGTCGGGGGTGATGCCGAGGCACTCGGCCAGCTCGGACACGGTGGGCGAGCGGTCCAGCCGCTGGGCCAGCTCGTCGCCCGCCTTGGCCAGGTCGAGCCGCAGCTCCTGGAGCCGTCGCGGTACGCGGACGGACCAGCTGGTATCCCGGAAGAAGCGCTTGATCTCACCGACGATGGTCGGCATCGCGAACGTCGGGAATTCGACGCCGCGGCTCAGCTCGAACCGGTCGATCGCCTTGATCAGGCCGATGGTGCCGACCTGGACGATGTCCTCCATCGGTTCGCTGCGGGAGCGGAACCGGGAGGCGGCGAACTTGACCAGGGCCAGGTTGAGTTCGACCAGGGTGTTACGGACGTAGGAGTACTCGTGGGTGCCCTCTTCGAGGGATTCGAGCCGTTCGAAGAGCGTCTTCGACAGGGCTCTGGCGTCCAGTGCCCCGACCTCCGCGTAGGGCGGGATCTCGGGAAGTCCTTCGAGTCCCTCGCCGCCGGTGTCCGCGGTGCGGTCCGTGGCGGTGTCCGCGGTGCGGGTGGTGCCTGGGGTGGTGCTGGTGCGCGGGCCGGGAATGGCGGCCGCGGCAGGGGAGTCGGAATCGGTCGGTCCCTGAGGACATGCCGACGGCGCGTTGTGGGTACGCGGATCGTCGAGCCGGGGTGACATGCTTCTCCTCCATCGTTCTCGGCATATGGCTGCCGATGCCCATACGTGTTCCTGCGGTGAAGCGGCGCCTCCAAAGCCGGCCGTGTTTCTGGTGTCCCTCTACCCTTACCCGGTTCGTACGGGCACTTACAAGCGCCAAATACTGCAATATGTCCGGTTTGTTGAGTTCTTCGACTACCGCGTGGCGTACGGAACGCGTACTGTTTTACGGACGTCGGCGGCAGCTACGCATACAGCCGCACAGGCAGTGACGCGCACAGTGACGAGCGGCGAAGAGGGACGGGCATGGACCGCGGGACGGTCGGCAGTGCGAACCGGGGGCGGCTTCAGGTCGAGGCCCGGACCGAGGGGCGCAGCGAGATTGTGACGCCGGTGGGCGAGCTCGATCACCACACCGCCGATCTGCTGCGCGAACCCTTGGAGAGCGCGGTCGAGCAAGGGCGTGCGCGCCTGGTGGTCGACTGCTCGCGCCTCGAATTCTGTGATTCCACCGGGCTCAATGTGCTGCTCGGTGCCCGCCTCAAGGCGGAGGCGGCCGGGGGAGGGGTCCATTTGGCAGGCATGCTGCCCGTCGTGGCGAGGGTCTTCGAGATCACCGGGGCCGAGGCGGTTTTCACCGTCCACGCCACTCTCGCGGAGGCCCTGGACACCTGACCCGCGCCCCGGTCCGCGGCCCCGGGAGCCACGAGTGTCACCCGTGTCACGCGATCGCGTGGATGAAGTGGGTGTTGTCACGATTCGGCCGGGCAGGAGACACCCCGGCGGCGTCCTCGGTGGCCCGCACACTCAGTATCTGATCAGTTTCTGTTCGATGGCGACATGGCGACATGGTGAATCGGTGAGGTGAAGCGCTGATGAGCACCACCCGGCAGCATCCGCCGGGCGACCTCGGCCGCGAGCCGGACGACGAGGGCGCTGCCTCGTCCGTCCCGGCGGAGCGGCAGTGGCGCACGCTCGCACTGGGGCAGGCCAGCGGCATCGTGCCGATGGCCCGCGACTTCGCCCGACAGGCGCTCCACGACTGGGGCTGGCTCCCGGCGGCCGGTGCCGACCGGCGTGCCGCCGCCGAGGATGTCCTGCTGGTCGTCTCCGAACTGGTCACCAACGCCTGCCTGCACGCGGAAGGCCCCGAGGAGCTCCGTATCGGCCGCACGGCCAAGGTGCTGCGGGTGGAGGTCGTCGACCGCGGAGCCGGTCAGCCCGCGCCGCGCACCCCGCACCGGGCGGGCCGGCCCGGCGGGCACGGCATGTTCATCGTGCAGCGGCTCTGCCTGGACTGGGGCGTGCAGCGTACGCCCGACGAGCCGGGCAAGATCGTCTGGGCGGAGCTGGCCGCCCCCGGGTAGCCGTACCGGGGCGGACGCGGCCGGCCGGCCGCCGAGGGCCGGACGCGCCGGGGTGAATGCCCGGCGCCGCCGCGCCCCCTCCCGCCCCGTACCCGTACACCCGTCCCACCCGTCCATATCCATGGGCACCCAGGAGCGCGCCGGATCGGCGCGCTCTTTGTCTTCCCTCCACAAGGCCCCGGGCGTACCTTGAGCGCCCAATCTGATGTGTCGTCAGTAACGTGCGCCGGTACGGACCGTGGCGCGTGGCGACGTCCGGCATGAGGGGAACACGAGGTGTCGAACCAGAAGCGGACAGCTCTCGCGCTGGCGTCTGCGCTGGCGGGCTCGGTGGTGCTGATGGCCGCCCCCGCCGCGCACGCCGAGGTCGTGGACGTCAACTACCAGTGCCAGACGCCCATCGGGCCCAAAGGGGCGGTGTCGCCCATCGACATCAAGGGCGTCAAGAGCGGCGACGGGTACCAGCTCACCATGTCCTTCCAGAAGGGGGTCTCCTCCAGCCCGCTCGAACTCGGCAAGGGCGCCATGAAGCCGAGCGCGGTCATCGGGCTCGGTGGCGCGGAGAAGGGGCAGGTCCAGGTCACGGGGCCGGCGAACGCGGAGGCGATCCCGGCCAACACTCCCATCAGGATCAGTGACTTGTCGGGTACGTACACACCGAAGAAGAGCGGCAAGGTCACCTTCACCGCCGGGGTGCTCACCATCAAGGCACTCGGTACGACCACCACCTGCACGCCCAAGAACAGTCCCGGCCCGTCGCTGGAACTCGATGTCCAGGGCTCGGGCGGGTCGGGCGGTTCAGGGGATTCGGGCGGTTCGGGGGACTCGGGCGGGAACGCGTCCACGTCGGGCGGCGGTGAGCTGCCCAAGACCGGTCCGCTCGACTCGGCCGCCGCACTCGGCACTCTCGGCGGCACCGTGCTGCTGACCGGGGCGGCCGGGGTGCTGTGGCTGACCCGGAGGGGTCAGCGCGCCGCGGGCTGAGCCGAGCGGTACGGGCGGAAGCCCCGGTGAGCGGGCGGAGCCGGAGCGCACGCCCGACGCCGGAGCGCACGCGCGGAAGCCGGAGCGCACGCGCGGCCGGGGAGCGCGTACGGAGCCGGGAAGTACGCGCGCAGTCAGGGAGCACGCACGCAGCCGGGGAGCACCACAAGCGCCAAGGGAGCGGGAGTCGTCCATGCCGCCGTTGACCTCGTACGCCGCCCGAGTGGCGCTCACCGTACTGCTGTGCGCCCTCTCCGTGGCCCCGGCGACGGCGGCCGACAGCGCTCCGCGTTCCTCCGCGCCGTCCGCCTGGGAGGCGCGGCCGACGTCCGGGACCACTCGTACGGGCGAGGGCGGGCGGCCCTACTTCTACCTGGAGGGCGCGCCCGGAACGGTCCTCCAGGACCGGCTCACGGTGACCAATCCCGGCCGGTCCCCGCTCACCGTACGGCTGCGGGGGGCCGACGCGGACCGGGGGCGGGACGGGGACGGGGAGCCGGTCGTACGGGATGCGGGGAAGGGCGCGGGCGCCGGGGCGTGGCTGCGTTTCGCCTCGCGGAAGGTGACCGTGCCCGCCCGGACCCGCGCCGAGGTGCCGTTCGCCCTGACCGTGCCGCCGGACACGGAGCCCGGCGACCATCCCGGGGCGATCCTGGCGGAGAGCGGGGGCCGTGCGGTGGGCGTCCGGGTCCATCTGCGGGTCAGCGGCCCGACACTGGCGGCGCTCAGTGTGGAGGACGTCGCGGTGTCCGGGCGGACCATCCGCTACACGCTGGTCAACCGTGGCAACGCGGCCCTGACCCCTCGTCTGTCGGTGAGCGCCGACGGGATGTTCGGCGCGCTGCTGCGCCGTGAGGCCCGCACGCTGCCGAGGGAACTGCTGCCCGGAGAGCGGGTGAAGCTCACCGAGCCCTGGCGGGACGCCCCCGCCCTCGACTCCGTCACCGTCCGGCTGCGGGCGACGGCCGCGGGCGGCGCGCACGGCGAGGCGTCGGCCTCCGCGACGTACCTCTCCCCGGCCCCGCTGGCCGGCGGCGCGCTGCTGGTCCTCGCCCTCCTCGCCGCCGCGGGCGCGTACCGGCGCGGGCGCCGACCCGGGCGCGGGCTCCGGCTTCGTCCCCGGCCCGGACGCGGGCGGAGACATCCCGCGCCGGACGGCGGTACGGGGGACGAGACGGCCTCCGGGCATGAACAGGACTCCGACGACAGGCACGTGGCGAAGGCGGGAGCGGAGACGTGAGGGATGAGACGTGAGGGATGAGACGGACATGCGGTGTGCGGGGGGTGCGGGAGGTGTGGGAGGCATGAGGGGCATGAGGGAGCCGGCCGGGCCGTCCCGCCCGGCACGGATCGGCCGTCGCGGAGGCTTCGCACCGCTGCCCGCGCTGCCCGCGCTGCTCGCCACGCTGCTGCTCGTCCCCCTGCTCCCCGTGCTGCTGCTCCTGGGTTCCTCCGGTGCCCGCGCGGCGGACGGTGAACCGAAGGTCACCCTCTCCAAGGACGAGGCGGGCAAGGGCGGTGAGATCACCGTCAGGGGCAGCGGCTGGCGCGCCGACACACTGCTGACGCTCCTGATCTGCGGGCAGTCCACACCGGACAGGGGGGTGATCGGCGGCACCAACTCCTGCGCCAACGCCGAGGGGCGGGCCGTCACCACCGACAAGTCGGGTGCTTTCAGCAAGAAGATGCCGGTCTCCGAGCCGCCGAAACCCTGCCCGTGCGTGGTGCATGTCGCCACGGTCACCGGGGAACAGGCCCTGACCGAGGCGGTGTTCACGGTCGCCGGGCACCCGACGGCACCGTTGCCGAAACCGGACGGCGGGAAGCTCGCGGTGCTGGCCACCACCCGCCTGGAAGGGGACAGCTCGCTCCTCACCTGGTTCGGCGCCCCGGCCTCCCGGCGGCTGGTCCTCACCGTCGGCAACCTCGGCTCCGCTCCGGTCGAGGACCCCGTGTTCCAGGTCGGCACCTCCCACGGTGTGTACGCCCCGCAGTGGGAGGAACACCAGTGGCGCGGCACCGTCGCGCCCGGCCGCAAGGCGCGGATCGAGCTCCCCGTCGAACTGGCCGCCGGAGCGCACGGCGACTACCGGATCTCGCTGAAGTACGGCACGAAGGTGCTGGCCGAGCAGCCCTGGGGAGTGGGCCGCCCCTGGGGCGTCCCGCTCTTCTGGACCCTGCTCTGTGCCGTTGTGCCGGCCGCCGTCTTCCGTATCGGCATGGCGGTCGTGGACAAGGTACGGCCCCGCCCGGACGGGGCGGGGGCCAGGACGGGACGCCACCGCCATCCGCAGCTGTCCGAGGTGACCGCGAGACTGCCCGGCCTGCGCCGCGGGGACGGCACCGCGCCCGCGCGGCCGTCCGCCGCGGACCCGGCAGCCACGACCACGACCACGGCCGCGCTGCCGTGGTTCACCCGGGATTCCGCACCGTCAGACAACAGACCCACGACGAAGGGACATTCGTGAGTACGCAACGGAGGATGAGCGCGGCCGGAGTCGCGCTGATGCTCGGCGGCGCGGGCATACTGCTGGCCGCGAGTCCGGTCCAGGCCGCTGACGTCTCGTACGCGACGGAGTGCATTCCGCCGCCCATTTCGGGACTGCCCGCCGTGCAGGGCACCACCGAGGTGCAGCTGACCGCGCCCGCCGAAGCCAAGGTGGGCGACGAGATCGAGGTCGTCTGGAAGACGGTGGCGGCCGCTTCCAAGAACCCCGACATCCTCGACCTGGACGAGAACACGGTGAAGCCGACCGGCACCGTCAAGGTGGGCGGCGCGGCGAGCGGTGACCTGAAGATGGAGGGGCCGCGGCAGAACCCGCCGATCCCGAAGAACAGCGCCATGCTGCTGCCGGACATGAAGGGCACGCTGAAGCTGGACAAGGCCGGCGAGATCACGCTGACTCCGGACGCGTACAGCATCAACGTGTCCAAGCCGATCTCCACGGACACCAAGTGCGCCCCGAAGGAGGCCGTCCGGCCCGGGGCCACGATCAAGGTGACGGAGGGCGGCGGCACCACCACCGGCGGCACGTCCGACGGCGGCACAACGAATGGTGGCACCACGGACGGCGGTACGACGGACGGCGGTACGAACGCCGGAGGGACGACCTCCGGCGGTACGGCGGCCGGCGGTACGGACTCCGGGGGCTCCACCGCGTCCGGCGGTTCCACCGGGGGCGGCGGTGGCGAGTCGGACTTCCCCGGCAAGGAGGTGTCCGTCGCGTACGCGTGCAAGACGCCCATCGGCGACAAGAACGCGACCTCCCCGGTGAAGATCAGCGCCAAGAAGAGCGGCGGCAGTTACGCCCTCACCGTGAAGTTCAGCAAGTCGGTGATGGACAGCCCGATCGACATCCCGGCGAACCAGGTGAAGCCCTCGATGGAGGTCAGGCTCGGCGGCGCGGACAAGGGGACCGTCCATGTCGAGGGCCCCCTGAACAAGGAGGTCATCAAGACCGGCGCACCGATTGACATCCCCGATCTCACCGGTACGTACAAGCCGGGCGCGAGCGGGAAGTCCACGCTCAGCCCCGGTGTCCTGACCGTGATGGCCGCCGGTACGACGACGACCTGCACCCCGCCCTCCGGGGTCGCGGTCTCGCTGGAACTGGACACCTCCGCCCAGCCGGGCGGCGCGTCCGGCGGTGACACGGCGGGCTCCGGCGGCGCCGGGGCATCCGGAGGCGGTACGGACTCGGGCGGCGGTCTGGCCGACACCGGGGCCGAGAGCGACGGCGCCCTGCGGGCACTCGGCCTGGTCGCCGGTACGGCGATCCTGCTGGGCGGCGCGGTGTTCACGTTCACCCCGTGGCGCAGGCTCCGCGGGACCCGCTGAGGCAGCACACGACGAAGGGCCGCCGCACCGGTCTCCCGGTGCGGCGGCCCTTCCCCGTACGGCTCGGCGTTTCCGTACGCCTCGGACGTCCCCGTACCCCTCAGACATCCCCGTACAGGCCAGATGCCTCGTACGGGCCGGTACGCGTCAGTGCGGGCCGGTACGCGTCAGCGCACATCGCCCATGAGGGCGGTGACCTTCTTGCGGTACATCCAGATCGCGAACCCGGCCAGGATCGCGAGCGCCGCTTCCAGCCCCACCATCCCGGTCCTGTTCAGGTCCACCCCGGCCAGCGAGAGCAGGCTGGTGGTGCAGTCGCCCGCGGTGACGGCCAGGAACCAGACACCCATCATCTGGCTGCCGTACTTCGCCGGAGCCATCTTCGTGGTGACCGAGAGGCCGACGGGGGAGAGGCACAGCTCACCGACGGTCTGGAGGAAGTAGATCGAGACCAGCCACATCGGGCTGACCTTGTCGCCGTCCGAGGTCAGCGTCAGCGGCATCATGAAGACGAGGAAGGACACACCGACCAGGAACAGGCCCGAGCCGAACTTGACGACCGTGCTCGGCTCCTTGCCGCGCCGGTTGAGCGCCAGCCAGATCCAGGCCACCACCGGAGCCAGCGCCATGATGAAGACCGGGTTCACCGACTGGTACCAGGAGGTCGGGAAGTCCAGGCCGAACAGGCTGTTCGTGGTCGAGGACTCGCCGAACAGCGACAGCGTCGAGCCGCCCTGGTCGTAGATCATCCAGAAGACGGCCGCCGCCACGAAGAACCAGATGTATCCGGACATCTTCGACTGCTCGGTGGCGGAGAGGTCCTTGTCCCGCTTGATCCGCGCCAGCACGGCGACCGGAATGACCAGACCGGCGACGGTGATCGGGACGAGTGCCCAGTTCAGCGTGTAGACATCCGTGGCCACCAGGACGCCGTAGAAGACGACGGCGGCGATCAGCCACAGCAGACCCTTGCGCAGGGTGGAGCGGCGTTCCTGGTCCGACAGCGGCTTCGGGACGACGCTGGAGCGCGCGTCCAGGTGCCGCGTACCGATGAGGAACTGGGCCAGTCCCAGCGCCATGCCGAGCGCGGCGATGGCGAAGCCGAGGTGCCAGTTCACCTTCTCGCCGATCGTGCCGATGACCAGCGGGGCGGCGAAGGCACCGAGGTTGATGCCCATGTAGAAGACGGTGAAGCCGCCGTCGCGGCGCGGGTCGTCCGGGCCGGAGTAGAGGTGGCCGACCATCGTCGAGATGTTGGCCTTCAGCAGCCCGGAACCGAGCGCGACCAGTCCCAGACCGGCGAAGAAGGTCCCGGTGCCGGGCAGGGCCAGCGTCAGATGGCCGAGCATGATGACCGAGGCCGAGACGGTGACCGTCTTGCGCGGCCCCCAGACGCGGTCGCCGAACCAGCCGCCGGGCATGGCGAGCAGGTAGACCATCGCCATGTAGATGGAGTAGATCGCGGTGGCGGTGGCCACGTTCATGTCCAGCCCGGAGCTGGAGACGAGGTAGAGCGGGAGCAGGGCCCGCATGCCGTAGAAGCTGAAGCGCTCCCACATCTCGGTCATGAAGAGAGTGGCCAGGCCGCGGGGGTGGCCGAAGAAGGTCTTTCCGCCGGTAGTACTGGCCGAATCCTTCGTCAGGCTGGACGCCATGGTCGATCCTTGCTGGTCGGGACGCGTCGCCTGGTCTGCGTTACGCGCCCGGTGGGGGGTGGCCGGCACCGGCACGGCGAGCCCCGTCCCCGCGCCTGCAAGGGGGATTCGCCCCGTGCACCGGACTCCGTTGGGGAGAGTCCGGCGCCGTGGGCGGGGGAAGAACCGCGTCGGGATCCACGCCCGGCGCGCGTTCTCGCGCTCCGGGCCCGGCCCACAGGTCATTCACTCAGGTCAGGACCGGCGCTCGGCCGGCCCGCATACAAAAAAGACCTTTGGCGCTTAAAGCTGCCCAAAGGTCTTTGAGTAGTGCAACAGGCGTCGAGACACCATACGACACGCCACGCCCCGATATGGAAGGACATGAGATGTGGATCACAGGTGTGAGTGGGATGGCAGTCGTCCATTCGAAGGTTCACACCGCCTTACAGGTCTGACCCGCAGGCCTTGGCGAGCGCCTCACCCCCGGCGGCCCGTGCGGTCTACCATCACCACATGACCCGTGTACTGCTCGCCGAGGACGACGCATCCATCTCGGAGCCGCTGGCCCGCGCACTGCGTCGGGAGGGTTACGAGGTCGAGGTCCGTCAGGACGGTCCGACCGCGCTCGACGCCGGACTCCAGGGCGGTGTCGACCTGGTCGTCCTCGACCTGGGCCTGCCCGGGATGGACGGCCTCGAAGTCGCCCGCAGGCTCCGTGCCGATGGTCACACCGTGCCGATCCTGGTGCTGACCGCCCGCGCCGACGAGGTCGACACGGTGGTCGGCCTGGACGCGGGGGCCGACGACTACGTCACCAAGCCGTTCCGCCTCGCCGAACTGCTGGCCCGGGTCCGCGCCCTGCTGCGCCGCGGCGCCACCGAGCCCGCCCCGCAGCCCGCCACCCACGGGGTCAGGATCGACGTCGAGTCCCACCGGGCCTGGATGGGCGAGGAGGAGCTCCAGCTCACGGCGAAGGAGTTCGACCTGCTGCGGGTCCTGGTCCGGGACGCCGGCCGGGTCGTCACCCGCGACCAGCTGATGCGCGAGGTCTGGGACACCACGTGGTGGTCCTCCACCAAGACGCTCGACATGCACATCTCCTGGCTCCGCAAGAAGCTCGGCGACGACGCGGCCAACCCGCGCTACATCGCGACCGTCCGGGGCGTCGGCTTCCGGTTCGAGAAGAGCTGACCCGGGCAGAGCCTGTCCGGGAAGAGCCGGTCCGCGCGGAGGAGCCGGTCCGCGCGGAGGAGCCGGTCCGGGAAGAGCCGGAGCGGGAAGTCCGGGATCCGAGAGTCGTTCCGAGAAAGAGCTGACGAGGCGAAGCCCCCATGCGCCGTCGACTGATCAATTCCACGCTCGCCGTGGTGCTCGTCGTGATCGCCGTCTTCGGCGTCTCCCTGGTCATCGTGGAGACCCGCACCATC
This sequence comes from Streptomyces sp. NPDC079020, assembly GCF_044542225.1. Classification (NCBI taxonomy): domain Bacteria; kingdom Bacillati; phylum Actinomycetota; class Actinomycetes; order Kitasatosporales; family Streptomycetaceae; genus Streptomyces; species Streptomyces sp. NPDC079020. Next base: position 246,275 of record NZ_JBITUB010000011.1, read on the forward strand.
AGCGCGGGCGCCCAGGAGAGCGTGGACACCGAGGCGCTGCGGCTGATCAGCGTCGTCGAGAGCCGGCTGCTGGGGGAGGAGCGGATCAACCCCCGGGTGCTGGCCGAGCAGGTCGACTCCAGCCGCTACGCGCTGGTCGAGATCCCCGGCCGCGACCCCATCGAGGTCGGGGAGCGCCCCTCCGGGAGTGTCATCCGCAGCTCGGAGCGGGGTGAGCAGGGCGAGAAGGTCACCGTCGAGGAGTCCCGCTCGGCCGTCACCCGTGAGGTCGGCCGGACCCTGCTGATCATCGGCGCGGTGGCGCTGCTCGCGATCGTCTCCGCGGTGCTCCTCGCCGTACGCCAGGCCAACAGGCTGGCCTCGCCCCTCACCGACCTCGCCGAGACCGCCGAACGCCTCGGCTCGGGCGACCCACGCCCCCGCCACAAGCGCTACGGGGTGCCGGAGCTGGACCGGGTCGCCGATGTGCTGGACTCCTCGGCCGAGCGGATCGCCCGGATGCTGACGGCCGAGCGGCGGCTCGCCGCCGACGCCTCGCACCAGCTGCGCACCCCGCTCACCGCGCTCTCCATGAGGATCGAGGAGATCTCCGTCACCGACGATCCGGACACGGTGAAGGAGGAGGCGAACATCGCCCTCACCCAGGTCGAGCGGCTCACCGACGTGGTGGAGCGGCTGCTGACCAACTCCCGGGACCCGCGTACGGGCTCCGCCGTCGTCTTCGATCTGGACGAGGTCGTCAAGCAGCAGATCGAGGAGTGGCGCCCGGCCTACCGCAGCGCGGGCCGGGCCATCGTCTGCTCGGGCAAGCACGGGATGCGGGCCGTCGGCACCCCCGGCGCGGTCGCCCAGGTCCTGGCGGCGCTGATCGAGAACTCCCTGATGCACGGCGGCGGCACCGTCGCCCTGCGGACCCGGGTCACCGGCAACCAGGCGGTCATCGAGGTGACGGACGAGGGTCCCGGCGTCCCCGCCGACCTCGGGGCACGGATCTTCGAGCGCACCATCAGCGGCCGCAACTCCACGGGAATCGGCCTGGCCGTCGCCAGGGATCTCGCGGAGGCGGACGGCGGGCGGCTCGAACTGCTCCAGCAGCAGCCGGCGGTCTTCGCGCTCTTCCTCAGCCGGGTCGCCCTCAACCGCAAGGACCCGGAGCGCCCGGTCCGCTGAACGCCCACAGCCGACGGCAGTGGCGTACGCGGTCAGTGGCTCACGGCGTCGGTGGCGTACGGGTTCAGTGGCGTACGGGGTCCGGCGCGGCGGTGTCCGGGGTCATCGGGTCGGAGGGTCCTCGCTGTTCCAGAAACCTCTCCGCGCTGAGCACGGCCTCCTCGGCGGGCAGCGCCTTGAACACCCAGGTGCGGTAGGACCAGAAGCGGAACAGCGTCGCGATCCCGATACCGAGGATCTTGAAGACATTGCTCTGGACCGGGCTGTTCCAGCCGAAGCCGTACGTCGCCACGTACAGCACACCCGTCTCGATGACCGCGCCCACCGCGCTGAACAGCAGGAACAGCATCAGTTCGCGGGTCCGGCCGGTCTTGTCACGGTCCCGGTAGGTCCAGTGACGGAAGCCCACGTAATTGAAGAGGATGGCGACACAGGTCGCCATCAGACCGGCCCGCACCACCGGAATGTCCGTGGTGCGCCAGATCAGGTTGGAGACGGCGATATTGACCACGAGGCCGAACGCGCCGACCGCGCCGAACTTGGCGACCTCCCGGGCCAGCAGATCAAGCCGGGTCCGCAGTGCGCCCCGTTCGCTCATGGTGATCGCTCAGCCCCGTCCGTAGGTCCCGTCAACCCCGTCATGCTATCCAGCACTCCCGTGTGATGCCCCTGTGATGCGTGTGAGCGGCGAAGATGCCTGTGTGATGCCTGTGAGCGGGGGACGATCCGGACAGCGGCGGGGGAGCTCCGGCACGGCGGATACCCTGGGAGCGTGACGTTCCCGGTAGTCGGCATGGTCGGCGGCGGTCAGCTCGCCCGTATGACCCACGAGGCGGGCATCCCCCTCGGCCTGAAATTCAAGCTCCTCAGTGACACTCCCCAGGACTCGGCCGCCCAGGTGGTGAGCGAGGTCGTCATCGGCGACTATCGCGACCTGGACACGCTGCGTGCCTTCGCTCAGGGCTGTGACGTGATCACCTTCGATCACGAACACGTCCCGACCGAGCATCTGCGTGCCCTGGAGGCGGACGGCATCCCCGTGCGCCCCGGCCCCGAGGCCCTGGTGCACGCCCAGGACAAGGGGGTGATGCGTGCCAAGCTCACGGAGATCGGCGTGCCCTGCCCCCGCCACCGCATCGTGAGCGACCCGGCCGACGCCGCGGCGTTCGCCGAGGAGGTCGGGGGCTTCCCCGTCGTCCTCAAGACCGTGCGCGGCGGCTACGACGGCAAGGGCGTGTGGGTGGTCCGCTCCGAGGCCGACGCCGCCGACCCGTTCCGGGCCGGGGTCCCGGTCCTGGCGGAGGAGAAGGTCGACTTCGTACGGGAGCTGGCGGCCAACATCGTCCGCTCGCCGCACGGCCAGGCCGTCGCCTACCCGGTCGTCGAGTCGATCCAGACCGACGGCGTCTGCGACACGGTCATCGCCCCGGCACCCGGGCTCGACGAGACGCTGGCCGGAGAGGCCCAGCAGCTCGCCCTGCGCATCGCGGCCGAGCTCGGCGTCGTCGGCCACCTCGCGGTGGAGCTGTTCGAGACCCGGGGGCCCGACGGCAAGCCCGGCATCCTGGTCAACGAACTGGCGATGCGCCCGCACAACTCCGGGCACTGGACCCAGGACGGCGCGATCACCTCGCAGTTCGCCAACCACGTACGGGCCGTGCTGGACCTGCCGCTGGGCGACCCGCGCCCGCGCGCCCCCTGGACGGTCATGTGCAACGTCCTGGGCGGCGACTACCCGGACATGTACCAGGCGTATCTGCACTGCATGGCCCGCGATCCGCAGCTCAAGATCCATATGTACGGCAAGGACGTGAAGCCCGGCCGCAAGGTCGGACATGTCAACACCTACGGCGACGATCTGGCGGACGTGCGGGAGCGCGCCCGGCACGCGGCCGACTACCTGCGAGGAACGATCACCGAATGACTTCCCCCGGCACCGCCACCGGCACCCCCGCGGGCACCTCGCCCGCCACCGGCCCCGTCATCGGCATCGTCATGGGCTCGGACTCCGACTGGCCCGTGATGGAAGCGGCCGCGAAGGCGCTCGACGAGTTCGAGATCCCGTACGAGGTCGACGTCGTCTCCGCGCACCGCATGCCGCGCGAAATGATCGCGTACGGCGAGCAGGCGGCCGGCCGCGGGCTGAGGGCGATCATCGCGGGCGCGGGCGGCGCGGCCCACCTGCCCGGCATGCTGGCCTCCGTCACCCCGCTGCCCGTCATCGGTGTCCCGGTCCCGCTGAAGTACCTGGACGGCATGGACAGCCTGCTCTCCATCGTGCAGATGCCCGCGGGGATTCCCGTCGCCACCGTCTCGGTCGGCGGAGCGCGCAACGCGGGCCTGCTCGCCGCGCGCATCCTCGCCGCCCATGACAGCGAGCTCCGGACCCGGATGGAGGACTTCCTTCAGGAGCTCAACGACCAGGCGACCGAGAAGGGCAGAAGACTGCGGTCCAAGGTAGAGGGTTCGGACTCCTTCGGCTTCGGAAAGTAGGCGCCCGGTGGACCACCTGGACCGGGCCCGGGAGCTCCTCGCCGCCCACCCCGTCGTCGACGGCCACAACGACCTGCCGTGGGCGCTGCGCGAACAGGTCGGCTACGACCTCGACGCACGCGACATCGCCACTGATCAGACCGGCCTCCTGCACACCGACATCCCCCGGCTGCGGGCCGGCGGCGTCGGCGCGCAGTTCTGGTCGGTCTACGTGCGTTCGGACATGCGTGGCGACGAAGCCGTCAGTGCCACCCTCGAACAGATCGACGTGGTCGTCGAGCTGCTGGCCCGCCACCCCCAGTACCTGCGGCGTGCGCGGAGCGCCGACGACATGGAGCGCGCCCGCTCCGAGGGCCGGATCGCCTCCCTGATGGGTGCCGAGGGCGGCCACTCCATCAACAACTCGCTGGGCACCCTGCGCGGCCTGTACCGGCTCGGCGTCCGCTACATGACGCTGACCCACAACGACAACATCGACTGGGCGGACTCGGCGACCGACTCCCCGCGCCTCGGTGGCCTCTCGAAGTTCGGCCGCGAGGTCGTACGGGAGATGAACCGCATCGGCATGCTGGTCGACCTCTCCCATGTCGCGGCCACCACGATGCGGGACGCGCTCGCCACCAGCACCGCGCCGGTGATCTTCTCGCACTCCTCCGCCCGTGCGGTCTGCGACCACCCGCGCAACATCCCGGACGACGTGCTGGGCGCGCTGCGGGCCAACGGCGGTGTCGCGATGGCGACGTTCGTCCCGAAGTTCGTGCTGCCCGCGGCCGGTGCCTGGACGCTGGCCGCCGACCGGAACATGCGTGAGCACGGCCTGCACCACTTGGACACCACCCCGCAGGCCATGCGTGTCCACGAGGACTTCGAGGCGGCCTACCCCCGCCCGGTGGCCACCGTGGCGACCATCGCCGACCACCTCGACCACATGCGCGCGGTCGCCGGTATCGACCACATCGGCATCGGCGGCGACTTCGACGGCACGGCGTTCCTCCCGCGGGGTCTGGAGGATGTCTCCGGCTACCCGCGCCTGATCGCCGAACTCCTCGCCCGAGGCTGGTCGGAGACCGACCTGGCCAAGCTGACCTGGCGGAACGCCGTACGGGTGCTGCGGGACGCGGAGGCCGTCGCCCGGGACATCCAGACCCGCCGCGGCCCGTCGCACGCCACGATCGACGTGCTGGACGGTCCGGTCGTCTGACCCGTTGTCGCGGGGACCGGGTCCGGGCCGGACCCGGTCCCCGCACACGTATGGCGGCCGGCCGTCAGGCGACGGCCGTCAGGCGGCCGAGCGGCCGAACCGTCCGGCCGTCAGCCCGCGCAGAGACAGAACGGGTGACCGGCGGGGTCCGCGTAGACCCGGAACGACCGCTCCCGGTCCGCCGCGTCCAGCACCCGCGCACCCAGCGCGAGCACCTCGCTCTCCGCCGTGTCCAGATCCGGCACCGTCAGGTCCAGGTGGAACTGCTGGGAGCCGTCCGCGCGTGGCCAGCTCGGCGGTACGAAGCCGGGCGCGGCCTGGAACGCGAGCGGAGTGCCCGTGCCCCCGGAGAGCTCCACCCAGCTGTCCCCGTAGTCCTCGGCCCTCTCGACGGTGCCGCCCAGCACGGCGGCGTAGAAACCGGCGAGTGCGACGGGATCGGGGCAGTCCAGTACGACGGTGCCCAAGGTGGCGATGGCCATGATGCGTCTCCTCCAGGGTCGGAACCGAGCGTCGACACGGTTACCTGTATACCCGGGGCATGGGGTAACCGTTACCCCATGCTCCCGTATCGGAGGTAACGTCGCAACCATGAATGAGAGGGCCGCCGCACCCGGAGCACTCGTACTGATCGAGGACCTGGTGAACACGCTGGACATCGAGACCGGTGCGGATGCCCTGGACACGGCGGACGGCCGCGCGGCGTTCGGCCTCACCGCGGACGGGGTGCCCGGCGCCCGCGACCTCCGCGAGGCGCTGCGCGCCGCCTGTCTGGCCCACGCGGGCCACCGGACCCCCGCGGGCGCCCCGGCGCCGCCCCCGCTCGACGAACTGCTGGCCGCCGCGCCGCTGCGCGTATCGGTGGACGCGGCGGGCGCGGCGTCGCTCCGGCCCGTCACCGCCGCCGCCGGGGCCACCGGCACCGCGGCCCTCACCGCACGGGTCGCCGAGGTCATCGCCGCCGCGGCGGCCGACGGGACCTGGCCGAGGCTCAAGGCCTGCGAGGCGGAGAGCTGCCGCTGGGCCTACTACGACCGCAGCCCGGCGGGGCGGCGCCGCTGGTGCTCCATGTCCGTGTGCGGCGCCCGCGCCAAGATGCGTGCGTACCGGGCCAGGCGCGGCTGAGGGCAACCGCGCGCTGTGCCGTCGGGCACCCGCCGCCGGGCGCCCGCCGGGGTGACGGGCGCGGCCGGGCGGGCCGTGGCCCGTCACTCCGGCCGGAAGAGCCCGGCCCGCGGCGTCCTCAGGCCTTCGGGCGGCCCATCGCCCGGTACGTCCAGCCGGCCTCGCGCCACACCGAGCCGTCCAGCGCATTGCGGCCGTCCAGGATGATCCGGTGGGACACGGCCTCGCCCAGCGCCGCCGGGTCCAGCTCACGGAACTCGCGCCACTCCGTGAGGTGCAGCACCACATCCGCGCCGCGCACGGCGTCCAGCGCCGAGTCCGCGTAGCCGAGCGTCGGGAACAGCCGCCGGGCGTTGTCCATGCCCTTCGGGTCGAAGACCGTGACCTGGCCGCCCTGGAGGTGGATCTGACCGGCCACGTTCAGGGCGGGCGAGTCCCGTACGTCGTCGGAGTCCGGCTTGAACGTCGCGCCCAGCACCGCCACCCGCCTGCCCAGGAAGGAACTGCCGCCCACGGCCTCCCGGGCGAGCTCCACCATGTGGCCGCGGCGCCGCATGTTGATGGAGTCGACCTCGCGGAGGAAGGTCAGCGCCTGGTCCGCGCCCAGCTCACCGGCGCGCGCCATGAACGCCCGGATGTCCTTGGGCAGGCAGCCGCCCCCGAAGCCGATCCCGGCCCGCAGGAACTTCTTCCCGATCCGCTCGTCGTGCCCGATGGCCTCGGCCAGCTTCACCACATCGCCGTCGGCGGCCTCGCAGACCTCGGCCATGGCGTTGATGAACGAGATCTTGGTCGCGAGGAACGAGTTGGCGGAGGTCTTCACCAGCTCGGCGGTCGGGAAGTCGGTCACCACGAACGGCGACCCCTCGGCGATCGGCGTCGCGTACACCTCGCGCAGCAGCTTCTCGGCCCCCTCGCTCGCCACGCCGACGACGAGCCGGTCCGGGTGCAGGGTGTCCCGCACGGCGAAGCCCTCGCGCAGGAACTCCGGGTTCCAGGCCAGCTCGGCGGCCTCGCCCGCGGGCGCCAGCTCCGCGAGCCGGGCCGCCAGCCGGGCGGCGGAGCCCACGGGCACGGTCGACTTCCCGACGACGAGGGCGGGCCGGGTGAGGTGCGGTGCGAGCGACTCGAAGGCGCTGTCCACGTAGCTCATGTCGCAGGCGTACTCGCCGTGCTTCTGCGGTGTGTTCACACAGACGAAGTGGACGTCGCCGAAGGCGCCCACCTCCTCCCAGGAGGTGGTGAACCGCAGCCGGCCGGTGGAGCCCTCGATGCCCTCGACATGCTTCTGGAGGATCTCCTCCAGCCCCGGTTCGTACATCGGCACTCTGCCGGCCGAGAGCAGCGCGATCTTCTCCGGCACGACGTCCAGCCCGAGGACTTCGAAGCCCAGCTCCGCCATGGCCGCGGCATGGGTGGCGCCGAGGTAGCCGGTGCCGATCACGGTGATCCTGAGGGCCATGGAGTGCTCCTGGAAGATGCGGACGGACGTGCGGAGCCGAGCATAGTCGGGCCCCCCGTCACGGGAATTTCCCTCTCTATTTGCCCTGGGTGCCCCTTATGCCCCACCCCTGTCGCGAAGCTCACTCGCCGTTCTCGTAGGCCATCGCGCGGCCGGGCCACTAAAATTGGGTTACTTAACGGTAGTTAGCACCCTGGGGAGTGAGCGTCTTGGCGGGTTCGACCGATTTCGACCTGTACCGTCCGGCGGAGGAGCACGACATGCTCCGCGAGACGATCCGTTCCCTCGCCGAGGCGAAGATCGCTCCGTTCGCCGCCGCGGTGGACGAGGAGGGCCGCTTCCCGCAGGAGGCACTGGACGCCCTGGTCGCCTCGGACCTGCACGCCGTCCACGTCCCGGAGGAGTACGGCGGCGCGGGTGCCGACGCACTGGCCACGGTCATCGTGATCGAGGAGGTGGCCCGCGCCTGCGCGTCCTCCTCCCTCATCCCCGCCGTGAACAAGCTGGGCTCGCTCCCGGTGATCCTCTCCGGGTCCGAGGCGCTGAAGAAGAAGTACCTGGGCCCGCTCGCCAAGGGCGACGCGATGTTCTCGTACGCGCTCTCCGAGCCGGACGCAGGATCGGACGCGGCGGGCATGAAGACCAAGGCCGTCCGCGACGGTGACTTCTGGGTCCTCAACGGGGTGAAGCGCTGGATCACCAACGCGGGCGTCTCCGAGTACTACACGGTCATGGCCGTCACCGACCCGACCAAGCGCTCCAAGGGCATCTCGGCGTTCGTCGTCGAGAAGTCGGACGAGGGTGTCTCCTTCGGCGCCCCGGAGAAGAAGCTCGGTATCAAGGGCTCCCCGACCCGCGAGGTCTACCTCGACAACGTCCGTATCCCCGCCGACCGCATGATCGGCGAGGAGGGCACCGGCTTCGCCACCGCGATGAAGACCCTGGACCACACCCGCATCACGATCGCGGCCCAGGCCATCGGCATCGCCCAGGGCGCCCTGGACTACGCCAAGGGCTACGTCCAGGAGCGCAAGCAGTTCGGCAAGCCGATCGCCGACTTCCAGGGCATCCAGTTCATGCTGGCCGACATGGCGATGAAGCTGGAGGCCGCCCGCCAGCTCACCTACGCGGCAGCCGCCAAGTCCGAGCGCCTCGACGGCGACCTCACCTTCTTCGGCGCCGCGGCCAAGTGCTTCGCCTCCGACGTGGCGATGGAGGTCACCACGGACGCGGTCCAGCTGCTCGGCGGCTACGGCTACACGCGGGACTACCCGGTGGAGCGGATGATGCGCGACGCGAAGATCACGCAGATTTATGAAGGCACGAATCAGGTCCAGCGCATCGTCATGGCCCGCAACCTGCCGTAGCGGGGTTCCGGATCCGGGCTCGGAGCCGGCCCCGGACCGCGTCTGGACCGCACAAGAAGTACGGCCCCCGGCATGATGCCGGGGGCCGTACGCGCTACCTGCCGTCAGTTTCCGGTGACGGTGACCTTCTCGTCGTTCTTGAGCTGCTGGACGAGCTGCTTGACCTTTTCCTTGTCCCAGACCAGGTTCCCGCCGACGCTGCCCGAGATCGGCATGTTCATCGACGTGCCGTCGCCGCCCGTGACGCCCTTCATGGCGAAGAACATCTGGCTCAGCGACCAGAGCGACATGTCCTTGTCCACGATCAGGGTGTCCAGGCCCGCGCCCATCGTCGGGTACAGCTTGAACGGGTTGAGGATCGTGGACGCCGTCGCCGTCTGGCTCGCCAGCGCCGCGAGGAACTTCTGCTGGTTCTTCGTACGGTCGAGGTCGCTGCCCGCGAACGCGTACCGGGTACGGACGAAGGCGAGGGACTGCTCGCCGTTCAGCGTCTGCTTGCCCGCCTGGAAGTCGGCGCCGGACTTCTTGTCCTTGAACGCCTTGGGGATGTCCAGCTCCACCCCGCCGATCGCGTCCACGATCTGGGCGAAGCCGCCGAAGCCGATCTCGACGTAGTGGTCGATGCGCAGCCCGGTGTTGAACTCGACGGTCCGGACCAGCAGTTCGGGGCCGTCCTCGGCGTACGCCGCGTTCAGCTTGACGGTCCGGCCCCGGCCCTCGTACTTCTTGCCCGACTCCGAGCCCACGAACGAGGGGATCTCGACATTCGAGTCGCGCGGCAGGGAGACCAGCGTCGGGCCGTTGGATCCGTCGTGCAGGATCATCATCGAGTCGGTCCGCTTGCCCTCGGCGGAACCGGTGTGGAGCTTCTTCTTGTCCTCGGCCGTCATGCCGGCCCGGCTGTCGGAGCCGACGATCAGGTAGTTCGTGCCGTCGCCGCCCTCGGGCCGCTCGATGACCTTGGAGAGGTCGACCTCGCGCTTGAGCTTGGAGTCGGCCCAGAAGTAGGTGGAGATGGAGACGGCGAGCACGACGACCACCAGGGCCAGCGCGCCCACCTTGATCCGGCGGCGCCAGTCGGGAGCGGGGCCGCCCTGGACGTAACCGCCGCCGTCGCCTCCACCGCCCCCGCGTCGGCCGCCGCCACCGCTGTGGCCGGAGCCGCCGCCGTAGACCTGGCCCGTGCTGTAACCGCTGTCGTAGGCGGAATCACCTTCGCGGCCGCCGTAGCGGTCGTCGTACCCCTGGCCCTGCGGCGGTACCTGCGGCCGCGGCGGGGCCGGTCGACGCTGGATGTGCGGCATCGCGCGGGCGCTTTCGGGCTGGGGGCTCGCACTTCCCTGCCCGTAGCGGTTGCTGCGGTCACCGGTCCGTCGATCGGGCCAATCGTTCATGTCGACCAGTGTGCCGTCCGGGCGCATCGTTATTACAGGGTGCAAGGGAAATCGGTCCAGTGCTGTTGCCAAGCTGATGCATTCTGCGGGACACAAGACCGCGCATAAGGTGGAGGGCATGACAGATCAGGCCCCGCACCCGGAGGGTGAGATTCCGGGCAAGCCGACCGCCGCTTCCCGCACCACCCTCAGCCACATCATGACCGGAAACGACACCAACCTGCTGGGTACGGTGCACGGCGGCGTGATCATGAAGCTGGTCGACGACGCCGCGGGCGCCGTGGCCGGCCGGCACTCCGGGGGACCGGCCGTGACCGCGTCGATGGACGAGATGGTCTTCCTGGAGCCGGTGCGCGTCGGTGACCTCGTCCATGTGCGTGCCCAGGTGAACTGGACCGGCCGCTCCTCCATGGAGGTCGGCGTCCGCGTGATGGCCGAGCGCTGGAACGAGTCGACCCCCGCCCAGCAGGTCGGCAGCGCCTATCTGGTGTTCGCCGCCGTCGACGGGGACGGCAAGCCGCGCGCCGTACCGCACGTGATCCCGGAGACGGAGCGCGACAAGCGGCGCTACCAGGAGGCCCAGATCCGGCGCACGCACCGGCTGGCCCGGCGCCGCGCGATCAAGGAACTGCGCGAGCGGCGCGTGGCCGACGGCATCGACGACTGAGCGGTCCCGGGCGGGCCGCCCCGGACGGTCGGACCGTCGGGAGCGGTCCCGGACGGGCCGACCGTCGGCACCGGCGTCGGCGCCGAGGTCCCCGCGGGCACGGTCACGGGCAGACCACCTGGTCTCCCGTCACCGTGCCGAACTGCCCCTGCTCCGGGTTCTCCGACCGCACCCGCTGCACCGTGCCGAAGTCCGCGCCCGCCGTCACCTTCATCGTGCCGCCCTGCCCCTTCACCGCCCTCAGTTCGCTCCCGGGCAGCGCGGTGGCGAGGGACTTCGCCGACCGGTCCCACCGGGGGTCGTACGTCACCAGCGTCCGCTTCAGATCGCGCGGCTCCCCGTTCAGCGGGGCGCCCGAGGTGTTGAACCCGGTGGCGCGCAGTGCCGCGTCCACCTCCTTGCCGAGGCCGTCCTTCAAGGTCCCGTTGTAGACCTGCACCCGGATCTGCTGCGGTGCCACATCGACCGGTGTCGCCTTCGGCAGCTGTGGCCTGCCCGGCTTGTGCGGGGCGAGCGGCTTGTCGTCGCGCAGCGCCCGGAACAGCTTCTTCGACTTCTTCGCGTCCCACTGCACCGTGGAGCCGATGCCCTGGACGGGGAAGCTGACGTTCCCGACCGGTACGGAGGTGAACTCGGAGGACGCCGGGCTGAAGCCGCGCATCGCCTTGCCGAGTGCCAGCATCTGCTCCGTACCGAACTCCTTGTCGGCCCGCAGCGAGCTGAGCACGGACGAGGAGACCTGCTGGAACCTCACCGGGTTCAGCAGTACCCCGCTGCTGGTGGCCTGCTTGATCAGCGCCGCCATGAACTTCTGCTGGCGCTGCATCCGGCCCAGGTCGGAGGCCCCGTCGATATGCCGGGACCGTACGTACTGAAGGGCCTGGCCGCCGTCCAGCTCATGGGTGCCGGCCGCCAGATCGAGCCCGGTGTACGAGTCCTTCATCGGTCCGGCCGTGCAGATCTTCACCCCGCCGAGGGTGTCGACCGTCTTCATGAAGCTGGTGAAGTCGACCTCCAGATAGTGGTCGATCTTGACGCCGGTCATGTGCTCGACGGTCCGCACGGTCAGGGTCGGCCCGCCCTCCGCGTACGCCGCGTTCAGTTTCACCGGGTGGGTGGCGTGGTGCTTGCCCGTGTTCCGGTCGGTGTGCTCGGGGACCTCGGCGTAGCTGTCGCGGGGGAGGCTGACGACGCTCGCCCGCTCCTTGTCGGCCGACAGATGCACCAGCATGATCGTGTCGGTGCAGTGGCAGGGGGCGCCGCCCAGCCGGTACTTCTTCTTCTCGTCCTTGGTGATCCTGTCGCGGCCGTCGGTCCCGACCAGCAGCAGATTCATGCCGTGGCCCCCGGCGGGGCGGTTCTTCATGTCCTTGAACGGGTCGACGCGGTTGATCCCTGTCTCCAGGCTGCTGACCATGGCATGGCCGATGCCCCCGGCGCCCAGCACGAGCACGGAGAGGCCGGTGGCCACCCGCATGCCCCAGCGGGGCCGCTCGTCCTGCCTGCGGCTCCGGGTGCGGGGACCCGGGTGCCGCGGTGGTCTGCGCTGCGGGGGAGTGGCGCGGGGGCGCGGTGGTCGGGACGGTCGGTGAGGCGTGGGCACGGGGGGACACCTCCGCGGTGCAAGGGGGACCGTTCGCACCGTAGGCCCATACGATCTGCACAACGGGCCATGACCCGGCGGCGCGCGCCCCTGTCCCCCATTCGCGGTAACGTGGCGGCCGAATAACGACGCCTTGCGGGGTGGGAAACCCCTGGCGCCCCCGAGGACCACCCGAGGACCACATGTCTGCCGCGCAGCACCCCTCCGTCTCCGTGATCATGCCGGTACTCAACGAGGAGCGCCATCTCAGGAACTCGGTCCGGCACATCCTGGAGCAGGAGTACGCAGGTGAGATGGAGATCGTCATCGCGCTCGGCCCCTCCACGGACCGGACCGACGAGATCGCCGCGGAGCTCGTCGCGGAGGACCCCCGGGTCCACACCGTGCCCAATCCCACCGGCCGTACCCCTGCCGCCCTCAACGCCGCGATCGAGGCCTCCAGTCACCCGATCGTGGTACGGGTCGACGGGCACGGCATGCTCTCGCCGAACTACATCGCGACGGCGGTCCGGCTGCTGGAGGAGACCGGGGCGCAGAACGTCGGCGGCATCATGCACGCCGAGGGCGAGAACGCCTGGGAGGACGCCGTCGCCGCCGCGATGACCTCGAAGATCGGTGTCGGCAACGCGGCCTTCCACACGGGCGGCCAGGCCGGCCCGGCCGAGACGGTCTACCTGGGCGTCTTCCGCCGCGAGGCCCTGGAGCGGGCGGGCGGCTACAACGTGGAGTTCATCCGTGCCCAGGACTGGGAGCTGAACTTCCGCATCCGCGAGGCGGGCGGGCTGATCTGGTTCTCGCCCGAGCTGAAGGTCCAGTACCGCCCGCGCCCCTCCGTGCGGGCGCTGGCCAAGCAGTACAAGGACTACGGCCGTTGGCGCCATGTCGTCGCCCGCTACCACTCGGGCTCGATCAACCTGCGCTACCTGGCCCCGCCGACCGCCGTCTGCGCCATCGCGGCGGGCATCGTGGTGGGCGCCGCCGTCACCCCGTGGGCCTTCGTCGTCCCGGCCGGTTACGTCGCGGCCATCGCGGCCGGGTCGCTGCCCGCGGGGAAGGGCCTGCCGCTGAAGGCCCGTGCCCAGATCCCGGTGGCCCTCGCCACCATGCACATGTCCTGGGGGTACGGCTTCCTCACCAGCCCGCGCTCCCTGGCGCGGAAGGTCATCGCCAGCCGCCGCCCGGAGGCTCCCCGGCAGACCGTCTGACGCCGGACCGGCCCCGCGCCGCCGGAGGACGAACGACGTACGACGAAGGGAGGGGCCCACCGTTCGCGGTGGGCCCCTCCCTTCGTACGGTCGCGGCGGCCGGGTGCCGGGCCGTCCGGCCGCGGCCGGTCAGGACCAGATGTAGTTCGGGTTGACCTTCATGCACGCCTCTTCCTCGCCGTTGAGCGCCTCGGCCGAATCCGGGGTCTTCTCCTGGCCCTTGGGCGCGGGGTAGGCCCCGTCCTCACGCCAGTCGGCTCCCACCGCGAGCGAGATGCCCGAGACATCGGTCGACTTCCTCACCAGCGAGACCGGGATGCCGAGTGCCTTGGCGACCGCCTGGGCATCGCCCTCCATATCGGCGCTCGGGAACAGGATCCCGGTCCGGGCCGCTCCGGTCATGTTCTGCCAGTCGACCGTGGCCTTCGCGAAGCCGGCGTCCTTCAGCATCTTCTCCACCGCAGCGGCCCGCCCCCCGGCCGAACCGAGGGTCTCGGAGCGGGTCGCGTTGCGGACGCTGACCGCGATCTCGCCGACCGGCGCGGACGGGTCCTTGGTGACCGTCGCCTTGCGCTTGGACGCCTTGCCGTCCAGCGGGATGTCCTCGCGCACCATCCGGAACAGCTGCTCGGCTTCACCGGCCTTGGGGAACACCCGGCCCTTGAGCGTGCCCGTGCCGTACACATTCGGCATGGTCGACATGGTGATGCGCTTGGTCGGGACCTTCTTGAGCTCCTCGGCCAGGTCGTACAGCTTCTTGACCGTGTCGAGGCCCTTGTCGACCGTCAGCGCGTCGGTGGCGGCCTCGGCGAGGTTCATCAGCTTCGTGGGGTCGGTCAGCTTGGTGCCCTTGCGCAGCTCGCGGACCATCGAGTTCATGTACTGGTGCTGGGCCTTGGCGCGGCCGAGGTCGGTGTTGTCCTCGAAGCCGTACCGGGTGCGCAGCCACTGGAGGGCCTGCTTGCCCTTGATGGGCGTGGTGCCCTTCTCCAGCTTCAGCCCGGACCCCTTGCCGTCGCTGGAGCGCGATTCGATGTTGGCGTCGACACAGACGGGGACCCCGCCGATCGCGTCGGCCATCGAGACCACGCCCGCGAAGTCGATCATCATGAAGTGGTCGATCGTGATGCCGGTGAGCTCGTACCAGGTGGCCACCGTGCAGCCCGGGCCGCCGCGGCCCAGGCTCTCGTTGGTCTGTACGTTGCCCGTGCTGGCCGGATACACCTTGTCCGTCTTGGGGTCGGTGCACTTGGGCATCTTCAGCATCGTGTCGCGCGGCATGCTGACCACCGAGAGATTGCTGCGGTCCGCGGAGAGATGGAGCAGCATCTGCACATCCGCGAGCGGCCGGGCGCCGAAGGTCTCCTTCGCGCCGCCGAGCTTCTGGTTCTCCTTGGAGTCCCGCGCGTCGGAGCCGATGAGCAGGATGTTCAGCGGGGTCTGACCTGCGGCGTTGGCCTTGTGATCGGCCATCTTCTTGTCGCCGAGGGTCAGGTCCTCCTTCTTGATGTTGCCGTTGAGGTGCTCGTAGTAGAGGTATCCGGCGCCACCGGCACCGAGTATCAACAGGGCGAGCACGGACGCGACCCAGCGCAGTATGCGCCGTTTGCCGCGTTTGGCCGTGCGTCGGCCGCGACGGTTGGGCCCGCCGTGCCGGTGCCCGCCCCCGGGCGAATCGGAATGGTTGCCTCCGCCGGCGTTCCGGCCTCGGCCCCTCTCCTTGCTCCCGCTCCCGCTACCGCCCTCGCCGTCACCCTCGTAGAGACTCTCGTCCCAGCCGAGTTGATCGGCTTGCCGGACGCGTGGTCGCGTCCCCTCCCCGGGCGTGCTGCTCCGTCCCACCGGATCCCCCCTGCTGCTCAGTCTCTTGCTGTAGCGCGGTGACCCGGTGTCACTTGGCGCATTCCGCCTTGTCGGCGCTTGCTCTCTGGATGTCGGCCGGCGCCTTCGCCGGACCGGTGATGGGCGTTCCCGCGCCCTTGAAGTCCGCCCCCAGGGTCAGCACCATCGCCTCAAGTCCTTCGGCGTCGGTGGTGCCCTGCTTCAGCGCGGTGGCGGGCAGTCCCATCATTTCGGCGAGCGTGCGTGCCTGGTCGGCCTGATTGGGCGCGTACGCCAGCGTCGTCTTGTCGATCTTCGAGGCGTTGGCCTTGTTGGTGGACTTCAGTACGCCCTTCTCGACCTGGAGCCAGGTCACGGTGGCGCCCGCGGCGCCGGCGATGCCGCCGCCGTTGAGGACATCCACGCGTACGTCGGCCGCGTCGGCCTTCGGACCCTTGAGGAGCTTGGCCTGCTTGCTCTTGGCGGCCTTCTCCTTCTTCTTCACCTCGGTGAGCGAGGTGTCCGAGCGCATCATCGCGAACAGCTGCTCGGCCTTCCCCGGTGCCGGGACGACGGTGATCGGGGTCGGCTCGGCCGGGTTGTCGATCACCGGCAGGGTCACGAAGGTGATGTTCTTCGTGTCGACCTTGCCGATCTCCTGGGCGAGGCTCGTCAGCTTCGTCACGCTGCCGATGCCGGAGTCGACCGTGAGCGCCTTGGTCGCCGTGTCGGCCAGCTTGTACAGCTTCGGGGCACTGGTCAGGGTGTCGTCCGACTTCATCTGCCGGATCATCGAGCCCAGGAACTGCTGCTGCACCTTGATCCGGTCGAGGTCGCTCTCGTTGCCGAAGCTGTGCCGGGTGCGCAGCAGCGCGAGCGCTTCCTCGCCCTGCACGGTCGACTCGCCCTTGGGCAGCTTCAGATGGGACTTCGGGTCGTCGATCGGCTTGGCCATGCAGACCTTGACGCCGCCGACCGCGGTGGACAGCTCCTTGACCGCGTTGAAGTCGACCATCATGAAGTGGTCGACCTGTATGCCGGTGATCTGCTTCACCGTCCGCATGGTGCAGCCCGGGTCGCGGCCCTCCTGGCCGAGGCTCGTGTTGAAACGGTCGTTCGCGCTGCCCTGGATGACCTTGGTCGTGCCGTCCTTCTGCTTCGTCTCGCAGTCCGGGATCGGGATCTTCAGGTCGCGCGGGATGCTCATCGCCGTGGCGTTGGTGCGGTCCTCGGAGACGTGGAAGAGGATGTTGGTGTCGGCATGGCCGGTACTGCCCTTGTCGCCGTAGCCCTCGTTGCCCTTGCCGGTGCGCTTGTCGGTGCCGATGATCAGGATGTTCATCGGGCCGTCGGCGGTGACGCTCTTGCTGCCCGCGTCACCCACGTCGATCGTGTTGAGGTTCCCGTTGAAGTGCTGGTACAGGGCGTAGGCCCCGGCCGAGCCGGCGACGACGACGAACGCCATCACCCCGCCCGTCCACAGCAGCGCCTTCTTCTTGCGGGCCTTGGGGGGCTTGCGCTTGCGGCGGCCGGCGGGTGCGGGGCCGGCGGCCGGCGTACCGCGGCGGCCCTGTGCCGAACGGCGGCTGCGCTGTCCGGGCACCTCACGGCGCGGGGCGTCCGCAGCGTCGGGGCTGTCGCCCGCGTCCTGTCCGGGGCGTCCTGATCTGCCGGGGGAGGGGGAGGCGGTGCGGCCGGACCCGCTGTCGCGGCCGGATCCGCGGGGGGCCGCCACGCCTGGTGCGCGGGACGACTCCTCTGCGGATCGGTCCAGTCGCAGTTCGTAGTTGCCGGTGTGCGGGTTGAGTACCCACTGGTCTGCGGGGTCGATCTCGTCCGCCCGCCCACGGCTTTGCGCATCCACGGTTGCCTGAGTCCTCCGTCGGTGCCACGCGAGGCGCCTCCCCCGACAAGGCGCTCGTTCTTTCGCTCCAGCAGTGCACGACCGAATGGCCGGAAGCACCGGATCGCGTCACACTATCCGCCCGGTTCGGAGTCCAGCGACGTGCGTGACACATTCCACGCCGCTTACAACCGGGCATTCTTCCCATTATGAGTCGATTGCCGTGTGTGACTTGGGAATTGCTTTACTGCTTACACAGGTCGTCGGCCGCATTCGAGCCCGAATACGTGGGTTCGGGCGTCGGGCTTCCCGAGCCCGTGCCGTCCGGTTTCCCGTCCCGCGTACCGTCTCCGGTGCCCACGCCCTCGTTCTTTTCCTTGAGTTCATCGGCCGGTACCACGGCGACCGGCTGGTCCTCGCGCAGTTGCCTGAACAGCCGTCCGGCGTCCGGTTCGACGAGTTCGTCCCGGTTCGCGTTCTGGCGGTACGGCTGCCGGGGGACCGTCAGGAACTGCACCTTGTCCGTCGGTACGTTGCGCATGCCGCGCACCAGGTCGTACAGGTCCCTCAGCGAGTCCAGCCCCGGGTCCGTCGTCAGCGACTTGGTCGCCGCGTCCAGCACCGGGTAGAGGCGGGTCGGGTTGAGCAGGACGCCGTTGCTCTGCATCTTGTTCACCAGGGCGCCCAGGAATCGCTGCTGGCGGTCCATCCGCTCGGTGTCGCTGCCGTTGCCGAGGGACTTGCGGACCCGTACGTATCCGAGCGCCTCCTCGCCGTCCAGCTTCTGCCGCCCCGAGGGGAGCCTGAGGTGCGCGTCGGCGTCGTCGATCGGCTCCTTGAGGCAGATCTCGACACCGTCCACGGCGTCGACCATGTCCTTGAAACCGTTGAAGTCCACGACCATGTGGTGGTCGACGCGGATGCCGGTCATCCGCTCCACCGTGCGGATCGTGCAGGCCGTGCCGCCGAGCTCGAAGGCCGAGTTGAACTGGGCGAACTGCTCCCCGGTGGTCTTCTTGTCCGCGGTGCGGCAGCCCGGGATCTCCACCATCAGGTCACGCGGGACGGACATCGCGGTGGCGCTCTTCCGGTCCGCCGCGAGGTGCAGCAGGATCGTGGTGTCGGAGCGCTGGCTGCCGCCGTCGTCGCGGCCGTACTCACGGTTGTCGCCGGATCTGCTGTCGGACCCGATGAGCAGGATGTTCTGGGCGTCCTGAGCGACCGGAGTGGGGCGTTCCTTCTCGTACGCCTTCAGTTCGGCGGCGGCGCTCGTGTCGGTCCTGATGTTGCCGTCGAGCTTCTTGTACAGCCACCAGCCGGCTCCCGCGGCGATCAGCACGAGGAACGAGGCGGCGAGTGCGGTCCAGCGGAGCCAGTGGCTCCGGTGCCCGGCGGCGATGCCGTCCTTGGGCCGGTCGGCCCAGGTCCGCACGCCGCCGTCCTCGGCGGCG
Source organism: Streptomyces sp. NPDC079020 (assembly GCF_044542225.1). NCBI lineage: Bacteria > Bacillati > Actinomycetota > Actinomycetes > Kitasatosporales > Streptomycetaceae > Streptomyces > Streptomyces sp. NPDC079020. The sequence goes on from NZ_JBITUB010000011.1 coordinate 265,077, forward strand.
CCGCTTCCCGGGGCACCGCCGGGGCCGCTGTCCCCGGTGTCCGGGCCCGCGGTCCCCGCCCCGTCCCCCGTGCCCGGCTCTTGATTCCCGTCGGCCCTGCCCGGCTGTCCGGTCCCGTCCGCCTCGTCCTGCGCGGCGGCGGCCCGGGAATCTTCCTGCGCCCCGTCCTGCCGTTTGTCCTCGGCCGGGTGCTCCGGGCCGGCCGGCGTGCCAGCGCTGTCGGTCACGTCTGCGTCCATCCTTCACGTTCGGCGGCGCGATAGGCCGCCGGTCGCAGGAGTAGACGGCTGAACCTCACGCTTGGTTGTGCATCCGGGGAGAGTGGTCCGTATCGCCGATCATGTACCTGAGTGTCCGCTCAATCCTGGGGACTCGGCCCGCCGTAGGCCGGACGAGTGACACTCAGGGTGCTTGTCATACCGCGGTGTTGGTGACGCGCTCGCTCTCGACGCGCTTGGCGAGGCCGTCCTCGCCGAGCTGTCCGAGGTGCCGGCACAGGACCACGGAGCCTCCGGCGGCCAGCGGCGCGAAGAGTCCGGCGCTGAGCCCCTCCCAGCTGTCGTACGTATGTCCTGTGAGCAGCCGCGATCCGGGCGTGAGCCCCAGGGCGGCGGCATCCTCACGGGCCTTCGCGACCAGCTGCGCCCCTGTCAGCGCGACTTCGCCCACGGTCAGCGCGGGGGCGTCCGGGTCCACCGGTGCGAACGGAGCGAAGCGGTCGCCCTGACCGGGCACTTCCACCGCGTAGTCCGTGAACCCCTCCGGCGGCTGCGGGAACCGGCCGCCCAGCGGGCGCAGCGCCAGCGCGACCCGCTCACCGCCACAGGCGCGGGCGCGCTCCAGCGTGTCCGGGCCGGTCACGACGAGGCCGGCCGCGGCGGGGTCGCCCTGTACATCGGCGACCACTCCGACCGAGGAGCAGGCGAGCAGCCAGACCGCGGACTGCCAGTGCGCGGGGAGCAGCAGCGCGAGCCGGTCGCCGGGCTCCGCGGCCAGGTCTCCCTGGAGCAGGTTGGCGGTCTTGGCCACCCAATTGGCGAAGGTGGCCACCGACAGTTCGACGCGCTCTCCGGTGGCGTCGTCGTAGAAAGTGACCAGTGGGCGGGCCGGGTCCGAGGCCAGTGCGGATCGCAGCAGGTCGGCGGGGGTGCGGTCGCTGGAGTTCATCCGCGCAAGGGTACGCGGCGGTGGTGGACGGGGGAGGTCCGACGGGCTTCGCGTACACCGGTTCGGCAGACGGGTCATCAATTCGGGGCGTATGTCTGGGTAGACGTAGTTGTGCGTATATGGCCAGGATCATGTGTATGCGTGCTCTTCTAGCAACCTCGATCGGCGTCACCTGCGCGGCGGCACTCACCCTGCCGCTCGCCGCACCCGCGTCGTCCACGTCAGATTCCGCCGCCGGCCGGGCCTCCGCCGCCCACGGCCCCGCTTCCACCGCCGCCACCACGTCCGCCGCGGCCGGGCCCGCCGCCGAACTGCCGGGCTCGACGCAGTCCCTGCCCCTGTCGCCGCTCCCCTCGGCGGCCACCCGCGCCACCGGCTCACCCGCCAGGAGCGCCGTACGGGGACTGCCCCGGAGCGACGCCCGGCCCTTCTCCCTGGTCGGAGTGGTCTGGGACGACGTGGACACCGAACTCCACGGCACGGTCCAGATCCGGACCCGCGCCACCGGCACCACCCATTGGTCCGACTGGCAGAGCGTCGAGACGCACAACTCCGAGCATGCCGCCGACCCGGGCAGCGCCGAAGGGAAGGCGCGTACGGTCCGTGGCTCCACGTCCCCCCTCTGGGTCGGTGACTCCGACGGCATCGAGGTCCGCGTGAGCCCGGAGGCCCCCGGTCCGCAGGACCGCGCGGCCACCCCCGTCGAGCTCCCCGGAGGTCTCCGCCTCGAACTGGTCGACCCCGGCGAGGACCCCCGGCAGCCCACCGCCGGCCGCGCCCGCGGGGCCGTCCGCACCGGCGCGGTGATCCCCGCGGCGACGAAGGCCGACTCCGGGACGGAGGCCCTCGCCGCGGCGGGTGCGAAGCCGTACATCGGCCCGCGGCCGCGCATCATCACGCGGAAGGGCTGGGGTGCGAACGAGAAGCTCCGCGAGCGCCGGTTCGCCTACACCAAGTCGGTCAAGGCCGCCTTCGTGCACCACAGCGCCACCGGCAACAACTACCGCTGCTCCCAGGCGCCCGCGGTCCTGCGCAGCATCTACCGCTACCACGTCCAGAGCAGCGGCTGGCGCGACTTCGGCTACAACTTCGCCGTCGACAAGTGCGGAAACATCTACGAGGGGCGCGCCGGGGGCGTGACGAAGGCAGTCCTCGGGGCGCACACGCTCGGGTTCAACACCAACAGCATGGGGGTCGCGGTCCTGGGCACCTTCACCTCCAAGAACCCGCCCGCCGCGGCGGTGAACGCCATCGCCAAACTCACCGCCTGGAAGCTCGGACTGTTCGGAGCCAACCCCAAGGGCAAGACCACCCTCGTCTCCGGCGGCGGCAACCGGTACAAGAAGGGCAAGAAGGTCAAACTCAACGTCATTTCCGGTCATCGGGACGGATTCGCAACCGAATGCCCCGGAGGGCGTCTCTACAAGAAGCTCGGCACGGCACGGACCAGCTCCGCCCGTCTGCAGGGCCGCTGACCGGGGGCGATCCGACCGGTCTGCATACACTGGCCAGCCGAAACGAGGCCAGGCCCCAGCAGGAAGCAGAGACGGTGCTGTGACAGAGGCAAAAGAAGCGATTCTTCTGGTCGGTGGCAAGGGCACCAGGCTGCGCCCGCTCACGGTGCACACCCCGAAGCCGATGGTCCCGGCGGCGGGCGTCCCGTTCCTCACACACCAGCTGGCACGCGCCCGGGCGGCCGGGGTCGAGCACATCGTGCTCGCGACGTCCTACCTCGCGGAGGTCTTCGAGCCGTACTTCGGCGACGGTTCCGCGCTCGGACTCCACATCGAGTACGTCACCGAGCGCGAGCCGCTGGGGACCGGCGGTGCCATCCGCAATGTGGCGTCCCGGCTCACCTCGGACCCCGACGACCCGGTCCTCATCTTCAACGGCGACATCCTGACGGGACTCGACATCCGGGCCCTGGTCACCGCGCACGCCACCTCCGGCGCGGATGTCTCCCTCCACCTCACCCGGGTCGAGGACCCGCGCGCCTTCGGCCTCGTACCGACGGACGGCACCGGACGGGTGACGGCCTTCCTGGAGAAGCCGCAGACACCCGAGGAGATCGTCACCGACCAGGTCAACGCGGGGGCGTACATCTTCCGCAGGTCGGTCATCGACACCATCCCGGCCGGCCGCCCGGTCTCCGTGGAGCGCGAGACCTTCCCCGGGCTGCTCGCCTCCGGCGCCCACCTCCAGGGCATGGTCGACTCCACCTACTGGCTGGACCTCGGCACCCCGCAGGCGTTCGTCCGCGGCTCCGCCGACCTGGTGCTGGGCCGCGCGCCGTCCCCCGCCGTCCCCGGCCGCTGCGGTGACCGGCTCGTCATGCCCACCGCCTCCGTGGCCCCCGATGCCAAACTCACCGGCGGTACGGTCATCGGCGACGGCGCCCTGATCGGTGAGGGCGCCCGTGTCGACGGCTCCACGATCCTGCCCGGCGCGGTCGTGGAACCGGGCGCGGTCATCACGGACTCCCTGGTCGGGGCCGGCGCCAGGATCGGCAGCCGTACGGTGCTGGCGGGCGCGGTGATCGGTGACGGGGCCCGGGTGGGCGCCGACAACGAGCTGCGCGACGGGGTACGGATCTGGTGCGGAGCGGTCATACCGGCCGCGTCGGTCCGCTTCTCCTCGGACCAGTGACACCGGCCCGGCCGTACCCTCGATAAGCACCACACCCACCCACACCGAGGGCCTCATCAGTGGCAGGACGATTCGCACCCCGCGCCGCGCGAGCGGCTGTGCCGCATCAGGCCGCCCCGGCGGGCGCCGCCCCGTCCCCGGCCGCCGCGTCCACCACCGCCCCGGGCGGACCGGCGGAGCAGGCGGTGACCAGGGAGTGGACCCCGCCGGGCCCCCTGGACCTGCGCCTGGTGCTGGGACCGCTTCGCCGGGGCCCCGCCGACCCCACGTTCCGCATGGTCGCGGACGGCACCTTCTGGCGGGCCACCCGCACACCCCGGGGACCCGGAACCCTCCGCGTCGCGGCCCGCGGCGGCCGGATCGAGGCGGCGGCCTGGGGGCCGGGCGCCCCCTGGCTGCTGGACGGGCTCCCGGATCTCCTGGGCGCGGCGGACGACCCGGACGCCTTCGTCCCGCGCCACCGGCTGCTCGCCCTGACCCGGCACCACCGCCCGGGTCTGCGGCTGCTGCGCACGGGCCTGGTCCTGGAATCCCTGATCCCGTCGGTCCTGGAACAGAAGGTCACCACCGACGAGGCGTACCGCGCCTGGCGATACCTGGTCCGGACGCATGGGACCCCGGCCCCCGGCCCGGTCACGGACCTGGGCCTGCACGTCATGCCGGACCCGCGCACCTGGTCGATGATCCCGTCCTGGGAATGGCACCGGGCGGGCGTCGACAGCAAGCGTTCCGCGACGATCCTGCGCGCGGTCCGGGTGGCCCGCCGGATGGAGGAGGCGGCCGGGATGGAACTGCCCGAGGCGAAGGCCCGTCTGGAACTGATCCCCGGCATCGGCCCCTGGACCTCGGCCGAAACGCTTCAGCGTTCGAACGGCTCCCCGGACGCGGTCACGGTCGGCGACCTCCACCTCCCGGGCATCGTCGGCCACGCGCTCGCCGGCGACAGGAACGCGGACGACGCGGCCATGCTGAGCCTGCTCGCCCCGTACGAGGGGCAGCGCCACCGGGCGACCCGGCTGATCCTGCTCTCGGGCCACACCCCGAAGAGGCGCGCACCCCGGATGACCCCGGGCAATATCGCGCCCCTGTGACGGACAGCGGCCGGCCCCCGCCCCCCTCACCGCGCGGCCCTCACCGCACGGCCCCGCCCCTCACCGCACGGCCACTGCTCACCGCACGGTGATGAAGTCCGCGCTCACCGCACGGTGATGAAGTCCGCCACCTCCCGGACGCCCCGCTCCCGGGGAGCACCCGCCGCGTGCCCGATCGCCACCGCGCCCAACGGATCCCAGGACTCCGGAAGCTCCAGCACCTCCCGCACCACGTCCCGGCAGAACATCGTCGAGGACACCCACGCCGAGCCCAGCCGCTCACCCGCCAGCGCCACCAGGAAGTTCTGCACGCCCGCCCCGGCGGCGACCACGAACATCTCGCGCTCCGCCGTGTCCCGGCGCTCGTCCCCATAGGTGTGGGAGCCGTCCATCACCAGGCACGGCACCGCGAGATACGACGCGTCGCGCAGCACATCGCCCCGCCGCACCCGCTTCGTGATCGACTCCTCGTCCTTGCCGTCGCGCCGCAGATCCGCGGTCCACGCGTCCCGCATCGCGTCGAGCAGCCGGGTCCGCGACGCGGCGGACTCCAGCAGGACGAACCGCCACGGCGTCGTGTGGTGCGGCGCCGGAGCGGTCAGCGCCGAGTCCACGGCACGCCGTACCGCCCCCGGGTCCACCGGCTCGTCCGTGAACTCGCGCACCGTGCGCCGCAGGCCGACCGCCTCGCGCACCGCTTCCGAGGTCCCGAGCCGGAACATGTCGTCGGCCGCGACCCGCACCAGGGCCCGTGCCCCCGGATCCTCGTCACCGGGTGCGCCCACGACATGCGGCAGCCCCCGTACGACCGCGACCGGCAGCCCCGCCGCCTTGCCCTTGACCAGGTCGCCCGCGGCGGCCAGCTCGTCCGCGGTCGCGACGACCGTGGCGCTGAGCGGATTGCCGTACGTGTCCGTCCCGCCGCGCAGATCGTCCAGCACCCGGACCCCGGCCGCCCCGATCGCCACATCGGTCAGCCCGTTGCGCCAGGGGCGCCCGAAGGTGTCCGTGACGACCACGCCGATCTCGACCCCGAGCGTGTCCCGCAGCCCGTCCCGTATCGCCCGCGCCGAGGCGTCGGAGTCCTCGGGCAGCAGCAGCACGGTCCCGGCGGGGGTGTTCGAGGCGTCGACGCCGGCCGCGGCCATGACCAGCCCCTGCCGGTTCTCCACGATCCGCAGGGGTCCGCGCCGCGCCACCACGCGTACCGTCTCGGCGTCTATCGCCGCCTCCCGGTCCGCCGCCTCGACGATCCGGCCCTCCGCCTTGGAGACGATCTTCGAGGTGACGAGCAGGACATCACCGTCCACCAGCCCCGGCTCCGCGGCGGCGATCAGCTTCGCGAGGTCGTCCCCCGCACGCACCTCGGGAATCCCGGGCAGTGCCCACACCCGGAACGAGGGCATCCCGGCCCCGCTCATGCCCGGACCTCCTCGGCCAGGGCCAGCGCCTGGCGGGCCATCTCGGCCGTCGCGTCCACGTCCGTCATCATCAGCGGCACCGCGCGGCAGCGGATCCCCGCCGCCTCGACCTCGCCGACCGCCCCGGCGTCCACCGTGTCGACCAGCCAGCCGTCCAGCAGCCCCGAACCGTAGTGCTGGGCCACCGCCGCGGCCGTCGACTCCACGCCCACCGCCGCCAGCACCTTGTCCGCCATGCCCCGCACGGGGGCGCCCCCGACGATGGGGGAGAGGCCGACGACCGGTACCCCGGCCTCGGCGATGGCCTCCCGGATCCCCGGCACGGCGAGGATCGTCCCCACCGACACCACGGGGTTGGACGGCGGGAAGACGATGACATCGGCCGCGGCGATGGCCTCCAGCACTCCCGGCGCCGGCTTGGCCTGCTCCGCGCCGACCGGCACGATCGCCCGCGCCTCGACCGAGGCCCGCAGCTTCACCCAGTACTCCTGGAAGTGGACCGCCCTGCTCTCGCCGTCCATATCGACCGCGACATGCGTCTCGACCCGGTCGTCGGACATCGGCAGCAGCCGGACCCCCGGCTGCCAGCGCGCGCAGAGCGCCTCGGTGACCGCGCTCAGCGGATAGCCGGCGCCCAGCATCTGCGTACGGACGATGTGGGTCGCGAAGTCACGGTCGCCGAGCCCGAACCAGTCCGGTCCCACGCCGTAGGCCGCCAGCTCCTCCTTGACGTGGAAGCTCTCGTCCGTACGCCCCCAGCCCTGCTCCTCGTCGATGCCACCGCCGAGGGTGTACATCACGGTGTCGAGGTCGGGACAGACCTTCAGCCCGAACAGATGGATGTCGTCACCCGTGTTGCCGATCACCGTGATGTCCGCGTCGGGCGAGGCCTGCTTGAGGCCACGCAGGAAACGAGCACCACCGATACCGCCGGCCAGAACCACAATGCGCATGGACAGCAGTTTGTCAGGCCGGTACGACATCCAGGGCCGCCGGGGCGCATTGGGCGGAGTGCATCGGCATCGCGGTCAGACCCGGGTAGTAGATGTGCAGACTGACGGCGGGTTCGAGCGAGTCGTTGACCACTTCGTGGACGTACCCGGGGGCGAAGACCCGCTGCGCGCCGGAGCCCAGGACGCGGCTGCCGCGCCCGCTGTGCTCGGTCAACTCGCCCTCCAGCACGGTCAGCGCGCCGGAGGACGGACCGTGGTCGTGCCGGCCGCTGCCCTGTCCGGGAACCCAGCTGAGCAGCCAGACCTCGTACCCGGGGCCGGTGCGCAGGCGGTGGTACCAGCGGGTGGCCGCGTCGAACCGCACGAGCGGAGCCCACTGCGCGCGGTCGGCGGCGATGGACCGCGCGAGTCCGGCGAACTCGGCCACGGTGGAGGGGTGTTCACGGGCCGGCTGGAGAAGGTGCTGGACCTCGAGGATGTCGCCGGCGATCTGGAGGTCGCTGTCGCTGTTCATGGGTGAGGTGGTCCTCGGCATGGGGGTGCATGTGTGGGGAGCCGCGAAGAGCGGCGGACGGCCGGGGTGCGGCCGTCGGAAACGGGATGCGGTGCGGAGATCCGTGCTGGATCAGAGCTGGAGCGTCAGGGCTTCAACAGCTGTGACAGCAACAGCGGGCCTGAACAGCGGTACGGAACCCACGGACGTGGGTGACGTGCATCGCTGAGGTCGCTGGCATGGCATCAAGGAGACCGGCCGGATCGCCCGCTGTCAACCCATTGACCGATTTGGGGGGTAATGTTTCACCCCTTCCGGTTGCCAGGGGTGAAGAAACGTTTGTTCACCTGTGGTGGCGGAGATGTGGCGCATCGAGAGCGCCTTCAAACGCCGCCGGGATCTCGTGACCTGGCTGTGATCCTGATCGCTTCAGTGATCGAATCGCAACACAGGGAGACGCTTACTCGTCTCACCTGGTGAGGCGCGTCGCGGCAGGGGCCTGTGGCACATGTCAGGTTTTTGGTGATTTGCACACTTTCCGCATAGGCTTGGTTCCGCAGAGTGAATACCTGGGCCAATAGCAGATCCTCGCTTGACTGGCTCGGAGCTACACACTTGTAATTTCACTCGTGTCGTTCGGCCGCAATCAGTAACGGCCGCATCACGGGACGCAAGAGACAGACGAGGGGCGCACATGACCGAGCTGTTCCAGCAACTGCTGGTCGAGGACGCGGACGAGGAACTCGGCTGGCAGGAGCGCGCACTGTGCGCCCAGACCGATCCCGAGTCCTTCTTTCCCGAGAAGGGCGGATCCACCCGCGAGGCGAAGAAGGTCTGCCTCGCCTGTGAAGTCCGTTCGGAATGCCTTGAGTACGCACTTGCCAACGACGAACGTTTCGGTATCTGGGGCGGGCTCTCCGAGCGGGAGCGACGGCGCCTCAAGAAGGCCGCCATCTAGAGGTGCCACCTGAGGCACCGTCCGATGCGCCGTCCGATGCACCGTCCGGGAACGGCATATGAGGGCGGCACACAGGGCCGCCGCAGCGGCGCGGCCGGACGGGGCGGTTGTCCGAGGCCGACGCCACAGGGCCCGCCCGGATCGCCGCCCGCGGCCCCGTCGGGGCAGTTGTCCCCGTTGCCCCGGCCGGGCCCGCACCCGGCCACGCCGACGGCCCGTCCTCCGTATCCTTCCGCAGGGTCCGGGCGCCGGGCCGTCCGTGTGTCCGCCCCCGTTCCGCTGCTCGGCGACACCCCCACCCACCCGTACCGTTAGTGTGGGGCCCCGTCCGAGACACGCCAACGCCCCGCCGGGGCGCGCGTGTACACCGATGCAGCCCCCGGGGGGACGCCCCCCGGACCCGGCCGGAGGGCCCGTACCCCGATGTCCGTGCACAGCCACTCGGCGGCGCCGAACGCGGTCGCCGCCGCCCCAGAGTTCCCCCGGCACGTCGTCACCGCCGTGCTCGTCTCCCATGACGGCGCACGCTGGCTCCCCGACGCGCTCTCCGGGCTGCTCGGGCAGGAACGCCCCGTACAGAACGCCGTCGCCGCCGACACCGGCAGCGCCGACGACTCCGCGCGGCTGGTCACCGAGGCGCTCGGCGACGAACGCGTCCTGCACCTCGCACGCCGTACGAGCTTCGGCACCGCCGTCGACGAGGCGGCCCGCACGGCCGGAGTCCTCACCCCCGACGACCTGCCGTACCTCAAGCGCCCCAGCGGCTGGGACCCCGTCAGCCGGACCTGGGTCGACGAGAACTACGACCTGCCGGAACTGCCCCACGGCGAACCCGTCCAGTGGCTCTGGCTGCTGCACGACGACTGCGCACCCGCGCCCGACGCGCTCGCCGCGATGCTGCGCGTCGTGGACACCGACCGGCACGCGGCGATCGTCGGACCCAAACTGCGCGGCTGGTACGACCGCAAGCAGCTCCTCGAAGTCGGCGTCTCCATCGCCAACAGCGGGCGCCGCTGGACCGGGCTCGACCGCCGCGAACAGGACCAGGGCCAGCACGACCAGGTCCGCACCGTGCTCTCCGTCTCCTCCGCCGGCATGCTGATCCGCCGTGATGTGTGGGAGGAACTCGGCGGTTTCGACCGCGGTCTCCCGCTGATGCGCGACGACGTCGACCTCTGCTGGCGCGCCCACATGGCGGGACACCGGGTGCTCGTCGCCCCCGACGCCGTCCTGCGGCACGCCGAGGCATCCGCTCGGGAACGCCGTCCCATCGACTGCGCCGGCCGCTCGGTCTCCAGCCCGCACCGCGTCGACAAGGCGGGCGCGGCCTACACCATGCTCGTCAACGCCACGGGCAAGACCCTGCCCTGGGTCCTGCTCCGGCTCGTCGTCGGCACCCTGCTGCGCACCCTCGCCTACCTGGTCGGCAAGGTGCCCGGCCAGGCGGTCGACGAGGTCGCCGGACTCCTCGGCACCCTGCTGCGGCCCGGACGGATCCTCGCCGCGCGCCGGAGCCGGGGCAAGGGGACGGTGGACGCCGCCGAACTGCGCGCGCTCTTCCCGCCGCCGGGCGCCACCGTCCGCGCCACCGTCGATCAGGTCGCGGGCAACTTCGGCCGCCGCACCGACGCCGACTCCGGCGGCTCCCGGCACGGAGCCGTGGAGTCCGGACCGGGCGGGGACGACGCCGACTTCCTGGAGATCGACCAGTTCGCCCGGCTCAAGAAGGTCGGCCGCAAGCCGGGCCCGGTCCTCTTCGCGCTGCTGCTCGTGGTCTCCCTCATCGCCTGCCGCGGCCTGCTGAGCGGCGGCGCGCTCGCGGGCGGCGCACTGCTGCCCGCGCCCGGTGACGTCGCCGACCTCTGGGGGCGGTACGCCGACGGCTGGCACCCGGTCGGCACCGGCAACACCGAGTCCGCGCCGCCGTACCTCGCCGTGATCTCGGCGCTGTCCGCGCTGTTCCTCGGCTCCACCGGCTTCGCGCTCACCCTGCTGCTGGTCTGCTCCGTCCCGCTGGCCGGACTCACCGCCTACTTCGCCTCCCGGCCGCTGCTCGAATCGCGGCTGCTGCGGGCCTGGGCGAGCATCGCGTACGCCTTCCTGCCCGCCGCGACCGGAGCACTGGCCACCGGCCGCCTCGGCACCGCCGTACTGGCCGTGCTGCTCCCGCTGATCGCCCGCGCCGCCGTCGCCGCCCACGGGATGCGCGCGGACACCGGCACGGGCAGCGGTCCCGCACGCGGCAGCTGGCGTGCCACCTGGGCCTACGCCCTGCTGCTCACCTTCACGATGGCCTTCACGCCCGTCGTCTGGCCGCTCGCCGTGGTCCTCGGCCTCGGTGTGCTGGCGCTGCGCCGGAAGGACATCACGGCGTACGGGCTCCGCTTCCTCGCCGCGGTCGGCACGCCGATGCTGATCCTCGCCCCCTGGTCGCTGTCCCTGCTGACCAGCCCGTCCGCCTTCCTGAAGGAGGCGGGCCTGGACCTCGGTACGGGCACGGCCTCCGCGCTCGACCTGCTCGGGATCAGCCCCGGCGGCCCCAAGGCCGCGGGCGGCATCCTGCTTCTCGGCATCGTGCTGGCGGCGCTGGCCGCGCTGATGCGCGGGGAGCGTCAGTTCGCCATCCGTACCGCGTGGGCCGTCGCGCTCGTCGCGCTGCTCTTCGCGGGCATCACCAACGGCTCCAGCTGGGCCGGACCCGCCACCCTCGTCTACGGCATCGCGCTGATCGCCGCCGCCCTGCTCGGGGCGGACGGTGCCCGGGTGCGCGTCGCCGCGCTCAGCTTCGGCTGGCGCCAGCCCGTCGCCGCGCTGATCGCGCTGGCCGCCGCCGCGGCTCCCGTACTGGCCGCCTTCGGCTGGATGTTCGGCGGCGCCGACGGTCCGCTGGAGCGGCGCGACCCCGTGCAGGTGCCCGCGTTCGTGGCCGAGGAGAGCGCCACCCGCGACCAGCCGCGCACCCTGGTGCTCGGCGGCACCTCGGTGGATTCCGTCGAGTACACCCTGGCCCGCGGCTCGGGCGCCCGGCTCGGTGACGCCGAGCTGACGGAGTCGGGCGGCAGCAACAGCCACCTCGACAAGGTCGTCGCCAACCTGGTCGCCGGTTCCGGTGCCGACCAGGGCAGCCAGCTGAGCGGTTTCGCGGTCCGCTACGTCCTCGTACGGGACGGGGCACCGCGCCAGGTGAGCCGGGTCCTCGACTCGACCCCCGGCCTGAGCCGGCTCAGCCAGCTGGACGGCAGCGCCCTGTGGCGGGTCGACCAGCAGGTGGCCCGGGTCATGATCGTCCCGTCGGGCGAGGGCGAGCGGCAGCCCGTCGCCTCGCTCCCGGTCGAGGCGCACACCAAGATTCCCGCGGGCGGTGCGGGCCGGGTGCTGCGGATCGCCGATGCCGCCGACCCCGGCTGGCAGGCCACGCTCGACGGCAAGCCGCTGAACCGGAAGACGGTCGACGGCTGGGCCCAGGGCTTCGAACTCCCCGCCGAGGGGGGCCGGCTGGACCTCACGTACGACACCCCGATCACGCACACCGCGTGGATCTGGACGCAGGTCGCCCTCGCCGTCGTGCTGGTGGTCCTGGCCCTGCCGGGCCGTCGCCGGGAGATCGACGACGACCTGCCCGAGGAGGAGGCCGCCGTCGCGGAGCCGATCGAGGGCGAGGGCCGCCGGGCCCGCAGGCTGCGCGCGGCCGCGCAGGCGGAGGCCGAGGCGGAACCGGCGGAGACCGGCCAGGAGGGTGGAACGCCCCAGCCGCATCAGCCGGGTCATCAGGATCAGCCGGGTCATCAGGATCAGCCGGGTCATCAGGACCGGCCGGATCAGCAGGACCGGCCGGATCCGGCACCGGTGGTGGAGCCGGGTGCGCCCGGGGAGCACATCCCCGCGCAGCAGAGCGCCGACCCGTACGCCGTGTCCCCGGACGGGCAGGCCGCCTACGCCCAGCAGCAGGACACCGGCGACTACGCGGCCGTGCCGCAGCAGCAGTACGGGGAGTGGGACGGTCAGCAGCAGTACCAGGGCGCCGACTACACGCAGTACCCGTACCAGCAGCCCGACCCGTACCAGCAGCAGAACGCCGCGTACGACCCGTACCAGCAGCAGACCGCGGGCTACCCGGCGTACGAGGGCCAGGTCCCGTACCAGGAACAGCCGCAGCAGTACCTGGAGCAGCAGTACCAGGGCCAGCCGCAGCAGTACCCGGGACAGCACGACCCCAACGGTCACATCGACCCCAACGGTCACACCGGACACCAGCCCTACCCCGACACCACCGACCCCGTCCAGTACAACGAGCACGTCGACAACCCGGCCCCGGGCCAGGCCCCGTGGCAGTCCGGTAACGCATCGCGAGGCGAGTCCGAGTGAAGTCCACCCACCTGTCCCTCATCGCGGGCACCGTCGCCCTCGCCGCCGTCACCGGGTTCGCCGCGCTCACCGCGCCCGGCGAGGGGGATACGACGGAGGCGAAGCTCACGTCCCGGCTGCCCGTCGAACGCTCCAGCCTGCTCTGCCCGGCGCCCAGCGGCTCCGACCTCGCGGACACGCGGTACACGTCGTTCACCCCGCCGGGACAGGGCGCCACCGGGAAGGACGCCCCGGCCGAGAGCGGCGCCGAGCTGAAGCCGGCCGTGCCGGTCATGGACGACGAGGACGCGGCGCCGGAGAAGGACGAGAAGACCGAGAAGGACCCCAAGAAGATCAAGAAGGCCGAGGAGGCGGCGAGGAAGGCGAAGGAGAAGGCCGAGAAGCCGGTCATCTCCGTGAAGGAGCCCGGCAAGCCGGCCACCGCCGAGGCCTCCGGCGCCGATGCCCCCGCCCTGGTCGGCACCGCCACCGGCCGGTCGGCACCCGGCTGGGCCGCCCAGCAGACGACCGTCGTCGCCGCGGGTGACAGCCGAGGGCTCCTCGGGGTCGGCTGCACGGCACCCGAAACGGACTTCTGGTTCCCCGGGGTGAGCACCGCGAAGTCCCGTCAGGACTACATCCACCTCACCAACCCGGACGACACGGCCGCCGTGGCCGACATCGAGCTGTACGGCCCCGAAGGGCTCCTCAAGTCCGACGGGAGCGAGGGCCACACGATCCAGCCCCGGTCGAGCGTCTCGGTGCTGGTCTCCACCCTGACGGGTGAGGCCGTGGGCGGGGTGACCGCCCATGTCACCACCCGCAGCGGACGGGTCGGCGCCGTCGTCGGTGTCGCGGAGGACCAGGCGGGCAGCGACTGGCTGACGGCCGCCGCGGACCCGGCGGGCACCCTCGTGATGCCCGGCATCCCGGCCGACGCCACCTCCGTACAGCTGGTGGCCTTCGCCCCCGGCGAGGACGACGCGGATGTGAAGGTGCAGCTGATGGGCGGGACGGCGACGTTCTCCCCGGCCGGCAACGACACCCTGCACATCAAGTCGGGGATGACCGCGACCCTCGACCTGAAGGACGTGACCCGGGGCGAGCCGGGCTCCCTGCGGCTGACTCCCGTGCAGAGCAGCCGGGCCACGCCGGTCGTGGCCGCCCTGCGGGTGGTGCGCGGCACCGGCGCCAAGCAGGAGATCGCCTACATCCCGGCGACCGGTCCGGTGGGCGAGCGGGCCACCGCCGCCGACAACCGGGCCAAGGGCTCGACGCTCTCCCTGGCCGCGCCGGGTGCGACGGCCAAGGTGAAGGTCACCGCGTCGGCGGGCAGCGAGGGCGGCGAACAGACCGTCAAGACGTACACCATCAAGGCCGGTACGACACTCGCGGTCACCCCGCCGGTCCCGGCCGGGCTCAAGGGCACCTACGCGCTGACGGTCGAGCCGGAGTCGGGCGGCCCGGTGTACGCCGCCCGCACGCTCGCCCTTCCCGAGGGCGGCGTCCAGATGTTTACGGTGCAGACACTGGCGGACGACAGGGGAACGGTCGCCGTCCCGTCGACGAAGCAGGATCTGTCGGTCCTGGCCGACTGAGGCCGCCGACGGTATTCCACGTGAGGGCGGGGCGCCGGCCCCGCCCTCACCGTTTCACCGGTCCCCGTACGGCCTCACCGCTCCCGGTGCGCGGTCAGTCCTGCCCGTACCGGGGGTCCACCGACTCGGGAGCCAGGCCCAGCAGATCCGCGACCTGCTCCACGACGACCTCGTGCACCAGCAGCGCACGTTCGTCGCGGCTCTTGGTGCGGATCTCCACGGGGCGCCGGTAGATGACGATCTGCGCGGGCCGCCCCTTGGCGGCGGCCAGCGCGCTGCCCAGCGGAACGGTCTCCTCCAGCGTGCCCGGCACATCGAGGACCACGAAGTCCACCTCGGCCAGCTGGGGCCAGCGCCGCTCCAGCCGCTCCACCGAGTCCTGGACCAGATCGCGGAACGTCTCCGCCCGGCTCACGGACAGGGGCACCTGGGGCGGGGCGAGGGGCCCCCGCATGCCGCGGCCATGGCGGTCACGGCGACGGGGCCGTGGTTCGGACGGGCTGGGCGGTACGGGACTGTCCATCACCGACGCAGCGTAACCCTCCCCGGGGCAGGCGGAGCGTGACCGTGTCGCGGCCCGGCCACCGGTCCCCGGTTGACCATTCCGGCCAAGGTTGAGCCCGTTTCAGGCCCCGAATCCGGTCTCCGGGCCCTCGCCCGACGCCGGCTCCCCTCCTCCGGGGTGAGCGAGGCGTTCCGGTCGCAGCACGCGCTTTCCCGCCACCGCGCAGGTCACGGCAGTCCCTCCGGGGACCTCTGTGCGGGAGGTCACAGCGCGACACGGTGGGGCGACCTGTGGGGGAGTCGTCGCAGCCCGCTCAAGAGTGCGGTACCGTCCAACATCGTGAGCCCTGTACGTCGCTGTTCGCGCACCGCGTGCGGCCGCCCTGCCGTCGCGACACTGACGTACGTCTATGCCGACTCGACTGCGGTCCTCGGCCCGCTCGCCACCTACGCCGAGCCCCACTGTTACGACCTCTGTGCCGAACACAGTGAGCGGCTCACCGCGCCACGCGGCTGGGAGGTGGTGCGGCTCTCCGACGGCTCCGCCCCCTCACGCCCCAGCGGTGACGACCTCGAAGCGCTCGCCAACGCCGTACGGGAAGCCGCGCGCCCCCAGGACCGCGGGCCGGACGGCGGCGGCCGGGGCCCCCGCTCCGCGGATCCGGTCGAGGTCGCGCGCCGCGGCCACCTGCGCGTACTGCGTTCCCCGGACTCCTGACCCCGCGGCCCGGCCGGGTAGTTTGGGCGCTCCGCCCCAACCCCCAGGAGGACCGGCCGTGGTTGCTGATCTGTCGCAGCTCGTGAAGGCGTACGACGTGCGCGGAGTGGTGCCCGACCAGTGGGACGAGCCGTTGGCCGAGCTGTTCGGAGCCGCGTTCGTCCAGGTCACCGCGGCGGACGCGATCGTGATCGGCCACGACATGCGGCCGTCGTCACCGGGTCTGGCCGGTGCCTTCGCCCGGGGCGCGGCGGCCCGTGGCGCCGATGTCACGCTGATCGGGCTCTGCTCGACGGACCAGCTCTACTACGCGTCGGGGGCGCTGGACCTGCCGGGGGCGATGTTCACGGCCTCGCACAATCCGGCGCGCTACAACGGCATCAAGATGTGCCGCGCCGGAGCCGCCCCCGTGGGCCAGGACACCGGTCTGACCGAGATCCGCACCCTGGTCGAACAGTGGTCCGAAAACGGCGCTCCGCAGATCCCCGCGACCACCGTCCCGGGCACGGTCGGCGAGCGCGACACCCTGACCGACTACGCCGCGCACCTGCTGGGGCTGGTCGAACTCGACGGAATCAGGCCCCTCAAGGTCGTCGTGGACGCGGGCAACGGCATGGGCGGCCACACGGTCCCGACGGTCTTCGCCGGCCTCCCGCTCGACCTCGTACCCATGTACTTCGAGCTGGACGGCACCTTCCCGAACCACGAGGCCAACCCCCTCGACCCGAAGAACATCGTCGACCTCCAGGCCCGTGTGCTCGCCGAGGGCGCCGATCTGGGGCTCGCCTTCGACGGGGACGCGGACCGCTGCTTCGTGGTCGACGAGCGGGGCGCCGGAGTCTCCCCGTCCGCGATCACGGCCCTGGTCGCCGCCCGCGAACTGGCCCGCAACGGCGGCGAGGGCACCGTCATCCACAACCTGATCACCTCCTGGTCGGTCCCGGAGGTGATCCGCGAGAACGGCGGAACCCCCGTCCGGACCCGGGTGGGCCACTCCTTCATCAAGGCGGAGATGGCCGCGCACGGCGCGATCTTCGGCGGCGAGCACTCCGCGCACTACTACTTCCGGGACTTCTGGAACGCCGACACGGGCATGCTCGCCGCCCTTCACGTGCTGGCCGCGCTGGGTGGCCGGCAGGGCCCGCTGTCCGAACTGCTCGCCCAGTACGACCGGTACACGGGCTCCGGCGAGATCAACTCCACGGTCGAGGACCAGGAGGGCCGCCTGACCGCGATCAAGGCGGCGTACGGCGACCGCGACGACATCACGTTCGACGAACTCGACGGCCTCACGGTCACGTCCGCCGACTGGTGGTTCAACCTCCGGGCCTCCAACACGGAGCCGCTGCTGCGCCTCAATGTCGAGGCGAAGGACGAGGAGACGATGAGAGCGGTACGTGACGAGGTCCTGTCGGTGGTCCGGGGCTGAGCCCGCCGACATCCGCCCGGTGCGCGACGCCGGTCCGCGCGCTGGCCGGTCCGCGCGCTGGCCGGTCCGCGACGCCCGGTGCGCGATGCCGGGCCCGCGCAGAGGGCTCCGCGGCGGATGCCCCGCCCCGCTGCGGACGCCTCCGCCGCGGACGCCCCCGCCGGGCCGCGCCCCCGCCACCCCGGCGGTAGGCTGACGACGCCTGATCCACGCGAACCCGAACCGCTTGTTCGAACGCTCGAAGGGACCCACCCCATGCCGCTCGAAGCCGGCCTTCTGGAGATCCTCGCCTGCCCGGCCTGTCACTCTCCGCTCGACGACCGGTCGGCGGCCGACAGCCCGGAGCTGGTCTGCACCGGCACCGACTGCGGCCTGGCCTACCCGGTACGGGACGGCATCCCGGTCCTGCTCGTCGACGAGGCCCGCCGCCCCGCCTGACCGCGAGCGCCGCGCAAGGGGCGCGGGCGGGCGGCGTGCATCGCCGTACCCCGTACCCGTACCCCGGATCTCGCACCCCGCATCCGTTCGGTGATCGGAGGCCCACCACCATGCTCGACGAGTCGCTGCTCGACGCCCCGGA
The DNA here is from genome assembly GCF_044542225.1 of Streptomyces sp. NPDC079020. Lineage (NCBI taxonomy): Bacteria > Bacillati > Actinomycetota > Actinomycetes > Kitasatosporales > Streptomycetaceae > Streptomyces > Streptomyces sp. NPDC079020. The sequence goes on from NZ_JBITUB010000011.1 coordinate 282,979, forward strand.
AGCCCTGGCCCGAGCCGACCGCCGCGGTCTGCTCCACGGCGCCGCCGAGGCAGGTGCCCGGGTCCGTACCGCCGCCCGGCACGCCGCCGAGGCCGGCATCGGCCACCTGAACCCGGAGGGCAGGCCCCGCGCCGTCCTCGTCGCGGGACCGGGCACCGCCGCATCCGGCGTCGCCGACCTGATCGGCGCACTTGCGGGGGCCGCCGCCCCCGTGACCCGTATCCGCCCCTCGGGCGTCGCCCCCGCCGCCGGAGCCCTGCGCTGGGGGCTCCCCGGCTGGGCCGGATCCGTGGACCTGCTGCTCATCGTCACGGCCGACGGTTCCGAGCCGGGCCTCGCCCTGCTCGCCGAACAGGCGTACCGGCGCGGCTGCACCGTCGTCGCCGTGGCCCCCACCCGCTCGCCCCTGCGCGAAGCGGTCGACGGGGTGCACGGCCTCGTCGTACCGATGGCGGCGGCGCCGCACGGCGAGTACGACGCGGAGACCTCGGCCGCCGGACCCGGCACCCTCTGGGCGCTGCTCACCCCGCTGCTGGCACTCCTGGACCGGGCGGGCCTGGTGGCCGCCTCCGCCGAGGACCTCCAGAAGGTGGCCGACCGCCTGGACCGCACCGCCGAACGCTGCGGCCCGGCCATCGCCACGTACAGCAACCCGGCGAAGACCCTCGCCGCCGAGCTCGCCGACACCCTGCCGCTGCTGTGGACGGAGGGCGAGGCCGCGGGCCCGGTGGGCCGCCGCTTCGCCGCCGTACTGTCCGAGCTCACCGGCCGCCCGGCGCTCGCCGCCGAACTCCCGCAGGCACTGCCCTCGCACGGCGCGCTGCTGGCCGGGGACTTCGCGGCCGGAGCCGACCCCGACGACTTCTTCCGTGACCGCGTCAACGAGCGCGAGACCCTGCGGGCCAGGGTCGTGCTGCTCCGGGACCGGCCCACCGGCGGCCTGAGCGCCTACCCGGCGGCGCGCGAACTGGCGCTCGGCCACGACACGGCCGTCAGCGAACTCGAACCGGAGGACGGCAACGAGCTCGAAGCCCTGGCCGAGCTGCTCGCCGTCACCGACTTCGCCGCGGTCTATCTGTCACTCGCTGCGGTACCCGGGCCCTGACACCCCGGCATCCGCGTGCCCCGACGTGCTCCGCCGCGTCCGCTCGACACCGTTGCCCGACGCATCCCTGACTCATCCCCCGAGGACGATCTCCATGGACAGGCTGTCCAACACCGTGCGCCCCTACGCCTGGGGCTCCACCACGGCCATCCCCGCACTGCTCGGCGTGGCTCCCACCGGTGAGCCGCAGGCCGAGATGTGGATGGGCGCCCACCCAGGAGCCCCTTCCCGCATCACCCGCCCCGGCGCCGACGGCGGGGAACGCCCCCTCACCGAGGTCATCGCCGCCGACCCCGAACGCGAACTGGGCCCGGCCGCCGTCGCCAGGTTCGGCCCCCGCCTCCCCTTCCTGCTCAAGCTGCTCGCGGCGGGCGCCCCTCTCTCCCTCCAGGTCCACCCCGACCTCGAACAGGCCGCGAAGGGGTACGCGGACGAGGAGAGCCGGGGCGTCCCGATCGACGCCCCCCACCGCACGTACAAGGACACCAACCACAAGCCCGAGCTGATCTGCGCGCTCACCGCCTTCGACGGGCTGTGCGGCTTCCGCCGGCCCGCCGAGGCGGCCGACGCGATCGAGGCCCTCGGAGTCGGCTCCCTCAAGCCGTACGTGGACCTGCTCCGCGCCCACCCCGAAGAGGCGGCGCTGCGCGAGGTGCTCACGGCGATCCTCACCGCCGACCCGGCGGAGATGGCGGACACGGTCACCGAGGCCGCGGCGGCGGCCGACCGGCTCGGCGGCGCCCACGCCCCGTACGCCCGGATAGCCCACCACTTCCCCGGCGATCCCGGTGTCATCGCGGCCATGCTGCTGAACTACGTGCAGCTCGAACCGGGCGAGGCCCTGTTCCTCGGCGCCGGTGTCCCGCATGCCTACCTCGATGGCCTCGGCGTCGAGATCATGGCCAATTCGGACAACGTACTGCGCTGCGGACTCACCCCGAAACACATCGACGTGCCCGAACTCCTGCGCATCGTCCGCTTCGAGGCCACCGACCCCGACATCCTGCGCCCCGAGGCGTCCCCCTCCGGCGAGGAGCCGTACGAGACCCCGGCCGACGAATTCCGGCTGTCGCGCTACGACCTCGCGCCGGGCGCCGCACCCGTCGAGCTGACCGTCGCCACTCCCCAGATCGTGCTCTGCACGGCCGGTGCCCCCGAGGTCGGAGACCTCGCCCTCGCTCCCGGGGAATCGGCGTTCGTACCGGCGGGCGAAACGGTGCGAGCTTCCGGAACCGGGACACTCTTCCGGGCCACCGTGATGGCCTGACGTACCGTCCGCACCAACGACTGCAACAATGTGCCGCCGTAATACGCGGCCGTAACGGGCGGCCGTATGCGCGGCCGCCCGTGCCGCACCGAGGAAGGGACACCACGCACTCATGAGCGCGTCAGGCGGAACCAAAGCGATCGTGGCGGCGCTGGCAGCCAACCTCGCGATCGCGGTGGCCAAATTCGTGGCGTTCCTCTTCAGTGGCTCGTCGTCGATGCTCGCGGAGAGCGTCCACTCGCTCGCCGACTCCGGCAACCAGGGCCTGCTGCTGCTCGGCGGCAAGAAGGCCCAGCGCGAAGCCACTCCCCAGCACCCCTTCGGGTACGGGCGCGAGCGCTACATCTACGCCTTCCTCGTCTCCATCGTCCTCTTCTCGGTCGGTGGCATGTTCGCGATCTACGAGGGCTACGAGAAGATCAAGCACCCCCACGAGATCGAGGCCTGGTACTGGCCGGTCGGCGTGCTGATCTTCGCGATCATCGCGGAGAGCTTCTCCTTCCGTACGGCGATCAAGGAGTCCAACCAGACCCGGGGCACGCGTTCCTGGACGGAGTTCGTCCGCCGCGCGAAGGCCCCCGAGCTGCCCGTCGTCCTCCTTGAGGACCTCGGCGCCCTCGTCGGCCTGGTCCTCGCCCTCGCGGGCGTCGGTCTGGCGCTGGGCACCGGCAACGGCGTCTGGGACGGCATCGGCACCCTCTGCATCGGCATCCTGCTGATCATCATCGCGATCGTCCTCGCCGCCGAGACCAAGTCCCTGCTGCTCGGTGAGTCCGCGGGGATCGAGGAGGTCGAGAAGATCAAGGCCGCCGTGGTCGACGGCGACACCGTGACGCGCATCATCCACATGCGTACGCTCCACCTCGGCCCCGAGGAACTGCTGGTCGCCGCCAAGATCGCGGTCCGGCACGACGACACCGCCGCCGAGGTCGCCAACGCCATCAACGCCGCCGAGAACCGGATCCGCGCCGCCGTCCCGATCGCCCGGGTCATCTACCTGGAGCCGGACATCTTCAACGCGGAGGCCGCTGCCGCCGGTACCAACCCGGGCAAGCTGCCCAGCGGCCCGGCCCCGGAGGAATCCGGCCACTGAACCACCGACGTTCGGCCCTCGACGGCCCGGTGCACGCCCCGGTTGCTTGAACGGACTGGGGCTCACTGGGCCGTTCGGTGTAGATTCGTGTGAGACACAGACGTCGCTGCTGATGGCGGTTGATCGGTCCGCATCCCTGTGGACCGGCCGAGGGACAGAGGGCCTCCGACGGACTGCACTGGTGAACGACCGGGCATTCGTGTGCCCGCCGTCGCAGAGCCAGCCCAGCCCACCCTCGACCCATCACGAGGAGCAGCCCGTTATGACGACGGTCGCCAATCGCCAGGACTTCAAGGTCGCCGACCTCTCCCTCGCCGCCTTCGGCCGCAAGGAGATCACCCTCGCCGAGCACGAGATGCCCGGCCTGATGTCGATCCGCAAGGAGTACGCCGAGGCCCAGCCGCTGGCCGGTGCCCGGATCACCGGCTCGCTGCACATGACGGTGCAGACAGCCGTGCTCATCGAGACCCTCGTCGCCCTGGGCGCCGACGTCCGCTGGGCCTCCTGCAACATCTTCTCCACCCAGGACCACGCCGCCGCGGCCATCGCCGTCGGCCCGACCGGCACCCCGGAGGCCCCGGCGGGCGTCCCGGTCTTCGCCTGGAAGGGCGAGACGCTGGAGGAGTACTGGTGGTGCACGGAGCAGGCCCTGACCTGGCCGAACACCCCCACCGGCGGCCCGAACATGATCCTGGACGACGGCGGCGACGCCACCCTCCTGGTCCACAAGGGCGTCGAGTTCGAGAAGGCCGGCGCGGCCCCGGACCCGTCGACCGCGGACAGCGAGGAGTACGCCTACATCCTCACCCTGCTGAACCGCACCCTCGGCGAGTCCCCGCAGAAGTGGACCCAGCTGGCGTCCGAGATCCGCGGTGTCACCGAGGAGACCACGACCGGTGTGCACCGGCTGTACGAGATGCACCGCGACGGCACCCTCCTGTTCCCGGCGATCAACGTCAATGACGCGGTCACCAAGTCGAAGTTCGACAACAAGTACGGCTGCCGCCACTCGCTGATCGACGGCATCAACCGCGCCACCGACGTCCTGATCGGCGGCAAGACCGCCGTCGTCTGCGGCTACGGCGACGTGGGCAAGGGCTGCGCGGAGTCCCTGCGCGGTCAGGGCGCCCGCGTGATCATCACCGAGATCGACCCGATCTGCGCCCTCCAGGCCGCGATGGACGGCTACCAGGTGGCCACCCTCGACGATGTCGTGGCACAGGCCGACATCTTCGTCACCACGACGGGCAACAAGGACATCATCATGGCCTCGGACATGGCCAAGATGAAGCACCAGGCGATCGTCGGGAACATCGGCCACTTCGACAACGAGATCGACATGGCCGGCCTCGCGCAGATCGAGGGCATCGTCAAGGACGAGGTCAAGCCGCAGGTCCACACCTGGACGTTCCCCGACGGCAGGGTCCTCATCGTGCTGTCCGAGGGCCGTCTGCTGAACCTGGGCAACGCCACCGGTCACCCCTCGTTCGTGATGTCCAACTCGTTCGCGGACCAGACCCTGGCCCAGATCGAGCTGTTCACCAAGCCCGAGGAGTACCCGACCGACGTCTACGTGCTGCCCAAGCACCTGGACGAGAAGGTCGCCCGCCTGCACCTCGCCGCGCTCGGCGTCAAGCTCACGACCCTGCGCCCCGAGCAGGCCGCGTACATCGGCGTCGAGGTCGACGGCCCGTACAAGTCCGACCACTACCGCTACTGATCCGCTGCCCCTCGGCGACCGCGTGCCATCACTCACCGGTCGCCGGGAGGCCGACAGCCTCAGCGGCAGTTCCGAGCGCAGGCCCCCGCACCCCCGTGCCGGGGGCCTGCCCCGTTACCGCACCCGTACAGCCCGAGGAACCCGAAGGACCCCATGCCCCGCGGCCGGTATTCGCTCCACGATCCTCACGATCACACCCCCCTCGGCGAAGAACACTTCCACTGCGCCCCCGGCCCCTCCGGCTGGCGTTATGTCTCCCGGACCACGGCCCCCTCCGGCGATCACCTCGGCTCCGTCGACCTGGCGCTCGACGAGCTCGGCCGCCCCATCCGTCTTGAGCTCCACGCATCCGCCTGGCAGGTCCGCGGCGCCGCCCTGGAAGGCGTCACCTGGGTCCGGACCGACCCGACCGGCACTCATGCCACCGAAGGCAATGTCCGCGCCCACGCCTTCGCCGGAACGTCCCCCGCGTTCCTCGTCGCCATGACGAGGCTCCTGCGCCTCACCCCCGATTCCCCGACGACCCGCGTCCGTGTGGTCACCTTCACGGACCCGGTCCTCGCACCCCGTACCGTCGACCAGTCCTGGGCCCTGGTGAACAGTGAAGCCCATGCCACTGACAACGGCCCCCTGACCGTGGACGAATACCAGGTCAGCGCCCTGGACACAGGGGAGCGGCACACGGTCCACCTCGCCGGTGACGTGGTCCTCGCGGCGCCCGGCATCGAGCTCGAACACCTCGAAACACCCCCGTCGCCGCCACCCCCGCCCCGCAGCGCGCCCGACTTCGGCTAACCGGGCGGGGCGAAACCGGTCGTGGCCGTCCCCACCGCTGTTCCGGGAGCGACAGCCGGTACGGGGGCGACAGCCGGTACGTATGTGGCGGCCTGTGCCGGAGCAGCAGCTTGCACGGGTGCCGCGGGAACCGCCGGGGCGACGACCGGCCCGGGACCGCCGGGCATCACCGGCGGGAAGGGCGTTCCGGGCGGCGCGAACCCGCCGGGCGGGACCGCGGTGAACACCCGTCGCGCGTCACGCGACTGACGCTCGCCGACCACCCCGGCCAGATAGGCCGCCGCCGGGACACCGTGCGGAGCAGGCACACCGGTCAGCGCCACCAGCTCACCGCCCAGCCGTTCGGAGATCGTCCGGCCCACTTCGGGGTCGAGCTGGTGCATACGGGTCAGGTACTGCCGGATCGCGAGCCAGAGACCGTCCGGGACCGCCGACAGATCCAGCTGTGCGAACCGGCCGGCCAGCCAGGGCGGAGGCGGCGGCACCGCGGCCGACCGCCCCGCCGGCACCCGCTCCCGTACGACGAGCGTCCCGGCGAACACATCACCGAGCCGCCGCCCCCGCGCGGATGCCAGGGACGCGACGCAGGCCACGACCCCGAACGTCATCAGAATCTCGACCATCCCCATCGCTCCGCGCACCAGGGCGTGCCGGAACCTGATCGGCCCGCCGTCGTCCCGGACCACACGCAGCCCGCACGCCAGCTTCCCCAGCGAACGGCCGTGGCTGAGGGTCTCCACCGCGACCGGCCCACCCACCAGCACCAGCAGAAAGGCCGCCACCCCGATCGCCGCGACCGCCGCCTCGTCCAGCGAGACCGCCGCGATTCCCAGACCGATCGACACCAGGACGAAGACGGTGACGACGACCACGAGATCGATCGCCAACGCCAGGGCCCGGCTCGGCAGCCTCGCCGGCCGCAACCCCAGAACGACCGCGTCCCCGGTCACCAGCTCGTTCATCGCCACCCACCCTTCGCCGGCCTTCTCCGCCCCGTTGGTGCACAGTCTGCCAAGCTGACCGCCAGCGCCGCAGTTGTACGGACCCGTACGCACCCATGCCTGGAGCCGCAGCCGATCATGGACCTCGACGTCTTCGTCACCGCCCACCGCACGGAGTGGGACCGCCTGGACTTTCTCCTGCGCCGCGGGCGCCGTCTGACGGGTGCGGAGGCGGACGAACTCGTCGTCCTCTACCAGCGCACCGCCACCCATCTCTCCCTGATCCAGTCCAGCGCCCCGGACCCCATGCTCACGGCCAGGCTCACCCAACTCGTGGCCCGCGCCCGCTCGACGGTGACCGGCACTCGCAAGGCTTCCTGGCGCGACGCCGCCCGATTCCTCGCCGCGGGCTTCCCCGCGGCCGTCTACCGCTCGCGCCACTGGTGGATTCCCACGGCGGTCCTCTCGACCCTCCTGGCCGCGCTCATCGGCTGGTGGATCGGCACCCATCCGGAAGTCCAGGCGGCGATAGCCGCCCCGGACGACCTGCGCAGCATGACCCGCCCGGGAGGGGAGTACGAGACGTACTACTCCAGCCACCCGGCCGCGTCGTTCGCCGCGCAGGTATGGACGAACAACGCCCAGGCCGCGGCCATGTGCCTGATCCTGGGGGCGTTCCTCTGCATACCGGTGATCGTGATCCTCTTCCTCAACGTGCTGAACCTCGGTGTCGGTATAGGACTGATGTCGTCCGCGGGCCGCCTGGACACCTTTCTCGGCCTCGTCCTCCCGCACGGGCTTCTCGAACTGACGGCCGTCTTCGTGGCCGCGGGCACAGGGCTCCGTCTCGGCTGGACGGTGATCGACCCCGGTCCCCGTACGCGCCGCGTGGCTCTGGCCGCGCAGGGCCGCGCCGCCATCGGCATGGCGGTCGGCCTTGCGCTGGTCCTCTTCGTCTCGGGCGTCATCGAGGGCTTCGTGACCCCGTCAGGCCTTCCGACCTGGGCTCGGATCACCATCGGTATCGCGGCTGAGCTGGCGTTTCTCGCGTACGTCTACGTTCTGGGCGGACGAGCCGCACGCGCCGGCGACACGGGCGACCTGGACGCGGTCGAACGCAGCGCCGAGCTTCCCTCCGCAGCCTGACCACCGATGTGCGACGCCCCGCGCTGACCTGCTAGTCTCCTCCTCGCCCCCAAAAGCCGTTGACACGGTCGCTGTGGGGAGGTAGATTTAAACGGTTGCCTCGAACTGGACAAGTTCGAGCCCAACGGTTAGTGTCTGTCTCGCTCTGGGCGGGGAATTCACATTCCCGCAGAGCCAATCGATTCTCCTGCTTCGAACTCATTTGAGCTGATTATTTCAGTTGAAATGCTTCTGGTAAGGTCGAATCAGCCGAAAGGCAAAGGCCACTCCGCAGGCCGCTGGAATCGAATTCGGACCGGAAACGGAACGGAAAAGAGTCTGGTAAAGTCGGACTCGCCGGAAA
>NZ_JBITUB010000012.1:0-262999 GCF_044542225.1 Streptomyces sp. NPDC079020
GTACTGCAGGGGGGACCCTGTGGGAGAGTAGGACGCCGCCGAACAATTTTTCCGGGAAAGCCCCGTACCGCAAGGTACGGGGCTTTTCTGCGTTCTGAACGTCTCAGGATTATGGAGCCGTGCTCTCTCGCCACCCCTGTGCACCCGTCGGCGGCCGCTGCGGGTAGGGTCAGGGGGCATCATTGGCACATTCTTCACAGGAGGCCCCCGGGTGGAGGTCCAGGAGACTCGGGTTCAGACGGACCGGGTCCTCACCATCCCCAACATCCTCAGCATGGCTCGCCTCGTCGGCGTACCGCTCTTCCTGTGGCTGATCCTCCGCCCCGTGTTCGGCGGGCCGAGCAGCGACGGCTGGGCGTTGCTGGTGCTCATGCTCAGCGGTATCAGCGACTACCTCGACGGAAAGCTCGCGCGCCGGTGGAACCAGATCAGCAGCCTCGGGCGGCTCCTGGACCCGGCCGCCGACCGGCTCTACATCCTTTCCACCCTTGTCGGGCTCACCTGGCGCGAGATCCTGCCACTGTGGCTGACCGCCGCGCTTCTCGCCCGAGAGCTGATGTTGCTCGTGATGGTCGGAATCCTGCGAAGGCACGGCTATCCGCCGCCCCAGGTGAACTTCCTCGGGAAAGCTGCAACATTCAACCTGATGTATGCGTTCCCCTTGTTGCTGCTCAGCGATGGAAGTGGTTGGCTGGCAACGCTGGCCGCCATTTTCGGATGGGCGTTCGCAGGATGGGGTACAACGCTCTATTGGTGGGCAGGGATCCTCTACGTGGTTCAGGTCCGCCGGCTCGTCGAGGCGGATGCAGTAGCCGATTGAGCTCGTTGATGCGGTGCCGCGCAGTGTGGCCGGCCCGCGGCTGATGTCTTGGATACTGCCCCGGCGGGCATAGTCGGCTAGCCGTCGTCTCTTCTAGGAGGACGTTTCCGACATGAAGGCCGTCGTGATGGCTGGTGGTGAAGGCACTCGCCTTCGCCCCATGACCTCAAGCATGCCCAAGCCGCTCCTGCCCGTAGCCAATCGGCCGATCATGGAGCATGTGCTGCGGCTGCTCAAGCGGCATGGGCTCAGCGAGACCGTCGTGACCGTCCAGTTCCTCGCCTCCCTCGTCAAGAATTACTTCGGTGACGGCGAAGAACTCGGGATGGAGCTCACCTACGCCAACGAGGAGAAGCCGCTCGGCACCGCGGGGAGTGTCAAGAACGCCGAGGAGGCGCTCAAGGACGACACGTTCCTCGTTATTTCCGGTGACGCGCTCACGGACTTCGACCTGACCGATCTCATCGCCTTCCACAAGCGGAAGGGCGGACTGGTCACGGTGTGTCTCACGAGGGTCCCCAATCCACTGGAATTCGGGATCACGATCGTGGACGAGGAAGGCCAGGTCGAGCGTTTCCTGGAGAAGCCCACATGGGGCCAGGTCTTCTCCGACACCGTCAATACGGGCATCTACGTCATGGAGCCCGAGGTCTTCGACTACGTCCAGGCCGACACCTCCGTGGACTGGTCGGGTGATGTCTTCCCGCAGCTCATGAAGGAAGGCAAGCCGATCTACGGCTATATCGCCGAGGGCTACTGGGAGGACGTGGGCACCCACGAGAGCTATGTGAAGGCCCAGGCCGATGTACTGGAGCGCAAGGTCGACGTCGAGCTGGACGGCTTCGAGATCTCGCCCGGCGTGTGGGTCGCCGAGGGCGCGGACGTCCACCCGGACGCCGTGCTCCGGGGGCCGCTCTACATCGGTGACTACGCCAAGATCGAGGCGGATGTCGAGATCCGTGAGCACACGGTCGTGGGCTCCAACGTCGTCGTGAAGACGGGCGCCTTCCTGCACAGGGCCGTGGTGCACGACAACGTGTACATCGGCCAGCACAGCAATCTGCGCGGCTGTGTGATCGGCAAGAACACCGACATCATGCGCGCGGCCCGCATCGAGGACGGCGCCGTCATCGGTGATGAGTGTCTGGTCGGCGAGGAGTCGATCATTCAGGGCAATGTTCGGGTGTACCCGTTCAAGACCATCGAGGCCGGCGCGTTCGTCAACACCTCGGTGATCTGGGAGTCCCGCGGGCAGGCCCATCTGTTCGGCGCCCGTGGTGTCTCCGGAATCCTGAACGTCGAGATCACCCCCGAACTGGCGGTGCGGCTGGCCGGTGCCTATGCCACGACGCTGAAGAAGGGATCGACGGTCACCACGGCGCGTGATCACTCCCGTGGTGCCCGTGCGCTGAAGAGAGCGGTCATTTCCGCCCTCCAGGCCAGCGCCATCGACGTCAGGGACCTGGAGAACGTGCCGCTGCCCGTGGCCCGTCAGCAGACGGCCAGGGGCAGTGCGGGCGGCATCATGATCCGTACGTCGCCCGGGGTGCCCGACTCCGTGGACATCATGTTCTTCGACGAACGCGGCGCCGATCTCTCCCAGGCGCTGCAGCGGAAACTGGACCGGGTCTATGCGCGCCAGGAGTACCGGAGGGCCTTCCCCGGTGAGATCGGGGACCTGTACTTCCCCTCCAGCGTCTTCGACTCGTACACCGGCTCCCTGCTCCGCAACGTCGACACCACCGGTATCGCCGAGGCCGGGCTCAAGGTCGTCGTCGATGCCTCCAACGGCAGTGCCGGGCTCGTCCTGCCCAGCCTGCTCGGGCGGCTCGGCGTGGAGTCGCTGACCATCAACCCGGGGCTCGACGAGTCACGGCCGACCGAGTCGGCCGAGTCCCGCAGGGCCGGGCTCGTGCGGCTCGGCGAGATCGTGTCCTCGGCCCGTGCCGCCTTCGGTGTGCGCTTCGACCCCGTGGGTGAACGTCTGTCGCTGGTCGACGAGCGCGGCCGGATCATCGAGGACGACCGGGCCCTGCTCGTGATGCTCGACCTGGTCGCGGCCGAGCGGCGCAGCGGGCGCGTCGCCCTGCCCGTGACGACCACGCGCGTGGCCGAGCAGGTGGCGGCCTACCACGGCACCCAGGTGGAATGGACGACCACGTCGCCGGACGACCTGACCCGGGTGGGCCGTGAGGACTCCACCATCTTCGGAGGAGACGGGCGCGGCGGCTTCATCGTTCCCGAATTCAGCAGCGTCTTCGACGGAGCGGCCGCCTTTGTCCAGCTCATCGGGCTCGTCGCCCGTACGCAGCTCACGCTGAGCCAGATCGACGCCCGCATTCCGCGTGCCCATGTGCTCCGCCGTGACCTGGCGACCCCCTGGGCGGTCAAGGGACTCGTCATGCGGCGTGTGGTCGAGGCGGCCGGGGACCGCAGCGTGGACACCACGGACGGTGTCCGGGTGGTCGAGGCCGACGGGCGGTGGGTGATGGTGCTGCCGGACCGGGCCGAGGCCGTCACCCATCTGTGGGCCGAGGGGCCCGACGACGCGTCCGCGCAGGCCCTGCTCGACGAGTGGTCGGCCGTCGTGGACAGCGCGGGCAGCTGATGTGACAGCGGTGTGCCGGGAGTTGCCGTGCCAGGGCTCCCGGTGCACCGGTGGGGCCATTCGGCGGTAGCCGTGGTGACGTGCGACGATGTGCGGCATGTCGCAGCAGCCCCCCGAACGGAGTACCGCCCCGAAGCCAGCCCGCCCCGACGCCTCCATGTCGCTGCTGACCAATGTGATGGACCACAGCCTCGATGACGGATACGCCGAGGCCACGGCCCGCCGCAAGGCCGACGGGAGCGCCGGACTGCCCCGTACGCTCAAGTCGAAGCTCGGCCTGGCGGCCGGGCTGGTGATCGCGGCTCTCGTGGTCACCCTCGGCGCCGCCGAGGCGAGGGTCTCGGCGCCGGTCGTGGCCAAGGAGCGCGAGGAGCTCATCGACCGTATCGACGCGGAGACCACCGCGGCGGACATGCTGGAGTCGGACGTCGAGGAGCTGCGTTCCGATGTGAGCGAGCGCCAGCGCAAGGCGCTCGAACAGCACGGCGGGGACCAGGGCGAGCTCGTGGCACTGCTGTCCGGGGCCACTCCGGTCGAGGGGCCCGGTGTGAAGCTCGTCGTGGACGACGCCAAGGACACCGACCAGGGCGGCGGCGGGCCGCGCGAGTCGACCGGCTTCGCCGACACCGGACGGGTGCGCGACCGGGACATGCAGCGCGTTGTCAACGGACTCTGGGAGTCCGGCGCGGAGGCCATCGCCATCAACGGCCAACGGCTGACAGCACTGTCGGCGATCCGCGCGGCGGGCGACGCCATACTGGTCGACAACCGGCCGCTCGTACCGCCCTACACGGTGCTCGCGGTGGGGGACGGGAAGAAGCTCGCCACCGCGTTCCGCGACAGTGCCGACGGGATGTATCTGCACGCGCTGCAGGAGAACTTCGACATCAGGACCAGCATTTCCGGTCAGGAGAAGGTACGGCTTCCGGCCGCGCCGAGCCTGATCGTCCGTACAGCAGAGCCGAAAACCGCTGGCACCGGCAGTGGCACGGCAGAATCAGGGAAGGGCACATCGTGATCGCCGTACTGGGCCTCGTCGTGGGAGTCGTGGTCGGACTGTTGGTCCGGCCCGAGGTACCGGCGGTGGTCGAGCCCTACCTGCCGATTGCCGTGGTGGCCGCGCTCGACGCCGTCTTCGGAGGTCTGCGGGCGATGCTCGACGGCATCTTCGTCGACAAGGTCTTCGTGGTGTCGTTCCTGTCCAATGTCGTCGTGGCCGCACTGATCGTGTTCCTCGGCGACAAACTGGGTGTGGGTGCCCAGCTCTCCACTGGTGTGGTGGTGGTGCTCGGCATCCGGATCTTCTCCAACGCCGCCGCCATCCGCCGGCACGTCTTCCGGGCTTGAGGCCGATGAGTAACGAAGAATCCCCCCGCAGCGAGGAGCGCACCGGCGACGAGCCGGCCGGCGCCCCCGCGCCCCCGCCCGCACCGCTCGACGGACGTCGGCGGCTGCTGGCCGGTCTGTGGCCGCCCCGTGTGAGCCGTGCCCAACTCGTCGTCGCGCTCCTGCTGTTCGGCCTCGGTCTGGGGCTGGCCATCCAGGTCCGCTCCAACAGCGAGGACAGCGCCCTGCGCGGCGCACGGCAGGAGGACCTGGTCCGGATCCTCGACGAGGTCGACGACCGGACCCAGCGTCTGGAGGACGAGAAGCAGCGCCTCGACGATCAGCGTACGGAGCTGGAGAACAGCTCCGACCAGGCCGAGGAGGCCCGGAAACAGACGTTGGAGAAGGAACGGCAGCTCGGTATCCTCGCGGGCACCGTGGCTGCCCACGGCCCCGGCATCACGCTGACGATCAACGACCCGGGCGGCGGCGTCGCGGCCGACATGCTGCTGGACGCCATCCAGGAGCTGCGTGCGGCCGGTGCCGAGGCGATCGAGGTCAACGGGGTGCGGGTGGTGGCCAATACGTACTTCGCCGGTGACGGCGGTGACATCCAGGTCGACGGCAAGAGGATCCAAGCGCCTTATGAGTTCAAGGTGATCGGCAAACCGCAGGACCTGGAGCCGGCGCTCAACATTCCCGGCGGCGTGGTGCAGACGCTGGAGAAGGAGCAGGCCTCCGCGGTCGTGGAAAGGTCGGACGACATCGTCGTGGATGCCTTGCGACCGGCGAAGCAGCCTGACTACGCTCGGTCGTCGTCACAGTGAGCCGTGGGCGTACGAAGGCGGAAGGACGCGGGCCGGAGGTTGCGGGGGGTCGGCGCAACGGATTGGTGGCGCGTGGTGGAAACTGTCGGGTGGATACGGACGTTGTGAAGATGTCCGGGTCGGCAGGTGTGTTCATTCAGGGTTCGTCCTGCCCCACGGGCGGGTCTATGTCGGTCAAGGGGAATCGCCCGTGAAGTTGTTTGCGAAGTTGTTCGGAAAGAGTGCACGCGAGGACAGCAACAGCGCTGCCCGGCACCGTGCACCGCGCCATGGTCAGGACGAGGAGCAGGGCGGGGAGCGCCCGCTCTTCCGCGACGAGGTCTCCGGTTCCGCCGGTGACCCTCAGGGTGGGTCCGGCGTGTCGTCTGTTGACCATGCCGGTGCCGGACGCATAGGTTTCGGCGAACCATCAACCTCAAGTACGGGTGGAGGGTTCAGCTCCGCCCCGGAGGGTTCGGCCATGCCGGTTTGTACGAGGTGCGGGCACCGCAACGCCGAAGCCAGCCGTTTCTGCTCCAACTGCGGTACGCCGCTGCGGGGCGGTGTCCCCGAGCGTGCCTCGGAGACGACGTCGACGATCTCGATCTCCGGTCTTGAGGCGTACGAGGCGGAGGCGACGGGGCAGACCGCGCTGCCTTCCCTCTCGCCCGAGGCGCAGGCGGCCGTGGACGCCCTGCCGGGCGGTTCCGCGCTGCTCGTGGTGCGGCGCGGGCCGAATTCGGGCAGCCGCTTCCTGCTGGACGGTGACCTCACCACGGCCGGACGGCACCCGCAGAGCGACATCTTCCTCGACGACGTGACCGTGTCGCGGCGTCATGTGGAGTTCCGCAGGAGCCCGGACGGCAGCTTCACCGTGGGTGATGTCGGCAGTCTCAACGGCACCTATGTCAACCGTGAGCGCATCGATTCCGTCGCGCTGTCCAACGGCGACGAAGTCCAGATCGGTAAGTACCGGCTGGTCTTCTACGCGAGCCAGCGGGGCGTATGACCCTCCCCCGGACCCGGTCCGGGGGACCCTCAGGAAGGCCCATGCTGCGAACACCCACAGGCGGTGCCGGTCACGGCACCGCCACAGCGGACGCCCGAGCGATGAGCATCGGCACGGTGCTTCTCCAGTTGCGCGACGAGTTTCCCGAAGTCACCATCTCCAAGATTCGTTTCCTGGAGGCCGAGGGCCTCATCGAGCCGCAGCGGACGCCTTCCGGATACCGGAAGTTCAGTACCGGCGATGTCGAGCGCCTCGCTCAGGTGCTCCGTATGCAGCGGGACCACTATCTTCCGCTGAAGGTCATCCGGGGGCATCTCGACGCCCTGGCCCGGGGGGAGCAGCCCGTGCTGCCCACCCCCGGCGGTGGCCAGCGGGACCTCTCCGACGGATTCTGGGACTCCGGCCCCGGCGCCGCGACCGCGGCGCGCATCGGACGCTCCGAGCTGCTCGCGGCGGCCGAGGTGGGCGAGGAGCAGCTCGACGAGTGGGAGTCGTACGGGCTGATCGTGGCCATGCCGGAAGGCGGCTACGACGCCGAGACGGTCACCGTGGCGAAACTTGTGGCGGATCTGGGCCGATTCGGTCTGGAACCTCGGCACCTGCGGGCCATGCGGGCCGCCGCGGACCGTGAGGCCGGGCTGATCGAACAGGTGGTCGCGCCCTTGCGCCGGCACCGGAATCCGCAGACCAGAGCCCATGCGGAGGCCACCGCGAAGGAGCTCGCGGAGCTTTCCGTGCGGCTGCACGCGGCCTTTGTCCAGACGGCTCTGCGGGTCCGGCTGCACTGACCTCGGAGGCGCCCGACTACCCAAACATGGCGGGCACGTCCTAGGGTTGCTGTGTGAACGAGCTCGACGTTGTCGGTGTCCGGGTGGAAATGCCCTCAAACCAGCCGATCGTTCTCCTGCGTGAAGTGGGAGGCGACCGGTACCTCCCCATTTGGATCGGTCCTGGGGAGGCGACCGCGATCGCCTTCGCCCAGCAGGGCATGGCTCCCGCCAGGCCGCTGACCCATGATCTTTTCAAGGATGTGCTCGAAGCCGTCGGCCAGGAGCTCACCGAGGTCCGCATCACGGACCTTCGTGAAGGTGTGTTCTACGCGGAGCTCGTCTTCGCCAGCGGGGTCGAGGTGAGTGCCCGGCCGTCCGACGCCATAGCGCTCGCCCTGCGGACCGGAACGCCGATCTATGGCAGTGACGGCGTGCTGGACGACGCCGGGATCGCCATCCCCGACGAGCAGGAGGACGAGGTGGAGAAGTTCCGCGAGTTCCTCGACCAGATCTCTCCGGAGGACTTCGGCACCAACAGTCAGTGACCGTCCCGCAGGGGTGTCGTCAGCGCATCCGACAAGCCTTTCCCGATAGTGAGGCACGGGAAACCACCCTCAGGGTGATTATCACTCGGCGTGCCGAGTGTGGCGATCGTTGACGCACCCCAAGTGACTGCCTACCTTCGAGTGGGCAGGTCAAGGACGGAGGTCGGCGTGAGAATCAGCGGCGACGGTACGGCAGCGGGTGGGCCGTATCCGCAGCACGGCAATGCGGCCGACCACACCATCAGGCAACCGGTTCAGCCGGCTGCGGTGGCGGCGGACGGCGTGGCAGCAGCGAATGACATCGGCTATCGCGGACCGACGGCATGCGCGGCGGCGGGGATCACCTACCGCCAGCTCGACTACTGGGCGCGTACGGGGCTGGTGGAGCCGAGCGTGCGTCCTGCCTACGGGTCGGGCACCCAGCGTCTCTACAGTTTCCGGGACGTGGTCCTCCTCAAGATCGTCAAGCGGTTCCTGGACACCGGGGTCGCCCTGCAGAACATCCGCACCACGGTCCAGCATCTGCGGGCCCGGGGGTTCCAGGACCTTGAGCGGATGACGCTCATGAGTGACGGTGCGACGGTGTACGAGTGTTCCTCGCCCGCCGAGGTCGTGGCGCTGCTCCAGGGCGGGCAGGGGGTCTTCGGGATCGCTGTCGGCGTCGTGTGGCGGGACGTGGACGCGGCACTGTCCCAGCTGCACGGAGAGCGGGTCGACACCGGCGAGACGCTGGTCGGCAACAACCCCACCGACGAACTCGCGCGGCGGCGCAACCGAGCCGGATGACCGGCTGACGGCATCGGCGACAGCGGTGATGACTGCCCGGCCCCCGAGGGGTGCCGGGCAGTCGCGTTGTCAGTGCCGTAGGGCAGCATCGGAGATGTGAGAGCCGCGCCCACCATCCTCCATCTGGACATGGATGCCTTCTACGCCTCGGCGGAGCAGGCGTCCAAGCCGAGTCTGCGCGGCAAGCCGGTGGTCGTGGGCGGGCTGGGGCCGCGAGGAGTGGTCGCCACCGCGTCGTACGAGGCCCGGCGCCTGGGCGTGCACTCGGCGATGCCGACGGCCCAGGCCCGGCGGCTGGCACCGAACGCCGCGTATCTCGTGCCGCGCTTCTCGCTGTACCGGACGGTGAGCGACCAGGTGATGGAGCTGCTCGGCAGGCTGTCGCCGCTGGTGGAGCCGCTCAGCCTGGACGAGGCCTTCGTCGATCTGGAGGCGGGCGGCGTCGCCGCCGACTCGGCGTCGGCCCGCGCCATGGGCGAGCAGCTGCGGGCGGCCATCCACGCGGTGACCGGGCTCAGCGGATCGGTGGGGCTCGCCGGCTCCAAGATGCTGGCCAAGATCGCCTCGGAGGAGGCCAAGCCGGACGGGCTCCTGCTCATCGAGCCGGGCAGCGAGCGGGAGCTGCTGGCACCCATGCCCGTGCGGATCCTGCCGGGCGTCGGCCCCGCCACCGGTGACCACCTCCGCCGGGCCGGGATGACCACCGTCCATGACCTGGCCGAGGCCGGGGAGGCGGAGCTCGTACGGCTGGTGGGCAAGGCGCACGGCGTCTCGCTGCACCGGATGGCACTGGGCCTGGACGATCGCCCCGTCGTGGCCGAGCGGGACGCCAAGTCCGTATCGGTCGAGGACACCTTCGATGTCGACCTGCACGACCGGGTACGGGTGCGTGCGGAGGTGGAGCGGCTGGCGGACCGGTGCGTGGAGCGGCTGCGGGCCGCGGAGCGTTCCGGGCGCACGGTGGTCCTCAAGGTGCGCCGGTACGACTTCTCCACCCTGACCCGCTCGGAGACCCTCAGAGGGCCCACGGACGACCCCACAGTGGTCCGGGAGGCCGCGGCGAGGCTCCTGGAGGCAGTGGACACCACCGGGGGCGTACGGCTGCTGGGAGTGGGCGTGACGGGGCTCGCCGACTACACCCAGGAGGACCTCTTCGCCCAGGCGGCCGATGCCCGGCAGGCGGCCGCGGCGCAAGCGGAGGCCGAGGCCGGGGCGGAGGCCGGACCGGAGGTCCCGCCCGGCCCCGCGGCGGACGGGGACGCACCCGGCGCCGTCCCGGCCGGGGAAGCGGAGGGGGAGAGCGCCGAGCTCCTCGCCGCCAGGCGATGGCCCGCCGGCCATGACGTGCGCCATGGGACCCACGGTCACGGCTGGGTGCAGGGCAGCGGGGTGGGCCGGGTGACGGTTCGCTTCGAGGAGCCGGGCGGCACACCGGGCCGGGTGCGTACGTTCCGTGTCGATGACCCGGAGCTGGGGCCGGCCGACCCGCTGCCCCTGGTGCGCGACCCCGTGGACTACTCGTCCTGGCCCGCCAGCCTGCCGAAGTCCCGGTCCGGCCCGGTCCCGCCCGGAGGCGCGGAGTCCAGCCCGTAGTGGCGGTAGAGCTGCAGTTCCTGCTCCGGGCTGAGGTGGCGGCCGACGCCGAAGTCCGGCGCGTCCTTGATCAACGCGCGGTCGAACGGGATCCGCAGCGAATCCTCGACGAATTCGCTCGGTTCGAGGGGGACGAAAGCGTCCCGGCTGAAGAGCCCGGTGCGTACGGCCGCCCACTCCGGGACACCCGTCGCATCGTCGAGATAGACCTCGTCCACCGTTCCGATCTTGGTGCCCCTGCGGTCGAACGCCTTGCGGCCGATCAGGCTGCGCGGATCGATGTCGGTCTGCACGGTGCCTCCCACTGGTCGCAACTGCCTGGGTGGTGGTGACTACTCCACAAGCACTACAAAAGTGCAGATCCCGGGTGTCGGCCACTTGAGCAATCCGGCGGGAACCCCGCTGGTAGGCTGGCATATGGCTGCTGACCCCGTGCGGGAGAGTCCTCCGGTGCAGAATCCGGAGGCGCCGAAGGAGCAAATCCTCCCCGGAATCTCTCAGGCCCCCGTACCGCACGGACGAGGTCACTCTGGAAAGCAGGGCGGGTTCCGTGCGGGCATGTGTGCCGGGACGGATCCCACCCTCACCGACGGTGAAAGCCGGCGCGCCGTGAGGCGGGCCGGTGAAGCTCTCAGGTTGAGATGACAGAGGGGGAGGCCGTTCGGGCACCCACGCCGCGGTGCCCCTCGCAGGTCGTGACAGACCAGGAGGCCTCCATCATGACCCCCCGTCGCACTCCGCTCTCCCAGCTGGAGCAGGGCATTCCGTTCGAGCAGCGCCACATAGGGCCCGATGGTGAGGCCCAGGCGAAGATGCTCGCCCAGGTCGGCTACGGCTCGCTCGACGAGCTCACCGCCGCCGCGGTGCCCGACGTGATCAAGAGCACGGAGGCTCTCAAGCTTCCGTCGGCCCGTACCGAGGCCGAGGTGCTGGCCGAGCTGCGTTCGCTCGCCGACCGTAACCAGGTGCTCGCGCCGATGATCGGGCTCGGCTACTACGGCACGTTCACCCCGCCGGTGATCCTGCGCAACGTCATGGAGAATCCCGCCTGGTACACGGCGTACACGCCGTACCAGCCGGAGATCTCCCAGGGGCGGCTCGAAGCGCTCCTCAACTTCCAGACGATGGTCGCCGAGCTGACCGGGCTGCCCACCTCCGGCGCCTCCCTGCTCGACGAGGGCACCGCGGCCGCCGAGGCCATGGCCCTGTCCCGCCGCGTCGGCAAGGTGAAGAACGGTGTCTTCCTGGTCGACGCCGACACCCTGCCGCAGACCGTCGCGGTGATCGAGACCCGCGCGGAGCCGACCGGCGTCGAGGTGGTCGTCGCCGACCTCACCGACGGCATCCCGGCGGATCTCGCCGAGCGCGGCGTCTTCGGCGTGCTGCTCCAGTACCCGGGCGCCTCCGGAGCCGTACGGGACCTCAAGCCCGTCATCGGGCAGGCCCACGACCTCGGCGCGATCGTCACCGTGGCCGCCGACCTGCTCGCCCTGACCCTGCTCACCTCGCCCGGCGAGCTCGGCGCGGACATCGCCGTCGGCACCACCCAGCGCTTCGGCGTACCGATGGGCTTCGGCGGACCGCACGCCGGCTTCATGGCCGTGCGCGAGAAGTTCGCCCGCAGCCTCCCCGGCCGGCTCGTCGGCGTCTCCGTCGACGCCGACGGCAACAAGGCCTACCGCCTGGCCCTCCAGACCCGCGAGCAGCACATCCGCCGCGAGAAGGCCACCAGCAACATCTGCACCGCCCAGGTGCTGCTCGCCGTCATGGCCGGGATGTACGCCGTCTACCACGGCCCCGAGGGCCTGCGGACGATCGCCCGGCGCACCCACCGCTACGCCGCGATCCTGGCCGAGGGCCTGCGGCGGGGCGGAGCCGACGTCGTGCACGGCGCGTTCTTCGACACGCTGACCGTGCGGGTTCCCGGCGGGGCCGCCGCCGTGGTCGCGGGCGCCCGGGAGCGCGGGGTCAACCTGCGCCTCGTCGACGCAGACCTGGTCTCCCTGGCCTGTGACGAGACCACGACCCGCAGCCAGGTCGCCGCCGTATGGGCGGCCTTCGGCGCCGAGGGCGACGTCGAGGCGCTGGACGCGGTGGCCGCCGACACGCTGCCCGAGGGGCTGCTGCGCGACGACGAGATCCTCACGCACCCGGTCTTCCACCAACACCGCTCCGAGACCGCGATGCTGCGCTACCTGCGCAAGCTCGCCGACCGGGACTACGCGCTGGACCGCGGCATGATCCCGCTCGGCTCCTGCACCATGAAGCTGAACGCGACCGCCGAGATGGAGTCGATCACCTGGCCCGAGTTCGGGGCGCTGCACCCCTTCGCGCCCGCCGAGCAGGCGCAGGGCTTCCTCACCCTCATCCGTGAGCTGGAGGAGCGGCTCGCCGAGGTCACCGGCTACGACGCCGTGTCGATCCAGCCGAACGCGGGTTCGCAGGGCGAGTTCGCCGGTCTGCTGGCCGTCCGGGCGTACCACCGGGCCAATGGCGACGAGGGACGTACCGTCTGTCTGATCCCGTCCTCGGCCCACGGCACCAATGCCGCGAGCGCCGTCATGGCGGGCATGAAGGTCGTCGTCGTGAAGACCGCCGACGACGGCGAGGTCGACATCGAGGACCTGCGCGCCAAGATCGAGCAGTACCGCGACGAGCTCGCCGTGCTCATGATCACGTACCCCTCGACCCACGGTGTGTTCGAGGAGCACGTCGCCGCCATCTGCGGTGAGGTGCACGACGCGGGCGGCCAGGTCTACGTCGACGGCGCCAACCTCAACGCGCTGGTCGGTCTCGCGAAGCCCGGCAAGTTCGGCGGCGACGTCTCGCACCTGAACCTGCACAAGACCTTCTGCATCCCGCACGGTGGCGGTGGCCCCGGCGTCGGCCCGGTCGGCGTCCGCGCGCACCTCGCGCCCTACCTCCCCAACCACCCGCTCCAGCCCGCCGCGGGCCCGGAGACCGGTGTGGGCCCGATCTCGGCCGCCCCGTGGGGCTCGGCCGGCATTCTGCCGATCTCGTGGGCGTACGTCCGGCTGATGGGCGGCGAGGGTCTGAAGCGCGCGACACAGGTCGCCGTGCTCGCGGCCAACTACATCGCCAAGCGCCTGGAGCCGCACTTCCCGATCCTGTACAACGGCCCGGCCGGACTGGTCGCGCACGAGTGCATCGTGGATCTGCGGCCGATCTCCAAGGCGACCGGCGTCAGCATCGACGATGTCGCCAAGCGCCTGATCGACTACGGCTTCCACTCGCCGACCATGTCGTTCCCGGTGGCCGGGACGCTGATGATCGAGCCGACCGAGAGCGAGAACCTCGCCGAGCTCGACCGTTTCTGCGACACCATGATCGCCATCCGCGGCGAGATCGAGAAGGTCGCCTCCGGTGAGTGGGGCGCGGACGACAACCCGCTGAGCAACGCCCCGCACACGGCGGCGGCGCTCGGTGGAGCATGGGATCACGCCTACAGCCGTGAGGAGGCCGTGTTCCCGGCCGGAGTCTCGGCCACGGACAAGTACTGGCCGCCGGTGCGCCGGATCGACGGAGCGTTCGGCGACCGCAACCTGGTCTGCTCCTGCCCGCCGCTGGACGAGTACGACAACTGACCGAAGGCGTAGGCGCGTTGCGACATGCGTCGGGGCCGGTGCGGAGATCTCTCCGGGCCGGCCCCCTTCGTACGTCTGGGGTCAGGCGGCCTTCACCACCCGGCCGGCCGCCAGCGGCCGGTGCGGGGCGATGATCTGCCCGTCCGGGAGCAGCTCGCCGGTGTCCTCGAAGAGCAGGACGCCGTTGCACAGCAGGCTCCAGCCCTGTTCCGGGTGGTGTGCCGTCAGGCGGGCGGCTTCCCGGTCGGCGGAGTCGGCGGTCGGGCAGGGTGGCTGGTGCTGGCACATGGATGGGTTCTTTCGCTGCGTCGATTCGAATGTCCTGCGGCTGGATGACGTGTTCATTTGCCGCCCCCGTATCAGTCGGTCCGGTCCCAGTGTTGCCCTGCGGGCGACATTCCGCAGGGATTTCGCCGCAGCGCTTCTTCTCCTCCCATGACGCATCACCCGGCCGGACGGTTCAGCGCAACTGCACTGTCCCTTTGGGTGGTTCGGGGTGGCCGGACCGGGCTAGTCCGGACGGGTACGAATGAGCCCCCGCGGTATCCCTGCCCGCCAGGTGCGTGGTAAGGGCGGAACGGGGCGCCGCGGGGGCATGCGGAGGCGGGTCGGGTCAGGCGGAACTGAGCAGCGGACCCGGGGTGACACGAAGGGTCATCACCGGGAGCAGATCGGCGACGCGGCGCGGGTGGTGCGCCGCTATCCCCGGCGGGGCCGGCGCCAGGGGAACCAGCACATCGGTGGGGTCGAGCGCCGAGGCGGCGGCATCGGCGCCGGTGTCCCCGTGCAGCCACAGCGTGAGCATGTACAGCTCCGGGATGGAGAGCAGCCGCGCCTGGCAGGGGGCGACCGACGCTTCCGCCTGCTTGACGGCCAGCTCGGTCGAGGCGAGGTAGGGCCCCTCGAAGAAGTGCGAGAAGGCCCAGCCGTCCGGAGTGAGCATGGTGTCCGCCGCCGCGACGGCGCGCCCCTCGCTGCGGATCAGGAATCGCCAGGCGGCCAGACGGGTACGGGGCGCTGGGCCATTCGGCACGATCCGGTCCAGTACATGGACGGGCAACGGGAGTTCGGGGCTCAGGGGGCCCTGGGCCGACCGGAGCGCGGGAGTGCGGGCTTCTCGGACGGCGGTGGGGGATCCGAGTGCCGCGAGAACGCTGCGCAGTGCGGGCGCGGGAGCCGGAGGGACATGCAGCGGCATAGTGGGTCGCCTCTCACTTGGAGACACGGTGATGCGTGGTGGGTGCAGACGGCGCTGTCGGCGGGCGGGGCCAGAGGGGCCGGGACCGGGCCGGTTGCGTCAACTCTCTGCCTCGTGGGCGGAGTTTATACGAAAAGTGTTCACAAGGTGCTTCCACTACCGGGCGCGAATGCGAACCGCAAGGCGACATCAGGTCTTTGAATTGTGGAGTTTCTGATGATTCCTGCTGTTCCGGTCATCCTTCGCCAGGGGTTTTTCCGATGCCGCGGTAGGCCGAAACTCGATGGTGTTTTCCGTCACGCGCCCCACGGCCGAAACCCCGGATTGCCGTATGCCGACGGAATGTGCCCGCCGATTCCGTCGAAGACTAGCGGGTCCACGGCACCCGCGGGACGTTATGGATCAGCTCGAATGGGCATTATCGATCGTGATACGAGTGGCCTGGGCCGCGGGCCGCCCACTGGAGGAGGGACCCTTCGATGGGGGAGAAGGTCGTGGCGCGAGCCTTTGACCTGTCGGACCGGCAGACGTACCGCAGAAAGCTCAGTCAGTGCCTGGAGGGTTTGGAGAGGCTGCTGGCGGAGCGGAGGTTCGATCGCCCCAAGAATCTCCTGGGGCTGGAGATCGAACTGAATCTGGCGGGCTCCGACGGCATGCCGAGGATGCGGAATGCGCAGGTTCTCCAGCGCATCGCGAGTCGAGATTTCCAGACCGAACTGGGCATGTTCAATCTGGAAGTGAATATTGTTCCGCACCGCCTGAGCGGCCGGGTTCTCGATCAGCTCGCGGAGGAGCTGCGCACGGGTCTCGCCTATGCCCACCGCAAGGCCGCCGAGGTGGACGCGGGGATCGTGATGATCGGAATCCTGCCGACACTCGGCCAGCGGGACGTGGTGTCCGCGAACCTCTCGGAAGCGGAACGCTACACGCTGCTCAACGATCAAATGGCGGCGGCCCGGGGGGAGGATTTCGCGCTCGATATCGAGGGCGTGGAGCGGCTGGTCTGCACCTCGCCCTCGATCGCTCCCGAATCGGCCTGCACCTCCGTGCAATTCCACCTCCAGGTGACACCCACGCGTTTCGCGGACGTCTGGAACGCCGCGCAGGCCGTCACCTCCGTGCAGATCGCACTCGGCGCCAACTCGCCCTTCCTGTTCGGCAAGGAGCTGTGGCGGGAGTCGAGGCCCCCGCTGTTCCAGCAGGCCACCGACGTACGGCCGCCCGAGCTCCAGAACCAGGGCGTGCGGCCGAGGACCTGGTTCGGGGAGCGCTGGATCAGTTCCGCGTACGAGCTCTTCGAGGAGAACCTGCGCTACTTCCCGCCGCTGCTGCCGATCCGCGACGACGAGGAACCTCTGAGGGTGCTCGACGAGGGAGGAGTGCCCACGCTGGCCGAGCTCGTGCTGCACAACGGCACGGTCTACCGCTGGAACCGGCCGGTGTACGGACTGGCCGACGGCGTTCCCCATCTGCGGGTGGAGAACCGTGTCCTGCCGGCCGGGCCCACCGTGCCGGACGTGATCGCGAACGCCGCGTTCTACTACGGGCTGGTACGGGCCCTGGCCGAGGAGTCCCGGCCGGTCTGGAGCAAGCTGCCCTTCGAGGCCGCCGCGGAGAACTTCGACGCGGCCTGCCGCCATGGCATCGAGGCCGAACTGCTCTGGCCCCTCCCGGGCCGTTCCGGCGGGCTCGCCAAGGTGCCGGCGGTCAGGCTCGTACGCGACGAGCTCCTGCCGCTGGCGGCCGCCGGGCTCGACGCGTGGAACATCGAGCCCGCGGACCGCGACCGCTACCTGGGCATCATCGAGGAGCGGTGCAGGCGACGCGTCAACGGGGCGTCCTGGCAGGTCGCCACGTACCACCGGGCGCTGGAGGCCGGGCTGGAGCGTGACGCGGCTCTCGCCGCCACCACCCGGCGCTACATCGAGCTGGCGCAGATGGGCGAGCCGGTGCACACCTGGCCGGTGGGATTCCCGGCGCCCTGACCAGGACCGGACCGGGACCGGAACCGGGGCGGCGCGGGCGGGGCAGGACCGGGACCGGGAGAGAGACCGGAAGAGGGACCGGGTGGCAGGTGGGCCGGGCGGGCCGGGAGACGAATGCGCGGGCTACTCCTGCGCGGCGCGTCCGTTCTGCCCGGCCGTCATGATGGCCTGGAGGATCACCGCCTGGATCTCCGCCGGGTCGCTCACCTCGTACCCGCCGCCGCCGGTCACCTCCGCTATCGCCGAGACCTCTTCGCGATCGGCGTCGGGTCCCACCGCGATGGCGATGATCGGAACCGGCCGCTGCGGGTCGGCGAGCTGCTTCAGCCGGTCGATGAGCGCACTGCGGGAGATGCCGCGGGCGTCCTCGTTGGAGCCGTCGGTGAGGATGACCAGGGCGTTGAACTTGCCCTTCACATAGGACGACTGAGCCGCCTCGTACGAGGCCAGCGTGGTGTCGTACAGGCCGGTCGCCCCGCCCGGCACCGGTTCGAGGCCCGCGAACGCCGCCGACAGTTTGTCCCGGTAGGTGCCGCCGCCCTTCACGGGGTCGCCCAGCCTGCGGGTGGGCATCAGCTTGCGGTAGTCCTTCTCGCCGTCCAGCGTCGTCGCGAACTCCCAGAGCCCGATCTCGTCCTCCGGCGTGAACTGGCCGAGAGCCTGGATCAGGGACTCCTTCGTGACATCCATCCGGGACTGGTTGCGGCCCGGCACCGGAGTGGCCATGGAGCCGGACGCGTCGACCACCGTCGTCAGCCGCGCGCTCTGCACCGTGATGGTCCACATGCCGAGCGTCTCCTGGAGCGCCTGAGCGGTGGGCGCGTCGGCGGCGGCGGTGACGTACGGCTGGGGCGTCCTGCCGCCCGCCGCCGTGACGACCGCTTCCCCCGCGGTCCCGTCCACGGACCGGAACCCGTGCCGGGTCAGGATGGCCCGCGAACCGCGGTCGTTCAGCAGGGTCATGAAGCGCAGGGCCGCCCGCGCTTCCTCGGTGCTCAGCTTCGGTTCGTCGACCAGGGTGTACGGGTAGTTGAGCAGGGGGGTGCCGTCCTTCGGGTAGAAGAGATCGACCTTGCCCCCTCCGGTCGCCTCCGCGTTGTGGGCGAACGCCGCCTGCTCGGAGAGCAGCACCGCCTGATTGCGCTTCGGGTTGCCCTCCTCGGTCCCCGAACCGTCGCGCGCCAGGGTTTCCAGCACCTGGGTGTCGCCGTCGGACATCCGCTGTGCCAGCACCTTCGCGGTCTCGGCCACCCGGGTGTCGCTGTCGCCGCCCTGTGCGTCGGACGAGGCCCCGATGCTGGTGAGGGCCAGCAGACCGGTGGCGCTGCGGGCCGGGTCGGCCGCGCCGAGGCGCACCTTGTCCGACTCCATGGCCGAGGCGACCAGATCCGCCCAGGAGTAGGTCTTCCGGGGCCAGCCCAGCTTCTCGGCGGCCGGCGGGACCATGGCCAGGGCCACGGGGGAGGAGGCCACGGAGTCGGACGGGGTGATCGGGATGCTCTCACCGACCCCCTTGGCCCGGTCCAGCCAGAGATCGGAGTCGGGCAGCCAGACCTGGAAGTCGAGGGACTCGCTGCCGGTGGCGAGTGCGTCGGCCACCTTGTAGGAGTCGCGTGCCACCACCTTCACGTCCAGGCAGCGGCCGTCGGATCTCACCTCGTCCTCACGGGCCTTGTCTGCGATGGCCCGCATGGCGGGGGCGATGTCGGGCGAGGCCGCCATCGACAGCTTCACGCTGGAGTCCTCGCAGGAATCGGAGAACGACAACAGGCCGCCCTGGACCGCGACAGCCGTTCCCGCCGCCACAGCGAGTACGAGCATGGTGGCGATGGCAACGGTGCGGCGGCGGCGTGGGGGAGGACTACCCCGGTGCTCTTCCGTCGCGAAGTCGTCAGGCAAGCTATGACGTCCCATGTCGGTGGTGCCCCTCCTTGAGGATGAACAAGGAAAAGGGGGACCGCACCACCCGCGTTGGTGGTTGTCCCCCGGCCTGTCGCGCATGATCTTCGTACCTGCATTCGAGACCCTAGCGGGACGACGGGCGGGATGAGACGCGATTGCACAACTAAAGGCGGGTGCACAGGTGGAGGTGGGGCGCGTGGCTGATTCTTTTCCCCAAGATGCTGTTTCGCAACGGATCCTGCGGTCCGAGACGGTGCTGGTGCTGGCTCTCTCGCTGGGCGCCAGCGGGGTGTCTGCCCTGATCAGTTTTGTCGGATCGTTGACGAAACCAGGGGGTTTGAAGGATCAGGCCGCGACGCTCAACAGTTCGTACGCTCCTGGGCGGCCATGGCTGGATCTGGCATGGCAAATGTTCGGAATCGCAACGGCCCTGGTGCCGGTCGCCCTCGTGGCGCATCTGTTGATCAGGGAGGGCACGGGGCTGCGGGCCATCGGATTCGACCGGACCAGCCCCGGGCGCGACCTCGGGCGCGGCACTCTGGTCGCGGCGGGCATCGGCAGCGCCGGGCTGGCCTTCTACCTCGTGGCGCGGGCCACCGGGTTCAATCTCACGGTGGTGCCGGAGTCACTGCCCGACGTCTGGTGGAAGTTCCCCGTACTGATCCTCTCCGCGGTGCAGAACTCCGTACTGGAGGAAGTGATCGTCGTCGGGTATCTGCTCCGCAGACTGGGGCAGTTGGGCTGGACGCCGATGGCCGCGCTGGTGGCGAGTTCGGTGCTGCGTGGCTCGTACCACCTGTACCAGGGCATCGGCGGCTTCCTCGGCAACATGGTGATGGGCGTCGTCTTCGTGCTGCTGTACCGGCGCTGGGGGCGGGTCGGGCCGCTGGTCGTCGCGCACACACTGCTCGACATCGGCGCGTTCGTCGGATACGCGCTGCTCGCGGGGAAGGTGGACTGGCTGCCCACTCCGTGAAGGGGGTCGGCCGGCGCGAGGCGTGCGCGGGTCGTGGGGCGGCAGGCGCAGGCGGCGGTCGCCCGGTGGCGGACGTCGGTCGGGCGGTGGCAGGCGTCGGGCGGTGGCGGATGTTGAAGGGGCGTGCGGGGGTCACTCGTACGCCCCTTCGGCGTCAAGGAGTCGCCGCCCCGCGGCCAGCGGGAACTGCCGAACCGGCTTGGCTTCCTCGAAGCAAACTTCCCGGCGTCTCCCGACGGGAGGCGAAGGCGACCTGCGGGACCGCAACACTCCAGCTCGAAGGCCGACAACGCGGAGTCGCCGTAGAGACGCGCCTGTACCCCCGCCCTGCCCTCGAACCGCACTGGTCGAAGTCCGGTGTCAGGAACGTGCCGGTGGTCAGAGTTCGGTGGCAGTCGAACGAGTTTCGCTGTCACAGGACACCGGAGCGGGTGCCCGGTCTCACTGAACCTTGGTCAGTCTCACCGAACTTTGACCGGCTCCCGGTGTTGGTCGGGGCTTCACCCGCGGTGCATGCCGGCGCTGGCCAGGGTTCGGTCCCGTCGCTACCAGGCCGGTCGCAGATCTTGACGTTCGGTCGAGAGGCCTGCGGGTATCTCGACCGGTCCGTCCGTCCGCCAGAGATATCCCGGGCTCGGCGAGAACTCATCTGTCAGCGGTGCCGGGGCGTGGAACCGCTGCACACGGGGGAGCGACACCTCGACCAGAGCGCCGTCGTACATCATCCACAGGCCGAAGCAGTCGTCCTCCTCGTCATGGATCAGCACCTGCACCTGCTCGGGGCGGGGCCACGGGAGTGACTCCAAGTGCTTCAGCAGACCCGAGCGCGTCCACTGCCTGTGGAACTCGATGACCCAGCCCCCGACGAATAGGCCGAGCGGTTTGAACTCACCCTTCCAGCTGCGTGACTCGTCAGGCCGGCTGAGCGGCTCCATGACCTCGTCCGCGTACGACGCGAACACAATGACCTGCGCAATCCTGCTCATGCAGGAGTATCACCGAACGCCGGGAGGCAACGGCAACCGGTTTCGAACGCGGAACCGATCGGCCACATCCGAAGCGACCACCAAGCGGTGCCAGTCAACCTTCCTTGATACGAACGGGCCCGTCGTCAACCTTCCGCGAGACCGGTGAATCTTCGCTGAGACGGGACAGCGGGTGACCTGTGCCAGTGATCGCTGATCGATTGCCACTGAAGGATGATCAACGCACGTTTGTGCCACCGCAGGTTGATCATTCGATGTGCAGGTGCGTGGGGGACGTGGTGGGGGCACCTGTCGGTGTGTTCGAAGAACTTGCCCTTGCAGCCTTTGACCTGGCCTTTTCCGTCAAAACGTCACCGGCTCTGTTCCTCTGCCTGCCGCAGAGTGGCCTGCATCGAACGTCGTTCCCGCGAGGAGGACGCCGCTGACCGGCAGCCCTTCCGCGATTGCGCCGCCTGCGAAGGCTCCACGCCGCCGCACCCTCAAAGCGCCGACAAGCGCACCTGCTCGGAGACATGCGAACTGCAGGTCTCCCGGTGGGACCGGCTGATCGAGAGGGGACGGGCTTCCCCTGCCTTCCAGGACATGCGTGTTCTGCGGCATCCCGATAGAAGCGAAGTCGCTCGCCGCTCCCCCTCGCCGCTGGTGCAACCGGCGCTGTCGCACATGGTCGTCCGGGGGCGCTGCCCCATCGATCTTCTTGAAGCCGGTGTCCCGCGGCCGCTGCCAGAAACCGATCGACCGCCGCAAGGACGGCTGGACCCGACGCTGGTGCTCGCGCGAGTGCTACCGGTTGTCCCGTGGCTGGCCTGAGCAGCCAAAGAAGGCCGAGCAGCCGAGCGACTGGGCACTGTCCGGCCGACCATGACGGCCTGCCCGCCCGCCGGACGGGCTGCCGGGCGGGCTGCCGGGCGGGAGACCATGGTCGTGAACCAGCCGACGGAGACACAGGGGTGGGGGAATCATGGTCGCGTTCCACGCGTCCGCGCTGGACGGCGTCGCCCGTAATCCGGCGCTGCCGACACCGCTGCTGCTGCGCCTGCTCGCCTTCGACGGGGGCGGTGACCGCAGTCCGCCCCGTGGTGCGCTGCAGCGGGCCGGGCTTTCCGAGTCGGCCGTCAGGGCGATCCTGGCCCACCCGGATCCGGGTGTTCGGATCGATTTCGCCCTGAGTGCCAGGGCGGAGCCCGCACAGCGGGCCCGGCTCGCGGACGATCCTTCTCCCAAGGTGCGGGCAGCTCTTGCGTACGGACCCGAGGTCTACGACCCGCGCACGAAGGTCGCACCGCTCCCGAACGCCGTGTGCGTCCGCCTGCTCGACGACCCCGCCCCTTCTGTCCGGACGGCCCTGCTGGACTCACCCCATCTGGCGGCGTCGTTCGTGGCCTCGATGGCTACTCATCACAGCTCGGCAGCGCGCCGGGAAGCGGTGCGCGAATGGGAGATCCTGCCGCCGGGCGAGCGGTCGGCACTGCTGGCCGACCCTGATCCCGGAGTGCGGCGGGCCGCCGCACTCCGGGAGTGCCGACGGGACGCACGCGTCACCGCCGAACTCATCCGCGATCCGAAGTCCGCCGCCGAGGCGCTGCGCCGAGGGCTCCTCGTCCGCGCCGACGCCGAGCGGTGCGTCGCCGAGCGGACGCACCTGGCGGCCCTCGCCGGGAACCCGTCGCTGCCCGCCGACCTCGTGGAGCGGCTCGCCGTCGACCCCGACGAGGCCGTACGGCTCGCGGTCTCCCTCAGGCCCGAGCTGGACGAGGAACGGCGCATGGCGATCGACTTCACGGCCGGCGACTTCGACAGGGGCGACGGCGTGCAGTGGGTACGAGACGGGCTGACCGACCCCAAAGTGCTTCGTCGAGCCGCGGTCTCCGCACACCCTCTGCTCCGGCGCGCCGCCGTCCTGAGCCCCCACCTGCCGCCCGACCTGCTGCGCCTGCTCGCACGCGTCGAGGACCCGGTGGTGGAGAACCGCCTGGGTATTCACCACCCCGACACCCCGGAGGAGGTCCTGATGCGTGTGTTCGCGCGGCTCGGCGGGACGTTCTCCGCCTGGATGGCGGAGACGCACCCTCGCTTTCCCCGCGAGGGGCTCGCCGCCCGCTACGCGGACCACGCGGACGGGAACTACCGTCGGCTGGCTGTCCGGGACCCGGCCGCCACGCCCGCACTCATCGAACGGCTCAGCCATGACCCCGAGGTCTGGACGCGTCAGGCGGCGGCCGGTGACCCGCGTCTCCCGCTCCACCGGCTCCGCGAGGCCCTCCACGTCCCCGAACTGGCCTCCAGCACGGGCGCCAACCCGGCGCTCCCCGAAGACGAGATGGCCGCCGTCCTGAACCGGGCCGGCGTTCCCGCCTGACCGCCGCGCAGAACCGCCCGGCCCTGCGCCACTTCCCTGCAGCTCGGCCGGGCAGTCCCAAGTGTGACGGCCATGATCGACCGGAATCCCCTGATCGGACGGACGCGCAGCAAGGCGACGATCAAGACGGTCAGCCTGCGCCGGCACAGATAGCCATGTGGTCACCCTTCACTGGCACAAACCAGCTTTGGCCAACTCTCCCTGGCAATCGATCAACGACCGCTGCCACAGGTCAACCGGAGCGGGGTGGCAGATGTTTGCCAGGCGATAGCTTCCGATATATCGTTGACGCATCGCGACAGATCAACGATGGAAGGAGCGTAGCGATGCGTTCACATGGATACGAGCATGAGCACGGACATGGGCACTGCGGGCCCGGTCATCAGGGTCGGGGCGACTTCGAGGGGCGGCGGGCGGCCTTCGGGCAGTTCGGGCCGCCGTTCGGCGGCGGTCCCTTCGGCGGTGGCCCCTTCGGGGGCGGACGCGGCCGGGGTGGCGGCAGGGGCCGGGCGAGGCGCGGTGACGTACGCGCGTCGATCCTGGCCCTGCTGAAGGACCGGCCGATGCACGGGTACGAGATGATCCAGGAGATCGGCGAGCGCAGCGGCGGGGCCTGGCGGCCCAGCCCGGGTTCGGTCTACCCGACCCTCCAGTTGCTGGAGGACGAGGGTCTGATCGTCAGCGCGAGCGAGGGCGGCAAGAAGCTGTTCACGCTCACCGATTCCGGGCGCGGTGAGGCCGAAACCGGCCCCGAAGCGCCGTGGGAGGAGGCCGGGCGCGGCGTCGACTGGGAGAGCGTGAACGAGATCCGGCAGGCCGGCTTCGGCCTGATGGAGGCGTTCGGGCAGGTCTGGAAGACCGGTTCGGCCGACCAGCGGCAGAAGGCGCTGTCCGTCATCAACGACGCCCGCAAGAAGCTCTATCTGATCCTTGCCGACGAGCACTGAGGCCGGCGGTCATCGCCCTCGGCGAGCTGAGAGGTGTCCCGTACGAAGGGCCCCGCGGCCGGTCCGCGAGGCCCTTCCGGCTGCCGCGGCCGATGCTTCGGCGAGTCGGCGAGTCGGCGAGTCGGCGAGTCGCTGGGTTGAGGGGTGCGGGCGTGGCGGTGGGCCGCGGGGCCTACGCCGTGACGAGGTCGCCGAGTTTGCGCAGCGACTCGTGCAGTGCCGCCGTCGCCGAGTCCTTGAGCTTGCCCGCCATCAGTGAGACCGCGGCCCCGGTGAACTCGCCGTCGATGCGCATCGTGGTGGCGTTCCCGTCCGCGGTCAGGGAGTAGCGCATGGACAGGTTGACGCCCATCGGGCCCTTGCCCGTGGTGGTCAGCAGCCGGCCGGACTCCAGTGCGGCCACCGTCCAGGTCACCTCGGCGGGGAAGCCCATGAGCTTCATGTTCTCCTCGTAGGTGGCCGCGAGTTCCAGTACGGCGGGGCCGCCCTTGGGGAAGCTGGTGTGGGTGGCGTTCCACTCGCCGTACGTGGTGAAGTCCGTGAGCTGTGCCCAGACCTTTTCGGCGGGTGCTTCGATACGCGCCTCGGCGCTGACTTCGGCCATGCGGTCACCCCTGGATCGTCGGGTTGCGGTGTCGCGGAACGTAGCGGCAGTGGCGGGAACATTCAATACTGATGAACTGTCAGATCTGTTGGGTCTGCCGGTTCCGCCAGATGGCCGCCGAGTCGAACCGGTCCGAAGCGCGCGGATGCGGGCCCTCGTCGTGGCAGTGGAACGCGGCCCAGAAGATGTCGGCGGGCAGCGCGTCGTCCGGTGCGTACACCCGGTACACGTACTCCAGTCCGTCCACTGCCGGCAGAGCGACCATCCAGAACACCTCCGACGTACTCCTTCCGGATGCTGTGAACTTGCTGTTGCGTGAGGGACGTACGGGAAGGGCCCCCCGGTTGCCCGGGGCGCGCGGGTCGGCGCTGCTCCGGTTCCGCGGACCGGGAGTGCGCCCCTTTCGGATCGGTTGCGCGCAGTGGGACATCTCATCCGCAAGGATGAGGGCCTGATCCGGTGTGCCCAACTTGGGTGGGATGTCTAAATGGGCCCCTCCGGGGATGCTCCCGCACTCCGGTACTGATGGGGTAAGAGGTGTGCAAAACCGGACGCCGCGGATACCCGAACAGCCCGCACCGAACCGTGCCGACCTCGACGCCAGATTCTCCGTGGAACTGGCCTCGGTGGTGACCGGCGCGCGCAGACGGGCCCTGCGCGACGGTGACCATCAGATCGACACGGCCCATCTCCTGCACTCCCTCATCGAGTCGGACCCCGCGGTCCGTGACGCCTTCGACGGAGGGCCGCGGCTGGCCAAGGTGCTCGGCTACCTCGTCCAGCGCAGCATCGGTTACGGGCTCCGCTGGCAGGGCTCGGTCGAGGACTCCGGCGCGGTCCCGATGGTCCGGGACACGCCGGCGGAGGGCTGGTCGCCCTCGGCCGTGACCGCCATGGAGGAGGCCGGGCGGCGCGCCGCGCAACGCGGTGAGCCTCTGCCAGGCGGCCTCGACCTCCTCGCCGCCCTGGCCGCCGACAAGGAGTGCCGTGCCGTGGAGGTGCTGGCCCGCGCGGGCGTGGACGCCGCCTGGCTGGCGGACCGCACCGCGGAGCTGACCGCCGAGTCGTCACCGCAGGGGTGAGCCGGGATGTCCCGACGGGTGTGAACCCGACGTCCCGACAGGTGTGACAGGGGTGACGGTGCTGATCGCAGCTGTCATGATGTGCCGATGCACGCGTCTCAGGGGAGAAGCGCCGGCCTGGGACTGGCCCTCGTCTCGGCTTTCGCTTTCGGTGGTTCAGGGGTGGCGGCCAAGCCGCTGATCGAGGCGGGTCTCGATCCGCTGCACGTGGTCTGGCTGCGCGTGGCGGGCGCCGCGCTCATCATGCTGCCGGTCGCCTGGCGGCACCGGAACCTGGTGCGTGAACGTCCCGCGCTGCTGGCCGGGTTCGGGCTGTTCGCCGTCGCCGGTGTGCAGGCCTTCTACTTCGCAGCGATCTCCCGTATCCCCGTCGGTGTGGCGCTCCTGGTCGAATACCTGGCTCCCGCGCTGGTGCTCGGCTGGGTCCGTTTCGTACGGCGCAGGCCGGTCACCCGGGCCGCCGCGCTCGGTGTGGTCCTCGCGGTCGGCGGGCTGGCCTGTGTCGTCGAGGTGTGGTCCGGGCTCAGCTTCGATGCCGTGGGGCTGCTGCTCGCGCTCGGTGCGGCCTGCTGCCAGGTCGGCTACTTCGTCCTGTCGGACCCGAGCGGTAAGGACTCCGGGGGTAGTGGCGAGGAGGGCGCCCCGGCCCCGGATCCGGTCGGGGTCATCTCGTACGGGCTGCTGACCGGTGCCGCCGTCCTCACCGTGGTCGCCCGGCCCTGGGGCATGGACTGGGCGATTCTCGGCCGGAGCGCCGCGATGAACGGCAACTCCGTTCCCGCCTGGCTGCTGCTCGGCTGGATCGTGCTGCTCGCCACCGTGTTCGCCTATGTCACCGGGGTGATCTCGGTGCGGCTGCTCTCCCCCCAGGTGGCGGGCGTCGTCGCCTGCCTGGAGGCGGTCATCGCGACCGTCCTCGCCTGGGTGCTGCTCGGTGAGCATCTCTCCGCGCCGCAGCTCATCGGCGGCTCCGTCGTCCTGCTCGGCGCGTTCATCGC
Source organism: Streptomyces sp. NPDC079020 (assembly GCF_044542225.1). NCBI lineage: Bacteria > Bacillati > Actinomycetota > Actinomycetes > Kitasatosporales > Streptomycetaceae > Streptomyces > Streptomyces sp. NPDC079020. The sequence goes on from NZ_JBITUB010000012.1 coordinate 26,906, forward strand.
GCAGTCCTCGGCTCCGAAGCCACCCTCGGGGCCGGTGGCCTCGGGAGCGGTCCCGCGTGGCGTCGCGGCCGGGGAGGAGCTGCCGGTGGAGCGCATGTCGCCGTAGCGCGCCGCTCGCGCGGGCGGGGCGCCGGTGCGCCCCGGGGCGCGTCCGGTGTGTCGGTGCGGCCCGTCAGTGTGCGGACAGGTAGTCCGGTACCGCGACGGCCGGGTCGAGGTCGTCCGCCGGGACCGGTGCGCCGTACCCGCGGGTGAGCGGGACGACGCCCGCCCAGTGGGGCAGCCCGACATCGGCCGGTTCGTCGTTGGGACCGCCGGTGCGGATCTTCGCCGAGACCTCGTCCAGATCGAGCCGGATCACCGCCGTCGCGGCCAGTTCCTTGGCGTCGGCGGGCCGCGCGTCGGAGGACCTGCCCGGGACGGCCTGTTCGACGATGGCGTCCAGCGCGAGGCGCCGCTCCTCGGGGTCGGTCACCGTGACCGCCACCCCGTGCACCACCACGGAGCGGTAGTTCACCGAGTGGTGGAAGGCGGACCGGGCCAGCACCAGCGCGTCGACATGGGTGACGGTGAGGCAGACCGGCAGGCCCGGGTCCGACGCGTCGGCCGCCCGCAGCGGCCGGGAGCCGGTCGAGCCGTGGATGTAGAGACGTTCGCCGACCCGCCCGAACAGGGTCGGCAGTACGACCGGCGCCCCGTCGCGTACGAAGCCCAGGTGGCAGAGGTACGCCGCGTCGAGTATCGAGTGGACCAGATCCCGGTCGTAGGAGGCGCGGCCCCTGCTCCGGGTGGGAAGAGTGCGCTCGGTGGGCGTATAGGGGGCGACGGGGTCCGGCCCCGTACTGTCGGGCGTCAGAGTGTCCGGCATGGCGTGCGTCTCCATTGCACTAGTGCATAATGGGATTTGTGCTAGGAGAGTATCGGATCAGTGGGCGGCGTGCATCGGAAATCGCCGCGAGTGTGGAGCGTGGGGTCGGCTCGGGTGACCTCGCGCCCGGCCAGGTGCTGCCCCCCATGAGGGAGCTGGCGGCGACGCTGGAGGTGAACCCGAACACCGTTGCGGCCGCCTACCGGACGCTGCGCGAGCGTGGGGTGATCGAGACGGCGGGGCGCCGGGGGAGCCGGGTGCGGGCCCGCCCCGCCAGTACGGCGCGGGGCTCGCTGCGGATCGAGGCGCCGCCCGGTGTCACGGACCTGGGTGAGGGCAACCCCGACACGGCCTTGTTGCCGGATCTCGGGGACGCGTTCGCCGCGGCCGTGACCGCCCACGCGCGGCGGCCCGGTCTGTACGGGGAGGCGCCGGTGGTCGCGGAGTTCGCCGCGTTCGCGCGGGGGGCGATGGACGCCGACGGGGTACCGGCGGGGCCCCTGGCCGTCACCTCCGGGGCCCTGGACGCGATCGAACGGGTGCTGTCCGCGCATCTGCGGGCGGGCGACACGGTCGCGGTCGAGGACCCGGGGTGGGGGAGCCTGCTCGATCTCGTGCCGGCACTCGGGATGCGCGCGGTCCCGGTGGGCGTCGACGACGAGGGGCCGCTGCCCGCGGACGTGGAACGCGCCCTGCGGGCGGGTGCCCGCGCGCTCATCGTCACCGACCGGGCGCAGAACCCGATGGGGGCAGCGCTGACCGCCCAGCGCGCCCGCGAGCTGCGCGCCGTACTCGCCCGCCACCGGGGGGTCCTGCTGATCGAGGACGACCACGGGCACGCCATCGTCGAACAGCCGCTGCACCCGCTCGCCGGTGTCACCGACCACTGGGCCTTCGTGCGGTCCACGGCGAAGGCGTACGGGCCGGATCTGCGGGTCGCCGTGCTCACCGGAGACACGGTGACGGTCGACCGGGTGGTGGGGCGGCTCGGGCTGGGACCCGGCTGGGTCAGCAGGCTGCTCCAGCGGGCCGTCCTGCACCTGTGGACCTCGGGCGCCGTCGACCAGGCGGCGGTCGCCAGGTCGTACGCGGAACGGCGCGGCGCGCTCGTGAAGGCGCTGGAGGCGCGGGGCGTGGTGGCGCACGGCCGCAGCGGGATGAACGTGTGGGTGCCGGTGAGCGACGAGACCGGGGCTGTGACCCGGCTGCTGGGCGCGGGGTGGGCGGTGGCTCCGGGGGCGCGGTTCAGGATGGCCGCACCGCAGGGAGTGCGGCTCACCGTGTCGGCACTGTCCGCCGCGGACATCGAGCCGCTGGCGGACGCGGTGGCGGAGGCGGCCGGGCCTGCGCGGCCGATCAGCTACGGGTGAGGAGAGCGGCCTGCCGGGCGTACGGGCCGCCGGACCGCCCGGATGCGGCCCGGCGGTCCGGGGCGGGTGGAGCGGCCGGTCATGGGCGGCGCGCGGCCGGTCACGGTCGGTGCGCCGGCGGGGGAGCGGCCGGTACGGTCCGGCTCTGGGTGAGGAACGCCCCGGCGAGGACGATCACCGCGCCCGCCGGAGTGTTCCAGCTCAACTGCTCGCCGAGCAGGGCGACCCCGGCCGCCGTGGCGATGACCGGGATGAAGTACGTGACCATCTGGGCGGTCGTCGGGCCGATTTCCTCCACCAGGCCGTACTGGAGCAGCACCGCGAGGCCCGTCCCCAGCGCCCCCAGCGCGACGACGGCGAGTGTCGGCAGAAGGGGGAAGGCGTCCGGCGCGGAGGTGAACAGAGGCGTCACCAGGGCCAGTTGCAGCGTGCCGAGGAAGAGCTGACTGCCGGTCAGCGCCAGCGTGGAGGAACCCGTCCCGGCCAGCGTCCGGCGGACGTAGATCCAGCCGATGGGGTAGCTGAGGGAGGCCAGCAGCGCCATCGCCGTACCGCTGAGGTCCAGCCCGGAGAATCCCTGCCAGGCGCCGAGCACGGTCAGGACGCCGAGGAAGCCGAGGCCGAGGCCCGCGACACGGCGGCGGGTGGGCCGGTCCTCGGACAGCGCGACGATGGAGAGCGCCATGCCCCACAGCGGAGAGGTCGCGTTGCAGATTCCGGCGAGCGTGGACGGAATGGTCGTCTCGGCGTAGGCGAAGAGCGAGAACGGCAGGGCGTTGAGGAAGAAGGCGGCGACGGTGAGATGCCCCCAGGTCCGCGCCGAGCGCGGCACCCGCTCGCGGCGCACCGCCATGGCGACGGCGAGCACCGCCGTGCCGGACAGCAGACGGCCGAAGGTGACCTGGAACGGGGCGAAGGCGTCGGTCCCCACCTTGATGAGCAGGAAGCTGAAGCCCCAGATGAGCGAGAGTGCCCCGAACCGGATCCGCCAGTCCGCCGCCGGCCGCCGGGGGAGAGCGGGCGACGGTGCGGGTGGGGGCGGGGGCGCGGTCGGAGGTGCGGTCGGAGGTGCGGACACCGGGGCGCCGGTGCGCGGTGCCCGGGGCGTGGCCGATCGGGCCGCCGGTTCGGAGGGGGCGCTCATGAGGGCAACGATGACGAAATCAACCACGTAGGACAAGTGAGAATTACTGGTGCTGTTCCCGTAGCATCGCTTACATGTTGAACCTGGAGCGCCTTCGTACGCTGGACGCCCTCGCGCGGCACGGCTCGGTGAGCGGGGCGGCCGGTGGCCTGCATGTCACCACCTCGGCGGTCTCCCAGCAGATGGCCAAGCTGGAACGCGAGGTGGGGCAGCAGCTCCTCGCCAGGAACGGCCGCGGCGTCCGGCTCACCGACGCGGGGCGGCTGCTCGCGGATCACGCCGCGCGGATTCTGTCCCAGGTGGAGCTGGCCCAGTCCGACATCGAGGCCCAGCGGGGCGAGGTGGTGGGTGAGGTCGAGATCGCCGCCTTCCCGACCGCGGCGCGCGGACTGTTTCCCGCGGCGCTGGGCTTCCTGCGTACGGACCATCCCGAACTGAAGGTCCGTACGCGGGAACTGGAGCCCGAGCAGGGCGTTCTGGCGGTGCTGCGCGGCGATGTCGACCTGGCCGTCGTACTCGAATGGAGCAACAAGCGGCTGCCCGTGCCCGGAGGTCTGACCCGGTCCGAACTCCTCGACGACGCACCGGACATCGCCATGCCCGCGGCCCACCCGCTCGCGGACCGTACGGAGGTGGCCCTGGCCGACTTCGCCGAGGACGAATGGGTGTCCTGGCCTGCGGGCGAATTCTGTTACGAGTGGCTGATGTTCACCCTGCGGTCCGAAGGCATCGAGCCACGCATCTCCCATCTGGCAGGAGAGCATCACACCCAACTCGCCCTGGTGGCAGCGGGTTTCGGTGTCTGTGTGGCGCCGCGCCTGGGACGCGGGCCGGTGCCTGACGGCGTGCGGCTGGTACCCGTGCGACAGACGATGCGCCGGCATGTCCACGCGATGTGGCGGACCGACGCCGACCGGCGCCCCTCCGTCAGGGCGGCGGTCGAGGCGCTGCGCGGCGCGGGCCGCGCGGTGGCGGCTGCCGGGGCGGACCTCAGGTGAGACCGGCCAGCTTGCGGAAGTCCCAGGATGTGACCGTTTCCGGGGTGAGTCGCAGCCAGGCGTGCCGCCCGTCGTGCGGCATGGTCTCCATCCCGAAGTACTTCGGCGGGAACAGCCGTTCCGGCACCTCCAGTTCGGCGTGGGGCTCGCCGGTCCGCGGCGCCTCGCCGATGAACTCCGCCTCGCCGGACAGCTCCACGCCGCGCAGATCCCCGTACTCCACGCCGTCGTCGACCACCACGGCGATCCTCGGGTCCTGACGCAGCTGGGCCCAGCGCAGACTGCGGGTGAGGGAGTACAGCCAGAGCGAGGTGCCGTCCCAGACGAACCAGAGGGCGCCGATGTGCGGCCGCCCGTCCGCGCCGAGGGTGGCGACCCGGCAGGTGCGCTGTCCGGTCAGATAGGCGTCCCGTTCGCCGTCCGTCATCATGATCCGGCGGCCTCTTCGCTGAGTGTCGGCCATGGAGTGCCCCTCCCGATGTCTGACTATGTGTCAGGAATCATGGTTGCTCTTCCCTCGTCGCGCAATGGCCGTTAGCCTCGCGCGCCCGGTCCGTCCGCGGAAGTCCGTGCCCTTCGCGGGGCCGGGCGACAGCCAGGAGGAGAGGCACTGTGCCGTCCAAGGAATCACCGGAGCGGCTCGCCGCTCTGCTCGACCCCGCCACCACCGTGCTGCTGACCGTCGAGTGCCAGCAGGGAGTGGTGGGCCATGACAGCGCCCTGCCCGAACTCGCCCACGCGGCCCGGTCCTCCGGGGCCCTCGGCAATGTGGCCCGGCTGGTCGACGCGGCCCATGAAGCCGGGGTCCAGGTGGTGCACGCGGTCGCCGAACGCCGCCCCGACGGCCGCGGCGCGAGCCACAACGCCCGGCTCTTCCGGGCCGCCGCCCGGCTGCCGGTCCAGCAGCACACCGGCAGTACGGCGGTACGGGTCGCCGAGCCCATCGACGTGGCCGACGAGGACCTCGTCGTACGGCGGCTGCACGGTCTGTCCCCGCTCGCCGGTACCGAAGTGGACGCCCTGCTCCGCAACATGGGCTGCCGGACACTGGTCGTCACCGGGGTGTCGGCCAATGTCGCCGTTCCCAATGCCGTCTTCGACGCCGTGAACCTCGGCTACACGGCGGTCGTCCCGTCGGACGCCATCGCCGGAGTACCCGTGGAGTACACCTCCGCGATGATCCGCAACACCCTCGCGCTGGTCGCCACCGTCGTCACCGCCGACGACACGATCGCCTGCTGGAAGAGCGGGCGGCGGAGTGCGGCCGCGCCGCTGTGAGCGCACCCGTGTGAGCGCGCCGAGGGCCCCTCCGCCCTGATCGGCGTCAGCCGTTCCGGAGCGCGATGACGACCGGCGGCGTGAGGCGGGCGTCGTGCGGAAGCGCCGGTACGCGCATGGCCCGGGGGGCACGGGGAGGGTCCCGCATCGGGTCGCTGCGCTCCCGCGGGGTGAGTCCGGCCAGTCGGTTCTGGCACCCCCCGTACGTGATGCTTCTGGTCTCCGGTCATCCGCACCTGTCCGGGGGAGCGGCCCATGGGCGGACCGTTCCGCGCGAGGGCCGCTGCCGCATCGGCGGTCGAGGCCAGTCGCCATCAGGGGTGAGGAATCCGATGCACGACCGCTCCGGTGCGACAGTGCCGGCTCCGGAGGGCGGCGGTACACTGCAGTTCTGGAAATGGGCGGAACGGAAGTGGTTTCGCAGAGTCGATGGAACGGCCTTTGGTTTTGCGGCCTGACAGTTTTACATGAGGGGCGCATCCGTGGAGTTCGCTTTTATTATTTCCGCCGTCATCGTCGTGGGCAGTACTGCCTATATCGTTCATCTTTTTCGCCGCGACCATAAGATTCGGTCGCAGGGGCGGGATATTCGGGTCCGGGTGGAGGACGTTCGTCTTGTCAGCACGAATGACAGCGGGGCCGCCACCATAAAATTCCGGCTTTCGTGGCACGAGGACGGTGTCATCAGGTATGCGGAGGGCAGGGATACTATTTCTGCCTTTCATTCGTCGAAGGTGCAGAAAGGATGTGAGGTCGACATCAAGTACCTGGACGATGGCCATATTCTTTTTGATTTCGACAAGTAGATCTTGGCAGCGGCAGCCTCTTGCCTGCGTGTATGCGACCTTCGGCGACCATCGGCGTCTTTCAGGATTGTGCTGAGCTGTACGCCGATTCTCTCCACAGGCTCCCCAGCACCTTTGGTCCTCCCCGGAGGGAGGCGGAGCCGGCTGACGTACTGCGAGGTGTACGACGCGGTACGCATCGGCGTACTGGATGCGGGCTTCGTCCATGACCATCGTGAACAGCATTGGACGGTGAGGCGGCGGTAGCCGAACAGCCAGGAGATCGACCGCTCGATCTTCCAGCGGTGTAGGCCGAGCCGTTCGCCCGATTCGATCCCTGGGCGGGCGATCCGCGGGATGACTCCTCGCTCGCGCAGCCGGGCGAGATGGTCGGCGGAGAAGTGCGCCTTGTCCGCACGGAGTTTGACAGGCCGACGGCGACGCGGGCCGCGTCGGGAACGGATGGCGGGTATGCCGCGGATCAACGGCTTGAGTGCCTGGCTGCCGTGCCTGCTCGCGACGGACACCGCGACCACGATCGGGATGCCCTGGGCTTCGGACAGCGCATGCAGTTTGCTGCCCCTCATGCCGCGATCGACCGGATTCGGGCCGGTCGGCGAGCCCCCCTTCTTTGGCCCGCACGGATGCGGGCTCGACGATGGCCGAGGCCCAGTCCAACTCTCCGTGCGCGCCGAGCTCGTCCAGGATCGCGCGGTGCAACCGACGCCACAGGCCGGTCCTGGTCCGTGCGGTCAACCGGCGATGTGCTGTCGCGGGCGACCCCCCGAACGTCAGGGGCAGGTGCCGCCAGGCGCATCCGCTGGTCAGTAAATACACGACCGTGGTGAACACCGCCCGCTCATCACACGCAGCGGTCCCGTCACCCTGCGGACGGGGGGTTGAACGACGGCGGCAACGGAGCGACCAGTTCCCACAGCCCGTCAGGAATCAGCCGCTGCGACAGATCGGCACCCACAAGCGCCCGCGATGCCGCACGACATCATCGCCACGTGAGACATCCTCTCATTGTGTTACTGAGATTGAACTCGTGAAGTCATAGGGGCTGACGGTTGGTGCCTGCCTGCGGTATCACCGGAGGATGAGGTGTCCACAGAGCGGCGGGCTGACCGCTGAACGACAGTGCAAGCGCGAGGAGTTGCGGCTCCAGGCGGCTGAGGGGTTTGCCCGGGGCGAGGGCAGTTCAGCGATCGCCAGGGATCTGCGGGTCAGTGTCCGGTCGGTGCAGCGATGGCGTCAGGCTTGGGCCGAGGGCGGCCCCCGATCCCTGCGGTCGCAGGGGCCCGCATCGCTGCCGCGACTGAGCGAGAAGCAGTTCGCTCAGCTGGAGGCGGAGCTGGCAAAGAGGCCGGCCGCGCACGGCTGGGAGGACCAACGCTGGACTCTGAGCCGTGTGAAGACGGTGATCGGACGGCGCTTCCACCTCACTTGCACGACCCAGGGCGTACGCAAGCTGCTGGTGCGCAACGGCTGGTCCTGCCAGGTTCCGGCCCGTCGTGCCATGGAGCGGGACGACAACGCGGTGGCCGGGTGGGTCAAGGAGGTGTGGCCCCGCGCGGAAGACTGGCGGCGGCCCGTGGGGCCTGGCTTGTCTTCGAGGACGAAGCCGGGTTCTCCATGACGCCGTCGCACGCCAAGACCTGGTCCCAGCGCGGCCGGACCCCGGTGGTGCGAGTCCGCGGCCGCTCCCGCAGACGTATATCGATCGCCGCTCTGACCTGCTACAAACCCGGGCACCGGTCCCGGCCGATCTACCGGCCGCGACGGGACGACGGCCGGCGTGACGGGCGCAAGAGCTTCTCCTGGCACGACTACCGGGACCTTCTGATCGCAGCCCACCAACAGCCCGGCGGCGACGATCGTCCTCATCCGGGACAACCTCAACGTCCACAAAGCCGCAGGACTACGGGAGTTCGCCGACTCCCGTGACTGGCTGACCATCCACTACCTGCCGCCCTGCGCCCCCGACCTCAACCCCGTCGAAGGCATCTGGTCCCTGCTACGTCGCGGCTGGCTCTCCAACGTCGCCTTCTCCACGCCAGAGCACCTCATCCGCACCGTCGGAAGCGGCCTACGGCACATCCAGTACCACAGCAACCTCATTGACGGCTGCCTCACCGAAACCGGCCTGACCGTCACATCCGCATGACGACACCACGAGTTAAACCTCAGTAGCCGCTGTAAGGGGCCTGCTGAGTCGGAGCGCTGGGGAACGGATCGAACGCGGACAGCTCGTCGGCGGTCGGCGGTTGGAAGTAGTGGAGCGCCGTATCGAGCACGGAATCCGTAATGAGATACGTGCCTGGCGGGAGATCCGCGTTGCGCTTGGCGAGACGAGCACGCAGCTCGTCCATCGGCAGGTCGAGAAAGCACAGCACTACCCGCGTGCCCAGCGCCTGCGCCTCGCTCCGGTACTGATCGCGCTCTCCCTGGGCGTACAGCCCCCAGTCGAGCACCACATTCCCGCCGGTTTCCAGAATCCGCAGGGCGGTACGCCACTGCAACCGCTCCACCGGTGCGCGCGTGGCGTCCAGTTCCTCGTCGGAGTAGGCCGGAAACAGCTCGAACAGCCATTCGTCAGCGGTCAGTCGAAGAGCTGACCATTCCCTGTTCCAGACGATTGGCCAACGTCGTCTTGCCGGAACCAGGGAGACCGCAGATGAGGAACAGGATAGGCACGACCGGCAGATTAGCATCGGCGTTTTGCCGGTAGCGACAGGCAGCCGGGCCGTCCGTAGGCGACGGCGGGTGTGCTCCGGAGGCAGCGGCAGTGAAAGCCCCCGGGCCCGGCTGCGGGGGACATCCCTCAACCGATCGGCGGCCGCACCGGACCCACGCCGAACTCCTCGATGGTCGCCGCGATTTGGCGCAGATCTGCCTCCGGGATCCTCAGTCCGTCCGCTGCCGGCAGATCGTCGAGCTGGCCCGGCCTGCGGGCGCCGACGATGGCCCCTGTGATGCCCGGCCAGGCCAGCACTCAGGCGATGGCCATGGCCGGCACCGGTACTCCGTGCGCCGCGGCGATCGACCGTACGGGGATGCCATGCAGTCCGAGCGTGTGACCGACCTCGGCCGCCATCTGGTTCGTCGGCACACAGATCGCGATCCTTTCGTGCGGGATGCTCAGTTCCGGGTTGTTGTCCCACGCCTTGATCAGGGCTGCGATGCCTTCGCGCTCCTGGGCCCAGTCCGGGAACGAGTGCCCAGCCGGGGGCCTACCGCTGAGCACGGACCGGTAGCCCGCCAGCGTCTCCTCGCTGCCGTCGAGGTCGTCGTGCTCTGTCTCGCCCAGCACGTCGAGGGCCGAGCGCAGGATCTGACGTGTGGTGCGGTAGCTCAGGCTCAGTTTCGAGGACCGGCCGCGAATGTTGATTCCCAGGCTTCCCAGCGTCACCTGATTCTTATAGATGCGCTGATGGGTGTCGCCGACGAGGAAGAGATCGTCGGCTTCGTGAGGGGGCCATCGCGCGCAGCATCTTCCAATGCGCGGGGCGTAGATCCTGCGCCTCGTCCACGACGATGTGCCGGTACCGGTAGCGGAGCCGTCCCCCCGAACCGCCCTGGAGATGGATGTTGTCGAGCCCTCCCGCCTCCTCCCGCTGACGCGCGATGGAGAGGATGCACTGCTCCCGCCCGATCTCCAGCCGCGCGGTCCGTTCCGCCACCTGGTCCCAGGTCTGCCGTCCGAGGCGGTCGAGCCGCTGTGTGGAGCGCTCGGAGAGCTGCCAGATCTCGGTTCGCTCGCCCCGGGTGATGCTTCGGCCGCGCCCTGCGCGACGGGCACGGGAGTAGTCGGCACGATTGGCGACGGCCTGACCGAGGATCACCTGGGTCCATTCGTCGTGCAGGAACTCCGGGTCCCAGCCGTCCTCGCCCAACTCGTCGAGGAGCGCACGCCACTCACGCACGGCCTGACTGTCGTCCATGGTCTGCTTGCTGCTGCCGGGTTCGGCCTCGCGCACCGTGCGCAGCGCCAGCTGATCGACAAGAGCAGTGTCTTGCGCTCCTCGGGAACGAGCGCGATGTCGCCTCCGGTGAACAGCTGCATGACCGTCGCCGATGCGAGAGCCGCCCGCGCGGTGCCCAGAAAGCGGATGCTGTTGTCGGTGTGGCAGGCCGGGCAGCGGTCGTCCTTCACGGCCCGGTCGGCCGTCTTCTTGTCGAGCAGGGCCAGCGTGAACCAGGCGTCGATCAGTTCGGTGGAGTCCGAGGACTTCGGCAGCTGGTAGGTGCCCTGACCGTCGTCCAGCACCATCACGGACAGGGGATCGACTCCGCCGTTTGTCCCGGCCCACGGCAGCCCGCCAGATCCGGTCCTGTGCCATGACCAGCCGCTGTGGGTCGGTCTCGGGGGACAGGGCTGCCCAGCCGGAGCGTCCGCAGTTGCGGCAGTACACGGCGGGCAGGTGTACCTCGGCCGGGCGGACGGCCGTGTCCGCGCCGGGAAGCGGCTGGGGACGGTTCGCCGACGGCCAGTCTCCCGAGGAACCGTCAGGATCCTTGTCGGCGAGGGGAGCGGCGTTGAGCGCGGCGCGGCGGGCGGCGGTGCGGTCGTCCTCGTACCAGCGGAACTCCGGGGACGGTCCCACGCCGCGCAGTACGCGGGTGACCGGCCGGACCTACAGGTGGGCATCGATGTGCAGGACCGGCCGAGGCCCGCGTTCGTCGGAGTCGGGGTCGCGTGCCGCCGCCGTGATGACTTCTTGAGGCATCAGCGGTTCCGGAAGCTCGTAGTCGACGGCGCCGGTGAACCCCTCGGCCGACATCCGCTCCTCCCCGACGACCGCGTCGGCCGGGGACGGCATCTCGAACACCCGCGCGGCGACGTCCAGAGTTCCGTCGGCGTCCTTGCCCGCCGTGCCCTCGCCGAGGGTGGCCGATGTCGCCACCGGGCAGATGGACCCGAGCGGTCGGCTGGGACGGGACGCTCCGGTCGCGGCGGCCAGGCGGCGCAGCAGCATGGCCACGTCGGTGCCCTGGGCCCCGTCGTAGGTGTGGAACTCGTCGAGCACGACGTACGCGAGGTCGGCGCCCTCCCACAGCGACCGGTGCTCTCCGCGCTGGAGGAGCAGGTCGGGCATCTTGTAGTTAGTGAACAGCACGTCGGGCGGGGTGACGCGCATCTCCTCGCGCCGGGTCATGACCCGGCGGAAGTCTGTGTCCGGCCGGTCGCCGATGTAGAGGCCGGCCGTGACCTGCGCGAGCTCGGGCCGGCTCAGGTAGTCGCCGATGCGCCCCGCCTGGTCGGTGGCGAGCGCGTTCATCGGGTGCAGCAGGACCGCCTTGATGCCACAGTGGCCCTGGGCCCGCAGGCGGCGGCAGTGGTCGAGAACCGGGATGAGGAACGATTCGGTCTTGCCGGAGCCGGTACCGGTGGTCACGAGTGTAGGCCGGGCGGGACCACGCAGGGTTTCACGAGATGCTCCTTGGCCTTCTCCAATTCGGCCAGGTCGCGTCGGCAGTCCGCCTCACGCATCTGCCAGTTCGGCCTTACCTTCGGAAAGGCGTCGGGGAACAGCATGAGCCACGCTTCGATCTCATAGGCGGCGAGGGCGAGTGCGGCAGGTGTGCCCTGAACACGCCGTGCATCTCCTCGCTGATCCGGCGGCGGAGCTCTTCGTAACTTCGTTGGCGACCGCGTCGAGATCGGCGTGTATGACGATTCCGGCGAGCTCTGCCGTGTCGGCGAGAGCCTCTGCGTACTTCTTTATCTCCCGGAGGCGGGGCGAGAGCTTCGACTGAGCGCGAGCCAGGCGAATGGGCTTCTTCATCATCCGCACCTCAGGACACCGTCCCGGGTGCAGGGCGGGAATCAGGTGCTTCAGGACGTTGCGGTCGTAGTCGCCTTCTCCCCGCCACGACGATGACCGAGCGTCGACGGGACGGTGCACTTTTGGGGCTCACAGGCCACCGCCCAGAGCGCCCGAGTGCCACAGGTCCCCCATGGGTTCGTACTCGGACTTCTCCACGATCCGCTGGATGTCCTTGGGGCGGCGTGCGGGGATGACGGACGCACCGCTGTCGCGCCGCTCGCGGACGACGAGCTCCTCGGGCTCCAGGTCGTTCAGAACGACGAGGGAATGCGTGGTCACCAGGAACTGGCTGCGGGTGCTGGCCTCGCGGAGTCGGCCGACGAGCAGACTCAAGGCATGCGAATGGATGCCTTGGTCGATCTCCTCGACGCTCACGTCAGGAGCGGTGGCTCCGGATCTCTCTCCCAGGCATCTCCGTGGTCCTGGAGGCCCTTGAGGAAGCCGGAGAGGTTGGAGGCGTCGTTCGCGAGGTGGCGGTAGCCCAGTTCGCTGATCCCCAGGGTTTCCGGGCGGCGCGTACATCGGGGTCGAAGACCCGGATCTGTCTGTGAGGTGGTGAGTCAACGCGTCCAATGGCAGCCGTGGAGGGGTCGGAGGCCGGAAGCCCCATCGGGTGGTGCAGACCGGATGCAATGCGCTCGACGCGGTCGCTCCAGGGAGAGTGGCTGGCGGTCAACCGGTCGCTTGCCAGTCCGACCGAGGTCGTCGTCCCTGCCGCTGGATGCTGGGTGAACCGTTCCTGGCGGAAGAAGACTCTTCTGCCGCGCCCCGGGGAATCCGGGCGCTTCCGACAGGACACGCTCAGCTCGAAGCGGTCGGGCTCCTCCTCCGAAGAGAACTCCGACCAGATTCCCTGTACTCCGACCGGGATACGGGACACCGGTCGGCGCCCGCCCGGAAGGCCAGTACCGTCGAAGCCGCCCCGTTCGTCGAGCGCGGGCTCGATCCCCTGCCGAGCCACATCACCCAGGAACTCCAGGGCGTGAAGGACGTTGGACTTGCCAGCCGCATTGGGTCCCACCATGACGGTAAGGGGACCCAGCGGCAGCTTCGTGTCGGTCAGCGCGCGGAAGTTCCGGAGTCAGTCCGAGTAGCCGGTGGTTCAAGCCTTGTGCCCAATCAGGGAGCGGCCGGGCGCGGCAGGGCCGGTTCGACAGGGGCGAGCCACGGCAGACGCATTGTCATGCGTGCCTGCCACGCGGGTCGTTCGGTGCGACAGGCACCGGCAACGCCACGGCCTGGCTCCGTGTCGGCAACGTCCAGCACATGACGTTCGTCGTGCGGAGCCTGCGGGGCTGACCGACCTGCTCCTCCGCGGGTCGCTGTTTCCTGCCGCTCCCTGCCGACTCCTGTCGATGCCTGCCGATCCCTCTCGACCTCTGCCGGCGCTCAGGCGAACAGCGGTTCCAGCGCTGCCCCGCCGGCCAGGATCCGCCATGCGGGCACCCGGACCGTACGGTCCACCGCCCCCGACTTCGCCCCCGCGCCGCCGGACGGGAGCCCCGTCAGCAGGTCGCCGCGCGCGTGCGTCAGCCGCAGGTGCCGCGCCGGATCCTGATCGGGCCGGGGGCCGGGGTCGATCAGCACCGCCGTGTTCGCCCCGTCCACGGTGAAGAGCAGGTCCACGGTGTGTCCGCCGACCACCGCGGCGCGCTCCAGGTCGGTGATGCCGCGGGCTCCCAGGTACTCCTGGAGCCGGTCGGCCAGCTCCTCACGGAACCCGGAGGCCGCCGCGGCCCCGACGGTCGTGTCCGGGGTGGCGTATGCCCCGCCGCGCAGCGGCGTCGACCGTTCCGCGAGGAGTGCCGGTAGTCCCGACTGCCCCTGCCAGAAGGCGTGACCGCCCACGGTGATCAGCTGCGACTTGGCCCGGGTGACCGCCACGTTCCAGAGGTTGACCTGGCTCGCCACCCAGTGCGTCGTCGGTGGCGGGGTGTTGCCGGCCGCCACCGGGCTCAGCACCATGACGTCCCGCTGCCCGCCCTGGAAGGCGTGGACCGTGCCCACGCGGACCCGCTCGTCGTCCGCCCAGACACGGGCCAGTACCTCCTTCTGGGCCCGGAACGGAGTCACCACCCCGACCGTCGCGTACTCGGGCAGGCGCAGCAGCAGCTCGTCCACTGTCTCCCGCACCCGTTCCGCCTCCGCCGCGTTGCGCCAGGACCGGCCGCCGCCGCCCCGCGCGGACTCGCCGTGCGGTACGTCCACCCAGCCCAGTACCGGCGCCGGGTCGGCCGTGCCGAACGGGTCGGCCGCCGGCACCTGCTTCCGGACGTCGGTCAGGACCTGCAACTGCCCCGCGTAGCAGTAGCCGTTGACGACGTCCGCGATTGCCGGATGGCAGCGGTAGTGCTCGTCCAGCAGCAGTGCTTCCTCACCGTGCTGCGCGGCCGAGTGGTACGAGGCGTACACGTGGTAGGCGAGCCGATGGTCCTCCAGCAGCGCCGCGCTCAGCCCGGTCCGTACTCGTGCCTGCCGCTCCTGCTGCGGTGTGATGCCGGGAATGTGCCCGAGCTGCATGGGATCGCCGATGATCAGCGCCCGCTCGGCACGGAACAGCAGGGGAAGCACCGCCGGGATCGAGCACTGGCTCGCCTCGTCGATCACCACGAGGTCGAAGAGTTTCGGGACGAGTTCCAGCTGGCGTACCGAGTGGGTGCTGATGGCCCACCCCTTGAGGTGGGTCATCAGGTTCCGCTGGCTCTTCTGGAAGCCCGAGCGTCGGCGCAGCGCCTGGAGCCGCTGCCCCATGAGCGAGCGCCCCCGGCTCATGGCCTCGGCCGCCAGGGCGCGGGCGAGCTCACCGGATGTCTCCGACAGCCCCGCGGCGCTCTCCAGCCGTACCCGCTTCAGCTCGTCCTCGTCGCGGCTGAGCAGCTCCGGTACGAGCTCCCGCAGGGCACTCTCCACCGCCACGGCGTCCGCCACGGCGACGAGAAGCTCGGGCGGCACAGGCCGTGCCGAGGCCCACGACGGCCATGGTCCGACTGGATCCACACCGGCCGCGGCGACGAACGCGGACAGCGCTCGCCCTCTCCGCCGGCGGCCGAGCGTGAACCAACCGGCTGCGGCGGTCTTCCGCGCCCGCTCCTCCCAACGGGAGAGCATGGCCACCTCGCTCTCCGCCCAGGCTTCCTCCAGCAGCTCCACCGGCAGTGTCAGCTCGTCCGTGCGGCGGGACCGCTCCCGCAACAGTTCCAGCAGGCGCATCTCGTCACCCACCAGCCGCGCCGCTTGCGCCTGTTGCGCGGCAGACCGGGCGTGCCGGTTGCGCAGATCGCCGGCCACCGTCGCCGCACCGCGGCCCGGGAGATCCACGGGCCGTTCGAGCAGCGTTTCCAGTTTCGCGGCCTCGCGTTCCAACGCGTCGGCGTTCCCCGTCCGCATCAGCAGCCCGGGAGAGATCGCGTCACAGCGCTCGGCCACCACGTCCACGGCCTCGTTGTTCGTGGACGCGACGAGCACGGTCTGTCCGGCGGCGACAGCGGTCGCGACGACAGCGGTCACGACCTCGCTCTTCCCTGTACCGGGCGGCCCGGTGGCGACGGTCAGTGGCCGGGTCATCGCTGACCGGATCACCTGCTCCTGGCTCTCGTTGCAGGGCCCCGGGGCGACGACGGCCGGCGCCACGCCGCTCGCGTCCCCGCCGCCACCGACCGTCAGGAGTGCGTCCAGAGCAGTGCCGGAAATCTGCGCAGTGCGGGTCGACATCTGGAGCAGGTTGTCGACGAGGGCCTCGGTCGCGATCCGCTCCAGACCCGAGGGTGCGAGGAGGACCGCGGCGTTGTGCGCACCGGGCCGCAGCGAGTCCATCACGGACCGCTCGCTGAGCGCCGACAGATCGAAGGGCTCCAGCTCCGGGACGTCCAGCAGCGTCAGGAGTTCCCGCACGGCCCGCACCATCTGCGCGCTGTTGCCCTCCTGCCAGGTCGGCTGCCAGCGGGCGAGGAGGTCGGCGGCGGCGTCGTCCTCCAGAAGTTCCGTGATCAGCTTCGTATGCAGGGACGGCACCCCGCTCGGGCGCAGCCGGTCGCGGCCGTCCTCGTCGGGGGCGAGCTCCATCGACTGGATCAACAACGGCGCGATCTGCACGGCGGCACGGCGGCGGCCGCTGCCGCCGCGCTCGGGGAGCGTCACAGCGGGATAGCCGTACCAGTACTCCTGCAGCCCGGCGTTGTCGGACTGGGCACGCG
This sequence comes from Streptomyces sp. NPDC079020, assembly GCF_044542225.1. NCBI lineage: Bacteria > Bacillati > Actinomycetota > Actinomycetes > Kitasatosporales > Streptomycetaceae > Streptomyces > Streptomyces sp. NPDC079020. Next base: position 43,373 of record NZ_JBITUB010000012.1, read on the forward strand.
TGTTCTTCGGCTTCGGCAACTGCGAGGGGGCCGGGAGGTCGTGCCCGAGCCCGGACTGGATCGTCTCCGATCCCTTTCCCAGCAGGAAGTAGGCGGAGCCCCGCCCGCTGTCCCGGTCGGGCAGCATGCCCGACGCCTCCTGCGCGCCCAGGCAGTGCGCGTAGTAGCGCAGCAGCTGCTGCCGGTCGATGCCGTCGCGGGCGTCGAGCCCGGCGAGTTCCCGGGCCTTGAGCAGCGCGGGGGAGGCCTGGGCCGCCTGGGCGGCGTCGCTGGGCGGGGCGGGGAGGTGCACGGACCGGGCCACGGAACGGGCCAGGGGCAGGGAGTGTGTCGCCCGGAAGGTGGACTTGGTCGGCCGCTGCTCCTCGGGCACGCCGTTGCGCACCATCTGCGTCGTCAGGTACTCGAACAGGTCGTCCGGAGTGATCCAGCCGCTGTCCTTGATCAGCCCGGCGCGCAGGCCTTCCACGATCTCACCGGTGAACCGGGACGTGCCGAGGGAGGACCCGGTCGGCGCCATCGCCGAGGCGGCCTGGAGGGCGTCGGAGGCGGTGATGAAGTACACGCCGGTCGGCCGCAGGAGGGTGCTCGGCGCGGGCCGGGTGTCGCTGCCCGCCGCGCCCTTGGCGGTCCACCCCTGGACGACCGAACCGCTGGAGCAGCAGTCCAGCAGCACGACCTTCGAGGACGCCCGGCAGGACTGGAGCATCCGCTCCAGGAACTCGGCGGGCACCGCGGTGCCGGGCAGGTCGTCCGGGTCGGCGTCCCGGGTGAGGAAGTACAGCTGGTTGTCGGCCTCGCAGAACTCGCCGTGGCCGCTGAAGTAGAGAAGCGCGGTCTCGTTGGACTGCCGCTCCTCCAGGAACGTCTCGATCGCGTGCAGCATCTCGGCGCGGGTCGGCTCGGCGACCATCGCGCAGTCGTTGTACATGCCGATCTCGGTGCTCTCCAGCACCGAGCGCATGTAGTGCAGGTCGGCTCGGACGGCGGGGAGGTCGTGGTAGCCCTCGCTGTCGTACGTGGATACGCCGATGAGCATGGCGTACCGGTCGTTGTCACTCACGCGTCGGTCGGCCCGTCCGTGTCGCCGTCCTCCGCGTCGCCGTTCCCCGGACGACGGTCCCCCGTGCCACCGGCGAGGAACCGCTCGATCCGCTCCTCGTCGGCCTGCGCCTCCTTGCCGGAGATACGGAGAGTCGCACCGTCGGGCCGGGTGACGACGACGGTCCGCTGCGGGACACGCGCCAGCCAGAGCTGGACACCGGCCGCGACCAGGGAACCACCGCTGAACACCAGCCCGATCAGGTCGGTGACGGGCCCACCCTTGTCGGTGCTGTCCTGGGCTTCCCGCGCGCGGGGGACGTCGAGAGCGGCCTCCGGATCGGTGCAGACGATTGCGGCGAGCAGCTCGCGTGCCTCGCGCCGGGCGCGCAGCGGGTCCTCGTCGACGATGGAGATGCGGTAGCCGGCCGGGCCCGCGTGGATGGCGCTCACGTTCTCGTTCCCCCTTGGTTCCCCGTGCGGTGTACACACGGACCGACGAGGCTACGGCGGAGGAGGGGCGGTAGACCCTGGACTATCCGAAACCTGCTGGTCAATTGGCGCGAAACGCGCAGCAGTGGGACACGAGCCGCCGGGCGAGACGGGCGCCCCGGGGCGAGGAGGTGAAGCGCATTGAGAACTCGTAGGTCTCGGCGGGTGCTTGCGCGGGGGAGGTTTCGCTGTTCACGGGGTACACGCTTCCGCCGTGCCCGTACCGTTGACAGAGACAGAGCGCTTACGGGCGGTAGCGGTAGGCGACCGGTGCGCGGGTGTAGGCGGTGCGGTGCGTGACGGCGGACGCGGAGCGGCGTTCGCCGGTGGAGGTGACGCCGGGCATGAGCGAAACGACGCAGTCGGCTGAAGAGGACCCCGGCCACGGCCCCGAGCCGGAGGCGGGGTCAGGGATGCTCCGGGTCTTCGGCCGCCAGCTCAAACGCTTCCGGCTGCGGGCCGGCCTGGAACGCCGGGACTTCGGGGAACGGTTGGGCTACTCCGTCTCCACGATCGCCGCGTATGAACAGGGGTGGCGGGGCCCGCCCCCACGGTTCATCGACCAGGCGGATGAGCTGCTGGACGCGGGCGGTGTCCTGACGGAGATGAAGGAGGAGGTGGCACGGGCGCAGTTGCCAGTTCAGGGTGAGCCAGCGGCATGGCCCGGTACTGGCTCGCGGGTCGCCCTCCTACACCAAAGTGCGGTGCAGCAGCCCCTGCTTGTGGACGGCGCCAGCCCCTCGGCGAGAGTCGCTCCGAGTGAGGCCGTGAGCAGGGAGGGGAGCGGGCCGTGGCTCGCCACCTGCCGACTCAGGTCGAGTCCCTCGATGTACTCGGTGGCCAGCCACGGCCGGTCCGCGTCCGGATCGGCGTCCAGGAGAGCGGCGATCCGGGCGCCCCAGATCTTCTTGAGGATCTCCACTTCCTGGGCGAAGCGCTGCCGCGTCTCCGAATCCACCACGGAGGGCTTGATCACCTTCACCGCGGCGGGCTCACCGCCCGGGGACTCGCCCAGGTACACCTGTCCCATACCGCCGTGGCCGATACGGCCGAGCAGCTCGTAGCCGCCCAGCTCGGTGGGATCGTGCGGACTGCGTGGTGCGATGTGTACGAGCTGCCGTCCACTCGGACGCGGGAACGACGCCCACAGGACGGATGTCTTCGGGGGACACCGTCACGGTATCCACCCGGAGGGGGGTTTCGTACCCGCCGGGAGGAAGCGACCACGGGTGGGGGGCGGTCGTGTCAGCCGAGGTCGCGCTTACGCTCCTCCGGACACCGGAGTCCGACTTCCTCCTCCAGCGCAAGGAGGCGGTTCAACAGAGTGCGTGTCGTCGCTGTGTCCCGGACAGCCATGGAGGTGGCCTCCAAAGCGTCCAGCTGCGCCGGGATGTCCGAGAGAGCCTCAGCCGCGAGCAGTTCGCTCAGACGGTCAGCGATGTTCCGGCCGGCGTCCGAGGCCTCGTCGATCACGTCGTCACAAGTGTCGAGTTCCGAGAGCACGCGCTCGGGCGTGCGTACCGCCGCCAGCACCATGGCCGCCTTGTCGCCGTGGAACCGGCCAACCGGCTGTGCCAGTTGCGAGGTGGTGATCGTGACCGCGGCGGCCAACTCGTCCGGGTGCCGCGCTCCGGTCGTGCCATGGGGTGTTCTGCTTCCCACCGTTCCCCCCTCGCCGTGACGGTGCTCTCCCCGTAGATCGTGGACGGTCGTCGCAGGCCGGGGCAATCCACGGCCGGAAAGCAGGGGTCGCGGCCCCGTCCTTGGCGCCGACTTCCTCGAAGAGGTCTGGTCGGGCCCCAGCCGCACGTGGTTCGTCAGGGGAGCTCACCCAGCCGGACCCGACCTCGTCCAGCGGGTATGGCTTCCCGAAGGCCGGGTGACCCTCGGCGGTCTCCGACTGAGGCCGGGCGTCGTCCAGTCAGCAAGGAGCAACTCCGTACCTTCGTCGAGGAGGACTACGAGTCGGCCGCGACCTTCGACGAGAAGGCGCGGCTCGTCGAAGAACTGCACGCCTTCATGTCCCGGATGCGACCAGGGGACACACTGTGCACCGTCTCCGACGGCCGACTCCACATCGGCGAGATCACCGGAAGCGTCGTACAGAGAGTCGCCGAGGACGGCAGCAGCAATCTGCGGCGTCCCGTGGAGTGGGGCAGATAAGGCTTCCCGCTGGAGAAACTGCCCGAGGAACTCCGCCAGCGACTGTCGCTGAAACACGACGTGGTCGACCTGACCACCTCCAAGACCATCATCGACGGTCTGGGTGTCAGGGACGAGGAACTGGTGGAGGAGGCCCGGGACAGCGCGGGAGAATCCGGAGCCGAGCCCCTGGCCGTCACGGTCCGCCGCGAGGTGGAGCTGCCCGAGCCCACCGAGGAACTGCGCGAAAAGCTCCACGTGCACCACGTGGAGTGGCTGCGGGAGATCAGGAGTCTTCTCGCCGACGAGAGACAGCTGATCTTCTACGGCCCTCCGGGCACCGGGAAGACCTTCCTCGCGCAGGAGCTCGCCGAGTACCTCGGCGGCGGACGTGAACAGGTGAAGCTGGTGCAGTTCCACCCCTCGTACGCGTACGAGGACTTCTTCGAAGGCTTCCGACCTCGTGACGCCGACTTCCGGATCGGACCGTCCTGCCTGATGAAGCCGGGAGTCTTCCGGGACGGGGCCTGGAACGGACCTGGCGGACCAAGATCCTTCCGCTCCTGGAGGAGCACCACTACGGCGACACCGTGGACATCGGGCGCCGCTACGGGCTGGTGGCGCTGCGCAAGGCGGTGGCGCGGCGATCCGGGCAAGAGGGGACCGGCGAGGAGGCGGACCCGGAGTGACGGCCACCGGCCGCCCGTTCCCGGGCCGCGTCCCGGCCGACGGCGCCCCGTAGGAAGGCCCGGACGTCACAGCCCGCGCCGGTCGAGCAGGGCCATCAGCTTGCGCTTGCGTTTCTGGTCGGCGCGCAGGGTGGTCGTGCAGGCGGTGAACCTGTCCCGCGTGCCCAGGGCGATGTGGCAGGCGCGGGCGCTGAGCAGCAGCTCGGTCAGCTGCTGGTAGGTGGCGTCGCCCGTCAGGGCGAGGAGAGGGGTGATCAGGCGCAGGTACACGGTCAGGGCGTCGGCGGGGCGGCGGTCCCGAATGCGGTCGGCGAGAGTGAGACACTGGCGGCCGTCGGCGTAACCTTCGGCGGCTGCCTCCCAGGCGGCGTCGTGGTCGCCGTCGTCCAGCAGGGCGTCGACCAGGGCCGAGCCCGAGTGGCCGAGGCCCTGGTGGGGCCGGGCGTCGGCACGCAACACGTCCAGTGCTCGTGAGCGTTCCGGCGCGTCCCAGCAGTCGGCCGCGCGGGCTGCCGCACGCAGATCCTGGTACGCGGCCAGGGAGGGGCGGCGCCGTAGGACGTCGCGGCGGACCGTGATCATGTCTGCTCGGCGGTCGGCCAGAACATAGCGCTCACAGGTGAAATCCACCAGGTGGGCGTCCGGTCCGCGGTCGGGATCGGCCCCGCGCAGGCCGCGCTCGGCCCATTCCAGGGCATCGGCCGGGCGCCCCGCCCGCTCGAGTTCCCGGGCGATCACCAGGTGGGTGGCGCCTGACGGGGCGAGGTCCGCCGCGTGGACGGCGATCAGCGTGTCCACGCCGCCTTCCAGCTTCGTCAGCTGTTCCATGAGGTGCTTCTCCGCCCATCCCTTCGGGTGGGCACGCCAGGCGGGCACCACCCGTTCGTGCGCCCGCGCCAGACCCACCGCGCCCAGCACGTCCTCGTAGTCGGACAGTGCGATGTCGGTGACGTCGTTCAGATCGCTCAGGAGATGGTCCACCAGCCAGTCGGCGGTCAGCGCCGGGTCGGGGCGGGCCGCCCGGCAGGCATCCAGATGCACCTCGGCGAGCGCCCCCGCCACGTCGCCGACGGCGCCGTCCGAGTCGTCGATCTCGCCGTATGTCCGGCCCAGGACCGACATGGCCTCCCGGGCCACCTCCATCGCCTCCGCCGCCCGGCCGGACTCCGTCAGGGTGCGCAGAGCGGAAACGGCCTCGGTGGCCTGGAGGCCGTACGCGTTGGCCTCCGCGTACTCGACGTAGCCGTACCTGGCGAAGGGCCGGGTGTCGAGCTGCCCCAGGACGCGTTCGCGGAAGGCGTCGAGATCGTCCCCCGCGGCCGCCGCACGCAGTTCCAGCCGGCGGCGCAGGGCACGGTCGCCCGCGAGCTGTTCCCGGACCAGGGAGAGGAGTTCGTCGCGGCCGCGGGACTCGAGCCAGGCATCGAGCTGTCGGCCGCGGGACGCGGCGGCGGCGCGCTGCCCGGGAACCGAATCCGCCTGCCGTAGTACGGTCAGGCCCGCGGCCACACAGTGCTTGCAGAAGTTGCCCTCCTGCCCGTACGGGCAGGAGCATTTTCCGGCGAGACTCTTCGCATGCCCGGTCAGTTCCACTTCGTAGACGTCGTTGCCGTCGACGGTCGCGGTGATCGTCCTCTCCGAGATCTCCAGTGCGGAGACGGAGGACAAGTAGTCCAGACTGCGCTCGAACGACCGTGATCCCGCCAACCGACGCAGGTCGCCCTCGTCGAAGTCCAGTGTGCTCCTCATGACCCTCATGGAAATGCACCGGACGCGTGACGTCCAGCCCTTGCTCTGCACCGGCCGTGCCCGCACCTCTGCGAGCGCGTACCCGCCCCTCGGGCGCGCGCCACGAACCGCACCTCGGACACACGGATATGACCGGCGTGCTGGTGGACCTTGCCCAGACGGGCTCTGGTCCGGACGTCAGACGCACGCTGAACCAGCCGTCACGTGTGACGTGACGTGATCAAGAGCGTTACGAATCAGTCATGTACCCACGTTCCTGCCGCTCATGGGTGTCGCTCGGGCAGGATGGCCTGCAATGGACATGAATTCTCCGCAGGTGGAGGGCCCGCCCGACGGGTACGGGCCCTTCGCACATCTCACCGCTCCGAACGTGCTGCTCTACAGGGCGGTGATGCGGGCCTTCCTCCTCGCCAAGGAGCGGTTCGCCGTGCACCTGCGGCCCGAAGACGTGTACGCGGGGCTGGCCGCCGCCGTACGGCCCGGCGAGGTGGAGGCTGTCGTCGGCGCACTGGACAAGCTGGTCGGGTGGGGCAATCTGCGGGCCGACCCGGACACCGGGCGGGTCACCGCCGTCGAGGACTTCTACCGCAAGCGGTTCATCTACCAGCTCACGCGGGAGGGCGAGGCGGCGGAGGAGGCCCTGTCCGCGTACGACGAGGCGCTCGGGCGGCGGGGCGCGCTGCAGGCCGTCGCGCTGCACGACATTGTGACGCAGCTGCGGGCTCTGCTCGTGCTGGCGGCAGAGGAGGAGCCCGATCCGGCCAAGACGCATCTGGCGCTTGACGGGCTCGCGAGTCGTTTCGGCGCGCTTGCCGACAACGCGCGGGCCTTCATGAGCTCGCTCCAGCGGACCATCGACCTCCACGACGTGGGGGAGGAGGTCTTCCTCGCCTACAAGGATCAGCTCATTCAGTACCTGGAGCGGTTCATCCAGGACCTGATCACCCTCGGCGGTCGCATCGCCCGGCTGATCCTGGAGCTGGAGGAGGGCGGGAGTATCGAGATACTGTTGCGGGCCGCGGCCGCCCGTGAGGCCGCCGACGCCACCCCGCAGGAGGCGGCGTACGCGGGGCAGTCAGCGTACGAGCGGTGGGCCGGCCGCTGGGCGGGCCTCGCGGCCTGGTTCCTCAGCCGGGACGGCCGGGAGTCGCAGGCCCGGCTGCTGCGGGGCCGGGCGCTCGGCGCGATCCCTCAGCTGCTGGCCGTCGTACGGTCGCTGAACGAGCGGCGGGCCGGACGTTCGGACCGCTCCGCCGACTTCCGTACCCTTGCGCGCTGGTTCGCCGAAGCGCCCGACGACGACGCCCGGCACCAGCTGTGGCGCACCGCCTTCGGGCTCTATCCGGCCCGGCACCTCACCGTGGACGCCGAGACGCTGGCAGCCCGCCACGCCCGGCCCGAGCCTGCGGCCACCGCGTGGGCCGATGCCGAGCCGCTGCGGATCAGCCCACAGCTGCGCCGCACGGGCAGCTACGAGCGGCGCGGCAAACCCCGGAAGGTCGAGGACAGGCAGGAAGCACGCCGACTGCTCGCCGAGACGGCCGCCAAGCAGGCCGCCGAGACTGCCGCCGCCCGGGCCCGGCTCGTCACCCACGGCATCACCAGGCTGTCCGGGCTCGGTGAGCTCGACCCCCTCAGCTTCCGGCTCTTCCTCCAGCTCCTCGGCGACGCACTGGCCACGTGGCGGCCCGGGATGACGCACGCCGTGGCCACCAGCGGCGACGGTTCCATGGAGATCCGGCTCACGGCACCGGCAGACGGGGCCACGGCCGAGGTCCGCACACCCGACGGGATCTTCCGCGGCCCCGACCACACGATCGAGATCGTCGACCTCACCGAAGAAGCAGGAGGGGACGGAACACGATGACGACCCCGCTCGCCGAAGTACTGGACGGGCAGCACGCCGCCGAGCGGCGTAAGGCCGCCCGTGCCCTGTTGAAGCAGCCCCTGTTGCTCGCACACGGCGCGTACGCAGACGAGTTCCGCCTCGTCCGGCGCCATGCCTCTGAGCTGCGCGAGTGGTTCGACCGCAACACCGGCTGGTCCCTCCAGGTCGACGCCGAGACCGCGCGCCTGGGCAAGGTCCCCGGTGTGCCGGCCGACGCCACCCACCCAGCGCGCGAGGTCACCCGTAGCGCCGCCCCCTTCAGCCGCCGCCGGTACGTCCTGCTCTGCCTCGCCCTCGCCGCCCTCGAACGCGGCGAGGCGCAGATCGCGCTGGGCCGCCTCGCCGACCAGATCGTCCTGGACGCCAAGGACCCTCATCTGGCCGAGGCGGGCATCCAGTTCACGCTGGACCGCCGTGACGAGCGACTCGACCTGGCCGCCGTCGTACGGCTCCTGCTCCACCTCGGAGTCCTGCGGCGCGTCGCCGGCGACGAGGACGCGTACGTCAGTGGATCAGGCGATGTCCTCTACGACGTCGAACGGCGGGTACTCGCAGGTCTGCTCGCCACCCGCCGGGGACCCTCCACCGTCCGGGCCGAAACGCTGGAGGACCGGCTCACCGAGCTCACCGCGGAAACGGCCCTCGACAGCGACGAACTGCGTTTCCGCGCCATGCGCCGCTCGCTGACCCGGCGGCTGCTCGACGACCCCGTCCTCTACTACGACGAGCTGACCGACACCGAACTCGGCTACCTCACGCGCCAGCGCGGCTTCCTCACCGCACGCATCAATGAACTGACCGGACTGGTCGCCGAAGTGCGCGCCGAAGGCATCGCCATGGTCGACCCCGAGGACGACCTCACCGACGCCCGCATGCCGGAATCAGGAACCCGCGGCCACGTCACCCTCCTGCTCGCCGAGTACCTGACGGAGGTCGGAGGCCTGGCCGTCCCCACGGCAGTCCTTGAGCGCCGAGTTGTCGAACTGGCAGCCGAGCACAGCGGATTCTGGTCCAAATCGGCCCGTGAGCCGGGAGCCGAGGGGGGACTGGTCGAGCAGGCCGTCGCCCGGCTCGCCGCCCTCGGCCTGGTCTCCCGCACCGCCGACGGTATCGTGCCGCGTCCGGCGCTCGCCCGCTACGCGGTCGGCGAGACCGTCGTACGCGAACCCCGTACAGCCGGCACCGCGCAGGTGCCCGCACAGCGAAAGGCGCACCGGCCTTGACCCCCCGCCCCGCATCCCCCGCCCCTGCGCGCCCCCGCTGGCAGCCCCTGCGGATCGGCCTCGTGGACCTCTTCCACTACGACGTGGAGGAGTTCCACTTCCGCGACGGCCGACTCCTGCTCCGGGGGAACAACGGCACCGGCAAGTCCAAGGTGCTGGCCCTGACCCTGCCCTTCCTCCTCGACGGGGACCTCAGCGCGCGCCGAGTGGAACCGGACGGGGACGCCGGCAAACGGATGGAGTGGAACCTCCTGCTCGGCGGTGAGCACCCGCACTCCGAACGTCTCGGCTACACCTGGGTGGAGTTCGGCCGCCGCGACGAGGTGAGCGGTGAGGAGCAGTTCCGTACGCTCCTGTGCGGGCTCAAGGCCGTCAGCGGGCGCGGCATCGCCCGGCACTGGTGGGCGGTGACCGGGCAGCGGATCGACCACGGACCGGCCGGCGTACGCGCGGACGGGTCACTGAGCCTGCTCGATGCCACCGGCACCGTCCTGTCCCGGGACCGGCTCATCGAGGCGGTCGCCGGACGGGGGATGGTCTACGACCAGGCCAAGGCCTACCGCCGGGCTGTCGACGAGGCGCTGTTCGGCCTCGGGGAGCAGCGCTACGCGGCCCTCGTGGACCTGCTCATCCAGCTGCGCCAGCCCCAGCTGTCCAAGCGTCCCAACGAGGTCGCTCTCTCCCGCGCCCTCACCGAGGCACTTCCGCCGATGGATCAGGCCGTCATCGCGGATGTGGCAGAAGCCTTCCGCTCCTTGGACGAGGAGAAGGAGGAGCTGCGGGCAGCCGGGGCCGCAGAACGCGCGGCCTCCGTGTTTCTCGACCACTACCGGCGCTATGCCCGCGCGGCCTCCCGTCGTCGCGCCCGCCTCCCGCGCAGCGAACACTCGAAGTACGAGCACCTGCTGCGAGACCTTGCCGAGGCTCAGGCCGAGAAGACCGGGGCGGAGGAGGACCGGGCGGCCGCAGAGGAACACGTCGCCGTACTCACCGAGACCCGGACGAGGCTGGAGGCCGCCGACGCGGCGCTGCGCGAGGGCCCGGAGATGCGCAGCGCCCGTGAACTGGAGCGCGCTGCACAGGCGTTGAACCGGGCGGAGAGCGACTGCCTCCGCGCGCGTGACGACCGGGAGAGGGCTTCGATCCAGCACACCAAGGCGCTCGGCCGCTTCGGTGCCGCGGAGAACCGGCTCCGTGCCGCCCGGGAGCTGTCCGGGGACACGCTGCTCCGGGCCCGGGAGACGGCTGCGGCAGCGCGGATGGACCTTCCCGGAGACGAGGGACAGACGGTTGCCGACCTACGAGCGGCGGTGACCGAAGCCACCGACCGCAGGCGACGCACCGTCACGCATGTGGAGGCGCTCGCCGACGAGGCCGAAGCGGCGGCGGCCGGACGCCGGGCCGCCGTACTCCGGCTCGACGAGACGGAATCCGAGCTGGCGCACGCCGCGCAGGCGCTGGACCGGGCGGAGGACACGGCACAGGCCGCCGGACAGGCCCTGGTCGATGCCGTACGCGAACATGCGGGCCGGTGCGAGGAGCTGGCGTACGACGACCCGTTCGGGCTGCTGGACGAGCTCCAGGAGTGGACCCGGCACCAGGACGGCCCTTACCCCGCACGCCGCCGTGCCTCGGAGGCACACAGCGCCACAGCAGCGGTACTCGCCGACCAGGCGGCGGAATCAGCGCAACGCCGGGCAGGCCTGGCCGCCCGTGCCCGCGCCGCCGAACAAGAACTCGCCGGGCTGGAGTCCGGCGGCCGGCGCGGGCCGCAGGCCCCGTACACCCGGACCCCCGGCGTGCGAGACCAGGCGCCCGGTGCCCCTTTGTGGCGGCTGATCGACTTCCGGGAAGAGGTCACGGAACACGACCGCGCCGGGCTGGAGGCCGCCCTGGAGGCGTCCGGGCTGCTGGACGCATGGGTGCGCCCCGACGGCGCGGCCTTCGCCGCAGACGGTCATGACGTACTGCTGGCCCCGAACGCCGGACCGGTCGCGGGCGCGTCACTCGCCGGCGTACTGCGCCCGGCCGTGGACCACGGCGACGCGCAGGCTGCCCAGGTGGGTGCGGAGGCGGTGGCCCGGCTGCTGAACGCGATCGGCCTCGGCGAGGCTTCGGGGGACGCATCACCGGCCGGTGGTGTGCCGGGCATCGGCCGGGGGGAGATGCTGCCCGCGGACGGCACCCGGGTCACGCTGGACGGACGCCACCGTGTCGGGATCCTCACCGGCCGTTGGGCCAAACCCGCCGCCGAGTACATCGGAGAGGGCGCCCGGGAAGCCGCGCGGCGGGGGAGGATCGCCTCCCTGCGGGATGAACTCTCACTCCTTCAGCGGGAGTCTGCCGCCGTCGCCGCACAGGCGCAGATTCTGGCGACCCGTCGTCGTACGCTCGACACCGAGCTGGCCGCGGTGCCCGACGACGCGCCCCTGATCCGGGCCCACGCCGACACCGCGGCCGCTGCCGACACCACGCGCCGGACTCGGACCCGGCGCGACGAGCGGGCATCCGAGGTGATGGCCGCCGCCGAGCGGACCGAGTCGGCCATCGCCGAACTCCAAGCGAGCGCAGCCGATCTGGGGCTGCCACCGGACCGGCCGGAGCTGGCCGTCGTACGGCGGGCCCTCGCCGCACTCGAAGTCGTCCTGGCCGGACTCTGGCCCGCACTCCGTGAGCGGAGCGAGGCGTCCCGGCAGGCGGAAGACGAACGCGAAGAGGTGCTCAGGGCGGGGGAGCGGACCGCCGAACTCGCCGCACGGGCGGGGGAGGCCGCCCGCGAGGAGGCAGCCGCGGACGAGCGGCTGGCCACGCTGCGTTCGACCGTCGGTGCCGCCGTGGCAGAGCTGGAGCGGCTGCTCGCGGAGACCGCGGAAGCCCTGCGCGGCTGCGCTGCCGACCAGCGGCGCTCCCAGGAACAGCACATGCGGGCCGACCGGCGGGCCAGCCGGGCCGAGGGCCGCATCGAACAGCTGGAGAAGGCCGTCACCGAAGCGGCTGCGGCCCGCTCCGAGGCCATCGCCGCGCTCCAGCGCTTCACCGACAGCGGGCTGATCGCCGTCGCACTTCCCGATCTTGCCGTACCGGCCGCGGACGACGGCCCGTGGGCGGCCACCCCGGCCATCGCCCTGGCCCGCGCCCTCGAATCGGAGCTGTCGACGACGGACGATTCGGACGGTGCCTGGGAACGCGTACAGCGGCGCGTGAGCGAGGAGTTCAAGACCCTCCAGGACGCGCTGTCGCGGCACGGCAACACCGCCTCGGCCCGCATGGTCGAGGACGGCATGATCGTCGACGTCGTCTACCAGGGCCGTGAGCGAGCCGTGCCCGAACTCGCCGAGGCGCTTGCGGTCGAGGTGGGCGAACTCACCCGCATCCTCTCCGCACACGAGCGTGAGATCCTCGAAACCCACCTCATCACCGAGGTGGCCGGCACCCTGCAGGAGTTGATCGCGGCCGCCGAACGGCAGGTGCTGGCCATGAACGCCGAACTCGAGGAACGGCCCACCTCCACCGGCATGAGGCTGCGCCTGGTGTGGCGGCCTTCTCGCAAGGCCCCGGTCGGCCTTGCCCAGGCCCGTGGCCGTCTGCTCCAGACCGCGGATGCCTGGACGGCCGAAGACCGGGCCGCTGTCGGCGAGTTCCTGCAGACGCAGATCGCCCGCCAGCAGACCGAGGACGCGGCGGGCAGCTGGCTGGAGCACCTCACTGCCGCTCTCGACTACCGTTCCTGGCACGAGTTCGCCGTGGAGCGCCAGCAGCACGGTCGCTGGGTACCCGCTACAGGCCCCGCCTCCGGAGGTGAACGCGTCCTGGCGGTGTCCGTCCCCCTGTTCGCGGCTGCCTCCTCGCACTACGCGAGCGCGGGCAGCCCGTACGCGCCACGCCTGGTGACCCTGGACGAGGCCTTCGCGGGTGTCGACGACGACTCGCGTGCCAAGTGCCTCGGACTCCTGCACGCCTTCGACCTGGATGTGGTCATGACCAGCGAGCGGGAGTGGGCCTGCTATCCGCAGGTGCCGGGCATCGCCATCGCCCAGCTCTCCCGGGTCGACGAGGTGGCAGCGGTTCTGGTCACCCGCTGGGAATGGGACGGTACGGCGCGCACCCGCCGCGAGGACCCGGTGCATCCGGCAGACCCGGAGCCGCTGTGGGCCTGAGCGGACCGCCGGTGGACGAGGCGCGTCTGCGCCGACTCCTCGGCGGCGCGGACCTGGCGTGGCTGGTGGAGCGGGTACGCCGACGGCTGGAGCGCGGGCAGCCACTGACCGGAGCGGTCTCGCTGGCCATGCCGGCCCCGGCCGAGCGGGCAGCGGCCGAGCGGCTGCTCGGCCGGGCACCAAGCGCGGGCAGGGCGCTGACGGTCCGGCTCGACGCCGTGGAGGCCGTGTTGGTCAGATCGGGTATCAGCCCCGAAGGCCTGGCGGCGGCCGTGACGTCGCTCACCGGGCGGGTCGTCCCCCTCGAAGAGGCCCGCCGGAGCGAGGATCACGCCTGGAGGGAGGCCTGTGCACCTATCACCCTGCTGGCCGAAGACCTTCCGCATCATGCCGCTTGGGCTGTGCGTGTTCGTGATGACGGCCTCGTGCGCCGTTTTGCCCGAACGCCTGCCGCAGCGCGTCAGCTGGTGGAGCAGACCGTCCGCGTACTGCGGGAACTTCCTGTCGAACCGGCACGGCCGCTGTCCGTGTTCGCCGCGGACGTTCTGGGAAGTGCTCACGCACTCGACGACGGCACGCCAGTGGCCACCCTCGCCCTCTCCGGAGCCCGCGCTCTGACCGGCCACCCCGAGGGAGCAGGAGCGGCCTGGCGGCGGGCCGCGTGGGCTTCCGCAGGCCTGCTCCGGGACGACGTCTCCTCGACGGTTCTCACCCTCAACCTCCGAGGGACTCCGGCCCTGGACTGGATGGCCGACGTGGGTGACCCATGCGTGCTCACCCTCCGGCAGCTCGCCAACCGTCCGCCGCGGACGACGCCGCCCGTGGTCCACATTTGTGAGAATCCTGCGGTCCTTTCGGCCGCGGCGGACAGGTACGGCCCGGCTGCCCGACCGCTAGTCTGCGTCCAGGGCCAGCCGTCGGCCGCTGCCCTCACCCTCCTCGCCCGTCTGCACGCGCTCGGTGCCGCTTTCCGCTACCACGGCGACTTCGATTGGGGCGGTCTACGCATCGCTACGACATTGTTGAGGCACGTGCCCTGGCGGCCCTGGCGCTACATGGCGCACGACTACCGTGAGGCGGTAGCAGTTGCCGGACCTGATCTGCGCCCCCTGGGCGGGAAGCCGGCGCTGTCGCCATGGGACCCGCGTCTGGCGCTGGCTCTTACCGAGCATGCGCTGCGTGTGGAGGAGGAGGCAGTCCTGGACGTGCTGCTGACGGACCTCGAGGGATGAAAGAGGTCACGAACCTCTTGGGAGCCGTTGGGACGCCCGTTTGCTGCTCTCGGTACCCGAAAGCAGCTTCAGGTCCCGAGAAAACCCCGTCTGAACTGAGGCTTCTGCCGAGGCCATTCCTGCGACGCCCTTCCGATGACGCATCATGTGGAGTGGTCGCGATCCCTGAGCCGGTCGAGAAGGCGTCTGACTTGCAGGTTCAGGCAGTGTGTGAAGTTCCCCATGATCTTGGACACGTCGTCGTTACGCCGCGAGGGCCTGATCCTGCTGGTGGCGCAGGCGTGTCTCGTGGGGTGTGAGGTAGCCCCAGTGGACGTGCTTGCGCAGGCGGCGTCTGTTGTGGAAGGTCTCGATGAAGTCGAAGATGCTGGCGCGGGCGGTCGGGCCAGAAGCGGGTGCCGATCTCCTCTTTGAGTACGGCCCAGAAGCTCTCCGCGGCGGCGTTGTCGAAGCAGCTCCCGGTCCGGCCCATGCTTTGCCTGTTCCCCGACATGGCGATTTTGTCGCGCAGTTGACGGGAGGTGTATTCCGATCCGCGTGTCGCTGTGGACTACGCAGCCGGGCTCCAGGCGGCCCAGCGCGGCGGCCAAGTCGAGCGCGTCGACGACGAGTTCGGCGCGGTGGTGGTCGGCCATCGAGTAGCCGATGACCTCGCGCGTGGCCAGGTCCAGCCACGAGGCAAGGCAGAGCCAGCCCTCGGCGGTGGGGATGTAGGTGATATCCCCGACGGTCTTCGTGCCGGGGCGGGTGGCGGTAAAGTCCCGGCCGATCAAGTCCGGCGACGGGGCGGCCTCGGTGTCGGCCTTGGTCAGGCTGCGGCGGCCGGTGCGCCGGCTGTTCCCGACGATGGCGTGCTCCCGCATGACCCGTGCCACCCGCTTGCGGTTGACCAGCCGGTCCTGCCGGCGCAGTTCGGCGGTGACGCGCGGGACGCCGTAGTTGCGCCGGGAGGCGAGGTGGATCACCGTGATCTCGTGCGCCAGGGCCTCATCGGCCCGCCGCCGTGCTTCGCGGGCTTCCCGTACGGTCACCCACGCGCAAGAAGTTATCGAGACCCATTATCAGTATGCAGTTCTGCTGCATCGAATCTATGGTGAATTTCTACGCACAGGAGCTCCGAAGCCCGCGGCGTGACCAGAAGGGAATGATGAAGAGCTGCTCGCAGCGTGTGGGCGGCTCATCGTTTCCGTTGGAGCTTTTGTATGTGCGATGGGTACCGCCGCGCTGACCTGAGCGCTACCAAGGCGTGCAGAGTTTGGCCAATTCTTTCATCGACGAGGTCAGTAATCGCAGAACGATGAATGAAGAAGGGTCTGCCGGAGATACTTCCGGTCGTCGGGGTCGTCGGGGTCGTCGTCGGTCGGGCCGAGTGCGTCGTCCAGGGTGTCGATGGCTTGGCGTTGCAGGCGGAGTCGGACGTGGGCGTAGACGGTGGCGGTGACGCCGATGTGGGCGTGGCCGAGGAGTTCCTTGATGACGACCAGGTGGCCCAGCGCTCGGAGGACGTATCGCCGTCGACCACGCTTGGTTACTGCTCGCACCTCATGCCGGAAGCCGGGAGCCGGAGGCCGGGAATCGGGGCCGGGCCGTGATCGATGGCTTCCTTGGGCGCTGGGCTGCCGGTCAAAACCCCCGGATTCTCCCCGGATTCTCCCCGGATTCCTGCGGGGCTCATCGAGGTGATCCCCCAGGCTCTACCGCCCTGACCTCGGTCCGTGGATCTGCAGGGAGTCCCGCCGTATAGCCTGGGGAAATGCTGACAGAAGTCACGGCGACCCGCTATGTAACGCCCCTGCGGGAGGGCGGCTCGCTGCCCGGGATCGTCGAGGCCGACGACCTGGGCACGTACGTCATGAAGTTCACCGGTGCGGGCCAGGGCCGCAAGACCCTCGTCGCGGAGGTCATCTGCGGGGAGCTCGGCCGCAGGCTGGGGCTGCGGGTGCCCGAGCTGGTGACCGTCCAGCTCGACCCCGTGATCGGGCTCGGGGAGCCGGATCAGGAGGTGCAGGAGCTGCTCAAGGCGAGCGGTGGGCTGAACCTCGGCATGGACTATCTGCCCGGCTCGCTCGGATTCGATCCGCTGGCGTACGAGGTGGACCCGGTGGAGGCCGGGCGGATCGTGTGGTTCGACGCGCTGATCAACAACGTCGACCGGTCCTGGCGGAACCCCAACATGCTGGTCTGGCACGGTGACCCCTGGCTGATCGATCACGGCGCCACCATGATCTGGCACCACAACTGGCCGGGCGCGGAGGCTTCGGCGGCCAAGCCGTACAACGCCTCCGACCACGTCCTGGCACCGTTCGGGCCGGACATCGCGGCCGCGGCCGCCGCGCTCGCCCCGCTCGTCACCGAGGAGCTGCTCACCGAGGTCACCGCCGACGTGCCGGACGCCTGGCTGACCGACGAGCCCGGCTTCGGTTCGACGGACGAGCTGCGCCGGGCGTATGTGCGGCCGCTGCTGGCGCGCGCCGCCACGATCCATGAGCGGATCACGCTGGACGCCCCCACCAGGACCACTCCCTCCCGGGCCCCGGGCTGGCTCACCGATCACCTTGCTCCCTGGCCCCACCCGACGAAGAAGGACCGTGCCGCGCAGAGCGGGGCCGGCCGGAACAGTGCCGCGCGGAGCGGCGAGGAGAACGGCCGATGAGCGAGCGCGATGTCTTCGAGTACGCGCTGCTGCGGGTGGTCCCGCGGGTCGAGCGCGGTGAGTGCTTCAACGCGGGTGTCCTTGTGTACTGCCGGGCCAAGTCCTTCGTCGCGGCCCGTACCCACCTCGACGAGAACAAGCTGAGGGCACTGGACCCGGACGCCGACGTCGTCGGGGTGCGGGCCGCCCTGCGCGCGGTCGAGGGAGTCTGCGGCGGCGGCGAAGGGGCCGGCCAGGCGGCGGGCGACGACGCCGGGCGGCGCTTCCGCTGGCTGATCGCGCCGCGCTCCACGGTCGTCCAGCCGGGTGCCGTGCACAGCGGCCTCACGCTGGACCCGGCGGGGGAGGTCGACCGGCTGCTCGATCTGCTGGTGCGCTGACAGGCCCCGGCCCGGTGGCCCGGAGGGCTGCGCAGCCACCCCGTCGGGTGTGACATGCGGCCACTGTTCCCGTGGGCCGTTGACACCGGGTGCCAGGGCTTCTAGCGTCTCGTCTGCTGAAGGTACTAAGCGGTTGCTCAGTCATCGGGACTCCTCTGTCAGGGAAAGCGTGCTCCAGGACTGTCCCGACGTCCGCTGAGCCGCGATCCAAGGGCGAGGAGAACCAAGCATGTCCACCACCGAGCAGCGTGTCGCCATCGTGACGGGAGCGGCGCGGGGCATTGGCGCCGCCACCGCCGTACGCCTGGCGGCCGAGGGCCGCGCCGTGGCCGTACTCGACCTCGACGAGGCGGCCTGCAAGGACACGGTCGAGAAGATCACGGCCGCCGGGGGCACCGCCCTCGCCGTCGGCTGCGACGTGTCGGACAGCGCCCAGGTGGAGGCCGCCGTCGCGCGGGTGGCCGCCGAGCTGGGCGCCCCGACCATTCTCGTCAACAACGCGGGCGTGCTCCGCGACAACCTGCTCTTCAAGATGAGCGAGCTGGACTGGGACCTGGTGATGAACGTGCACCTCAAGGGCGCGTTCCTGATGGCGAAGGCGGTCCAGTCGCACATGGTGGAGGCCAAGTTCGGCCGCATCGTGTCGCTGTCCTCCTCCTCGGCGCTCGGCAACCGCGGGCAGGCGAACTACTCCGCCGTGAAGGCGGGCCTCCAGGGCTTCACCAAGACCCTGGCCAAGGAGCTCGGCAAGTTCGGCGTCACCGCCAACGCCGTCGCCCCGGGCTTCATCGTCACCGAGATGACCGCGCAGACCGCGGCCCGGGTCGGCATGGGCTTCGAGGAGTTCCAGGCCGCCGCGGCCACCCAGATCCCGGTACAGCGCGTCGGCCGCCCCGAGGACATCGCCAACGCCATCGCCTTCTTCACGGGCGAGGACGCCGGGTTCGTCTCCGGGCAGGTCATGTACGTGGCCGGCGGACCTCTCAACTGACCCGAAGGGCAACGGACATCATGACGGTGCAGGACAGCGGGAAGGTCGCCCTCATCACGGGTGCCAGCCGGGGTATCGGCTACGGCATCGCCGAGGCGTTCGTCGCCCGCGGCGACCGGGTGTGCATCACGGGCCGCGGCGAGGACGCCCTCAACGAGGCCGTGGAGCGGCTCGGCTCGGACAGGGTCATCGCGATCGCCGGCAAGGCCCACGACGAGGCCCACCAGGCGGCGGCCGTCGAGCAGGTCATGGAGGCGTTCGGCCGGGTCGACTTCCTCGTCAACAACGCGGGGACGAACCCGGTCTTCGGCCCGATCGCCGAGCTCGACCTCAACGTCGTCCGCAAGGTCTACGAGACCAATGTGATCTCGGCGCTGGGCTTCGCCCAGCAGACCTGGAAGGCCTGGCAGAAGGAGAACGGCGGGGCGATCGTCAACATCGCCTCGGTCGCCGGTATCTCCGCCTCGCCCTTCGTCGGCGCGTACGGCATGAGCAAGGCGGCCATGGTCAACCTGACCCTCCAGCTGGCGCACGAGTTCGCACCGGTCGTCCGGGTCAACTCGATCGCTCCCGCCGTGGTCAGGACCAAGTTCGCCGAGGCGCTCTACGAGGGCCGTGAGGCGGAGGTGGTCGCCTCCTATCCGCTCGGCCGGCTCGGAACGCCGCAGGACATCGGTGGTGCGGCTGCCTTCCTCACCTCCGGGCAGTCCGACTGGATCACCGGGCAGACCCTGGTGGTCGACGGCGGGATTCTCCTGAACGCGGGCGTGGGCTGAGCACGGCCTGAACCGGTTTCGCCCTGATTGACTCAAGTGCCCTACCGGGCCAGGGGATTGACCCGGTAGGGCGCTGCGGTATGGTCTGCCGACCCATGGCTGATCGAGGAGCGTGCACGTGTTCTACCGGGCCAGTCTGCAGGCTGCTGCAGCCCTTGCTTCCCTTTCTTTGCTGGCCGGCTGCGGTCTGCTCTCCGGCAGTGACTCGGACACCGACCAGAAGATCGTTGTCGGCTCGACGAGCTCGCCCTCGACCCTGGATCCGGCGGCCGCCTGGGACAGCTCCTGGGAGCTGATGCGCAACGTCTTCCAGACGCTGGTCAGTTTCCCCACCGGCACCACCAGTCCCGAGCCCGACGCCGCGGAGAACTGCAAGTTCACCGATGCCACGAGCATGGCCTACCGGTGCACGCTCCGCAGGGGCCTGAAGTTCTCCAACGGCGAGCGGCTCGACGCCGAGGCCGTGAAGTACAGCATCGACCGGATCGTGAGGATCAAGGTCAAGGGCGGCCCCATCGGCATGCTCGGTTCCCTCGACCGGGTGGAGACCAAGGGCGACGACACCGTCATCTTCCACCTCAACAAGTCGGACGCCACGTTCCCCTTCATCCTGGCCACCCCCGCGATGTCGCTCGTCGCGCCCGGTGACTACCCCAAGGACAAGCTCCGCGACGACGGCAAGGTCACCGGCTCCGGCCCGTACCTCCTGGACTCCTACAAGCCCAGGGTCGCGTCCGAGATGACGAAGAACCCCGACTACAAGGGCTTCGCCAACCGCAAGAACAACGCGGTCACCGTCCAGTACTTCAAGGAATCCGCGCAGATGGTGACCGCGCTCAAGAAGAAGAAGATCGACGCGATCTACCGGGGTCTGACCGCCGAGGAGGTCGTCAGCCTGGAGGACAACAAGGCCGACAACGAAGGACTCCAGATCGTCGAGACGGTCGGCGCCGACATCCGCTTCCTCGTCTTCAACCCGAAGGACGAGGCCGCCGGAAAGCCCGCCGTCCGGAAGGCCATCGCGCACCTCGTGAACCGGGACGAGCTGGTCGCCAAGGTCTACCAGGGCACCGCCGAGCCGCTGTACTCCATGGTCCCCAAGGGTATCGCCGGGCACACCACGAGCTTCTTCGACACCTTCGGCGACCCGGACGTGAAGAAGGCCAGGAAGATCCTGACCGACGCGGGCATCACCAAGCCCGTCAAGATGACCTTCTGGTACACCACCGACCGGTACGGCTCCTCCACGGAGCCCGAGTTCGAGGAGCTCCAGCGTCAGCTGGAGGATTCGGGCCTCTTCGACATCACGCTCAAGGGCGAGCCGTGGACGGACTTCCAGGAGGGCTTCACCAAGGGGGAGTACCCCGTCTTCGGCCGTGGCTGGTTCCCCGACTTCCCGGACCCCGACAACTTCATCGCCCCCTTCATGGGCAAGGAGAGCGTCACCGGGACCCCGTACATGAACAAGGAGATCAACGAGCAGCTGATCCCCTCCACGCGGCAGGAGAGCGACCGGGGCGCGGTCAGCAAGCAGTTCGAACGGGCCCAGGAGATCCTGGTGGAGGACGTCCGGCTGCTGCCGCTGTGGCAGGGCAAGCTGTACATCGCCTCCGGCGAGGACATCGGCGGCGGCGAGCGCGCACTGGACCCGCAGACCGTCATGCAGCTGTGGGAGCTGTACCGCAAGACCAGCTGGTAGGCCTCGAACGCCCGTTGTCAGTGGTGCCCGGTAGGTTCTGTGATCAAGAACTGATTGCTTACCGGAGGTTGTGGACGTGACCGACACCGACCTGCTGCCCGAGTCCTGGCGCGGCGTCCTCGGCGAAGAGCTGCAGAAGCCGTACGTCAAGGAGCTGGCGGACTTCGTTGAGGAAGAGCGGGCCAAGGGGCCGGTGTATCCGCCGCGCGAGCAGGTCTTCGCCGCGCTGGACGCCACTCCGTACGACCGGGTGAAGGTCCTCATCCTGGGCCAGGACCCGTATCACGGCGAGGGCCAGGGGCACGGGCTGTGCTTCTCCGTGCTCCCGGGGGTCAAGACTCCGCCCTCGCTGCGCAACATCTACAAGGAGATGAAGGAGGAACTCGGCCTGCCGGTCCCGGACAACGGGTATCTGATGCCGTGGGCCGAGCAGGGCGTTCTCCTGCTCAACGCTGTGCTGACGGTACGGGCCGGTGAGGCCAACTCGCACAAGGGGAAGGGCTGGGAGAAGATCACCGACGCGGTGATCCGCGCGGTGGCCTCGCGCCCCGACCCGGCGGTCTTCGTCCTCTGGGGCAACTACGCCCAGAAGAAGCTTCCGCTGATCGACGAGGAGCGCCACGTGGTGGTGAAGGGCGCACACCCCTCACCGCTCTCGGCGAAGAAGTTCTTCGGCTCCCGTCCCTTCACCCAGATCAATGAGGCGGTCGCCGCCCAGGGGCACGAGGCCATCGACTGGCGCATCCCCGACCTGGGCTGAGCCCGGCCGACGGGCCGCCGCCCGCGGGCGGCGGGAAGGGTGACGGCTTCGGCCAGGGGCCGCCACGCCATCCCCGGCGGACCGGCGCGCGGCATCGGAAGCGGGGTGCACCGCAAGGCGGAGGGACGTCCGCATACTGGACGTATGCGGACGTTCCGGCAACGCCGCGAGGTGCCGTGGCCGTCGCCGTGCGCCCGTCAGGGGCTACGGGACGGCCCCGGCGTCGGCACGACCGCGACCGGCGGTACGGGGCACGAGGGAGAGCGCAGTGGCGGAGCGGCAGGAGGCGTCCCCGGACGCCGTCACGACCAGGATCGGCCAGGCGGTCATGCTGCTCCACGGTGGTGACCGGGAGGAGGCCCGCAACCGCTTCGGCGCCCTCTGGTCGGAGATCGGTGAGGACGGCGACGCTCTCCACCGCTGCACCCTCGCGCACTACATGGCCGACACCCAGGACGACCCGGGTGATGAACTGGCCTGGGACCTTCGGGCGTTGACGGCCGCGGAGGAGCTGAGCGGCGAGCGTGCGGCGGAGCACCGCGACGCCGTGGCGGTGCGGTCCTTCTCCCCTTCACTGCATCTCAGCCTCGCGGCGGACTATCTGAAGCTCCAGCGCCCCGAGGCCGCCCGGATCCATCTGCACCGGGCCAGGGCCGCCGCCGACGGCCTCGCGGACGGCGGGCACGGCGGAGGGGTCCGCGCCGCCATCGACCGGCTGGAACTGCGGATGCGGCAGCGATGACCCCCGGGCCGGGCCCCGGGGCTCAGTCCCCGTAGGTCCGTTCGCAGATCCTGGACTGGGGACTGCCGGCCGGCCAGCGCCCGTACCCCCGGCCCAGCGCGCAGACATCCGAGGGGCTGCCGCCGGGGGGACGGGGTACGGCCCGTGACTCGGGGGGCTGCGCACGCGGCGGCAGGCGCGGGGTCCACCGCTTCGGTGACTCCACGGCCTCCCGCAGCCGGGGCGGCAGCGGCGCGGGACGCCGGACTTCCGCGGGGGCCCGATGGACGGAGGCGGAAGACGGCGCGGAGGCCACGGGGGAGGGCCTGGGGCCGGGGAGGGACTCCGACTCCAAGGATTCCAGGGCCTCGTGGGCGGCGGGCGGCTGCACGATCTGCGGCGTCACGTCCTGGACCGGGCTGCTGGAGCCGGGGCGCGGCGGGAGTTCCGCCGGGGGCTCCACCGACACACAGCCGGAGACCGCTGTGACGGCCATTCCCACCAGGAGCTTCGCGGTGATTCTCGTTCGATGCACCCGGGCAACTCTGCTGTGCGGGAGGCCGCCCGGGGAGCCGGTGCGGCAGGATTGGCCCGCACGAGTGACGCGGCCGCTACGGCGCGGCGGTGGCCGTCAGGCGCCGGTGGCGCCGTCGATCCGCTCGCGCACCAGGTCGGCGTGGCCGTTGTGCCGGGCGTACTCCTCGATCATGTGCGTGTAGATCCAGCGCAGGTTGAACGGCTTGCCCTTCCGGCTCAGCCCCACGGACATGTCGTCGACGCCCGTCCTCGCGGCGATCTCCCGGGCCTGCGCGATCTCCGCACGCCAGGTGGCCTCCGCCTCCGCCCAGGTGTCGGCCTCGGTGAGGTGGAACTCGCCGTCCGGATCCTCGTCGGTGCCGTAGATCGGCGCCACGTCCTCACCGGCCAGCACCTCGCGGAACCAGCCGCGTTCGACCTCCGCCATATGCCGCACGAGACCGAGCAGGGTGAATTCGGACGGCGGTACGGACGCCTCGCGCAACTGGGCGTCGGTGAGGCCCGCGCACTTCATGGCGAGCGTCTCGCGGTGAAAGTCCAGCCAGCCCTCCAGCATGGGGCGTTCGGCGGCATCGATGGCGGGTTCGGAGCGTTCCACAGTAGTCATGGCGGCCATCCTCACTCATTGATCATGGCCGCTGCCAGGCGTTTTCCCGGCCGCGCGCAGAGCGGGCGCCGCCGCCTGTCCCGCTGTACCTCCGCACGCCTCCTGCGCACCTCCGGCCGCTTCGCCGACCGGCCGCCGCCGCGGCGCACGTATGCTGCCGGGACCACGTCAGGCGTAGGACAGCGATAGGGAGATCTTTGTGAAGGTCGGTTGCATCGGGCTCGGCGACATCGCGCAGAAGGCCTACCTGCCGGTGCTGACCATGCTGCCGGGGGTCGAACTGCATCTGCAGACCCGTACGCCCGCGACGCTCGACGCGGTCGCCGAGACCCACCGGATCCCCGCCGCACAGCGTCACACCTCGCTCGACTCGCTGCTCGCCCAGGATCTGGACGCGGCCTTCGTGCACGCCCCGACGTCGGCGCACCCGGAGATCGTCGGCCGCCTCCTGGAAGCCGGTGTCCCCACCTATGTCGACAAGCCGCTCGCCTACGAACTCGCCGGCTCCGAGCGCCTGGTGGAGCTGGCCGAGCGACGGGGCACCAGCCTCGCCGTCGGCTTCAACCGCAGGCTCGCGCCCGGTTACGCGCAGTGCCTGGAGCACCCTCGCGAACTGATCCTGATGCAGAAGAACCGGGTCGGGCTGCCCGAGGATCCGCGCACCCTGGTGCTGGACGACTTCATCCATGTCGTCGACACCCTGCGCTTCCTGGTGCCGGGGCCCGTCGACCACACGTCCGTACGCGCCCGCGTCGTCGACGGGCTGATGCACCACGTGGTGCTCCAGCTGTCCGGCGACGGATTCACCGCCATCGGCCTGATGAACCGGCTCAGCGGATCGACCGAGGAACTCCTCGAAGTCTCCGGCCAGGACACCAAGCGCCAGGTCGTGAACCTCGCCGACGTCATCGACCACAAGGGGCAGCCCACGCTGCGGCGGCGCGGCGACTGGGTGCCGGTCGCCCGGCAGCGCGGCATCGAGCAGAGCGTGCTGTCGTTCCTGGACGCCGTCCGCGCCGGGAAGGTCCTCAGCGCCCGGGACGCCCTGGCGACCCATGAGCTGTGCGAACGGGTGGTGCGGGAGTCGCTGGAGCAGGCCTCCTGAGGAACCGCAGCCCCTCGGCGGCGCACAGGGCCGCGAGCGCCGCCAGCGCGCCGTACACCGGCCAGTCGCCGAACCGGACGTAGAGCGTGATGCCGCGGGTCAGCGGTACGTCGAACACGGCGGCGGCGCTCGTCCCCGTGCCGAGCGGGGCGCCCACCCGGTCGCCCCCCGGCCCGTACGCCGCGCTGATTCCGGTGAGTGTCGCGTGCACCATCGGGCGGCCTGTCTCGGCGGCCCGGAGCGCCCCGAGCGACGCGTGCTGTGCGGGTGCCCAGCTGTGCTGGAACGAGGAGGTCGAGGACTGGGCGATCAGCAGCCGCGCACCGTCCCGGGTCAGCTGCCTGCTCATGTCGGGGAACGCCGACTCGAAGCACACGAGCGGCCCGAACCGCAGCCCCTGTTCGCCCGGCAGGGCCATCACCACCGGCCGGGTGCCGCGCAGCCGGTCCTCTCCCGCGGCCTTGCCGACCGAGGTCGCCCAGCCCAGCGCCGCACGCGCGGGGACGTATTCGCCGAACGGCACCAGCCGCATCTTGTCGTAGCGGTCCCCGGTGGGCCCGCCCGGTCCGATCAGCACCGCGGACTTGAAGATCCCGGTCCGGCCCGACGCGTCCGTCTGCCGCGCGTCCACATTCACCAGCAGCTCGGCGCCCACCAGGCGCGAGAGCGCCGCGAGCCGCGCCGCGGCCCCCGGGCTCCGCAGCGGATCCACCCCGACACTGCTCTCGCCCCACACCACGAGATCGAGATCGCGCCCCGCCAGCGAACGGGTCAGCTCCTCGCTGCGCGCGAAGCGGCGCTCCACACTGCCCGGCCCCTCGACAACACCCGGCTGCACGACGGCGATCCGGGCCGTCCCGGCGCGCTCCGGCCGCGGCGCCCAGCTCCACATCGCCGCCACGGTCACGGCGCACGCCAGGAGGGAGAGACCGGTGGCGGCACGGGCGGCGGGCGCGACGAGCAGCAGTGCGACGCCCGTGTTGACGGCCAGCACCAGCAGGCTCACCAGCCACACGCCGCCCACCGACGCCACCCGCAGCGCGGGCGCGAACTCCCACTGGGAGGCGCCGAGAAGGCCCCAGGGACCGCCCAGGCCCTCCCAGGAGCGGACGAGCTCGATCATCAGCCAGCCGGACGGTACGAGGACGACCGCGGCCACCGAACGCAGGGCGGACGGGCGGCCGCCGAGCAGCGCGGCCACCAGCAGCCCCCATGGAGCCCAGAGCAGGCCCAGCAGCGCCGCCAGGACCACGATGAACACATGCAGGCTCGGCATCAGCCAGTGATGCACGGCCAGCATGAAGCCGGTGCCGCCGATCCAGGCGTCCAGCGCCGCACGGCGCGCCGTCCCCGCCGACCGGATCAGCAGCAGCCAGGGGACCAGCGCGACCCAGGCGAACCACAGGAGCCCCGGAGCGGGGAACGCGAGGGCCGGCAGCGCGCCCGCGAGCAGGGCGGCGGCGCCGCGTCCCCAGGGTGAGGCCAGCAGCCGTTCACCCGCCGCACGCGCACCGCCGGGGGTCCGAGCGGCAGGGGTGCCGTCGGCCGGGACCCGGCCGGCCGGAACGTGCCCGCGCCGCTTCCGCATGCCGAGTCCTCCTCGTCCTGTCCGGGTGAGCGGTCCGTTTCCGCCGGACACCCTCTTCGTGCCCAGTGTGCGGGAGGGCAACCGGAGGGGACAGGGCACCGGACCGCGGCGCGTCGCCGGTGGGGGCGGGAGCAAGCGCTGCCGGGGCGGTGCTGGGGAGCGGCGACGCGGAACGGCTCAGGCGGAGTTCGGGCGGGTCGGCGTCCGCCGCCACTTCTCGTGGACGACGACACTGCGGATCCGCCAGCCCGGCTCCGTACGCGACAGCTCGAAGGCGTACCGGCCGCCGGAGACGAAGTCCGGTGCGGTGTCCCCGCCCTCGGCGGGGACACCGGCCGTCGCCGGGGCGGCCAGTCGCATCGGGTTGAGGTAGTCGGCCTGCACCTCGGCACGGTCACCCGGGTAGCCGCCCAGATCCTGGAGGCCGATCCGGCGGTTGACGATCAGATGCTGACGTACGGAGAAGAGCCGCATCGTCTCCGCCAGCCACTGCGTGACCTCGGCGGCCGGCCCCTCCACACCGCCCGCGCCGCGGTAGTCGGCGCGGCCGTCCGGGGTGAACAGGGAGCCGTAGTCCGACCAGGCGCCGTCGTCGACGGCCACCGCGTAGTCAGTGATCACGGCATCGATGGCGAGCTGATCCATTACGGTCGCGAGTGCCACACGCTGTGTCATCGGCCAAGTCTCCGTCAGGACGTGCGCGAGGCCAAGAGGCTCGCACGGACGGTTGCCGTCCGCGTCGGCGCGGACGGCAACGGACTGCGCCGTCGGCCTCAGCAGGGGACGACGGCCACCGGCCCCAGCGCGTGTGTGACGGTCGTCTGTGCCACCGGCGACAGCCCCAGTCCCAGCGACTCGCCGCCCTTGCGCCGTCCGATCACGGTCAGCGCCGCCGTGGCCGAAGCGGTGACCAGGGTGCGTGAAGCGGAACCGCTGACCGGTTCGCGTACGACTTCCACCTGCGGGTACTTCTCCTGCCGGCCCGCGGTGAGTTCCGCGAGGGTCCGCTCCGCCGAGTCTGCCGCGGCCTCCCGGTCGAAGACGGGGCCGCCCGACAGCATCGAGGAGAACATCGTCCAGCCGTGCACGATGCGCAGCCGTGCGCCCGGCCGGGAGGCGGCGGTCTCGAAGGCGAAGTCCAGCACCGCCTCGCTGCTCTCGTCGGCGGCCACCCCCGCGACGATGTCGGGGAAGACGGGTTCGGTGGCCGCCGCGTCGTCCTCGTCACCGCGGCCGCTGTGGATGACGACGACGGGGCACTGGGCCATCGAGGCGGTCGCCAGGCTGTTGGAGCCGATCATCAGCGACCGGAATCCGCCGAGACCGCGCGAACCCACCACGACCATCGACGCGTCGCCGCTGAGCGAGACCAGCGCGGCCGAGGGGAAGTCCAGCGGCGCGAGGGTCGAGGGGTGCAGCTCCGGGGCGATCAGCTTGGTCCGGCGCACGGACTCGGTGAGCAGTTCCTCGGCCTCGCGCTGCTGAGTCTCCTGGCCGATCCGGCGGGTGAGCGGCCGGACGTGCACGATCATCAGGGGCAGACGCCGCCGCACGGCCTCGTGGGTGGCCCAGTCGAGCGCGTCCCAACTGTGCGGCGAACCGTCCACGGCGGCGATCACGGGAAGCTCGTTGGTGGTCATGGTTCCCTCCAGGGTGCGGGGCCTGCGCGTCCCAGCCTTGTCCTCGTGGGGCCGGAACGGGAGGGACTTTCGGCCCTGACCGCAGGTCCGAAGCCCTCCTTTGCCTGCTGTGTGTCCCGGTTGGCAGCCATACGTCCCGGAACGGGGTCCTCCCGTTACGCTACGGCCGCCCGGCGCGCGGCGCCCCGGCGGGCTGCGTCAGTCGTGGTTGTGGCTGGAGGACGTGTCGTCCGGCGGTACGGACCGGCCGCCGTCGTTGCCGCCGACCACGACGGCGACGAGGGCCACCAGGATTCCGGCCACGACGAGACGGCCGCCCAGGCGAAGGCTCCAGCGTCCCCAGGATCCGCGAGGGCCGTCGCCGCCGGGCCGGGCGGGCAGCCGTTCCGAGCGGCGGGCCGGCCGCAGGAGGCGCAGGAGCAGCAGGGCCGCGATCGGCAGCTGGAGGAGCCACACGCTGGTGCGGAACCAGCCGTCGTACCAGACGTTCGTCCCGTAGAGCAGGGTGTGCCAGACGCTCAGCACATAGACGACGATCACGCAGCGGTGCAGGACGCGCCAGGTCCTGGGGCCGATGCGATGTCTCACGTAGAAGAGCAGGCCCAGCGGTATCGCGAGATAGAGGGCCGCCTGCCCGACGGGGATGGCGACGCGGCCGGTGCCCGAGTCGTAGCCGCCGGGGACGAGCGCTTCTGTGAGGGCGGTGGCGAGTGCCGAGTTCCAGGCCGCCGTGTCGTGCCGGACCAGCTCCGCGGCGAACAGCAGCGCGTGGGCCGCGATGAGCGCGATGGTGTTGAGGCTCGTGGTGCGGTGCAGGCGTTCCAGACGCGGGCCCGAAACCGGCCGGCGCCCCGGGCGGGAGCCGGACAGCAGGAGGCCGAGGACGACCGTTCCCCAGGCCCAGAGCAGCGCGGACCAGCCGAACGCCTGGCTCAGGAAGTACATCCAGAAGCCGCCCGCGTCGGCCATGAACGGCATGACGGTGACGGTCGAGGAGGACTTGTCGCGGATCCGGACGTAGAGCAGCGCGAAGACAGCCGCGGTCACGGCGAGGGCGACGAGGCCGTCGGGCAGGGAGGCGCGCAGATCGGACCGGAGGGTGGGCCGAGGCTGCCGAGGGCCGGGGGCGGCGCCGGGATCGACGCCGGCGCCGGGTTCCGGGAGGGGGCCGGGACCGGGACCTGGGCTGCCGGCCGGTGCGGGGGCATGTGCGGGGGCGGCGGTCTCGGCCGGTTCGGGTGCGGCGGGCGGGTTCGTCATACGGCCTCTTCGGTGGCGTCGGCTGGCGGGGCGGATGCGTGGCCCCGGGCCACGAGGCATGCGCAGAAGCGTTGTTGGAGCAGTCGGGAGGGAGAGGGGGAAAGTTCCCCGGAGGTGCGTGTGATATGGATCACTCACTACGTGTATCGCCTGATGTCGGATGAACTGCGGCTATCCGGTGATCTGTTGCTCTTCTCGTGGGGGCAGGTGACGCTGGCACGATGGCCGCCATGGGAGCCGGACCCGCACCCCGCCTCGTACGGACCGTGATGTTCGCGGTCGTGTGCGTCGCCGTGTCCGGGCTCGGGCACGCGCTCATGTCCGGCGGGAGCCTGCCGCCGCTCGGCCTCGTGTCCGCCTTCCTGCTGGTGTGCGGAGGCGGCTGGTGGCTGGCGGGCCGTGCGCGGAGCGCACCCGTGACCGTGGCGGCGGGCGCCGTGGGCCAGCTGTCGCTGCACACCTTCTTCACCTCCGTGCAGCCCTGTCTGCCGGGTGCCATGGGGGCGGGCGGCCGGGGGAGCGCCGGTTCCTCCTCCGGTGCCATGACGCATGCGGCGCACGACACGATGTCCGGGGCCCCCGTGGACGCGATGGCGTCGGCGTCGGTCCTCGACGGCTCCCCGGCCGGTGTGGGCATGCTCATGGCGCATGTGATCGCCGGACTGCTCTGCGGCTGGTGGCTGTGGGGCGGTGAGGCGGCGCTCCTCCAACTCGGCCGCTCCCTGGCCCTGTTCGTGTGTGCCCCGCTGCGGTCGGCCTGGCGGCTCTGGTCGGCCCGTGAGGCGGGCCGGAGCCCCTTGGCACGGTGGCGGCCCCGGCGCAGGCCGGGGCGCCGCCTCCAGGACCTCCTCGCGCTGCACGGGCTCTCCCGGCGGGGACCACCCCCGCGCGTCCGCCTTCTCTGACCTTCACCCGCCCCGTCGGGCCGGTATGCCCCGGGGCGGTTGCGGGTGCGCGCGCCCACCCCGGGTGCGGCACCTGCGACAGGCATGCCGGTCCCACGGGCGACACCGCCCCGGGAGACGGCGACGAGGAGCCGCGCGCGGGTACGCCGCGGCTCCGCGAGGACGCGAAGGAACCATGGCGATGCCCCCTGCCCCGATGTCCCCTGCCCAGGCGCTCCCCGCACGGGTGCCCTCCGCACCGCCGGCCCCGGCACCGCGGATCCCCGTACGGGTGCCCCGGCCCCGGGTGTTCTCCGCCCGGCAGAACGACTTACAGATCACCGGCTGGGCACTCGCCGCCGGAGGCGGCGACCGGGAGGCCGCCGAGCAGTTCGTCCGGGCGACCTACGACGACGTACGACGGTTCGTCGCCCATCTCAGCGCGGATGTCCCGGGCGCCGACGACCTGGCCCAGGAGACCTATCTGCGGGCCATGACCGGTCTGGCGCGATTCGCGGGCCGTTCCTGCGCGCGGACCTGGCTGCTGTCGATCGCGCGGCGCGTCGTGATCGACCGTCACCGCACGGCCGCCGCCCGTCCCAGGATCGCCGACACCGCCGACTGGCAGGCCGCGGTGGAGCGTGCCCAGCCCCGTCACCTGCCCGGATTCGACGAGTCCGTCGCGGTGTTCGACGCGTTGCGGAGTCTGGAGCCCGCCCGCCGGCAGGCCTTCGTGCTCACCCAGCTCCTGGGTCTCTCCTACGAGGAGGCGGCCGCCGCGGCCGGATGCCCCATCGGTACGGTGCGCTCCCGGGTGGCCCGTGCCCGGCGGGATCTCGCGGAGCTGTGGGGTCCGGAGCCCGGCGGACGGCAGCCCGCCACCCGCACCGGCAACCCCGCGGACCCGTACGTCCCGTGCCGGGACAGCCCCTGAGAGCTCTCCCTCAGCGCGAGGTACGGAACGGTCCGCCGGGTCCGCCCGGCGGCCGTTGCGTGCTCGGGCGGCGGGCGGCCCCGGATGCCGGTGCCGCCCGCCCGCCGAGGAGGACCAGAGGCAGCAGCAGCCCCTGGAGACACACCGCGGCCCAGAAACCCCGTGCGGAGCCGGCCGCCTCCGCCGCCCCGTACAGCAGACCGCCGACCACCCCGCTCCCGAACGCGCCGATGCCCGCCGCCAGTCGCTGGCGCCCGAAGACCGCCGCCGCGGGGGCGGGGGAGCGTGCCAGGGCCTCCAGGTCGTTCTTCAGGAAGAGAACGGCTTCCCCCAGGCACATCAGGGCGCTGCCCGCGCCGATGCCCACGTGTCCGCCCAGGCCGATGCCCGCCGTACCCGCCGCCATGGCTCCGAAGCCCAGCCGCATCGCGCCCCGGTACGTCAGGGCGGCGATCCGCCGGGACAGCAGTGGCTGCGCGAGGACCAGGAGGCCGGCGTAGCCCGTCAGCACGGCTCCGTAGAAGGCCGCCGAGGTAAGCGGCACCGCGTACAGCGCCAGATAGTGCTGGAAGAACATGAACACGTACACGCTCAGGACCGTCACCGCGAAGGGCGAAGGTTCCCGCCGCCGGTCACCGCCCCCGCTCCCGGCGCTCGGGTCCTCCGTGCTCCCGTCCTCACCGCTCCGGTCCTCACCGTTCCCGTCAGGCCGGTCCGCCGTTGGCGGCGTCGCCTTCCGCTCCGGTGCCGTCGTCCCTGTGGCGGTCCCCTTCCCCTTCCCCTTCGCCGGAGGCAGCAGCGCGTGGCCGATGCCCACGAGCGTGAACAGCCCGGTGACGCAGGAGAAGAGCACGGCGGGCGAGCCGAGGACGAGCGGTGCGGCGAGCGGCGGCCCCAGCGCCATGCCCGCGTTGAACGCCGAACCGCTCGCCGACAGCAGCCGGGGCCGTTCCGCCCCGGTGGCGCCGTCCACCAGGTACGCCTTGTTGGCGGGCAGATAGAGCGCGGCCCCGGCCGACACCAGGAACAGGGCCCCGACCGCGAGGACCGGACTGGTCAGCCCCGGTACGAACGCCGCGAACCCGGCGGTACGCAGAGCCAGCGCCAGCAGCATCGACCTCCGCAGCCCGATCCGCCCGGTCACCGGCCCCGCGACGATGCCCCCGGAGAACTGGATCAGCGAGGCGACGGCCAGCACGGAGCCGACCGTGCCCAGACCCAGCCCGAGCCGCTGGTGCAGCAGCACCGACATGTACGGCAGGACGGCGAAGCTGCCCAGCGTGATCAGGAAGGAACCGGCCAGCAGGAACACCTGCGGAGCGGTGAACCGCCGTCGGCCGGGCACGCGTCCACCGTCCACCGCCCCGCCCGACCGCCGTCCGTTCACCGCCCGCCGCGTCCGCAGCCGGCCGTTCGTCCGCCGCCGCCCGCCCGTACGCCGGTGCTCCGCACGCTCACGCCCCGCCGACGACGATCGGGCGCACCCGGGTCGCCGCGCTCCAGGCCCGGTGCTGTGCCAGCTCGGCGGTGGCCGCCTCGGCCAGCACGATGCCGGTGCAGCCCCGCTGGTCGGTGACATGGGCGAGGGTCTCACCGGGCTCCCGGGTGGGATACCACTGCACGGAGCCGGGGAACGCGGCCAGTTCACCCAGACCGTGCCAGCCCTTGAGCACTCCCGGGCGGTCCGCATGGACGAGGACGAAGCCGTACGCGGGCCCCGTACGGTCCAGCGGGGCGTCCATCAGACCCGGCCTGCGGCCGAGTGCCTCCTCCATCATCGCCGTGTACACGTTCGTTCCCAGCGAGCGGCACAGCACCTCGCCCACCAGGGCACCGCCGATCCTGCGGTTGATCTCGACCAGTTCCGGGCCGTGCGCGGTGAGGATGAACTCCACATGGGCGAAGCCCCGGTGGTGCCCGGCCGCGTGCAGGACCCGGCCGGCCCAGCGTTCGATCCCGCGCCGGCCGCCGTCGTTCCGCGCGCCGCCGTGCCCGTCACCGGGTTCGTCGTCGGGGGCCTCGTGGCCGGGGGCCTCGTCGTCGGGCAGCGCCACCGGAAACGCGGCCGCCTCCTCCCGTACCGCAGGTTCCCGGGAGGTCTGGCGGCTGAGCACACCGAGCAGCCGGGTGGTGCCGTCCCAGCTCAGCGTCTCCGCGCTGTACAGCGGCCCGGCGAGGAACGCCTCGGCGAACAGCGAGCCCATCAACGGCTGTTGGGCGGCCTCGTCCAGAGCCCGGTGCAGCGACTCCTCGTCGTGGACGATCCAGACATTGCGCGACGAGGTGCCCGCCGAGTCCTTGAGCACCGCGGGCAGTCCCACCCGGCGCAGCACCTCCCCGGCCCCCGGCCGTCCCCCGGTGAGGCGCACGGCCGTGCTCCGGCTCAGCCCCCGCGCGTGCAGCAGGGCGCGTACCCGCGACTTGTCGCGCAGCAGCCGGACCGCGTCGGGGGCGGGGCCCGGCAGCCCGGAGGAGGCCGCGAGTTCGGCGGCGGGCACGCTCCAGGTGTCGGTGGTGTTGATCAGTCCGGCCACGTCGGGTACGGCGGCCAGCGCGCGGCGCGTCGCCGACGGGTCGCGCGTGTCGACGTCGACGACGGTCAACGCGTCCGGCGGCAGCGTGGCGAGCTCGTGCCGGTACACGGACCGGTCGCCCGTGAGCAGACACAGACGATGCCCGGTCTCCGCGGCGGCCGCCGCCATCCGGCCGAGCCCGAAGGACAGGGACTCCAGCGCGACGAGGGTCATGGCAGCAGCTCCACGGTCGGTACGGGGACGGGGTTCCCGGCGTTGCCGGACGCGGGTGCGGCGCGTCGCGCCCACTCCAGTACCGACCACGGCGGACGCAGCGCGTCCAGTGACTCGATGCGACGGGGCCGCAGGGCGGACATGTCCAGCGCCTCGCGGTGGCGGGCGAAGACCCGCTCCGCGTACCGGTGTCCGGTGTCGGCACCCAGGACCAGATGCAGCCGCCCCGGGGCGCGGGCGGCCTCCCACGACGCGACGAGGTGCGCCGCACCGGTGGACAGACCGGCGAAGACCGCGTGCCGGCGCAGCAGGCCGACCGCCCCGGCCATCGCGTGCCGGAAGTCCAGCCAGTGGACGGTGTCGTACAGCTCGTGGCGGACGTTCTCGAACGGGATGGAGCTGCCGATGCCCGCGATGATGGCTTCCGGGTCGCTGAACCCCTCGCTGCCGAACGTCACGCTGCCGAACGGCTGGATGCCCACCAGCCGCACCGGGCGCCCGGTTTCGCGCAGCGCCTGGACGAGCCCGCCGGTGGACGCTCCGGTGCCCACCGCGCCCACGACGGTCACCGGCCCCCCGGGCAGCGACCCGGTGATGAGGTCGGCGAACTCGCGGTACCCCTCGTAGTGGACGGAGTCGTGGTACTGCCGCATCCAGTGGAAGTCGGGGCGTTCCGCGAGCAGCCGGCGCACATGGCGTACGCGGCGTTCCTGGTCGAGCAGCAGGCTCTGCGACGGCGGCATCTGGTCGACCGTCGCGCCCAGGATCTCCAGCTGGGCGCGCATCACCGAGTCGACGGTGGTGGACGCCACGATGTGGCACCGCAGCCCGTAGCGGTGACAGGCCATGGCGAGGGCCAGGGCGTAGATCCCGCTCGAACTGTCGATCAGCGTCTGCCCCGGAGCGACGCGTCCGCGGCGCAGGAGCGAGCGGACGGCGCCGAGTGCCGCGTACACCTTCATCGTCTCGAACCGGGCGAGCACGACATCGCCGTCCAGCCGGATCAGGTCCGGTGTCCTGACCGCGTCGGTGATGTGCTCATGGACGGGGGCGGGGCCGGGGGAGGGGAGGGGGAGCGGGGCGGTGGCGGGACGCGGGCCCGGCTCCGCGCGGGGCCTCACTTGCGCCGCCCGCGGACGATCAGACGGGCGGACCGGTGGTCGTAGCCGGATCCGTCGAAGCCGCCGAAGCACTCCACATCGGTGAATCCCGCGTCCTCGAACAGCGTCTGCAGCTCGGCGGCGCTGTAGAGCCAGGACGTCAGGGAGGCGGTACGCGCCGAGGTGCCGCGCACCAGCGTCCAGTCGGTCCGCAGCCGGCGCCAGCTGTCGAGGACGACATCGCGCTGGACCACGTACGAACCGTCCGGCAGATCGACGGCCTGCGGACGCCCGATCCAGCCGGCCAGCACCTCCTTGCCCATGACGTCCACCAGGAGCTGCCCGCCCGGGGCGAGGCTCCGGTACGCGTTGCGGAGCACCTGGAGGTTGTCCTCGGGATCGTTGAAGTAGCCGAACGAGGTGAAGACGTTCAGCACGACGTCGAAGGCGCCGGGCACCGCGTACGTGAGCATGTCCGCCCGCTCCAGCCGCGCTTCGGCGCCCGCCCGCGCACAGGCACCGCCGGCCCGTTCCAGCATCGTGGGCGAGAGGTCGACCCCCGTGACCTCGTATCCGCGCAGGGCCAGCGGCACGACGAAGAGCCCCGGGCCGCAGCACAGGTCGAGCACCCGCGAGCCCGGCGCGAAGTCCAGCAGGGGGGAGGTGCCCACCAGGTCCGCGGCGGCCTCGGCGCGGGCGGGCGGGAACATCGTGGGCGCGAAATCCGACCAGAGCGCGTCGTCCTCGTACCAGTGCATGCCTCTCGGCCTCCTCCCGGGCCCAAGGGCCCTGACTGCGCACGTACCTCTGAGCGTTCCTTCCAGTAGTCGGAGGTGAGGTACGGGGAGTTCCCGGGGACCGCTGCGGAGGCAGCCGGGGGCCCATGGCCCGGCGGAGGGACACCGCCGGGCCATGGGGGAATCGGCCGTGGACGGGGTGTCCGGCCGGCCGGATCCGTCGGGCGTGGGTCCGTGCGCCCCGGATCAGCCGCCAGCTGCATGCGTGTGGGGGGACGGTGATGTGGGTGGCTTCGCCCGATGCCGCGGAGGCCAAGAAGGCGGCTCCCGAGCGAGCCTTCAACAACCCCGTGGCCCGTGAGTGGACCGAGGCGCTCTTCGACCAGCACCGGGCGTTCTATCCCGACGTCACGTACAGCCTCGCCTTCACGCTCGCCGGCACCGTCGCCGACGTGGACTGAACCCCCGGACGAGGACGGCCCCGGCCCGGGGCGACGGGACGGGGCCGGGGCGGTCACGCGGTCCGTGGTGGATCCGGCGGCCGGGGGGCTAGCCCGCCGACTCACCCGCGTGCGGGCTCAGCACACCGGCCGCGACCAGGGCGAACAGGAGGATGCCGAGGAGCACCCGGTAGATGACGAACGGCATGAAGCTCTTGGTTGTGATGAATTTCATGAACCATGAGATGACGGCGTACCCGACACCGAAGGCGATCAGGGTGGCGAAGATCGTCGGTCCCCAGGACACATGGCCCTCGCCCGCGTCCTTCAGCTCGAAGACGCCCGAGGCCAGTACGGCCGGGATCGCCAGCAGGAACGAGTACCGCGCCGCCGCCTCACGGGTGTAGCCCATCAGCAGACCACCGCTGATCGTGGCGCCGGAGCGGGAGACGCCGGGGATCAGCGCCATGGCCTGGCAGAAACCGAAGATCAGGCCGTCCCTGACCCCCAGCTCCTTGAGGGACTTGCGCTCCTTCACCGCGCGGTGCTTGCCGCCCGCCTCGTCGCGGGCGGCGAGCCGGTCCGCGATTCCGAGGACGATGCCCATCACGATGAGAGTCGTCGCGATCAGCCGCAGATCCCGGAACGGGCCCTCGATCTGATCCTTGAACGTCACGCCGAGCACACCGATCGGGATCGAGCCGACGATGACCAGCCAGCCCATCTGCGCATCGTGGTCGCTGCGCATCGAGGCGTTGGTGAGCGACCGGAACCAGGCCGACACGATCCGGACGATGTCCTTGCGGAAGTAGATGAGTACCGCCGCTTCCGTGCCGATCTGGGTGATGGCGGTGAACGCCGCCCCCGGGTCGTGCCAGCCGGCGAACGCCGCGGTCAGCCGCAGATGGGCGCTGGAGGAGATCGGCAGGAACTCGGTCAGTCCCTGAACGAGGCCCAGGACGAATGATTCGAACCAGCTCATGGGGCTTTGGCCATCCCGGAGGTGATCGTGCATCGGCCGGTGGGCACAGGGCCGCCGGCAGCGTGCGGATTGCGGTCAAAGGGGAAGGGACGCATCAGGGCATCGGCCCCGGGGATCCTTTGTGGGTCGCGGGCAGCGTATCGCCTGTGAGTGAACGTTCTGCCGCCTGCCCCCGCCGCCCGCCCCCGGCACCGGGGGTGCCCGCCCCGCGGTACTCGTGCTGCCGCGGCCTCCGGGCCTCCCTCGCCGGCGTCCGGGTCATTCGCCGCTCAGCCGGTGGCGTTTGCGCCAGGCGACCAGCGCCCCGCCGAGGCCGGACACCACGATGAACCCCATCGCGGCCAGGAACGCGGGCGACGTCGGCGAGGCCGCCTCGCTGCCCGCGATGACGTACGCGGCCGTATTGGGTATCGAGCCGATTCCCGTGGCCAGCAGGAACGGCGGATACCCCATGCGCGAGGTCGCCGCGCAGTAGTTGGCTGCGGCGAAGGGCACCCCGGGGAAGAGCCGGAGAGCCAGCATCGACCGGAAGCCGTGCCGGCTCAGCACCCCGTCGGCGGCCTTGAGCCAGCGCCCGCGCAGCAGCGGGCGCAGCGCGTCCTGGCCCAGCACCCGGCCCAGCATGAACGAGACTCCCGCACCGAGCACCGTGCCCGCCAGGGCCGCCGCCAGCCCCGCCTGCGTGCCGAACAGGGCACCCGCGGCGATGTTGAGGAGGGGGCGCGGGACGAAGGCCACCGTGCAGGCCCCGTACGCGAGGCCGAACAGCATGGCGGCGGCGCCGCCGGTCAGCTGAGGGGGCCACCCCGAGGCCAGCAGTCGCTGTGGTTCGAACAGCAGCATCGTCGACGCGGCGGCCAGCAGCACCACCACGAGCAGGGAGAACCGGGACCAGGGCGAGAGCAGCGCCCTCGAACAGCGCATGGCGAGACCACCGGTGGGCCGGGCCGCGGGGACGGGGTCGAACATTCGGGGAGAGTAACCGAAACGTGTGTGTGATCGCCGTAATGCGCAGATGGCGGGCACCTCACGCGACATCCCACGCGGGCACCCCACGTGACACCCCGAGCGGGCACCCCGAGCAGGCATCCCACGCGGGCGTTCCGCGCAAGCCGTCGGCGATGCCGGGAGGAGCCGCGCCTGTGCCGTCGGGCGCCCGCCAGGGAGGTACGGGACAGCTTCCGGGCACCGAAAACCATTCGACGCGGCCGTACCGCCGGGCCATCATCGGGGCATGTTCCGGTACGCCTTCCCCGCAGCGTCGTCCGCAGTCGCGGACGCGCCGAAGGCTGCCGAGAGCGCTGTCGCGGTCATCGCGGCAGCCGCCTTCCCCGCCGCGGTCTCCTGCGCGGCGGCGCCCATCGGCGGCGCCCGAAGCTGACCCTCCCCCGACAGTCCGGCGGACCCCGCAGGGGGAGGGTCGGCGGGACCTGGGGTCCTCTGCACTCAGCTTCGATTCTCCGAAGGAACGAGCCATGCCCAAGACGGCGTACGTACGGACCAAGCCGCACCTCAACATCGGCACCATGGGCCATGTCGACCACGGCAAGACCACGCTCACCGCCGCCATCACCAAGGTGCTCAGCGAGCGCGGCGGCAGCAGTACCTCCTATGTGTCGTTCGACCGGATCGACCGGGCGCCCGAGGAGGCCCAGCGCGGCATCACCATCAACATCGCGCACGTCGAGTACGAGACCGACACCCGGCACTACGCGCATGTCGACATGCCGGGCCATGCCGACTACATCAAGAACATGGTCACAGGTGCGGCGCAGCTCGACGGAGCGATCCTCGTCGTCTCCGCGCTCGACGGGATCATGCCGCAGACCGCCGAGCACGTGCTGCTCGCCCGTCAGGTCGGGGTCGACCACATCGTCGTCGCCCTCAACAAGGCCGACGCGGGCGACCCGGAACTGACCGACCTGGTCGAGCTGGAGGTCCGCGAGCTGCTCTCCGCGCACGGCTACGGCGGCGACACCGTGCCCGTGGTGCGGGTCTCCGGCCTCAAGGCGCTGGAGGGCGACCCCCGGTGGACCACCGCGATCGAGGGGCTGCTGGACGCCGTCGACACCTACGTGCCGATGCCGGTGCGGTACACCGACGCGCCGTTCCTGCTGCCGGTGGAGAACGTCCTGACCATCACCGGCCGGGGCACGGTCGTCACCGGCGCCGTGGAGCGCGGCACCGTACGTGTCGGTGACCGGGTGGCCGTGCTCGGCGCGGACATCGACACGGTCGTCACCGGCCTGGAGACCTTCGGCAAGCCGATGGAGTCCGCCGAGGCCGGCGACAACGTGGCGTTGCTGCTGCGCGGAGTGGAGCGCGACCGGGTCCGCCGCGGTCATGTGGTGGCGGCGCCGGGCAGCCTGACCCCGAGCCGCCGGTTCACCGCGCAGGTGTACGTGCTGTCGGCGCGGGAGGGCGGCCGGACCACCGCGGTCGGCACCGGCTACCGGCCGCAGTTCTACATCCGTACGGCGGACGTCGTCGGGGACGTGGACCTCGGCGAGGCGGCGGTCGCGCGCCCCGGCGACACGGTCACCATGACCGTCGAGCTGGGCCGTGACATCCCGCTGGAGGCCGGCCTCGGCTTCGCGATCCGCGAGGGCGGCCGCACGGTCGGCGCCGGTACGGTCACCGGACTGCTCTGACGGACCGGGACTCGTGGACCCGTCCCCGCAGACCGCGGGCGCGGGTCCACGAGGGCACCGCTGCGGGTCCGCGCGGTGCGGAGCAGCGCGGACCACGCCGCACAATGGGGGAGTGAACGAGCCGATACCCGTCATCCGCGACGTCGACCGCGGCACCGCCCGCCTGCTGCCCGATGTGGACCGCGAGCGGGCCTGGCTGCTGACGGTCGATGACGCGCCCCAGTCCTATGTCGACCTCGACGACCCGACGTACCTCGAATTCGAGTACGTCCGAAGGCTTGCCCACGCCGTCGACTGCGCCGCCGTACCCCATACCCCGCTCGATGTGGTGCACCTGGGCGGCGGCGCCCTGACCCTGCCCCGCTACGTCGCGGCGACCCGGCCCGGATCACGGCAGCACGTGGCCGAGGCGGACCGCGCACTGCTGGACCTGGTCGGGGAGCACCTTCCGGTGCCGGAGGGCAGCGGCATCACGGTCCACGGCGCCGACGCCCGGGGGTGGCTGGAGCAGGCCGCGCCGGGCTCGGCCGATGTCCTGGTCGCCGATGTGTTCGGCGGCTCCCGGGTTCCCGCCCAGCTGACCTCCGTCGAGTACGCGAGGGCCGCCGGGCGGGTCCTGCGCGCGGACGGGCTCTACGCCGCCAATCTGGCCGACGGCGCTCCGTTCGGCTTTCTGCGCTCGCAGCTCGCCAACTTCGCCGCGGTCTTCGCCGAGCTGGCGCTGATCGCCGAACCGGCCGTGCTGCGCGGCCGGAGGTTCGGCAACGTCGTGCTCATCGCCTCGCACACGACCCTCGACACGGCGGCGCTCGCCCGCCGCTGCGCCGCCGACGCCTTTCCGGCCAGGGTCGAGTACGACGACGCCCTCGTAGGGTTCATCGGCGCGGCGGAGCCGGTCACGGACGCGGACGCGGTCGCCTCACCCGTACCGCCGGACGGGGCGTTCGGCATCGGCTGAGGGACAAGTGCCGGACCCGGGCGGGAACGGCGGACGCCGCCGCGACCGGGTGGGCCCGCGGGAGCGGGCTCGTGATGACCGCGGCGGCGTCCGCCGTTCGCCTGCCGTTCGCCGCCCACCGGCCGCGTCATGGCAGGCTCAGGGCGTGGTCTCCGCGAGCCGCACCGTGCTGAGGATCTGCTGGATCGTGGTGTCGGGGAGTTCGTCCTTGACCGCCGCGTTGGCGTACAGCACCCACGTCGAGTACTCGCTCTTGGCGTTCTTGAAGGTGAAGGCGATCGACTTGCCGTCGGTGTCGCACTTCTCCTTCTTGGACACCCCGGACGCGGTGGCCGTCACGACGCTTCCGGACAGGCCCGACTTCGTGGTGAACGGCTTGGGCTTGCCGACCTTGACGGTGCCCTTGGGCTCGGTCTGGGCGTAGGCGGCCCACACCCAGTTGCCCGCCTCGTTCGTGGCGGCCTCGTCGGTGCTCTTGGCACCCTGGGCGCCCTTGGTTCCGACACCGGCCAGACCGGTGTCCTCCTTGGTGCCGTCCTTGTCGGCGTCGTCGACGCACCACTTGCTCTTGTAGTAGGCGGGCGCGGAGAATCCGACGGCGGGCGGCCCCTCGGGCTTCTTGGCGTCCTCGAATCCCGCGAACACACCCGTGCCCGCGACCTCCCAGTCACCCGGAACGTCGAACTGGGTCCCCCACTTGGGGTTGGTGACGACCTTCCAGCCCGGGATCAGGGGCTTGGCCTCCCCGCCGGCGCCCCGCGGGTTCTCCACCGGCGTGGAGGGGGAACCGGACACCTCGGCGCTGGGCGAGGACGACTTCTTGTCGTCCGCGACCGTCGTGGCCTTGTCGTCGTCGTTCTTGTTCATCACGACGACGCCGGTGACCGCGGCGGCCACGACGACCGCGGCCGCCGCCACGATGGCGACGACGGTCGTCTTCTTCTTGTCGTCGGGGCGCGGCCCCCCGGGCGGCCCCGGAACGGCGTGAGCCGTCACGGTCGGCTGCTGGTACGGGTTGGGCTGCGGGTAACCCGGCTGCTGGCCGGGCTGCCCCTGCGGGTAACCCGGCTGGCCCTGCTGCTGATATCCCGGCTGCTGGTAGGGATTCGGCTGCGGGTACCCCGGCTGCTGGTACGGGTTCTGATTCTGGTCCTGCGGGTTTTGCTCGCCCCCGGGCGGCTGCTGTCCTGGCCACATGGCCAGTAACCATAGAGGGGCGGCGCCCCCGCTGCCACGGCCGCCCCTGCGAGGGATGGCCAAACGGTCCTACCCGTGAGTAACATTCGGGCCATGAGCGCTGAACAGATGACCGTCGGCGAGATGCTCGTCGCGACGGTTCCGATGGCCCGGACCCTGAACCTCGAATTCCTGGAGACGACCGCCGAACGCGCGGTCGTGCGGATGCCGGACCAGGCGGAGTACCACAACCATGTCGGCGGCCCGCACGCCGGAGCGATGTTCACGCTCGCCGAATCGGCCAGCGGCGCGATCGTCATAGCCGCGTTCGGCGACCAGATGTCGCGCGCCGTGCCGCTCGCGGTGAAGGCGGAGATCGGCTACAAGAAGCTGGCGATGGGAGAGGTCACCGCGACCGCGACGCTCGGCCGCCCCATCGCCGAGGTGGTCGCCGAACTGGACGAGGGCAAGCGGCCCGAGTTCCCCGTGGGCATCGAGATCCAGCGGGCCGACGGCGCGGTGACGGGTGAGATGACCGTGGTCTGGACGCTGCGCCCGAACAGCTGACGGACGCTCGTACCAGGGGTGGCCAAGGGCCGCCGCGCTCCCGGCGAGGGGGGCGCGGCGGCCCTTCGCGCTGCCGCGGGCCGGTAGGCTTCCCGCCTGCGCCGCGGCACCCGCGGCCGACAACCCGTACGGGAGGCACCGGCGTTGCACGTCCAGGAGTGGCTGGAGACGGTTCCCGCGATCAGCGTCTACCTCCTCGTGGGGGTCGTGATCGGACTGGAGAGCCTGGGCATTCCGCTGCCCGGCGAGATCATCCTCGTCAGCTCGGCGCTGCTCGCCTCCCAGCACGGCGAGATCGACCCGGTGGTGCTCGGCGCCTGTGCGTCGGCCGGGGCGATCATCGGGGACTCGATCGGCTACGCCATCGGCCGCAGGGGCGGCCGGCCGCTGCTCGCCCGGCTGGGCCGGAGGTTCCCCAAGCACTTCGGTGAGGCGCAGATCGCCATGGCGGAGCGCTCGTTCGAGAAGTGGGGCATGTGGGCCGTGTTCTTCGGCCGCTTCGTCGCTCTGCTGCGGATCTTCGCCGGGCCGCTGGCCGGAGTCCTGCGGATGCCGTACTGGAAGTTCGTGACCGCCAACGTGCTCGGCGGCATCGTCTGGGCGGGCGGCACCACGGCCGTCGTCTACTCGGTGGGAGTCGTCGCCGAGGCCTGGCTCAAGCGCTTCTCGTGGCTGGGTCTGGTGATCGCCGTGCTCTTCGGGCTGGCGTCGATGCTGGTCCTGAGGAACCGGGCGAAGAAGGCGGCGCGGTCCGGCGGCCACCCGGTGGCCGAACCGGCGGCAGTCCCGGCCGCGGACTGACCCGCGGCGCGGAACGGTGTACGGGCCGCGGGTCGGAACGGCGGACTGACCCCCGCGGCGCGGCAGGGCCGACCCGGGGCCGGGGCCGCGGCAGCCGCCGGGAGGCCTTCCTCAGCCCTCGTGGGCCGCGCGGTGCGCCTTGGCCAGCTCCACATAACCGGCCGCGTTGAACCTGACGCCTTCGAGCTCCTCCTCGGTCAGCGCCCGCTTCACCTTGGCGGGCACTCCCGCGACGAGCGAACCCGGCGGTACGCGCATTCCCTGCGGGACCAGCGCCTGCGCGGCGACCAGTGAACCGGCGCCGATGTGTGCCCCGTTGAGCACCGTCGCGCCCATACCGATCAGCACGTCGTCCTCGATCGTGCAGCCGTGCAGCACCGCGTTGTGACCGACGGAGACCCGCGCCCCCACCGTGAGCGGGAACCCGGGGTCGGTGTGCACGCTGCAGTTGTCCTGGATGTTGCTGTCCGGGCCGAGCGTGATCGGGCCGCAGTCGGCGCGCAGCACGGCCTGGTACCAGACGCTGGAACCCGGGGCCAGGGTCACCTCGCCGATCACCACGGAGGTCGGTGCCACAAAGGCCTCCGCATCGATCTCCGGCTCCTTGCCGCCCATGCCCGTGATCAACGCCTGTTCCGCCATGGTCTGCTCCTCCGTGCTCCGGTGTGGTGCGCTCATGCCAGGGAAACGGTAGGTGAGGATTCTCCGCCTGCCCCCGGGGTGGGGTGAACATCACAGGTCACCGCACGGATGGGCCCGTGCGCCGCCGACTACCGTGAGCCCGTGCCGAACAACCGGAACGTGTTCTCCTCCTTCGCCCGCTGGCGCCGCCGCGCCGCCTCCCGCGCTGTCCACCGCGGCTGGGCCTGGCTGCGGGAGTCCGGCGCGGTCACCGCCCAGCACCCCGGGAGACTGCGCTTCGGCCGGATAGGCACGGGGACCAGGCTCGCGTTCCCGCAGGGCACGGTGTTCGGCGAGCCGTGGATCATGCTCGGCGAACACTGCGTCATCGGTGAACAGGTGACGCTCACGGCCGGGATGATGCCCGGCCTGGACCTGGGACCCGACCCGATACTGACCCTCGGTGACGGGGTGGTGCTCGGCCGCGG
Organism: Streptomyces sp. NPDC079020; assembly: GCF_044542225.1. Taxonomy (NCBI): domain Bacteria; kingdom Bacillati; phylum Actinomycetota; class Actinomycetes; order Kitasatosporales; family Streptomycetaceae; genus Streptomyces; species Streptomyces sp. NPDC079020. The sequence continues at coordinate 87,789 of NZ_JBITUB010000012.1, forward strand.
GAGCCATGTCATCGCCGATACGACGGTGACGATCGGCCCGGACACGTACTGCGGTCCGTACGTCTACATCACCTCGACCAACCACAGCTACGACGACCCGCACGAGCCCGTCGGCAAGCAGTGGCCGCGGATGGAGCCGGTCGAGATCGGCCCCGGCTGCTGGATAGGTACGGGCGCGGTGGTCCTGCCCGGTGCCCGGCTCGGCCGCAATGTGGTGGTGGCGGCCGGCGCGGTCGTCCGGGGCGAGGTCCCCGACCACGCGGTGGTGGCGGGGGCGCCGGCGCGTGTCGTACGCAGCTGGGATCCGGACCGGGGCTGGCAGCCGCCCCTGCGCACACCGGCTCCCGTGCCGATCCCGGCGGGCGTCACCTCCGACCAGTTGCTGGCGCTGGCCCGGTCGCAGGAGTCGCCGGGCGCCGGGCAGCGGGGCGGGATCCGCACGTCTCCCGCGCAGGCGGCACCGGGTCGGCCGAGCTGATCACGGCCGTCCCCGTCCCGCCCGCGCGCCGAGCCGTCCGCACTCCGGGACGGCCCCGGGGCGGGCGCCGGGCGCTGTTAGCGTGAGGCCATGCGCGCTCCCATCGGCACCTTCGAGGATGCCTCCCCCGCTTCGGAACGGCTCGATCTGCTCCCCGGTCCGGTCGCCGAGGTGCTGGCCGGAGGGTGGGGAGACATCGGCGCCGAGCGGATCATCCATGTCGACACGGACCCGGCGATCGCCGACACCGCCGTCTTCGCCGAGCACCACGGCGCGGAACTGCTCGATGTCTCCGCCAACTGCGTCGTCGTGGCGGGCAAGCGCGGCGGCGAGGTCACCCTCGCCGCGTGCGTGGTGCTCTCCCGCACCCGGGTCGATGTGAACGGCGCCGTACGCCGTCACCTCGGCGCCCGCAAGGCGTCCTTCGCCCCGATGGACGTGGCGGTCGGCGAGAGCGGCATGGAGTACGGCGGCATCACCCCGATCGGACTGCCCGCCTCCTGGCCGCTGCTGCTCGACCCCGCGGTCGTCGACGAGGAGTGGGTACTGATCGGCAGCGGCAGACGGCGCGGCAAGCTGATCGTCCCCGGCAAGGCCCTCGCGGCCCTGCCCGGTGCCGTCCTCGTGGAGGGCCTCGGCGTCTGAGCCCCGGGCCCGCTCCCGGTGTCCCGGGCCCGCTCCCGATGTCCCGGGCCCGCTCCCGATGTCCCGGGCCCGCTCCCGATGTCCCGGGCCCGCTCCCGATGTCCCGGCCCAGCACCGGCGCCTCAGCCCCGGACGGGCCGGTGGGCGGCGAGCCAGCCGGTGGCGAAGTCGACGGCCGGGGTGAACCGCACGAGGCGGCAGGGCGCCGCTCCCACCCTGCCGGTGCGCACGGTCCCCTCGCCCGCCGCACCGGCGAAGGCCGCCCCCAGGCCCCCGAAGTCGCTGTCGTCCAGGTCGACGTCCTCGAACTCCCACCACTGCCGCCGGCCCTCACGGGTCACCACACAGCGGTAGCGGCGCCGCGGCGGATCGGGGAGCCGGTACTCGCCCAGATGGAAGGCGGTGCAGGTGTCGAAGGCGGTTCCCAGCATCAGGATGCGGGCATCCGCCTCGTACAGCCGGGCCAGCGGTGAGTCCTCCCCGAGATGGCAGTCGGCGCGGTGCCCCGCGAGCAGCTCGCCCGCCGCCGGGCCGATCGCCGCGAACGAGGTCTGCGGGTGCCCGCTGCGCCCGGCCCCCGGGGTGGTCCGGACGGTCTCGGCGAGACGGCCCATGGAGGGTGCCGCCGAGGTGTCCCGGTCGAAGGGCGGCATCGACGCGCGCACCGCCTCCCGGGCCGAGGTGCTCAGTCCCTCCACGCGCTCCCGGTAGTGCGGGGAGGTGTCGGAATTCTCCGGGGTGAAGGCGGGAACCACCACGGTCCCCGCCGGCCCCAGGACCCGGCGCAGGGCGTGCACCACCGTCCGCGCGCCCCCGTCGACCGGTCCCACCGCCCGCAGCGAGGCGTGCACGAGCAGGACATCGCCCGGCCGTACGCCGAGCGCGACCAGGTGGGCGGCGGCCAGGTCACCGTCGAGAGGAACGCTCACGGTGGGCATTCTTCCCGTCCCGGGGCAGGTGCCATGCCACCCCGGGACGGCTCAGGCCCCGGGAGCCAGCCTCGGAATCTCGATGGCGGGGCACCTGTCCATGACCATGTCGAGCCCGGCCGCGCGCGTGCGCTCGTACGCCTGCTCGTCCACCACCCCCAGCTGGAACCACACCGCCTTCGCGCCCACCGCGACCGCCTCGTCCGCGACCCCGCCCGCCAGCTCGCTGTTGACGAAGACATCCACCACATCGACCGGGAACGGGATCTCCGCCAGCGAGGCGTACCCCTGTTCGCCGTGTACCGGCTCCGCCTTGGGATGCACGGGCACCACCCGCTTGCCGAAGCGCTGGAGCACCTCGGCCACGCCGTAGGCCGCCCGCGAACGGTTGCCGGACAGGCCCACCACCGCCCAGGTGTCGCCCGTGTGCTGAAGAATCCGCCGGATCGTCGCTTCGTCTGCGTACATGCCCGGACAACGGACGATACCCGCGCGCCATTCCCGCCCGGACGCACCCGGACACCGGCGCATAGGGTGGCCGGATGCAGGAGCAGTACCGGACAGTCGCCCGCGCGGGCGTGCACGAGAGCGAGATCAACCGATCACGCTTCCTCTGCGCGCTCGCCCCCGCCGCCACCGAACAGGAGGCGCAGGAGTTCGTCGCACGCGTCCGCAGGGAACACCCCACCGCCACCCACAACTGCTTCGCGTACGTGATCGGCGCCGACGCCTCCGTGCAGAAGGCGAGCGACGACGGCGAGCCCGGCGGCACCGCCGGTGTGCCCATGCTCCAGATGCTGCTGCGCCGCGAGGTGCGCTACGTCGTCGCGGTCGTCACCCGCTACTACGGGGGCGTGAAACTCGGCGCCGGCGGTCTGATCCGGGCGTACGGGGGAGTGGTCGGCGAAGCACTCGACGAACTCGGCACCCTCACCCGGCAGCGGTTCCGGCTCGCGACGGTCACCGTCGACCATCAGCGGGCGGGGAAGCTGGAGAACGATCTGCGCGCCACCGGCCGGGACGTGCGCGAGGTGCGGTACGCGGAGGCCGTCACGATCGAGATCGGACTCCCGGACTCCGACGTCCCGGCGTTCATCGCCTGGCTGGCCGACGCGACCGCCGGATCGGCGACGCTGGTGCTGGGCGGCGAGGCGTACGGCGATGCCTGACACCGCACCGTGCCCGGGGAAAACCGTGATCGATGCGGATTCAGGGGCGCACCGGCGCTAGCGTGGTCGGTGCTGACAGCGTGATTACGGGCCGGACCGGCCCGGATCCGGTGCGGGGCCGGACCGGCCCATGGGGTGGAGGACGAAGAACATGCAGGTCGGAGTCGGCGGAGTGATGTCTTGAGGATTCTGCACACCTCGGACTGGCACCTGGGGCGCTCGTTCCACCGCGTCCCGCTGCTCGACGCGCAGGCCGCCTGCCTCGACCACCTGCTGGCGACCGTGCGGGAGCGGGACGTCGATGTGGTGCTGGTCGCCGGTGACGTCTACGACCGTGCCGTGCCGCCGCTGGCCGCCGTCGAACTCTTCGACACCGCGCTGCACCGGCTCGCCGACGCGGGCGTCCCGACCGTCATGATCTCCGGCAACCACGACTCGGCCCGCCGGCTCGGCGTCGGCGCGGGCCTCTTCGGGCGGGCGGGCATCCATCTGCGTACCGACCCCGAGGGCTGCGCCACCCCCGTCGTGCTGAGCGACCACCACGGCGATGTGGCGTTCTACGGCCTGCCCTATCTGGAACCCGCCCTCGTCAAGGACACCCTGGGAGCCGCGAGGGCCGGCCACGAGGCCGTCCTCGGCGCCGCCATGGACAAGGTCCGCGCGGACCTCTCCGCCCGGTCCGGTGCCACCGGGAGCGGCGCCACCCGGTCCGTGGTCCTCGCCCACGCCTTCGTCGCGGGCGGGCGGCCCAGCGACAGCGAGCGCGACATCACCGTCGGCGGGGTCGCAGCCGTCCCGGCCGGAATCTTCGAAGGCATCGACTACGTGGCCCTGGGCCACCTGCACGGCAGCCAGACGGTCACCGAGCGCATCCGCTACTCCGGGTCCCCCCTCGCGTACTCCTTCTCCGAGGCCGGCCACCGCAAGACCATGTGGCTCATCGACCTCGACGGCTCGGGCGGCCTCACCGCCGAACGCGTCGACTGCCCGGTCCCGCGGCCTCTCGCCCGGATCCGCGGCCGTCTCGACACCCTGATCGAGGACCCGGCCCTGGAGCGGCACGAGAACTCCTGGGTCGAGGCCACCCTCACCGACCCGGCACGCCCCGCCGAGCCGATGGTCCGCCTCGCACGGCGCTTCCCGCACATCCTCAGCCTGGTCCTCGACCCGGACCGCGCCCCCGAGGATCCCCACGCCTCGTACGCCCAGCGGCTCAAGGGGCGCGACGACCACCAGATCGCGGAGGACTTCGTGGCCCATGTCCGGGGCGGCAGCGGGCCCGACGAGCGGGAGCGCACCGTGCTGCGCGAGGCCTTCGACGACGTACGCGTGGACGACGGCGTGCACGAGGTGTCGCGTTGAGACTGCACCGCCTCACCCTCACCGCCTTCGGCCCCTTCGGCGCCACCCAGGAAGTCGACTTCGACGCGCTCAGCTCGGCCGGCCTCTTCCTGCTGCACGGACCCACGGGAGCCGGGAAGACCTCGGTGCTGGACGCCGTCTGCTACGCCCTGTACGGCGCGGTTCCCGGCGCCCGGCAGAGCCCCGGCACCTCCCTGCGCAGTGACCACGCGCCCGCGGGGCTGCCGACCGAGGTCCTGCTGGAGATGACCGTCGGGGGCCGCCGCCTCGAAGTCACCCGCAGGCCCGCCCAGCCCCGCCCCAAGAAGAAGGGCGACGGCTTCACGACGGAGAAGGCGCAGAGCTGGCTGCGCGAGTACGACGCCGAGCACGGCTGGCGCGCCCTCAGCCGCTCCCACCAGGAGATCGGCGAGGAGATCACCCGGCTCATCGGCATGAGCCGGGACCAGTTCTGCCAGGTCGTGCTGCTGCCCCAGGGTGACTTCGCCCGCTTCCTGCGCGCCGACGCGGAGGCCCGCGGCAGACTCCTCGGGCGGCTCTTCGACACCCGGCGTTTCGCCGCCGTGGAGGAGCGCCTCGCCGAACTGCGACGCGGCGCAGAGGCCAGGGTGAAGGCGGGGGACGAGAAGATCCTCGCCGTCGCCCAGCGCATCGCCCAGGCCGCCGGCCCCGCGGCCGACGAGACCGCCCCGCCCGCCGCGCAGCCGGGAGAGCCGGGACTGGCCGAAGGCGTACTGGAATGGGCAGCCATCGCCCGCAGCACGGCGCGCGAACGGCTCGACATCGCCCGCTCCGTCCTGTCCGCGGTGGAGGGGGAACAGGAAGCCGCCCGCCGCGCACTGGACACGGAACGCGAGCTGGCGAGACTCCAGCAGCGGTACGAGGAGACCCTGCGGCGCGCCGCGGCGCTGGAGGAACGGCGCCCCGGACGGGACCGCCTGCACGCGCGTCTGGAGCGTGCGCGCAAGGCGGACCGGGTCGCACCGGCCCTGGAGCTCCGGGACGAGGCCGAACGGGCCTACCGCACGGCGAACGAGGCCCGCGAGCGGTCCCGTGCCCTGCTGCCCGGGAGTCTGCGCGACGCGGGCGCGGAACAGCTCGCCGAACTGGAGCGCCGACTCCGCCAGGAGCTCGGCGGACTCGACGCCGCCCGCCGCGCCGAACGCCGCAGCGCGGAGATCGACGCCGAACGGAGCCGGCTGGAACGGCAGTCCCGGGCCGACGAGGAACTGATCCAGGAAGCGGCCGGCTGGCTGGCCGGCTGGGACACCGCCCACCGGACCCTGCGGGAGCGGATCGAGACGGCACAGGAGTCCGCGACCCGCGCCGAACAGGTGGCGGGGCGTCTGGCCCCGGCCCGCAGGAGGCTGGACGCCGCACGTCGCCGCGACGCGCTGGCCGTCGAGGCGGCGGCCGCCCGGCACCGGCTGGACGAGGCCCGCGAACGAGCCCTCGCGGCCCATGAGAACTGGCTCGGTCTGCGCGAACGGCGTCTGCGGGACATCGCGGCGGAACTGGCGGCCGAACTCGTCGACGGCGCGGCCTGCACGGTGTGCGGCTCGGCCGAGCACCCGGCACCCGCCAGCGCGGGCGACGGCCATGTCGACCGGGCGACGGAGGAGGCGGCCCTCGCCGCCCACCGGCACGCGGAGGAGACGCGTGCCCAGGCGGAACACGCGCTCGGAGTCGTACGCGAACGGCACACCGCGGCGCGCGGCGAGGCGGCGGAAGGGGCTGACGCCGCCGGAGCCGTACCCGCCGCGGCGGGTACGGGGCCGGGCACGGCTCCGGGGTCGGGCGGCGCCGTCCGGGCCTCGGCCGTGGACCCCGCCGCCGCCGAACTGGAAGCGCTCGTGGACCGGTTGGCGCGCGAGCATGCCGAGGCGCACCGCCTCGCGGCCGGGACGCATGCCGCACGCGAGGCCCTCGCCGCGGCCGAGCGGGAGCACCTGGGCCGCCTCGACGAGCAACAACAGGCCGAGCGGAGGGCCGCCGCCCGGACCTCCCAGCGGGAGGCGCTCGACCGTGAGCAGTCCGCGCTGGAATCCGGACTCGTCATGGCCCGTGGGGAGTCGGACTCCGTCGCCGCGCACGCCGACCTGCTCACCCGCCGGGTCACGCTTCTCGCCGGGGCCGCGGCGGCCGTCCGCGCCGAACAGGACGCGGCGCAGCGGCGCAAGGAGGCCGACGACCGGCTCTCCGACGCTGCCTTCCGCGCGGGTTTCAACACCCCCCAGGAGGCCGCGGAGACCCTGCTCGACGCCGCCGGCCAGCGCGACCTCCAGCAACGGATCGACGCCTGGCAGGCCGAGGCCGCCGCGGTGGCCGACCGGCGCACGGAACACGACGCGCGCGCTGCCGCCGAGCGCCCGCGAGCGGCGCCGGATCTCGCCCAGGCCGCCTACGACCGGGCCGAGCGTCTGCTGCGCGACACCGCGACGGCACTCGCCGCCGCGGAGGAACGGTGCGCCGAACTCGGCCGGCTCTCGCGGCGAGCGGCCGAGGAGGTCCGGGGTCTGGGCCCGGTGCGCCAGGAGTACGAGCGCGTCGCGCGGCTCGCCGGGCTGACCGCGGGCACCGCCGCCGACAACGAGCGCAAGATGCGCCTGGAGGCGTATGTACTCGCCGCCCGCCTCGAACAGGTGGCCGCGGCCGCGACCGCCCGGCTTCAGCAGATGTCCTCGGGCCGCTACACCCTGGTCCACTCCGATGCCCGTGCCGGAGGCCGCCGGTCGGGACTCGGCCTGCATGTCGTCGACGCCTGGACGGGCCGCGAGCGCGACACGGCCACGCTCTCCGGGGGTGAGACGTTCTTCGCCTCGCTCGCCCTGGCACTCGGTCTCGCCGATGTCGTCACCGACGAGGCGGGAGGCGCCGGGCTGGACACGCTCTTCATCGACGAGGGCTTCGGCAGCCTGGACGACCAGACCCTGGACGAGGTGCTCGACGTGCTGGACTCGCTGCGCGAGCGGGACCGCAGTGTTGGCATCGTCAGCCATGTCGCCGATCTGCGTCGCCGGATCCCGGCCCAGCTCGAAGTGGTGAAGGAGCGGAACGGATCAGCGGTGCGCCACCGGGTGACCTGAGGGCTCGGAGACCGGTCGCCGCCGGGGCCGCGGCGAGGAGTGGACGACGCTGGTGGTGACGGAGCCGAGGGCACCGATCCGGCCCGCCCTCGTTCCCGGGCGGCCGGCCGCACTCTGGACCCCCGTGCCGGTGGTGACGTATTGCTGGGGCCCCGGCTGCAACGGCGCGACCCGCGTCGCCGCCCCGGCTCTCGCCGGACTCGGCCATCAGGCCGAGGAGATGCTCGGCGGATTCGAGTGCGGGGCGCGCGGGGCTTCGCGTTCGAGACCTGGGCGGGCCGTGAGCGGCGCACCGCCGATTCGCTCACCGCATCGGCGGATGCCGGGGACTGCGGCCGCTGACCGACGGCGGCCGGGCTCATGGCGTACCCCGGAGGGGCGCTCCGGCCGGCGTACCGGAGCGGAGCGCGCCGGACCGGAGTGCCATGAGCCCGTGCCGGGGCGCCGATGACCCGTCGGATCGTCAGAGCTTCGACAGCTCGTCCACCAGGTCGTCCAGACCCAGCGAACCCTGTGACAGCGCGGCCATGTGCCAGGCCTTGAGGTCGAACGCGTCTCCGTGCGCCTTGCGGGCGTTCTCCCGGCCGAGCAGCCAGGCGCGCTCGCCCAGCTTGTAGCCGATGGCCTGACCGGGCATCGACAGATAGCGGGTCAGCTCGCTCGCCACGAAGTCCGCCGGACGGCCGCTGTGGCGGCCGAAGAACTCCTCGGCCAGATCGGGTGTCCAGCGCTCACCCGGGTGGAACGGCGAGTCCGCCGGGATCTCCAGCTCCAGGTGCATGCCGATGTCCACGATCACCCGGCAGGCGCGCATCATCTGGGCGTCCAGATAGCCGAGCCGCCGTTCCGCGTCGGGCAGGAAGCCCAGCTCGTCCATCAGCCGCTCCGCGTACAGTGCCCATCCCTCGGCGTTCGCGCTGACCTGGCCCACGGACGCCTGGTAGCGGGACAGGCTGTCGGCGACATGCGTCCACTGGGCGATCTGCAGGTGATGGCCGGGAACACCCTCGTGGTACCAGGTGGAGACCAGGTCGTACACCGGGAAGCGGGTCTCGCCCATCGTCGGCAGCCAGGTGCGGCCGGGGCGCGAGAAGTCCTCGGACGGACCGGTGTAGTAAGGCGCGGCCGCGCCCCCGGGCGGGGCGATCCGGGACTCCACCTTCCGTACCCGCTCGGCGAGTTCGAAGTGGGTGCCGTCGAGTGCCTCGATCGCCTCGTCCATCAGGCTCTGCAGCCAGTCCCGGACCTCCTCGACACCCTCGATGTGCTTGCCGTGCACATCGAGGTGGGCGAGCGCCTCCCAGGGACCCGCGCCGGGCAGGATCCTGTCGGCCTCCGTCTTCATCTCGGCGAGCAGCCGGTGGTATTCGGCCCAGCCGTACGCGTACGCCTCGTCGAGATCCAGATCGGTGCCGTTGAACTGGCGGGACCAGCGGGCGTAGCGCTCCCTGCCCACGGTGTCGGGCGCACCCTCGATCGCGGGGGCGTAGACCTCGCTCATCCACTGCCGCAGTGCCACGACCGCTTCCGTCGCCTGCCGGGCGGCGTCGTCCAGGTCCGCACGCAGAGCGGCCGGACCGGGAGCGGCGAAGTCCTCGAAGAACGACGGGCCCTCGCTTCCGCTCCACTCCGCCAGCTGCTCGATGAAGGTGGCGGTCGGGCGCGGCCCGCCGTAGAGCTTGCGCTCCAGGCCGAGGGCCAGCGAGGCCCGGTACCCCTCCAGAGCCGCGGGAACCGCGCGCAGGCGGTCCACCACCGCGGCCCAGTCCTCGTCGGTCTCGGTCGGGGTGACCGTGAACACCTCACGGATGCTGTGGGCGGGCGAATGGATGTTGGAGACGGCCCGCAGCCCCTCCTCGGCGTCATGGACGGCGAGCTCGGCCGTCAGGCGCTCGCGCAGCAGCCGTCCGCAGCGGCGTTCCGCGTCGCTGTCGGCGCCGGGCACCCGCTCCGCGGCATCGAGCTCGGCCAGGGTGGCGCGGGCGAGTGCGGCGAGGGCGGCCTGACCGGCCGGTGAGAAATCGGGCAGGCGGCGCGAGCTTTCCGGCACACCCAGATAGGTTCCCGTGATCGGGTCGAGTTCGATGAATGCGTCGACGTAGGCGTCGGCGACCTGGCGGGGCAGCGCGCGGCTCGATGTGTCTGACATGCGGACATCCTCGTACGGCGCGGCCCTCCGCGTCACCATCATTCGGGCTCAGGCGTCCGGAACCGCGTTTTTCGCGGCCGTCACGGAGCCGCCGCCCGGCTTCCTTCCGCCCGGCCTCCCTCCGCCCGGCTTCCCTCGGACGGTGGCAGCAGTGGACCGCACTCCCACTGCTGGAAGATCAGCCGGGTCTCCACCCGGGCCACCTCACGGCGCGAGGTGAATTCGTCCAGCACGAGCCGTTGCAGATCCGCCGTTCCGGCGACCGCGACATGGACGAGATAGTCGTCGGGGCCGGTGAGGTGGAACAGCGCACGGGACTCCGGCAGCGCCCTGATCCGCTCGACGAACGGGCCGATGAGCTCCCGGCGGTGCGGCCGGACCTGCACCAGGAGCAGGGCTTCGAGGCCCCGGCCGAGCATGGCGGGGTCGAGCCGCAGCTGATGGCCGAGAATCACACCCGAGCGGCGCAGCCGGGTCACCCGGTCCAGACAGGTGGACGGCGCCACACCCACTTCAGCGGCGAGTTCGCGGTACGTGGTCCGCGCATCGTTCTGCAGCAGTCGCAGAATGTGCAGATCCACCGGATCCAGTGCGACAGATTCGGCCATCGGGCGAACGTAGCACGGGCCTTTGCCCCTACCTTCCGGTAGGTGTTCAGGGTGGGCCCATGGACAACGAAGTCTCGATGACGCCCCCGGCCCCATCCCGGTCCAGGGCGCTGGCCACCGAAGCCGTGCACGCCGGACGCGACGATCTCGCCTCACTCGGACTGCACGCCCCACCGCTCGACCTGTCCACCACCTATCCCTCGTACGACTCCCGGGGCGAGGCCGAACGGATCGACGCGTTCGCCACGACCGGCGCCCGGCCGGACGGTCCGCCGGTCTACGCCCGGCTGGACAACCCGACCACCGCTCGCTTCGAGACGGCGCTGGCCCAGCTGGAGGGGACCGACAGCGCTGTCGCGTTCGCCAGCGGCATGGCGGCGCTGACGGCCGTCCTGCTGGCCCGCGCGAGCATGGGGCTGCGCCATGTGGTGGCCGTCCGTCCCCTGTACGGCTGCAGCGATCATCTGCTGGGCGCGGGACTGCTGGGCACCGAGGTGACCTGGACCGATCCGGCGGGCATCGCTGACGCGATCCGGCCCGACACCGGCCTGGTGATGGTCGAGACACCGGCCAACCCCACCCTCGCGGAGGTCGACATCCGGGCCGTCGCCCACTCCTGCGGGTCCGTGCCGCTGCTCGTGGACAACACCTTCGCCACTCCCGTGCTCCAGCGGCCGGCCGAGCACGGTGCCCGGATCGTCCTGCACAGCGCGACCAAGTACCTGGGCGGGCACGGCGATGTGATGGGCGGGGTCGTGGCCTGCGACGAGGAGTTCGCGGCCCGGCTGCGCCAGGTGCGGTTCGCCACGGGCGGCGTGCTGCATCCGCTGGCCGGCTACCTGCTGCTGCGCGGGCTCTCCACGCTGCCGGTGCGTGTCCGTGCGGCCTCGGCGAGCGCGGCCGAGCTGTCCCGCCGCCTCACCGCCGACCCACGGATCTCGCGGGTGCACTACCCGGCGCTGGGCGGCGCGATGGTCTCGTTCGAGGTGCACGGGGATCCGCACCACGTGATCGCGGGGGTACGGCTCATCACGCCCGCCGTCAGCCTGGGCAGTGTGGACTCGCTGATCCAGCATCCGGCCTCCATCAGCCACCGCATCGTGGATGAGGGAGACCGGCAGGCGTCCGGTGTGGGGGACCGGCTGCTGCGTATGTCGGTCGGCCTGGAGGACGTCGAGGACCTGTGGGCGGATCTGTGCCAGGCGCTCAGCGACGGACCTGTCCGCCCCGTGGACCGGGTCCGTCCGGCCGGCCGGGAACTGCCGTCGGAGCCGTCGGAGTTGTCGGCTCCGACGGAGTCGCCGGAGCCTGTGCTGTCGGAGCGGCAGCAGCGCCGGGAACAGCCGGAGCCGTCCTCAGCCGGGCGGTGATGACCAGGGTGCCTTCCTCGATCTGGTAGTCGAGGGGCAGCCCGAGCCCGCGCATGGCCGCGACCATGCCGGTGTTGCGGGACTGCGTCACGGCGTACACGCTCTCGCAGCCCGCCTCCACGGCGAGCGCCACGAGGCGGCCGAGCAGTTCCGAGCCGATTCCCCGTCGCTGCCAGTCGTCCTCGACGAGGAGTGCGACCTCGGTCTCGTCGCCGTCCCAGAGGAGATGGCCGAGCGCCACCAGGCGGCCGGAGGCCGTCCGCACGGCGAGGGTGCGGCCGAAGCGAGGGCTCAGCAAGTGGTCCAGATACCGGTCCGCGTCACGGACCGGACCGTGGTAGCGCAGGCCGAGCGTGCGCTCGGAGCAGCGGTCGTGCATGGCGCGGGCGGCGGCGAGGTCGCCGCGGTCCGCGCGGCGCACGGTGATCTCGTTGCCCTCGGGGAGGGTGAGCACGGCCCGACTGCGCGGGACCCGGGGGCCGAGCCGGGCGTCGAGCTCGACCAGCGCGCGGGCGCGGGCGAACTCGGCCGGTGTGAACGGCAGATACGGACGTTCGACGGTGATCAGGCCGCCGGACGGGTCGCGCAGCCGCATCACGGTCTCCTCCAGCACGCCCTCCACGGGGGCGCTCTCACCGGTGGGGCGTCCGGTGACCGATACCGCGGGCAGCGAGTGGATGGTGCACCGGCCGAGCAGCCGGCGCAGTGCCAGGGGGAGTTCCGCCGCGTCGAGTGCGGTTCGGGTGGCCAGCCCGAGGACGCTCGTCGGTGTGTCGACCAGATCGTGGGCGTCCGCGCGTTCGATCCAGGTGGAAGTACCGCCCGCCGCCGAGATCTCCCGGGTCAGTTCCCGGGCCCGGAGCGTCGCGGGCGCGCGGAGCAGGAATTCGTCGACGGTGCCCCGCGCCAGCGGGTGGGTCTGAAGGGTGAGGATGTCGACACGGAACCGGGCGAGTGCGGTGCACAGCGCGGCCAGGGTGCCCGGACTGTCCCGTACGGTCGTCCGCATCCGCCAGAGCACCGTCTCCCCGGCGGACAGCGACGGTCCCTCCCCGTCGGAGGGGACGGGGACAATGTCCGGGCTCGTGGCCGGGGCCGTGACGGAATCCGCGACGGAATCCGTGGAGGAGGCCGTCGCCCCGCTGCCGGGGCCCGGCGGCGGGGCGTGGCTGTGACGCCTTGCCCACCATGTGTGGAAGGCGGTCGTGGCCACCAGCGCCACGGCCGAGGCGATCAGAAGGTAGGGCCCGTCCGGCTGGTGGCCGATCAGATTGGCGATCGCGTCGGCGACGGCGACCGCCGTGAACAGGGCGGCCAGTTCGATCAGGTCCCGCCGCCAGTGGTGCGGACGGCGGGCACTCTTCGCAGATGTCACATCGGTCATGACCTCACTGTGACCGAGCGGTGTTGCCTGATCGCGAACGTCTTGTGACTGATGGGTTAAGTGTGGATCTGGTCGCCTATGGTCGCTTTTTGGCCAGATTCTGCGGCCTGATTTCGGCTGCTGTCCGACTCCGTCGCACGGCTGTCCTCGCTCGGGCCGTCCGCGGGCCTGGGCTCCGGCCCGCAGACGGCGAGCAGGCGGCCGGCCTGCCGCACGAGTTGCGAGGAGCCCTTGCGCCCGGCCACGGCGCTGAGCCCGTCGATCGGCGCGAGCTCCCGCGCACCGCTGCGTTCCGCGCAGTCCGCGGTGACGGCGAGCATCTCGCCGAGGCCGTACGGAGACTTGGGGTACGCCAGCAGCGGGGGCAGCAGCTCCACCAGCACGGACAGCACCGTCCGGTACGCGCCGGTGGCGGCGGCCGTCCGCGCGGAGTCCGTGAGCCGGCTGAGCTTCACCAGGTCGTGGTCGACGAGGATCGACAGCTCCCGGCCGAGCAGGGGCGCGTCCAGACGTCCCTGTGCGGCGAGAACCAGCAGGGTGTCCACCGCCGACAGCCGGTCCTCCGCGTGCCGGGCCCCCAGCCCGTAGCCCAGCGCCAGATGGATCGCCCCGCCGGCCGGTCCGCCGGCCTCGGCAAGGGAGGGCAGCCACCGGGCCGCGCCTTGCGTACCCTCGTCAGCGCCGTGCATCAGGTCGGGCATCAGCCAGGCGGCCATGGTCTCCCCGTCCTCGGGCAGCGTGGCGAGCCAGTGCTCCGAGTTCGCGCCCTCCCAGTGGTAGCACTGACGCGCCTCGGGGAGATGCGGTCGGCCCAGCCAGTGGAAGGAACGCGGGAACTCCCGCTGGATCACCGGACGCTCCTTGGTGGCGAGGAGGACCCGCCGCGTTCCGGCGGCCGAACGCTGCCACCAGTTGCCGGAGGACGGCCGGCTCTCGCCCGGACGGTGTCCCAGCACCCGGGCGACCGGTTCGTCGGCACGTATCCAGGCGGCCAGCCGGTCACCCTCCGGGGTGCCGAGCAGCGCGGCGGCCTGCGCCGCCTCCAGCTCCCCGGTCCGGCGTACGCGCAGCAGCGCCTGGGCGAAGTCGACGGGGCCGGGTACGGAGCCGAGGCGCTGGTAGGCGCGCAGCCGCTCGACCAGTTCCCGCGCGTCCAGCGACCCGGTGTGCCAGGTCGGCGTCGCGAGCAGGAACGGGGTCTGTCCGCTCCGTACCGCGGCGGCGGCCTCCCACATCCGGGCGAACAGCACCCCGTCCAGCGCTGCATGGGTACACGTCCCCGTTCCGGTCCAGCGGGCGTTTCCGTCCCGCACGACGGCCGGGGACACCAGGTCGAGCAGGGAGGCCGCGATCAGGTCCAGCCCGCTGGGGTTCCTGGCGAATCTCCTGTCGGTCTCCTGCTGCGAGGTGCCGCTGAGGAGCCAGTGTCCGGACAGCGCCTCCCGGAGCGCGGTGGTGAGCGCCGCACGGTCCGTCCGGGCGTGCCGGACCAGACCGTCCAGCGTCCGCTCGAAGGCGGGGGTCTCCCGCGAACCGGACCTCGTCAGCGCCGCCACCTCCTCGACGAGCTCGGCGACACTCTCCGGTGCCGGTTCGAGCCGGCGGAGGGCGGGTGCGGGCGGCAGCTGCTCTTCGTGGGAACCGCTGCCGGAGGCCTCGTCCAGCAGCTCGCCGAACAGCTCGACGGCGGCGGGCCGGTGCATCGGACCCAGCTGTTCCGCGGCGAGGGCGAGCTCCTCGCGGAGCGCGCCGTCCACGGCGGAGAGGTGCCGGGCGATCAGCTTCAGTGCCCGTTCCTGGACGCCGGTGTCCTCGTGGCCGAGGGCTTCAGCGACGACCGGCAGCAGTTCGCCGGCCATCGACGCGTCCCTGCGCAACACCTTCCCCAGGAACACCAGTTGTCCGCGTACGAGCTTCTTCTCCCTGCGGAAGAGCACCGAGGCCGAAACCTCCGCGAGGTCCCGCGGGGTGAGCCGGCCGAGCCCGTCCAGCCGTATGAGCACCTCCTGGGCGTGGCCCGCCACGGTCGAGATGCCGTCCGCCGCCATGCCCATCCAGTCGGCGATCCGCTCCGTCTCTTCCTGTTCGGTCAGGGCGAGCCGGCGGAGCATCACCAGGAAGCAGCGCTGGTCGCCCGGCTTTCCGCCGCGCAGCAGCCGCGTCACGCACCCGTCGACCAGCATCCCGCGGTCCAGCAGGCCTTCCTCCGCCAGCGCGGTGAGCGCGGCGGGCCAGTGTCTCAGGGAGTCGGGTTCCTCGAACCAGCCGACCTGCGGCGGGAGGTCCTGCAGTTCGAAGAGCCGCGGCGCGAAAACGGTCAGATGCGGTTCGGCGCGCAGGATGTCCAGCAGTGACGTGGGTGAGTCCCTGCGCCACCGGGAGGAGCCGACCTTCTCCGTCCAGCCCACCACCAGACTGTCCGTGACGGGAACCGGGCACTGGGCGATCCGTACCAGCTCGGAGATGAACCCGTACTCGGCGTCCGAAGTGGCCGACCTCGCGGCCAGCCGGTGGGCGAGGTCGGCGAGCCAGGCGGGATCGCGGTCCGCGAGTGCTTCCAGGACGAGCGGGTACGGAGTTCGCACCCATTCGCGCAGGACACGGCCGCTCATCCACGCGGCGCAGCCGGCCGCCCCCGTGTGGCAGCCCGCCCCGGCCACCAGCAAGGCCTTCTGGATCTTGTCCTGCTTCTGCCACTCCCAGCTCCGCGCCTCCTTGCGCAGCTCCTTCAGTTCGGTCAGAGCCGCCCTGCGGCCGGCGGGGTCCAGTTTCAGCACGAGCGCGGGAACGTCCTGCGTGCGGCCTTCCCGTACCGCGGTGAGCAGATCGTTCATCGCGCACCTCCGGCGACGGTCGCGCCGCGGCGGACCATCCGGACGGCCAGCGCGTGTTTGCACGGGCCCCGGCGTCCCCGGTAGTCCGCCCACCACGGGCAGGTGCAGCTCAGCACTCCTTCGTGCTCGCGCACCCGGTACCTCCGCTCGCCCGAGGCGACGGAGGCCAGGTCACCGTCCAGGGTCACCGCGCCCGAACCGGCGAGCCGCCGGGCGTCGACGAGCCGCGGATTGTGCCGCTCGGCCCGGTCCGCGTCGTAGGGCAGCTCGCGGTGGAAGTACGCGGCGTCCGCCAGGTCGTATCCCACCCGGCCCGCGGTTCCCAGCCGGGTGAGCGCGGCCCGTACCCGCTCGACCGTCAGTCCCGACTGCTCGGCGAGGCCGGCCGGCTCGATCCGGGGCTCCCAGGCCAGCAGCACCGAGATCAGCTCGGCGTCCGCTGCCGCGTCGTCGGTGGCCAGGGCTTCGAGGACCCCGCCCTCACCGGAGAACCCGCGCGAGGCATCGGGCGACAGCGTCACCGTGAGACGCATCCCCGGCAGGACGACCTCCCAGGCGCTCGCCGCGGCCACGCCGTCGGCCACCGGCCCGTACACCCGCAGGGCCGTCGCATGACGCAGCACCCGCTGAAGAGCCACCAGCCGCTCGGGGCCCGGCAGACACACCGCACCCGGAACCGGCCGGGTCGTCGGCCGCAGACCTGCCCCCGTCGCGATCACCCACCGGGCGCCGCGGGAGGCGCTGCCCGAGGAGCGGGGGAGGGAACGGAGGAATCTGACGGCCTCGGCCGCAGGCAGCTCGGCCCGCAGATCGAAGGCTGCCGAGGCCACCTGTGCCTCGGCGAAGCCGCGCAGCCACCGGTCCGGCAGCGGAACCTTCTTCTCCACCACCGGCCCGTCCAGCGTGGTGACCGTCATCTCCTCGGGGCCGACCCGCAGATGCAGCGGGTCGTCCGCCGTTATCCGCGAAAGAGCCTCCCGCAGAGGGTTGTTGACATCGACATTCGTCGTGCCGTGACCTGTCCGCTCCCCTTCCAGGCCCTCCTGCAGCACATCGAGCCGCGCGTACACCCCGCAGCATCCGGAGAACGACTCGAAGCGCAGCCGGTCCCCGTTCCCCGTCACGACCGGGTCGAGGGACGAGGCCAACGAGCGCTGGTAGTAGCGGGCTGAGGCCACGTCGGCCACGGCCAGCAGGCCTCGCGCGGCGATGCGCGGCGAGGAGAGGAAACCGGCGAAGAACCGGGGATGGGCCTCGGCCCCGCGCGGGGTGAGACCGCCCGAGGTCTCCAGCCCCAGCAGGGTTCCGGTGGGCGAGGACTCCAGGGCGGAATGGCGTGCGTAGGCCAAGGCCTGAACGGATCGGGTCATGGGAAAACCGTAGAGGCCACCACTGACAACGGGCCCCGGCCGAACGCCGCGTACCGGGTCACCAGATCCTGATCACTGCCCTGTCAGACCCGGCTGGAGGACCTTGCTGAACAGGACGGATCCGCCCTGCGCCCGAAGCCGGACCGTCAGTTCTCCGCTGTCGCCGTCGATGTCGACCTCGCCGAAGAACTGCGGCGACTCCATCGGGGACACGTTCGCCCTCTCCGGTGCCCGGACGAAGACCCGCTCGGGGCCGAAGGTGCCGTCGAGCGCGTTGGCGGGGAATCCGCCCGCCGCCAGCGGTCCCGAGACGAACTCCCAGAACGGGGCGAAGTCCTTGAAGGCCGCCCGCTCGGGGGCGTAGTGCTGTGCCGAGGTGTAGTGAACATCGGCGGTCAGCCAGACCGTGCCGGTGATCCGCCGGTGCTTGATGAACCGGAGCAGCTCGGCGATCTGCAGTTCCCGGCCGAGCGGTGCGCCGGGGTCGCCCTGCGCCACCGCCTCGAAGTCCGTGGCGCCGTCGGTGACGACGAGGCCGAGCGGCATGTCCGCCGCGATCACCTTCCACACCGCGCGCGAGCGCGACAGTTCGTGCGTGAGCCAGCGCAGCTGTTCGGCCCCGAGGATGCCCGTCGTGTCGTCGGGCCGCCGGCCGGGCGAGTTGGCGTTGCGGAACGACCGCATGTCGAGGACGAATACGTCGAGCAGCGGTCCGTGCCGCACGACGCGGTGCACCCGCCCTGCGTGCGAGGGACCGCGCAGCGTGGACACGGGGACGTACTCACGGAACGCGCGCATCGAACGCGCCGCGAGGATGTCCACGTTCTTCTCGGTGTAGCGGGCGTCGTCCAGGATCTGACCGGGGTACCAGTTGTTGCGCACCTCGTGGTCGTCCCACTGGATGACGGAGGGCACCTGGGAGTTGAACCGCCGGAGGTTCTCGTCCAGCAGGTTGTAACGGAAGTTGCCGCGGTACTCGTCGAGGGTCTCGGCGACCTTCGCCTTCTCCTCGGTGGTGATGTTGCGCCAGATCCGCCCGTCGGGCAGCGTCACGCTGGGCTCGATCACCCCGTCCGCGTAGATGCTGTCGCCGCTGCACAGGAAGAAGTCCGGATCGAGGCGGCGCATCTCGTCGTACACCCGATAGCCGCCGATGTCCGGGTTGATACCCCATCCCTGCCCCGCGATGTCCCCGGACCACAGGAAGCGCACACCGTCACGGCGCCGCGCGGGCGCGGTACGGAACGTTCCGTACACCGGCCTGCCCGTACGGCGCGGGTCGTGCGGGTCCGAGAGCGTGACGCGGTAGTGCACCTGCTCACCCGCGGGCAGGCCGTACAGGGGCGTCGTACCCGTGAAGTCCGTACCCGGCCCGACCAGCGGCCCGTGCCAACGCCGGGCCCGGCGGAAGGATTCGGTGGCCGAGGTCTCCACCAGCATGCGCGCGGGGCGGTCCGACCGTACCCACACGAGTGCGGAGGACGACGTGACATCACCGGCCTGGACACCCCAGGCCGCCTCGGGCCGTCCCGAGCGCGCGAAGGCGGGCGCCGTCCCGACGGCGGCGGGCAGCGTGACGGCCGCCGAGGCCAGGAGCGAACCACGCAGCACGGTCCGACGGCCGGGGGTGTGGATACGAGGACGGTTCGACATCGGTGCGCCTCCAGTGGGCGACGGTGCGGAGCGACGGGGCGGGACAGCGATCACGGGACGCGGCGGTGTCCGTCGCGTGGTGATCGCCAGGTCATGCCTAGTGCCCGGGGGAGGCTGCCACACCAACCACAGGTGAACAACCGCGATGACGCGCATGTCACCGCTGATCCCTCACCCGCGCCCGCGCCAGCAGCCCCACTCCGCGCGCGATGTCGGCCGGAGTCAGATGGGCATAGCCGAGTACGAGGCGCACGGCGTCGTCATCGCCGTCCGGGCCGCCCGCCGTGGCGTAGTCGCGCAGCGGACGCAGCGCGATGCCCGCACCGGCCGCCCGGTCCAGGAACACGCCTTCGGCTCCGTACCGTTCGGGCAGCCGCGCGATGATGTGCAGACCCGCCGCTATGCCACTGATCACGACGCCGGGGAAGTGCTCGCGCAGCGCGCCCACCATGGCGTCGCGGCGCTCCCGGTAGGCGCGCCGGCAGCGTCGCAGCTGCCGGTCGTAGCCGCCTCGCGTGATGAAGTCGGCCAGCACCGCCTGGTCGATCGCGGGGTTGCCCAGATCCATCGTGCGCTTGCGCTCGACGATCGCGTCGGTCATGGACGCGGGGGCGATCAGCCACCCCAGACGCAGCCCGGGAACGAGCGACTTGCTCACCGAACCGGTGTACGCCACTTGTTCGGGGTCCAGACCCTGCAACGCGCCGACCGGCGCCCTGTCGTACCGGAAGTCTCCGTCGTAGTCGTCCTCCATGATCACCGCGTCGCGGGCGCGCGCCCATGCGAGCAGCCGGCTGCGGCGCCCGGCCGAGTAGCCGATTCCGGTGGGGAACTGGTGGGCGGGCGTGGTGACGACCGCGCGGACTCCGGAAGCCAGCAGCGGATCCACCGCCAGACCCTCGTCGTCCAGCGGCAGCGCGACGACACCCAGCCCGGTCGAAGCGAACAGCGACGCGTGCTCGGGGCTCCCCGGATCCTCGACGCCCACCGCCGACAGCCCCTGCCCACGCAGTACGAACCCCAGCAGGGTGGCCGCCTGCGCGACACCGGAACAGACCACCAGCCGATCGGGGTCGGCGACTACCCCGCGCCGCCGGGTCAGCAGAGCGGCCAGGGCCTCGCGCAGCTCCGGCAGCCCGCGCGGATCGGGGTAGCCCAGGGCGCTGTGCGGCAGTCTGCCGATGACCGCGCGCTGGGTGGCGGCCCACGCCGCACGCGGGAAGAGCGAGAGATCAGGGGTGCCGGGCCGGAAGTCGACGCGCACGCCGGGCGCACGCGGCGCCAGATCGCGTGCCCCGTGCAGCGCTGGCCGGACCCCGACGCTGACCCAGGTCCCCGCGCCCCGACCGCTGCGCAGATAGCTCTCCGCCACGAGCTGTTCGTACGCCTCGGTGACCAGGCCGCGCGACACCCCGAGTTCGGCGGCCAGCTCCCGGCTGGACGGCAGCCTGGTCCCCGCCGCGAGACGGCCCGAGCGGATCGCCTCACGCAGCGCCGACCGCAGCGCACGGCCCCTCTGCCGGGCCGGAGCGGCAGTCGCGGGGAGCAGTAGCTCCCAGGCTCCGGAGCCGGGGGCGGGCGGGCCGCCGCCGGCCTCGCCGCCACCGCGACTCTCCGTGCCGGCAGGCGAATTGGTCCCCGAAGACTTCATGGAAGTGGACCTTAAACCGGTCCGGTCCGAAATCTAGCGTTGCCCGCATGAACGCACCTTCCGTACGCGGGGTACTCCTCGCCGCCTTCGCCTGCGTACTCGTGGGCGCCTCCTTCACCGCGAACAGCGTCCTCGGCGACTACCCGTACGCCGGAGGCCAGGCGCTGCGTTACGGTCTGGCCGCGCTGCTGCTCCTGCCGCTGATGCGCCGGAAGGGAGATGCCGCACGCCGCGAGGGAAGCTCCGGGCTCGCTCCGCTGCGCACCCTGTCCCGGCGGCAGTGGGGCCGGCTCGCCCTTCTCGCGGCGGTCGGCATGGTCGGTTTCAACCTGGCGGTCCTGGCCGCCGAGCGGTCGGCGGAACCGGCCGTGCCCGGGGTTCTCGTCGGCTGCGCGCCCATCGTCGTGGGCGTGCTCGTCCCGCTGCTGGAGGGCCGTCGCCCGTCCCGGACCGTGCTGTACGCGGCCGGGCTCGTCGCGGCCGGGGCCTTCACGGTCCAGGGGTGGGGGCGTACCGACCTCGCCGGAGTCCTCTGTTCGGTGGGCGCGCTCGCGGGAGAGGCCGGTTTCGCCGTGCTCGCCGTACCGCTGCTGCGCCCGCTCGGCCCGAAACTGCTGTCGGCGGCCGTCTGCGCCGTCGCCGCCCTGGAGTCCGCGCTGCTCGGTGCCCTGCTCGACGGGCCCGCCTTCCTGCGGCTTCCGACTCCCGCCGAGACGACGGCGCTGCTGTGGCAGGCCGTCGTCGTCACGGTCATCGGTTTCGTCTGCTGGTACAGCGGCATCCAGCGGATCGGCGCCGAACGCGCCACGCTCTTCTCCGGCCTGATCCCGGTCTCCGCCGCTCTCACCGCGCCCCTCGTCGGAGCCGGTGTGTACGGCATCGCCCAAGGTGCGGGCAGCCTCCTGGTCGGTGCGGGCGTGGCGCTCGGCTCCGGGGTCCTGGGGCGCCGTGTGCTCACCGGCTCCGCTCCGGAGGGCTCCGGTGGGTCAGCGGCTCGTGTCGAGGACGACGCGTGCCACCAGGGCGGGGTCGTCGTGCATCGGGACATGACCACAGCCGGGCAGGCGTACGAGACGGGCGCCGGGGATCGTGTGCTTCGCCCGGACCCCCTGGCGGCGCGGCAGCAGCCGGTCGCGGCTGCCCCACGCGACGGTGACGGGAAGCCCCGGGACGTCGTGGGCGAAGACGGAGCCCCGGCCGACGGCCAGCGTCTGGTGGAATCCGGTCGCCCCGCGCAGGGCCATGGTCTCCGCGAGGACCGCGTCGGGTGAGCGCCGGCCGGGCCGGGAGTAGATGGTGCTGGTGAGGGCGGTGCGCCCGGCCGCGCTGAGCGAGAGCCGCTCGATCATCGTCACCGGCAGCGCCAGCGCACCCCCGCGCATCGCGCGCAGGACCGCGAACGCGTAGCGCCGTTCCGCCTCCGTCCAGAAGCCGGCCGGGGACAGCGCGGTCACCGAGCGGGCGAGCCCCACACGCCCCATCTCCAGGGCGAGCAGCCCCTCGAGCGAATTGCCCGCCACATGCGGACGGCCGACGCCGAGTTCCGCACAGAAGGCCCCGAGGACCGGGGCCACCGAGTCCGTGGCGTACGGGACACCGTCCGGCAACGCCGGGGAAGCTCCGAATCCCGGCAGGTCCACGGCTATGACGTCGCGCTCGGCGGCCAGGATCCGCAGCACCGGGTCCCAGGCCTGGCGGTGGTGGCCGATGCCGTGGAGCAGCAGCAGCGGTTCCCCGGAGCCGCTCCGTTCGTACGCGATGGAGACCGGGCGGGGGCCGTCGGCCGAAGCGATGGTGAAGGAGACCGTGGCGGCCATGTAGCTGCTCCCTGCGGTGGGTAGACGTCGCGTCAACAACAATTACCGTCCGGTAGCTCTCAGTTCAAGGGGGTGGCGATTCTCGCTGGACAGCGTCCGGCACGTCGGTTGGGATGGGGGAGTGACAGCCGATACCGCGACCGACGTCTTCGAGGAACACCGGCCCGTGCTCACCGGGGTCGCCTACCGCATGCTCGGCCGCGTCGCGGACGCCGAGGACGTGGTGCAGGAGGCCTGGCTGCGGTGGTCGTCGGTGGCCCACGAGGAGGTACGGGAGCCGAGGGCGTTCCTCGTGCGGATCACCACCCGCCTGGCCATCGACCGGCTCCGGCACCTCCGGTCGCGCCACGAGAGCTACGTCGGGCCCTGGCTGCCGGAACCGGTGGTCACCGACTTCGGCCCCAGCGTCCCCGACGCCGCGGAACGGGCCGTACTCGCCGACTCCGTGTCCTTCGCCGTTCTGGTGGTCCTCGAATCGCTCTCGCCGCTGGAGCGGGCGGTCTTCGTCCTGCGCGAGGCCTTCGGTTTCCCGTACGCGGAGATCGCCGGCGCGCTCGACCGTACGGACGCCGCCGTGCGCCAGCTCGCGGGGCGCGCCAGGCGCCATGTGGAGGAGCGCAAGCCGCGCTACGACGTCGATCCGGCGGAGCGGCGCGATCTCACCGAGCGGTTCCTGGCCGCGGCGTCGGGCGGAGACATCGAGCAGCTCCTCGCGCTGCTGGCCCCCGATGTCCGGCTCGTCAGCGACAGCGGTGGCAAGTCGAAGGCCCCGCGGCGGATCATCGAGACCGCGGACAAGGTCGGACGGTTCCTCTTCGCGGTGGCGCACGAGGTGGGGCCGGACATGGAGTTCCGGATTGCGGAGTTCAACGGCGGCCCGGCGCTGGTGATGTTCTCGGGAGGAAAGCCCGACACCTTCTTCCAGGTGGACGTCAGGGACGGAGCCATTCAATGCGCCTATATTGTTCGAAATCCGGACAAACTTGGCGGTCTGGCCCTGGAATAGCCGGCCGTCCCGGCCGTCCGGGCTGACTTCTCGCGCCCCACAGGACATCTGAACGCCTGGTCACAGCCTCACGTGCCGTCCCGGCCGTGGGGCTTTGTGCTGCGCGCGGCTCACGGCGTCAAGAACGTCCTGTGAACGCTCTGCGCCAGAGTCCCGTTTCGCTCCGTCACGGACTAAGGATTGGTCTTGACCAAGGGGGTGCGTCACCCTAAGGTCACCTTAAGACAGGAACCTTTAATAAATAACGTCGCGGAATAGACGCTGGGCGATTGCGGAGGACAGGGTGGGGACCACGCAGCTGGAATCGGTACAGGAGCCGAAGTACTGGCACCTCAAGACCGTGCTCAGTGAGGCACTCGACTCGGACTTTGCGGTGGGGGCGGTCCTGCCCAACGAGCGCGATCTCGCCGCCCGGTTCGGAGTCGCACGGGCCACGCTCCGTCAGGCTCTGGAGCAGCTCGAACTCGAAGGCAGGCTGCAGCGCCGCCGCGGTGTGGGGACGACCGTCGCCCCGCCGCGCGTGGGCGTCGCGGTCTCCACCGCGCAGCACGACTGGACCGGCGGTGTCGTCGGCGAGGCATGGCAGCCGCTCGACTGCACGACCGACACGGCGCCGGCCGCGGTGGCGGGCATGCTCGACACGGACGCCGCGGAGCCCGTCCATGTGCTGCGCCGGATCCGTTTCACCCACGGCCAGTCGGTCGCCGCAGAGCTGCTGTACGTCCCGGCGTCGTCAGTGCCGGACCTCTCCGCGATCGACGCACCGTCCGGCCCCGCCCGCGCCCGGAGCGTGCTGCGCGAACTGCACCGGCTGGGCCTCGAAGGCCAGGACCGTTCCGTGGAGCTCGGCTCGGCCCGTGCCGACGACGCCAAGGAGCTCGACCGCCTCCCCGGCGCGCCGGTTCTCGTGGTGACCACCCGCTACTTCGCCGCAGGCGGCACCGCGGCCGTCTCCGTGGCCACCTACCGGGCCGACACCTGCCGGCTCACCTTCGGGGACTCCGGCGCGCTGGAGATCAGCCACGAGGGGCAGGAGCGTCAGGCCTCCTGACGCCATCGAGCCCGGCCCCGGGCGGCGCAGGCCGACCGGGATCCGCTCGGACATGTTCCCTGCCGGTGGAGCCACGCCCGCCCACCGGATCCGCACCGCACGGCCCGTCGCCTACGCAGCGGCGGGCCGTTGCTGTGCCCCGGGCACTCGCGTTGCCGTGCCCCGGACACTCAGCGGCGGGCCGTCACGCTGCCCTCCACCGCGAACAGCTCCTCCTCGACATGGTCCAGGGCCAGTCGCAGCGCGCCGGTGGCGACAGCGGCCTCACCGAGGAGCGACAGCGCCACCTTCGGCGGGCGCAGGCAGTAGCGCGCCAGTTCATTGCGGAGCGGGTCCAGCACACCATCCAGACCGGCCGCCCAGCCGCCGACCACCACCAGCTCCGGGTCGAGCGCCAGCACCAGAGCCGCGACATCGTGCACCAACCGCTGGATGAACCGCTCGACCGCTGCCTGGGCCCCGGCATCGCCCTGCCGCGCCTGGGCGAAAACGGCGGTCACGGCGTGCTCGTCCAGGGGAACGAGAGGAGTGTCGGTCGTCGACAGCAGACGCTCCGGGGTCACGTCCCTGCCGAGCAGATGCAGGGCGCCGATCTCACCCGCCGCGCCCCCGAAACCGCGGTGCAGCCGTCCGCCGATCAGCGATCCGGCCCCGGGGCTCAGCCCGGCCAGGACGAAGACGATGTCGTCGGACTCGGTCGCCGCGCCCTTCCAGTGCTCGGCCACCGCCGCCGCATTGGCGTCGTTCTCCACGAGAACCGGGCAGCGGAAGGAGCGCCGCAGGCGCTCGCCGAGCGGGAGGCCGGTCCAGTCCGGCAACGCGGTGCCCAGCCGTACGGTCCCGTCCGCCTCCACGATGCCGGGGCTGCCCACCCCCACCGCACGCAGGCTGCTCCTGGCGACCCCGGTGCGCCGCAGCACGTCGGCGATCACGGCCCTGACCTGGTCGAGCCGGTCGTCCGCGCTCGCGGTCTCGGACACCACGCGCGATCCGGCGCCGATGATCCGTCCGTCCAGCCCCGACAGCATCGAGGAGACCCGGTGCGGGCCGATCTCGATGCCCAGCAGATGGCCTGCCTCGGCACGGAAGCGGAACCGCCGTGCGGGCCGCCCCTGGCGCCGTGCCCCACTCTCGTCGGGCAGGGCCTCGACGACCAGGCCCGCCTCGAACAGCCCCTCGACCACGCCTTCGACCGTCGGCCTCGACAGACCGGTGATTCTGGTCAGATCCGTCAGGGTCGGAGTGCCGGCCCCTCGCAGGGCATGCAGCACCACCGCGGAATTGATCCGCCGCAACAGCGAAGGGTCCCCACCGGTCAGCCGGCCCACCGTGTGTCCTCCCAGCTCATGCGCATGTCTGCCGGATGGTACTCGCTGGCCAGGGACACGGCGAGCGGCAGCGCGAGCCGGTATCGAGACGCAACCTGCGTCACCCCGGGGCGACGAAACCGGACTCGTACGCGGCGATGACCGCCTGCGTGCGATCCCTCGCACCCAACTTCGCCAGTACAGCGCTGACATGCGTCTTCACCGTCTCGACGCCGAGCACCAGTTTGGCCGCGATCTCCGCGTTGGACAGGCCCCGGGCCATCAACCGGAGGACCTCGGCCTCCCGCTCCGTGAGCGCCGCACGGTCCATGGCCGCCCTCGCCCGGTTCGTCCCGTACTCGGCCGCGAGCTGCCGGACCGCCGCGGGGAACAGCAGCGACTCGCCCTCGGCCACCAGGCGCACCGCGTGCACGATCTCGGCGGGCCGGGCGCGCTTGAGCAGGAACCCGTCGGCTCCCGCGCGCAGTGCCTCGTACACGTACTCGTCGTTCTCGAACGTCGTGACCACCAGGACCTTCGGGGGATCCGGCACTGTGCGCAGCACCACCCGGGTCGCCTCGATGCCGTCCATCAGAGGCATCCGCACATCCATCGCCACCACGTCGGGCCGCAGCTGACGCACCAGAGGAATCACCGCGGCACCGTCGGCCGCCTCACCCACCACCTCGATGTCGGGCTGGGCCTCAAGGACGGCACGCAGGCCGGCGCGCACGAGGGGTTCGTCATCGACCAGAAGAACGGTAACCGGCATCGGGTCAGCGTATGCGCTCCAGCGGGAGGCTCACGCGCACTCTCCATTCGCCGTCGCGGGGCCCCGCCTCGGCCCTCCCTCCCAGGAGCGCCGCCCGCTCCCGTATGCCGCGCAGCCCGCTGCCGCCGCCCGGCAGTCTGTCCGACCCCGTCAGCGGATTGGCCACCTCCAACTCCAACCGGTCCCGTACCACCGCGATCCTCACCCGTACGAGGACTGATCCGGCGTGACGCAGCACATTGGTGAGGCACTCCTGAAGAATGCGGTACCCCTCGCGCGACACCGGTGCCGGTACCCGGTCCAAGGTTCCGGACACCTCCGCGTCCACCGTCGCCCCCGAGCCACGAGCCGAGTCGAGCAGCCGGCCGGCCTCGACGAGAGTCGGCCGCCTGCTCACCGGTGTACTCGATTCCCGAAGCACCCGCAGCACCCGCTCCAGATCCTCCAGCGCGTCACGCCCTGTTTCCTCGATGGCGGCGAGCGCCCGTTCGGTGAACTCCGGGTCCTTCGCGGTCCGTGCCGCACCGGCCTGCACAACGGCGACCGTCAGCGCGTGGCCGATGGAGTCGTGCAGCTCGCGAGCGATGCGATTGCGCTCCAGCAACTGCTCGGTGAGCTCCTCCAGAGCGGTCATCCGCTCCACCGGTGACGGGCCGAGCAGCCGGCGCGCGACCGCGGTGGCCAGCTCGCCCATGAGCACGACCACGGTGATGAGCAGGACCAGGGGCAGGGGAGCCAACAGCAGCGCATGCCATCCGTGCGGATCGCCGTACGTGAACAGCCCCTCGTCGCTGGGGGCCTTGCCCAGGCCGGCCCGGATCAGATCGACCGAGGTGGCGGGCAGCCAGATCGTGGCCGACCCCGCGGCGACGGCCAGCAGCAACCGCACCTCCAACCACAGAACGGTCCGCCACCGGTCCGCCCACGTGGCCGCGACAGCCGCGGAGATCGAGGCATCCGGACGGCCACGTTCGTCAGGGGTGAGGAGCAACTGCGCCTGAACCCCTTCCGCCAGACGCATCGCGGGGACCAGACCCACCGGCACCGCGAAGAGCAGCGGCATCCACGGCATGTCCATCGAGATGAACAGCCACACGCTGACAACGGCGGCCGGGGCGAGCAGATGCAGCCAGCGGGTGTAGGTGACCGGTCTGGCCAGCGGAGCGAGGAGGTGGGGCATGCCGTCATCGTGCCAGCCGCGCGGCCGGCGACGGCTCCCCCGAGCGAGGGAGATGAACCCCACGGCAGGGGGAGGCCGTGCGGCGGGCACGGCGGCCAGGCTGAGGACATGACCACCATCGATGTCCACGGACTCACCAAGGACTACGGCGCCACCCGTGCCGTGGACCGTCTCACGTTCAGCGTGCGACCAGGCCGGGTCACCGGATTCCTCGGCCCGAACGGCGCGGGCAAGTCCACCACCATGCGGCTCGTCCTCGGCCTCGACCGGCCCTCCAGCGGCACGGCCACCATAGACGGCCAGGCGTACGCCGCGCTCAGCTCTCCGCTGCACCGCGTCGGCGCACTGCTCGACGCCCAGTCGGCTCACGGCTCGCGGACTGCCCGCAGCCACTTGCTCGCGCTCGCCACGAGCAACTGCATGACCGCCGCCCGGGTGGAGACCGTGCTGGCGGAAACTGGCCTCGCGCAGGTCGGGGGAAAGCGGATAAAGACGTTCTCCCTCGGTATGCGCCAGCGTCTCGGGATCGCCGCAGCGTTGCTCGGGGACCCGGACGTGGTGATGCTGGACGAGCCGTCCAACGGACTTGATCCGGAAGGCATCGTCTGGATCCGCGAACTGATGAAGAGGCTGGCCCGCGAAGGCCGTACGGTTCTGGTCTCCAGCCATCTCATGAACGAGACATCGTCCTTCGCCGACCACTTGGTGGTCCTCGGCAGAGGCAGGCTTCTCGTCGACATGCCGATGCGGGAGTTCCTCGAATCCCGCAGCAGGCCCCGGGTGCGGCTGCGCACCTCCGAACCCCACAGGCTTCAGGATGTGCTGACCCGCAAGGGCCATGTACCTGAGCGGAACGATGACGGGCGTTGGACGGTCGAGGGTGTCACGGCCGAGGAGATAGGCACGCTCGCGGCCTCCGAAGGCATCCCCCTCTTCGAACTCATCGATGAGCGGCTGACCTTGGAACAGGCGTACCTCGGTCTCACGGCGGACGAGGCGGAATTCGCGGCCGGCACGGTATCCACCGCTGAGCGTCAGGAGGCGTGACCATGTCCCCGACCGCGGTGCTCCACTCCGAGTGGATCAAAGTCAGATCGCTGCGCTCCATCTCAGGATCTCTGTCAGCGGTGTTCCTGGTCACGCTCGCCATCACCGTGCTGACCTTCGCCATCGACGGAGGGGCGGATGCGGACAGCGCGGACGCGGACCCGGTACTCGAAGCTCTCTACGCCCTGAACTTCGGGCAGCTGGCGGCTATCAGCTTCGGTGCGACGGCGCTCTCCTCGGAGTTCGTCAATGGTGCTCTGCGGATATCGCTGTCGGCGGTCCCGCGCCGCGGACTCTTCTACGCGGCCAAGATGACTGTCGTGGGCGGGCTGGCCCTCGGCGTGGGGCTGGTCACCAGCTTCGCGGCGTTCCTGGTGGGGCAGCTCTTCATGGGGGAGGACGCGATAGGCCTGGGGCATCCGGGCGCGTTGAGGGCGGCGCTCGGCGGTGGTGTCTACCTGGCGCTGATGGCCCTGTTCGCGGCAGGGCTGGCGGCGCTGCTCCGCAGCGCGGTGGCCGTGCTCAGCCTTCTCATACCCTTCATCCTGATCGCCTCCTTCGTGATCGGGGACATCGCCGGGGAAGCGGCCCAGTATCTGCCGGACCGAGCGGGGCAACTGGTGCTGCACGAGAGTCCGGACGGAAGCCTCGGTCCATGGGCGGGGCTGGCGGTGACGGCGGCCTGGACCGCGGCCGCTCTGCTGGCGGGCTGGTTCGCTGTACGGAATCGGGACGCCTGAGCCGCAGGCGGGCGGGAGAGGGGAGGCAGGAGGGGAGAGGCGAGCCGGGGCCGGGGCTGGGGGGCGCTTCAGAGATCGGGTCAGAGGGGCACTTGTCAGTGCGAGGCGGTTTACTGACGGTATGACGACCGCACACCATCTCCGCCTCATCGACGGGTTGCGCACCAAGGGATTTCCCGCGGAACGCATCCCCTCGGGCTCGGGAGTCAGTGGGCCCGGCTACCACACAGTTTCTCTGCACGCGGACGAGGAGCACGGGGAGGACGGTGAGGTCGGCCGTCTGGAGCACAGAGCTCAGTGCCTCGCGGAACACGACGCACTGATCACGCTGCTCACCTCACGCTGGGGTGAGCCGCAGATGGTGAGCCTGTGGAGTGCGCAGGAGCGGATGCTGGCGGGCGAGACGATCCCCGAGCCGTGGGCGGATCCGGTCGCCGGCTGTGAGTATCTTCAGCTCTGGAGGATCGAGGACCGATGGGTGGCGATGGGGCTCTTCCTCGAAGAGGGGGGCCCTGGCTGCGAGCTGACCGTCCTGGTGACGGTGATCGACCCGCCCTGACGGCGACAGCCCCGCGCCGGCCGCCGTTCGGCAGCTTCGCCCGACTTGGCCGCCTCGACCGTCGACGACAACCGGCCGGCCGCCACGCCGACCACACGGCGGCTCCCGGCGTTGGTGTCAGCCGTCAGCCGTCAGCCGTCAGCCGTCAGCCGTTGGGTGCCGGTGTCGGGTTTCAGGCGGCGGGTGGGGGCGAGCGGGTGGCTTCGCGGAGACGGGCGTACTCGT
Source organism: Streptomyces sp. NPDC079020 (assembly GCF_044542225.1). Lineage (NCBI taxonomy): Bacteria > Bacillati > Actinomycetota > Actinomycetes > Kitasatosporales > Streptomycetaceae > Streptomyces > Streptomyces sp. NPDC079020. Next base: position 118,181 of record NZ_JBITUB010000012.1, read on the forward strand.
CCGCCATGGTCCGGACGGTCCAGTGGGCGTTGAGGCCACTGGGGTTGGGCAGAGCCCATACGCGGGCACCGCCGATCGTCCGCTCCTGCGGGCCGATTTGGGCCTTGCGTTCGCCGAAAGCCGTGCGATAGGCGGTGACACCGACCACGGCGAGCCACAACGGTGCCAGGCGCTCCGTCTTCTCGGCCAGGATCCTGCCACCTTCACGGAATTCCTCCGCCCCGAGTTCGTCCGCCCGGGCCGTGGCCCGCGCCACCACATTGGTGATGCCCAGGCCGTGGTTCAGCAACTCGCCCTGTTCGGACGGCATCAGCCTGCGGGGTGTGAAGCCCGAGAGATGGAGCACCGGCCAGAAACGGTTGCCGGGGTGGGCGAAATGGTGGCCCGTGACAGCGGTCGACAGGCTGGGGTTGATGCCGCAGAACAGCACCCGCAGGCCACCCGTGACCACATCGGGAACGATGCGGTCACGAGCGGCCCTGAGCTCCTCGGGTGTCATCGGGTGACAGCGACGGATGTCAGAGGATGGAGCCGGGGGTGTAGGCCGCGGCCTCCGGGTGCTGCTTGGTGATGTCCTCGATCCGGGACACCAGCGCGGTGACCTGGTCGCCCGCCGCACCGGTGAAGGAGAGCTTGTCGGCCATCAGCGCGTCGAGCTGTGCCCGGTCGAGCGGGATGCGCTCGTCGGCGGCGAGCTTGTCCAGCAGTTCGTTGCGCTCCGCGCCCTGCTCCCGCATCGCCAGAGCGGAGGCGACCGCGTTCTCCTTGATGGCCTCGTGGGCGACCTCGCGGCCCACCCCGGCCCGGACCGCACCCATGAGGACCTTGGTGGTGGCCAGGAACGGCAGGTAGCGGTCCAGCTCCCGGGCCACGACCGCGGGGAACGCGCCGAACTCGTCCAGCACGGTCAGGAACGTCTCCAGCAGACCGTCGAACGCGAAGAAGGCGTCGGGCAGGGCCACCCGGCGGACCACGGAACAGGACACGTCGCCCTCGTTCCACTGGTCACCGGCCAGCTCGCCCGTCATCGAGGCGTAGCCGCGCAGGATGACCATCAGGCCGTTCACACGCTCGCAGGAGCGGGTGTTCATCTTGTGCGGCATGGCGGACGAGCCGACCTGGCCGGGCTTGAAGCCCTCGGTGACCAGTTCGTGGCCCGCCATCAGCCGGATCGTCTTCGCCACCGAGGAGGGCGCCGCGGCCAGCTGTACCAGCGCGGTCACCACGTCGTAGTCGAGCGAGCGGGGATAGACCTGGCCGACCGAGGTGAAGGCCTGGGCGAAGCCGAGGTGCCCGGCGATGCGCTGTTCGAGATCGGCGAGCTTCCCGGCGTCCCCGCCCAGCAGGTCGAGCATGTCCTGCGCCGTGCCGACCGGGCCCTTGATGCCGCGCAGGGGGTAGCGGCCGAGCAGGTCCTCCAGCCGTCCGTGGGCCACCAGCAGCTCGTCCGCGGCCGTCGCGAAGCGCTTGCCGAGGGTCGTCGCCTGAGCGGCGACATTGTGGGAACGGCCCGCGATGACCAGCTCGCGGTACTCGCCCGCCAGCTTGCCCAGACGCGCCAGGACGGCCACCGTCCGGTCGCGCATGAGCTCCAGCGAGAGCCGGATCTGGAGCTGTTCGACGTTCTCGGTGAGGTCCCGGGAGGTCATGCCCTTGTGGACCTGCTCATGGCCGGCGAGGGCGTTGAACTCCTCGATCCGGGCCTTCACGTCGTGCCGCGTGATCTTCTCGCGTTCGGCGATCGAGGCCAGGTCGACCTGGTCGAGGACGCGCTCGTAGTCGGCGAGGGCCGCGTCGGGCACCTCGATCCCGAGGTCCTTCTGAGCGCGCAGCACCGCCAGCCACAGCTGACGCTCCAGCTTCACCTTCTGCTCGGGGGACCAGAGGACGGCCAGCTCCGTGGAGGCGTAGCGGCCGGCCAGGACATTGGGGATGCGAGGCTTCGCAGACACAGCAGTCACGTAAACAGATTCTACTGGCGGTTTGTGCAGGCCAGCGCCGCGGCCCCGTTTGTGGCTTGCTACGAACGCGGGCGAGGGAGCGCAGATGCGGCAGCGAAGGTGAGGCGGTGCGGATGCGGCGGTGAAGGCGTGGAGCGGGCGGAGCACGCCCTGGGCGGGTACCGCTGCGGCGAGTGGGGAGTGGTGCCGAGCGCCCACCCGGGGGTCCCGGAGCGTCAGCTTCCGGACCCGTCCGTCCGGCGCCACCCCGTCACCGGGCCCGGATCCGAGGCGTCCGCGGGCGTGATCCAGAAGGCCCTGCCCGTCTCGGCGCTGAACTGCGCTCCCGTCCGGCCGTCCCCGGACGACCGGCCGGTGAGCCGCCGCCCGATCCAGGGCGCCAGATGCTGCCGGGCGAAGCGCACGTCGTCGGCACGCCGCGTCGCCCAGTGGGGCGGCGGCGTCGCCGGTACGGGTGACTGCCAGTCGAGCTCGGCAGGCAGGCCCAGCGTCTGCCAGACCGCTTCGGCCACCCTGCGGTGTCCTTCGGCCGTGAGGTGCAGCCGGTCGACGTCCCACATCCGGGGATCGCCGAGCGACGGCGCACCGTAGAGATCCACCACGAGTGCCCCGTGCCGGTCGGCCAGGTCGCCGACCAGGGAGAACAGCTCCTCCATACGTGGACGGAAGCGCTCCATCACCGGGCCGTCGCGGCCGGGGCTGCGCATGAGGACCAGCTGCCCGCAGGACGGGGCCAGCCGCTCCACCGCTTCTTCGAGCCGTCCGCGCACCATGCCCATGTCGCACTTGGGCCGCAGCGTGTCGTTGAGACCGCCCACGAGGGTGATCACATCCGCGCCCATGCCGGCCGCGGGGCCCACCTGCTCGTCGACGATCTGGCCGATCAGCTTTCCGCGTACCGCGAGGTTGGCGTACCGGAATCCGGGGGACCTGGCCGCGAGCCGGGAGGCGAGGACATCGGCCCAGCCCCGGTACGTGCCGTCGGCCAGCAAGTCCGACATGCCCTCGGTGAACGAGTCGCCGACCGCGACAAGACTGGTGTAGGTGGCATTCAATTCCATGGCCCTGCGATCGTACCGTGACGGCCGTGCCGGGTTCCGGGGTCGCGCGGAGCCGGCGGGGGCGGGGAACGGCCCTCGGACCGTCCCCGCCCCCGCCCTGCCTGCCACGCCTGCTCTTGCCTGGCCCGGGGCCGAGACCCGGCCCCGGCCCCGGGGTTCAGGAACTCAGCGTGCCTGCGATCTGCCCACGAGTTCCCGCAGGACGTCCTCCATCGTGACCATGCCGGCCAGCCGGTCGTCCTCGTCGAGTACGGCCGCCAGATGCGTACGACTGCGCCTGAGCGCCGTCAGCACGTCATCGAGCGGGGTCGACGCGCGCACCCGCGCGATCGGCCTCATCGCGGTCACCGGGAAGGGGACATCGCGCGGTGTCGCGTCCAGGGCGTCCTTCACATGGAGGTAGCCCAGGATGCGCTCCTCGCTGTCCATGACGGGAAAGCGCGAGAAACCGGACTCGGACGAGAGCCGTTCCAGCTCCTCGGGCGTGGTGCCGACCTTGGCGTACATCACCCGGTCGACCGGCATGATCACGTCCTGCACGGGGCGACGGCCCAGCTCCAGGGCGTGCCGCAGCCGCTGCGCCGACCGGTCGTCGACCAGTCCGGCATCCCCGGCGTCCTTCACCAGCCGCGCCAGCTCGTCGTCCGAGAACGTCGCGGACACCTCGTCCTTGGCCTCCACGCGAAGGAGCTTGAGCAGCGCGTTGGCGAAGGCGTTGATCGTGAAGATCACCGGGCGCAGGGCCCTGGCGAGGGCCACCAGGGGCGGTCCGAGGAGCAGCGCGCTGCGGGCCGGTTCGGCCAGCGCGATGTTCTTCGGCACCATTTCGCCCAGCAGCATGTGCAGATACGTGGCCACGGACAGGGCGATCACGAACGAGATCGGATGGACCAGTCCGTGCGGTACGCCCACCGCGTTGAAGACGGGCTCCAGCAGGTGCGCGATGGCGGGCTCGGCGACGATACCCAGCACCAGTGTGCACAGGGTGATGCCGAGCTGGGCGGCGGCGAGCAGCGCGGACACGTGCTCCAGGCCCCAGATGACGCTGCGGGCCCGCCGGTTCCCGGCCTCGGCCTCCGGCTCGATCTGGCTGCGGCGCACGGAGATCAGCGCGAACTCCGCGCCGACGAAGAAGGCGTTGACCACGAGGGTCATCAGGCCGATGAAGAGCTGAAGGGCGATCATCGTGCGTCCTCCGTCTCTTCCCCGGAAGCGGGCAGCGGGGCGTGCAGCAGGGCGCGTGCGGCCCTGCGCCCGGAGGCGTCCACCACGTCGATCCGCCAGTCGGCCAGCTCGACGGTGTCACCCACCGCCGGGATGCGGCCGACCTCGTTGGCGATCAGCCCGGCCAGCGTCTCGTACGGTCCGTCCGGCACCCGCAGCCCGATGGTCCTGAGCTGGTCGGTGCGGGCCGCGCCGTCGGCCGACCACAGGGTGCGTCCGTCGGCGTCCTCACCCGCGGGGGCAAGGTCGGGGGTCTCATGCGGGTCGTGTTCGTCGCGCACCTCGCCGACGACCTCCTCGACGATGTCCTCCAGGGTCACCACACCGGCCGTGCCGCCGTACTCGTCGATCACGACAGCCATGGCGATCTTGCCGGACAGCCGGTCCAGCAGGCGGTCCACGGTGAGGGTCTCGGGCACGAGGAGAGGTTCGCGCAGCATCTCCGAGACGCGTTTGCGGGGCCTCTGCTCGGCCGGTATGGCCAGCACGTCCTTGATGTGGGCGACGCCGACGACCGTGTCGAGGCTGCCCCGGTAGACGGGGAAGCGGGACAGCCCGGTCGCCCGAGTGGCATTGGCGACATCCTCGGCCGTCGCCTGCAGTTCCAGGGCGGTGACCTGAACGCGCGGGGTCATCACGTTCTCCGCGGTCAGCTCCGCCAGGTTGAGGGTGCGGACGAAGAGCTCGGCGGTGTCCGCCTCCAGCGCGCCCTCCTTGGCGGAGTGACGGGCCAGGGCCACCAGTTCCTGGGGGCTGCGGGCGGAGGCCAGCTCCTCGGCCGGTTCGAGGCCGAAACGGCGCAGAATCCGGTTGGCGGTGTTGTTGAGATGGCTGATGAAGGGCCGGAACACCGCGGTGAACGCCCGCTGCGGTGTGGCGACGGCCTTGGCCACGGCGAGCGGGGAGGAGATCGCCCAGTTCTTCGGGACGAGCTCGCCGACCACCATCAGGACCACGGTGGACAGGGCGGTGCCGATCACGAGGGCGACCGAGGACGACACGCTGGAGGAGAGGCCGATCGCCTCCAGCGGTCCGCGGATGAGTTTGGAGATCGACGGCTCGGAGAGCATGCCGACCACCAGGTTGGTGACGGTGATGCCGAGCTGGGCGCCGGAGAGCTGGAAGGTGAGGCTGCGGACAGCCTTCAGGGCACTGGCGGCGCCCCGCTCACCCCGCTCCACGGCCCGTTCGAGCTCGCCGCGCTCCACCGTGGTCAGTGAGAACTCCGCCGCGACGAAGGCGCCACAGGCCAGGGAGAGCAGTACCGCGACGAGCAGTAGCAGCACTTCGGTCATCGGTTCACCTCCGTCCCAGGATCGGGCAGGGGCAGGAGGATCGCGCGATGTCGGCGATGTCGGCTACTGGGAGGCTCGCCCATGGGCGGACGCTCACACCTTTCGTCAGGGGTCGGTCGGATGAGATCCCATAGTAAAGGACCAGCAAAATTGCGTGCGGCGAGGAGTGGCGGGTACGCGAGGTCAGCCGGTCAGGTGGTGCACCCAGCGGCTCCACTGCGGTTGCGGCGCGTACCCCGAGGCCCGCCAGGCATGCTGCGCCAGCTCGTTGCGGTCGAGCACCATGGCGTCGCTCCTGCGCCCTCCCAGCTGGACGAACCGCTCCTCCGCCGCAGCGAGCAGCGCTCCGCCCACGCCCCGGCGGCGATGGTCCGGATGGACGGCCAGCCGGTAGAGATGGCATCGCCAGCCGTCGAAGCCCGCGATCACGGTCCCGGCGAGCGTGCCGCCCCGCTCGACGAGGATCAGGGACTCGGCGTCGCGTTCCAACAGCCGCGTGATGCCGTCCCGGTCGTCGCTGATGCTCGTGCCCTCCGCGGCCACCTTCCAGAACGCGAGGACCTCGTCCAGGTCCGCAGGGGTCGCGGCACGTATCGAAAGATCGTTCATGGGGTGATCCCACCACCGGACGACCGGAGCGTCGACCCCGTTTCGCCATCCGGGCTGCCGCGCGGCGGAGCCCTGCGGCAGCCCGGTCGATGGCCATGCCACCCACCATGCGCGCACCCCGGCTCCTCTTGCCGGTGCTAGCGGAGGCGCGCTAGCGTGATGGCTGTGCCCAAGACTCAGCTGAACGTCCGAGTGGAAGAGGCCACCGCCGAGGCCGCGCGTCAGCGCGCGCTGCAGAGGGGGATGAGCGTGAACCGCTATATAGAGGAGCTCGTCAAACAGGACGCGGGCGAAGTGGGACACACCTTCGTCGAGGCGGCGGCGGACTTCATGAAGCAGTACGAGTCGGTGTTCGCCGAGGAGTTCGGCCCGGAGCGCGAAGGTACCCGTTGAACCTACGGATCGACCTCTCCTGGCTGCTCATGGTCGCCGAGCACAAGACGCCCGGCGATCCTCAGGTTGTCGACTGGGGCGCGCTCGTCGCCGCGGTCAGCCGCCACGAGGCGGAGATCTTCGGCAGCCCCGTCTACAGCGATCCGCATTCCCGCGCCGCTGCCCTGCTGCAACTGCTGCTCCACGTTCCCGCGCTCGAACGCTCCAACGCGATGTTCGCCTCCGCCGTCGCGTACGGATATCTCGTCGCTTCCGGGCTCAAGGTCATCACCTCGCCCGAGCAGGTGCGTGATCTGGCCCGACTGGTCAAGGAGGGCAAGGCGGACGTCCGGGTCATCGCCGACGAACTCCGGCAGTGGAGTGTGTGAATCCGGTTCACCGGGTCGCGTGAACCCTTTTGCACCGGGTCGCGTGAACCCGGTCCAGCAGGACGTATGACCCCGGTCCGCCGTCCACCGGCCACCGCCCCCGGCGGGGTCAGTCCACCGGGAAGGGGCGGCGGGCCACTCCGAGGACACAGGGGGAGGGCGGCAGCTGCACACGCTTCTCCGGAATCCGCAGCCTCCGGTACGTGCCCATCTCGAAGCCGGCCGCCTCGATCGCGGCCAGGGTGTCGCGTGCGGTGTGGCAGCCGCCGAAGAGCAGGGGCCAGACGGTTCTGTCCACGGCCCGCTGTGTCGCGGCCAGTACCCGGCCCGGTGCCAGTCCGTGCTCGAAGAACCTCAGTTCACCGCCGGGCCGCAGGACCCGCTTGATCTCGGCGAGGGCCCGGGGCAGGTCCCGCACCGTGCACAGGACCAATGAGGCCACGGCGACGTCGAACGCCTCGCTCTTGACCGGCAGCGCCTCCGCGGCACCGGGCACCACGTCCACCGGCACCTCGCACCGCACCGCGGCACGGACCGCCAGCTGCCGGAGCGTACGTTCCGGTTCGATGGCCACCACCTCGGACACGGCGCCGGGATAGTGCGCGAAGTTCAGTCCGTTTCCGGCCCCGATCTCGATCACCCGGCCGGAGACCCCGGCCAGCAGCTCCCGGCGGTACGCGGCGATACCGCCCCGCCGGTCGGCATCCACGCTCATCCGCGCGTAGAACCGGGCGAACACCGGGTGGTGCACCGCGTCCCGGGGGATCTTCCTGCTGCGCAGATGCATAACGGGCCTCCGTGACGGGAAAGCAGTGGCTCCCTTCGATTCTCCCCCGTATCGGCGTACTCAGCCCTTCCTCGTCCGGGACCGGACCCCGCCGAGCTCCGGAGCCAGCCAATGGGCCGCCCGCGCACGGAAATCGACGGGTGCCAGCGACCCCGCCCCGGCCGGGACTGCGCCCAGCAGCGGAGCTCCGGCCGCCACCGGCAGATCGTCCACATTGCACGACGCGGCCAGATCCGGCTCGTCCGGCATGCTGCCCACCACCACACCGAGGCATTCCAGGCCCCGGGCCCGCAGCGCCTCCGCCGTCAGCGCCGTGGTGTTGAGCGTGCCCAGACCCGCGGCCACCACCACCAGGACGGGAGCCGCCAGCAGCCGCGCCGCGTCCGCGAGCGTGCCGCCCTCGTCGTCGAACCGTACGAGCAGTCCGCCCGCCCCCTCCACCAGCACCAGATCGTGCTCGGTGGCCAGCTTCCCGGCCGCCTCGGCGATCTCGAAGGGCCGCACGGGCGCGAGACCCGCCCGCCGGGCGGCGGTCGCCGGGGCCAGCGGCTCGGGGAACCTGGCCAGTTCGACCGGCGTCACATGGCCGCCGGCGAGGCGCGCCACCTCGGCGGCGTCCCCCGGATCCCCCGGGGCCAGGCCCGTCTGGGCGGGCTTGAGCACCGCGACGCGGCGGCCCCGGGCGGCCGCGGCCACGGCGGCGGTCACCACCGTCTTCCCGATCTCGGTGCCCGTACCGGACACCACCAGAATCGTCATGTCAGCCTTCCCGGGCCGCCGCGCACACGGCCCGGCAGATCCGTGCCACATCGTCATCACCGGTCACGTAGGGCGGCATCGTGTACACGAGGTCCCGGAACGGCCGCAGCCACACGCCCTCGCGCACGGCTGCCCGGGTGGCGGCCTCCATGTCCACCTCGTGATCGAGCTGTACGACCCCGATGGCGCCCAGCACCCGCACATCCACGACCCCGGGAAGCCGGGCCGCGGCGGCCAGACCGTCCTGGAGTCCGGTGCCGATCCGCTTGACCTCCCGCTCCCAGTCCTGGCCGAGCAGCAGATCGACGGAGGCGTTCGCCACCGCCGCGGCCAGCGGGTTGCCCATGAACGTCGGGCCATGAGCCAGCACAGGGACGTTGCCCCTGGAGATGCCCTCCGCCACCCGCGAGGTGCACAGCGTCGCCGCCATCGTCAGATAGCCGCCGGTCAGCGCCTTGCCGACACACATGACATCGGGGGAGACCCCGGCATGCTCCGCGGCGAACAGCTTTCCCGTGCGGCCGAACCCGGTCGCGATCTCGTCGAATACGAGCAGTACGTCGTTGGCGTCGCACGCCTCACGCAGGACCCGCAGGTACGCGGGCGAGTGGAAACGCATCCCGCCCGCCCCCTGCACCACCGGCTCCACGATCACCGCGGCGAGCTCGTCGGCGTGCCGCGCGACCAGATCCCGCAGGCGCTGTACGTACCCGGGGTCCGGCTCCGCGTCGAAACCGTCCGGCGGCGCGTCGGCGAAGACCTGCCGGGGAAGCGCCCCCGACCACAGGTCGTGCATCCCGCCCTCGGGATCGCACACGGACATCGGCTGCCAGGTGTCCCCGTGATAGCCCCCGCGCCAGGTCAGCAGCCGTCGCTTGGCCGGCCTGCCGAGCGAACGCCAGTACTGGAAGCACATCTTCACCGCGACTTCGACCGAGACGGACCCGGAGTCGGCGAGAAAGACATGCCGCAGCGGCTCCGGGGTGATCTCCACCAGCCGGGTGGCCAGCCGCACGGCGGGCTCATGGGTGAGCCCGCCGAACATCACATGGCTCATCCGGTCCAGCTGGCCGCGGGCCGCCTTGTTGAGCACCGGGTGGTTGTAGCCGTGCACCGCCGACCACCAGGACGACATGCCGTCCACCAACTCGGTCTGTCCGTGGGCGGGTTCGGCCAGCCGCAGCCGTACGCCGGACGCCGACTCCACGACCAGCGGTTCCTGCCGGCCCGGCATCGGACCGTACGGATGCCAGACATGGGCCCGGTCCAGGGCGCGCAGCTCGGCGGGGGCGAGCGCCGCGGTACGCGGGGCCGGTCCGTTCGACGGCCGCTCCTGGGAGTACGTCTCAGGCATTGGGCGCGAGGTCCGTCCCGGCGCCCCGGCGGCGGACCGCCACCAGATCCGTACGCGTGGCCGGGACCTCGGTGGACGAGGGCTCCCCGGCGGACGCCGTCGTGTCGCCGTCACCGCAGGGTGCGCAGCCGCCGTCGTGCGAGCCGCAGCCGCCTCCCGCCGTGGCCCGGTGCTGGGGCAGCGTCGTCGTTCCCGCACCCTCCACCTCGAAACCGGCATCGGCGATCATGTCCAGATCCGCCTGCCCCGTCTGGCCCTCGCTGGTCAGATAGTCGCCCAGGAAGATCGAGTTCACCAGGTGGAGGGCGAGCGGCTGCATCGAGCGCAGATGCACCTCCCGGCCCCCGGCGAGCCGCACCTCGACATCGGGGCAGACGAAGCGGGCCATGGCCAGAATCCGCAGACAGCGCTGCGGGGTGAGGTTCCACTCCTTGGCGAGCGGGGTTCCCTCGAAGGGGATCAGGAAGTTCACCGGTACCGAGTCCGGGTCCAGCTCGCGCAGCGAGAACACGACGTCGACCAGGTCGTTGTCGCTCTCGCCCATGCCGGCGATCAGCCCGGAACAGGCGGAGAGCCCCGCCGCCTGAGCCTGCTGGACGGTCTCCACCCGGTCCGCGTAGGTGTGCGTGGTGGTGATGTCGCCGTACGTCCCCTCGGACGTATTGAGGTTGTGGTTGTACGCGTCGGCGCCCGCCGACCGCAGCCGGTCGGCCTGTCCGTCGGAGAGCAGACCGAGACAGGCGCAGACCTCGACGCCCTCGTTCTGTTCCTTGATCGCTTCGATGGTCTGCGACACCCGGTCGACATCACGGTCCGTCGGCCCGCGTCCGCTCGCCACCAGACAGACCCGCTTCGCCCCGCCGGCCACCCCGGCGGCCGCGGCCTTGGAGGCCTCGTCCGGCTTGAGCCAGGTGTACTTGAGGATCCCGGCCTTCGATCCCAGCCGCTGGGAGCAGTAGGAGCAGTCCTCGGGGCAGAGACCGGACTTCAGGTTGACCAGATAGTTGAGCTTCACGCGTCGCCCGAACCACTGACGGCGCACCTTGCCGGCTGCGGCCACCACGTCGAGCAGTTCGTCGTCGGAGGTCGCCAGCACGGCGAGCGCTTCTTCGCGGGTCGGCAGTTCGCGCCGCAGCCCCTTGTCCACCAGCGTGTTCAGCAGCAGGTCCATGGCGATGATCCTGGCCTACGGCACGGTCTTCAGCCAAGGAGGAACCAGACAGGAGAGCAGGGTCAGGGTGTGTGTATTGCCACACCCTGACCTGCTGCGCCCCCGGCTAGGGTCTGTGAGCTGCCTACAAAAGGGACCGGCTCATGCCCTTCGCCCCGTTCGACTGGATCAATGACGAGGCCCGCCGCCGCGCGGCGGCGGGCCTCGTCCGGACGCTCCGCCCGCGCCCCGCCGGTCCGGAGCTCCTCGACCTCGCGAGCAACGACTATCTGGGCCTCACCCGGCACCCCGAAGTCACCGGGTCCGCCGCCGCGGCGGCGCACAGCTGGGGTGCCGGTGCCACCGGTTCACGGCTGGTCACCGGCTCCACCGAACTGCACGCCGAACTCGAACACGAACTGGCGCGCTTCTGCGGCTTCGAGGCGGCCCTCGTGCTCTCCTCCGGCTACGCCGCCAACCTCGCGGCCCTCACCGCCCTGTCCGCCCAGGGCTCGCTGATCGTCTCCGACGCGGGCAACCATGCCTCGATCGTGGACGGCTGCCGGCTCTCCCGGGCCGAGACCGCCGTCGTCCCGCACGCGGACCCCGAAGCGGTGGGCAAGGTGCTGCGCGCGCACGGCGGGCGGGCGCTCGCCGTGACCGACTCGGTCTTCTCGGTCGACGGTGACGCGGCCCCGCTGCCCGCGCTGGCCGAGATGTGTCGGGCCGAGGGCGCCGCACTGCTCGTCGACGACGCGCACGGTCTGGGGGTGCTCGGGGAAGGAGGGCGCGGCGCGCTCGCCGCCGCCGGACTCGCGGGCGGCGAGGGCATCGTGGCCACGCTCACCCTCTCCAAGTCCCTCGGCAGCCAGGGCGGCGCCGTGCTCGGCCCGGCCCGGGTCATCGATCATCTGGTCAACACGGCCCGGACGTTCATCTTCGACACCGGACTGGCCCCCGCGGCGGCGGGCGGCGCCCTGGGCGCGCTGCGGCTGCTGCGCCGCGAACCGCAGCGCGCGGACCGGGCCCGGGAGGTCGCCCTCACCCTGTACGAACGGCTGACCTCGGCCGGGCTGACCGCCGTCCGGCCCGATGCCGCGGTGGTCTCCGTACGCGCGCCGTCCGCGGAGGCGGCCGTGCGGTGGGCGGCCGACTGCCGCGCGGCCGGGATCGCGGTGGGGTGTTTCCGCCCGCCGTCGGTGCCGGACGGAATCTCCCGCCTGCGGCTGACCGCGCGGGCCGATCTGACCCGGGAGCAGGTCGCGGCCGCGGTGGACGCCGTCGTACGGACCGCTCCCGGGACGAAGACCGCTCCGGTCAGCTGACCGGGCGGTCGTGCAGCCCCGTAACGAACGAGGTCCAGGCCGTCGCGGAGATCCGCAACGGAGTCCGGTCCAGATCCTTGGAGTCCCGTACGGCGAGGTGTTCACCGTCGAGCGGCGCGGTCTCCACACAGTTGTTCATTCCGGTGCTGCGGCTGCTGCGGCGCCACCGTAACGCGGGCTGTGCGAGGCGGTCGGACATGATGCTCCCTCGGGCAGTCGGAAGGTGCGCGGGGGAGCACGGCCGGTCAGCCGGAGTCCCCCTGGCCGCCGCGGCTGATCGCGGCGATGAGATCCAACGAACGCTCCGGCGACAGCGCGTGAGCCTGCAAGGTGCGGAAGGCCGAGCTGTACGCCTCAAGGTCTTCTTTCCGCTCCAGATAGAGGCTACTCGTCAAGTGGTCAAGAACGACCACATCCAGATCAGAAATGTTCGGAAAGGAGAAAATTACGAAAGGGCCGGTCATGCCGATGTAACCCCCTACCTTGAACGGCAGCAACTGAAGTTGTACGTGGGGCAGTTGACCCACCTGGGTCAGATGGCGCAGCTGGTCCCTCATCACCTCGGGACCGCCCACCTCGCGCCGCAGGACGGCCTCGTCGAGTACGGCCGTCAGGTGCAGCGGCGGATTCGCCCGCAGCACGGCCTGCCGGGTCAGCCGTACCTCCACCAGGGAATCCAGCTGTCCGGCCGGCAGCCCGTCCAGTGAGGACCGGGTCACCGCGCGGGCGTAGGCGGCGGTCTGGAGAAGTCCGGGCACCACCGAGGTCTCCAGCGTCCGCGCGGTCCTCGCCTGGGACTCCAGGCTGATGAAGTCGCGGTACTGGGGAGGGATCAGCCCCCGGTACGCGTGCCACCAGCCTGTTCCGCCGCCGCCCGCCGAACCCGCGAGCACCTCCAGGAGCGCGCGCAACTGGGCGTCGCGCACGCCGTACGCGTCCAGCAGCCGGGTCACGTCGGCGGGAGAGACCCCACTGGCACCGGTCTCGATACGGCTCACCTTCGACTGGTGCCAGCCGAGCAGCCGCGCCGCGTCCCGGCTCGTCAGCCCGGACGCATGGCGCAGGCCGCGTAACTCCTCTCCGAGCTTGCGTCGGCGTACCACGGGACCGTGCAGCATGCCGGCCTCCTTCCGCTGTGCAGGGAGAGCCGGGCCCGCACGGCTCCGGCCCGCAGAGAGGTCAGTGTGCCGCGCGTTCGAGTACCGCCGGGGCGGAGTTCACCGCTTTGAGCGACAGATATATGCATATCTTGGCCGATCGTCGTTACAGAGGGCAGCATCAGTGGCAATCTGGCGCGAAGCACAATCCCGGCCGATCGCGGTTCGGCCGGGGCTGGAAAGGGACGGCGTCGCCATGGCAGATCATCAAGAAGCAACCGTCACCCTGCCGAGTGATCCGGTCTCGGTCTCCTCGGCCCGCAGGTATGTCGCCCGGATACTGGCCGAATGGGGTCTGGCCGACGACACCGAGATCGCCGACTCCATCCGGCTGATCGTCTCGGAGCTTGCCACCAACGCCGTACAGCACACGTTCGGGCTGTCACCCACCTTCACCGTGGACCTCCGGCTGGACCGGGAGGAGGAGCTGCATCTCGGTGTGACGGACAGTCACCCCCGCTGGCCCCAGCGGCTGCCGGCCGCCGTCCAGCAGGACAACGGACGCGGCATGGTGATCATCCGGGCCCTGGCCAAGGAGTACGGGGGACAGCTCACCGTCACTCCCACCCCCGACGGAGGCAAGACGGTCTGGATCGCCCTGCCCTGGACCGTTCCGGGCCAGGGCTGACGGCGAGCGGGCGTGCCGGGGCCACGTGCTCCCGGGCAGGGCTCCGGGGTCCGGGCCGGGCCCCGGCCTACCGCGCCGCCGCGCCCCGTCCGAATCCGCTGCGCATCAGTGCCAGCAGGGTCGACGCGGCGGAGGTCGCCCGGTCGCCCCGGTGCGCGACGGAGATCGTCCGGCGGAAGGCGGCCGGATCGAGCGGGCGCACAGCCAGCGGGGTCGGGGACATCGCGGCGACCATCTCCGGAACCACGGCCACCCCGATCCCGGCGCTGACCAGCGCGCACACCAGGGCGTAGCCGGGGGACTCGCACACCACGGCCGGGGTGGCGCCGGCCTCGGCCAGGGCGCTCTCCACCCCGCGCCGGGGCGGATGCGTGGGCGCGCTGCTGATCAGCGGCCGTCCCGCCAGCTCGGTGACCGGCAGGCGGCCCGTCCCTTCGGCGAGCCGGTGGCCGACCGCGGTGACCAGGACCAGCTCCTCGACCAGGAGGGGCTCGACGACGACGCCCATGGGCAAGGGGCCCGCGGCCGCCGGTTCGTACGCATGGGTCAGGGCGAGATCGACCTCTCCGGCAGCCACCGCGGTGACTCCCCCGGGCGGCTCGTAGTCGGTCACGGCGAGCTCGACGTCCGGATGTGCGCGCCGGAACGCGCTCAGGACCGGCGGCAGCAGATGGATTCCGGCCGTGGTGAACGTGCCGACCCGCAGCCGCCCCCCGGAGAGCCCGGCCAGCTGCGCCAGCTCGTGCCGCGCCTGGTCCAGCTCGTCCAGGACCCGTCGGGCCCGGCCCGCCAGCAGCTCACCGGCGGCCGTCAGCCGCGCCCCGCGATGATGACGGACCAGGAGCGCCGCACCGGCCTCGCGCTCCAGTTTGGCCAGCTGCTGGGAGAGGGCGGGCGCGGTGTAGCCCAGGCGCGCGGCCGCACGCGTGATCGATCCGGCCTCGGCGACCGCCACCAGCGCCGCCAGCCGTGTGGGGTCGTACATTAAGCGTTCCTTTTGGCAGACCCAGAAGATTGCAAGTACACGCTAAAGGCTCTTTCGGTCCAGGGTGTAACCATGGACGCACAACTGCTCGCCTTCACGGGAGTCGCCGCGGGAATGGTCGCGCTGCCCGGCGCCGATTTCACCGTCGTCGTACGCAACGCACTCGCCTCGCGCCGTTCCGGGGTCGCCACCGCGCTGGGTGTCGCCGGGGGGCTCGTGGTGCACACCGCGCTCGCCGTGGCGGGCCTGGCCGCGGTGCTGGTGACCATGCCCGTGCTGTTCCGCACGGTCCAGCTCCTGGGCGGCGCGTATGTGCTCTGGCTCGGCCTCAGCGCCCTGTTCGCGCTGCGACGGCGGCCCGCCGAGGCGGACCGGACGGCCAAACCGGAGGCCCGCCCCGCGCAGCGGGAGCTGGGACGCTCACTGCGGCAGGGCTTCTTGACCAACGCGCTGAACCCCAAGGCGCCGGTGCTCTTCCTCAGCCTGCTGCCCCAGTTCGTGCCGGACGGGCAGCCGCCGCTGCCCAGGACCCTGCTGCTCGCGGCGGTCGTTGTGGCGCTGGCGCTCGTCTGGTTCCCGGCCGTGGCCCTGCTGGTGGACCGGCTGGGGCGGTGGCTGCGCCGGCCGCGCACCGCCCGTGCGATCGAGGGCGGCAGCGGCGCGGCGCTCACCGCACTGGGGCTCGTACTGGTGACCGGACCGCTGCTGCGCTGAAGCGGGTCCGGCCGTGGGTCAACGGACCCGTCCGTACCACACGCTGTTCGACCAGATCTTCTCCAGCCGGACCACCGCCCCGGTCTTCGGGGAGTGCCAGATCTTCCCCTTACCCGCGTAGATGCCCACGTGGTACACGCTGCGGCCGGAGTGGAAGAAGACCAGATCGCCCTTCTTCCGCTTCGACTTCGAGATGTGGTGGGTCTTGTTGTACTGCTGCTGGGCCGTACGGGGGAGTTTCTTGCCGGCCTTCTTGAAGGAGTAGAGAGTCAGCCCCGAGCAGTCGAACCGGCGCGGACCGGACGCTCCGTACTTGTAGGGCGATCCCTTCTTGGACGCGGCGACCTTGAGCGCCTTCGTCGAGTGCGTGGCGGCCTCGGCCTCGTTGACCAGGCCCGGCGCCAGCATGGCGGAGCCGACGGCCAAGGTGAGTACCGAGGCCGTACCGGCCCGGGTAAGCAGAGACGGGACATGTACCTGCGCAGTCATGCGCAACCCTTCGTCAGCCGCCTGTGAAGGATGACCTGTCGGGTTCGGGCTGGCGAAGTTGCCCGGCCGCAGTGTGCGGCTTCACCCCGAGGGGCGACCGGTTGCCCGGCCGACCCGTTGTGCTCGGGTCCTCCACTCCTGCCGATCCACTTCTGTCGACCAGTCATCCGGGCAGCGGCAGGACTCGGCGTCCGCCCGGACCGCCCCGCCGCGGTGGCGGGGGCTTGTCGTCCCAGGGATCTTGACTCACGAAGTGCCGGATTTCCGAGCTGAAACAGCGATTTGTGAGAGTCGTCACGACTGATCCGTTCGGGTGGACGAGCCCGTTTTCGGCCCTCGGCCGGGCTGATCGACCACCCTCGCACCAGCGACGGAACGTCAGATTCCGCGTGCTGTCCACGCGCTGAGCGCAAGTTGGGCTGTCCCTCGCGAGGGGGACTGACTACGCCGAACGAGGGAGGAAATCTGATCTCCTGGCCGGGCGTGTCGCGGGGCGGACGCGGTGAGGTGCGTCGGGGTGCGGAGGAGCGCACGAAGCGCGACGAGGCGTGGCGAGCGCGGCGAGGCGTGGCGAGCGCGGCGAGGCGTGGCGAGCGCGGCGAGGCGTGGCGAGCGCGGCGAGGCGTGGCGAGGCACAGCGAGGTCCCGGCTCCCCGTGAGCGGGAGCCGGGAGCCGGTGCGGATGTGGTGCCGGGCTCTGTGCCGGGCGTGGTGCCGGGCGTCGGCCGGGGCGGACTCCCCGGCCCGGTGTCGGGCCGGGGGCCTGTCAGCTCACCGGCGGCGGGGCCCGGTCAGCTCGCCGGTGGCGGGGGCATCGTGACGCGCCCGGCGCGCCGTTCCCCGTCCAGCAGGCGCAGGGCCCGCGCCAGCGTCGCCGCGTGGATCTGCGCTTCGCCCCGTTCGTGCATCAGCGTCAGCGCGTCGCGCAGCGCCGCGGCCCGGGAGGCCAGGGCCTGCGCGGCCCGGAGCGCGCCATAGGTGTCGCTGCCGCGGGCCGGGTTGATCCGGCCCAGTTGGTCGAGAACTTCCAGGTAGCAGTCGATGAACTCCCCCTCGGCGCGGGTCAGCGCGGGGAGCGGCGGGTACTCCGGTGGAAGCATGGTCGGTTCACCTCGGGGGGTGCGGCGGCCGGGACGGGCCGCGGTTCTCCATGACGTGGTCCACGAGCCCGTACGCCTGGGCGGCTCGGGCGTCGAGGATGGTGTCGCGCTCGATGTCGGCCGTGATCCGCTCCGTGGACCGGCCCGTGTGACGGGACAGCATGGCCGCGAGCATCTCGCGCACCCGCATCAGTTCGCGTGCTTCGATTTCGAGATCGGACGGCTGGCCCCGGACCGGTTCGTCCAGCGTCGGCTGCCGGATGACTACCCGGGCGCCGGGCAGTGCATGTCGGCGGCCCGGCGCGCCTGCCGCCAGCAGCACGGCGGCGCTGGAGAAGGCCTGGCCGAGGCAGAACGTCTCCACGTCGCACGCCAGGTACTGCATGGTGTCGTAGATCGCGGCCATGGCGTTGAACTCGCCGCCGGGGGAGTTGATGTAGAGCGAGATGGGCCGGTCCGGCTCGGCGTACTCCAGATACATGAACTGCGCGATCAGGTCGGTGGCCGCGGTGTCGTCGACCGGGGTGCCGAGAAAGACGATCCGCTCGGACAGCAGCTTGGAGTACGGGTCCAGGGTCCGGGTCCCGGTCGCTGTGCGTTCGGTGAACTCCGGCAGGACATAACGGGCGGCAGGTCGGATCATGGCGATGCCTCTCCTGGGATCTGCGCGGTTGTTCTCGGTGGGTCGCTGTTCTGCGGGCACGCCGTCCCCGGGCACGTGGTCCCTGGGGGTGTCCGCGGCCGCGTCCGTAAGAAATGTACAGGACGTACAGAAGGTGATGGTGGGGGGTGTGGAAGCGGACGTGCTGTTCCGGGCGGTTCAGGAGGGCGTGCGGGCGGAGGCGGAACTCATCGCCGCCGCCCCGGCCCTCCTGTCGGGGCTGTCTGCGGAGTTCGCCGGGGCTCGGTGGTCGGAAGTGGCGCGCTCGTCCCCGCAGGAGTTGCGTCTGCCATGCCGGCGTGGCCGAACCGCCGCATCCGAGGCCATCCATACCCCCGGACTGTCCGTATTTGTGCGCCAATGGCTGAATTCAGTGCGCTTTGCCGAGATGCGAATATCTGTGAACTCGAAACGTGAATGAGTCAATTCAGGCAGTGATATGAGTCACTTGACATATACATCGAGCAGGTCTTAACTTCCCACGGCAGTTGAAATGAATGCCGGGAATTCCGTCCGGCATTGATATCTCCTGTCACCGAACAAGCGTCTCGTTCATCACGCATGGAGGTTCTCATGAAGCTCGTTCGCCTCGTCAATAAGTTCCGCCCGGAGAAGAGCCTCAAGGCTTACGCCTGGTACGGCTGGATCTAATCAGATAGTTTCCATGCCGGGCTCGCGTCGGTCAGGAATTCTTGTCGACGCGAGCCGCCTACCCACGGAGTTCACCCATGTCTATGCTCCGCGCCGGCGGGAGCGGTCGGGTCATTGAGTTCGCGCCGAGGCTCGACGAGCTATTGAGTCGTTATCGCGATGCGTCGCTGTTCCGTCTGGAGCCCGACACGATCGGCGTATCCGGTGCCGATCTGATGGATGGCCTGCTCCGGAGCAGGCCGGCCAACGCGGAGGAGAGGCCTACCTTCAAACCCGTCCAGAAGCGGCTTGTCAGCCGTGCCGATGCGTCCACCTTTATGCAAGCCGTGGGCTCGGACGTACGAACCGCGCTGCAACGTCCCCTCGATGGCACGGTCGACCTGACCGGCCGGTGGCCGCATGTGGCGCATGTTTACCTGCGGGATCTCGTCTTCGGAGACGAAAGTCGGCGATTCCGGGTTCTGGTCGACCGCCGACTGGAGTTGACCCCGAAACTGACCTGGTCGGCCGTCGCCTCCGGTGCCGCTTTGTTGGGCAGACCTGGTCCGGACGTACCGCTGTCAAAACTTGCCGCTCTCGTTGTCGATTCCAAGAACTACAGTGACCGACGTTATGCCATGTACCTGTACAGGCGAGTGGCGGCACCGGTGTGCTTCACCGTCTCCGCGCTTGTCACCAGTGCCCTGTGGCTCGGAGCTCCGTTCAGCGACGACGTATCGAATCGGAATATCCTCCTTGAGGCACTCCGGCTGCTCCCCCCGTCGTGGAATATCTTGCGAGTGGCTTCCCCGGAGTTCTCGGACGTGGACGCACGGATCGGCCCGAAGGACGATGTCCTGTTGCTTCCCCTGCTGAGCCATCGTGACCCCAAGCTCTGGGAGGAGCCCGACGAGTTTCACCCCGACCGCTGGGACGAGCTGGATGGAGATACCCACCCCGGCTATCTGCCCTTCGGCCACGTGAGCGAACGGTGCTGGGGCCGTCATATGGTCCTGCCCCTGGCCGAACGGCTCCTGGAAATCGTGCGCCGGGACGGGCTCGTGGTGAGTCCGGACCAGACCAGGGGGAAGGTCGAACTCGATGGATTGCTCGAAGTGTCCGAGGTGCGGATGACTCGACCGTGACGGTCCGGCGGAAGCCGCCCATCACCGAGGTCGAACTCTCCGAAGACCTCTACCTGCGGCGTGTGACTCCCTGACCTCGTCCGTGTTTCGGACCTGCGCCTGGCCAATCCGAACAGGGAAAAGCTGAGCGGCGCGGACCTGGGTGGGCGGCTTCAGCCGTCGAGCACGCCCACGCCGGCTTCGCCGACCCGGAGGGCGGCGAAGCCCCTGGACCGCGCCTTACTCTCCGTGGCTGTGCGTCGCTGTGATTGCTGAGAGTTGCCTCCCGCTTCGCGGCAGCCTCGCGAGAACAGGGCACACGCGGTGAAGGCGGCGGGCGCGGAACGCGCTGCTTCTGGAAACCGGACCGGACCGGGGCTGTGTGCGTGGTGTTCCGGTCTCGGCAGGCCGTCCGCCGATGCCTTCGGGCTTGGCCGGGACACCTCGTGGCCAGGATGTCCGGCCGCGCCATCCCGATCGCGTCATGTGAGGCGCCGGTCTCGCTGAAACCTGCCAGGATTCGGTGCGACCAGAAAAATCTCCGTCTCACCTCGTCCCGCACATCTCTCACCGAAGAGAGGGCCCGGGAGTACGCGAACGCCTCTGACCTGGCTATTTCCCTGTCGCCACGGGCCACGGCGGACCAGGTGGACATTGCATAGGCTAGGGGCATGGCCTACGAGATTCCGGTGACGCAAGCGCGGGCAGAGCTCGCCGAACTGATCAACCGTGTCGTCTACGGCGGCGAGCGTGTTGTCGTGACGCGTCACGGCAAGCCGCTGGTCGCCCTGGTCTCCGCCGCCGACCTCCAGCGACTCGAAGGCGAGGAGGCCGCCGAGCAGGAGCAGGTGATCAGCTCGGTGTCCTCGATCAGCTCCATGACCTCCGCCCCGGGCGAACGGCGCCGCTTCGGGATCGCCGCCGAGCACCGCGGGCACCACGACCGTGACGACTGAGGGCCGGTAGGTCTCTCCGGCGCGGCTTCGGGGCCTGCGGCCCGAAGCCGCTGGCGTACGGGCCGCGCGGCCCGATGTCCATGGATCCGCAAAAGATCAGTTAACGCCACGGAAAAACTTCCGCCCTAACGTGCAATACCTGGCCGTGGGGCCCCTGTTCGGCCTTCAACAGACTGTTGAGGGCGGGATAGGGTCCCGCTGCGCCCAGGGCCGGTACTGGGCGGAAGACGATGAGGTGGAAGCGTGCAACTGACCCCGCACGAGCAGGAACGTCTGCTCATCCATGTGGCCGCCGATGTCGCGGAGAAGCGCCGGGCACGCGGGCTTCGGCTCAATCATCCCGAGGCGGTCGCCCTGATCACCTCGCATCTGCTGGAAGGCGCCCGGGACGGCCGCACCGTCACCGAGCTGATGGCGTCCGGACGTCAACTGCTCACGCGGGCCGAAGTCATGGACGGCATACCCGAGATGCTGCACGACGTACAGGTCGAGGCCACCTTCCCGGACGGCACCAAACTCGTCACCGTCCATGACCCGATCGTCTGACGGGGAGCGCCGCCGATGATTCCCGGAGAGATCCTGTACGCGGACGGCCCCGTGGCGGTCAATGCGGGCCGGCCCGTCACCCGGCTCACCGTCCTCAACGCCGCCGACCGCCCTGTCCAGGTCGGATCCCACTACCACTTCGCCGAGGCCAACCCCGGGCTCCGCTTCGACCGGTCGGCCGCCCACGGACTGCGGCTCCACATAGCCGCCGGTACGGCGGTGCGCTTCGAACCCGGCATCCCCGTCGATGTCGAGCTCGTCCCGATCGCCGGGCGCCGCGTCGTCCCCGGCCTGCGCGGCGGGACCGGAGGTGCCCTCGATGCCTGAGCTCAGCCGCGCCGTGTACGCCGATCTGTTCGGGCCCACCACCGGCGACCGCATCCGGCTCGCCGACACCGACCTGCTCGTCGAGATCGAGGAGGACCGCTCCGGCGGCCCCGGACTCGCCGGGGACGAGGCCGTGTTCGGCGGCGGTAAGGTGATCCGCGAGTCCATGGGCCAGGCACGCACCACGCGCGCCGAGGGAGCGCCCGACACCGTCATCACGGGCGCGGTGATCGTCGATCACTGGGGCATCGTCAAGGCCGACATCGGCATCCGGGACGGCCGGATCACCGGGATCGGCAAGGCCGGAAATCCCGACACCATGGACGGGGTCCACCCCGACCTGGTCATCGGACCCGAGACCGAGATCATCGCGGGCAACGGGAAGATCCTCACGGCGGGCGCCGTCGACGCGCATGTCCACTTCATCTCGCCGACCATCGTCGACCAGGCACTCTCCAGCGGGGTGACCACACTGGTCGGCGGCGGCACCGGTCCCGCCGAGGGGACCAAGGCCACCACCATCACGCCCGGCTCCTGGCATCTCGCCCGGATGTTCGAGGCGCTGGAGGCGTACCCGGTCAACATCGGGCTGCTCGGCAAGGGCAACACGATGTCCCGCGACGCCATGCACGCACAACTGCGCGGCGGCGCACTCGGGTTCAAGATCCACGAGGACTGGGGCGCCACCCCGGCCGTCATCGACGCCTGCCTCGGCGTCTGCGAGGAGACGGGCGCCCAGCTCGCCATCCACACGGACACCCTCAACGAGGCCGGGTTCGTCGCCGACACCCTCGCCGCGATAGCCGGGCGCTCCATCCACGCCTACCACACCGAGGGCGCGGGGGGCGGGCACGCCCCCGACATCATCACCGTGGTCTCGGAGCCCTACGTCCTGCCGAGCTCCACCAACCCCACCCGGCCGCACACCGTCAACACCATCGAGGAACACCTCGACATGCTGATGGTCTGCCACCACCTCAACCCCGCCGTCCCCGAGGACCTCGCGTTCGCCGAGTCCCGGATCCGGCCCTCCACCATCGCGGCCGAGGACATCCTGCACGACCTCGGCGCGATCTCGATCATCTCCTCCGACGCCCAGGCGATGGGCCGCGTCGGCGAGGTCGTCCTGCGGACCTGGCAGACCGCCCATGTGATGAAGCGGCGGCGCGGCGCGCTGTCCGGCGACGGAGCCGCCGACAACCACCGGGTCCGTCGGTATGTCGCCAAATACACGATCAACCCGGCGGTGGCGCAGGGACTCGGCCGCGAGATCGGCTCGGTCGAGACCGGCAAGCTCGCCGACCTGGTGCTCTGGGATCCGGCCTTCTTCGGGGTCAAGCCGCAGACCGTCATCAAGGGCGGTCAGATCGCCTACGCGCAGATGGGGGACGCCAACGCCTCCATCCCCACTCCGCAGCCGGTGCTGCCCCGTCCGATGTTCGGCGCGATCGGCCGGGCGCCCGCCGCCAACTCCTTCAACTTCGTCCCCACAGCGGCGATCGAGGACGGACTCCCCGAAAGGCTCGGCCTCGGCAAGCGGTTCACGCCGATCACCAGCACCCGGGGCGTCACCAAGGCGGACATGCGCGAGAACGATGCCCTGCCGCACGTCCATGTCGACCCCGACAGCTTCGCCGTCACCATCGACGGCGAGCGGGTCGAACCCGCGCCTGCCGCGGAACTGCCCATGGCCCAGCGCTACTTCCTCTTCTGACGGCGGAGGGACCATGTCACGCGCAGCTCTGCTCGTCCTCGCCGACGGCCGGTTCCCGGCCGGAGGCCACGCCCACTCCGGCGGCGCCGAACCGGCCGTTACGGCAGGACGCATCCGTACCGCCGACGACCTCGCCGACTTCTGCCGGGGCCGGCTGCACACCACCGGACTCACCGCCGCGGCACTGGCCGCGGCGGCCGCGCACGGCCTCGACCCGCTCGCGCTCGACGAGGCCGCCGACGCCCGCACCCCGTCACCCGCCCTGCGCGCCATCGCGCGCCGACTCGGCCGGCAGCTGATGCGGGCCGCCCGTGCCACCTGGCCGAGCGCGGAACTCGCCGCGCTCGCCGCCGCCCGGCCGCGCGGTGCCCACCAGCCCGTCGTCCTCGGCCTCGCCGCCCGCGCCGCGGGACTCGGGCCGGTGGACGCCGCGCACTGCGCCGCGTACGAGACGGTCAGCGGGCCGGCCACCGCGGTGGTCCGGCTGCTCTCCCTGGACCCCTTCCAGGCCACCGCCGTCCTCGCCCGTCTCGCCCCCGAACTCGACCATGTCGCCGACCGGGCCGCCGCTGCCGCCCGGCAGGGCATCGACGCCCTGCCCGCCGCCTCGGCCCCGCTGCTCGACATCACCGCCGAGGCGCACGCGGCCTGGCCCGTCCGGCTGTTCGCCTCGTAACTCCGCAGGAACCAGGAGCCACACCCCATGCACCTCGACCACTCCCACGACGGACCCGCTGCCATCGGCGCGGACGCCGCACGCCCCGACGGCTCCCGCAGGGCCCTGCGGATCGGACTCGGCGGGCCGGTCGGTTCGGGCAAGACCGCGACCGTCGCCGCGCTGTGCCGCACCCTGCGCGACCGGCTCTCCCTGGCCGTCGTCACCAATGACATCTACACCCGCGAGGACGCCGCCTTTCTCCTCCGCAACGCCGTGCTGCCGCCCGAGCGCATCCAGGCGGTGGAGACGGGGGCCTGCCCGCACACCGCCATCAGGGACGACATCTCCGCCAACCTCGAAGCGGTCGAGGACCTGGAGGATTCGGTGGGCCCGCTCGATCTGATCCTGGTCGAGTCCGGTGGCGACAACCTCACCGCCACCTTCTCCAAGGGGCTGGTCGACGCCCAGGTCTTCGTCATCGACGTGGCCGGCGGCGACGACATCCCGCGCAAGGGCGGCCCCGGCATCACCACCGCCGATCTGCTGGTCATCAACAAGACCGACCTCGCTCCGTACGTCGGCTCGGACCTGGAGCGGATGGCCCGGGACGCCGCCGAGCAGCGCGGTGAACTCCCCGTAGTCCTGACCTCCTTGACCTCCGCCGAGGGCGTCCGCCCGGTCGCGGACTGGGTACGGGCGCAGCTCGCCGCCTGGAACGCGTGAGCGTGCGGGCGACGGCCCGGATTGTCGCCGTCACCGACGCCGGGGGAGCGACCGTTCTCCCCGTGCTGGAGAGCGGCGGGCCGCTCGCCCTGCGCCGTACCCGGGCCGCCGGCGGTCCGGGCGCCAGGGTCACCGTCGTCGGTGCGATGAGCGCGCCGCTGGGCGGGGACCGCCTCACTGTCGAGGCGCGCGTCGAGGCCGGTGCCCGGCTGACGGTCGACTCGGCGGCGGCCACGGTCGCGCTTCCGGGTACCGGACCGGAGGACGAACCCGCCGGATACACAGTGGAGTTGTCCGTGGGGGAGGGGGCGGAACTGCGCTGGCTCCCGGAACAGCTCATCTCCGCGCACGGCAGCGAGCTGCACATGGCGACCCGGGTCGAACTCGCCGCCACCGCACGGCTCGTGCTGCGCGAGGAACAGATCCTCGGACGCCACGGGGAGAGCACCGGAACGCTCGCCACCCGGCTCACCGTCCGCCGGGCGGGCCGGCCCCTGCTCGATCAGCAGCTCGCGTTCGGCCCCGGGGCGCCCGGCGGCTGGGACGGTCCGGCCGTCCTGGGAGGCCACCGGGCGGTCGGCCAACTCCTCGTGGTGGACCCGGAATTCGACGCCGTCCCGGCCCGGCCCCGGCTCTTCGGCGACACCGCCGCGCTCACCCCGCTGGCCGGACCCGCCGTGCTGGTGACCGCCGTGGCCGCCGATGCGCGGCTGCTGCGATGTGTACTGGACGAAGCGCTGGACGACCTGCTGAAAGGGCCGCCGTCGCCGCTGGGGGCGTGAGTCCGCTCAGCGGGACCGCGGTCACCGGTTATTGGTTCGGTAAAGAAACACGCGTACGCACTGTTCTCAGGAACCCCACAGACGAAAGGATCTCGGGGAAGTCCCGATGAACTGCGTTGCCACCGGCGGCGCATCGGATAATGGGGGAGGTTCCACTTGAGACGCACAGCAGTGCTCGGCTCGGCCGGCGCTCTGATCGCGGGCACGCTCATAGCGGGCGCGATCGCCGCACCCGCGGCCACTGCCGACGGACGCCACCACAGCGGCGGCTCCGAGGCGCGCGGCGTCAGGATCGCCGCGGAGCGGGCGGCCGCAGCCGGGATCGACTGGACGGACTGTCCGGCCGACTGGGCGATCGCCCGGCCCATCCAGTGCGGATGGGTGACCGTACCGCTCGACTACGCGAAGCCGAACGGCAAGAAGATCAAGCTCGCCGTCGACCGCCACGTCAGCACCGGCACGAAGGCGGAGCGCCAGGGAGCGCTCCTCTACAACCCCGGCGGCCCCGGCGGCTCCGGCATGGCGTTCCCGAAGCGGATCGTCACCAAGAACCCGCTGTGGACCAAGGCCGCGAAAGCGTACGACTTCGTGGGCTTCGACCCGCGCGGTGTCGGTCACTCGGCGCCGATCTCCTGCATTGACCCGCAGGAGTTCGTGAAGGCTCCGAAGGCCGACCCGGTCCCCGACAGCGAGGCCGACAAGCGCGCCCAGCGCAAGCTCGCCGCCGAGTACGCGGACGGCTGTGCCGAGCGCAGCGGCGACATGCTGCCGCACATGACCACGCCCAACACCGCACGCGACCTGGATGTCATCCGCGCCGCGCTCGGTGAGAAGAAGCTCAACTTCCTGGGCGTCTCCTACGGCACCTACCTCGGTGCGGTGTACGGCACGCTGTTCCCGGACCATGTGCGCCGCATGGTCGTCGACAGTGTGGTCGACCCGTCGAAGGACAACATCTGGTACCAGGCCAACCTGAACCAGGACATCGCCTTCCAGACCCGCTGGAACGACTGGAAGGCGTGGGTCGCCAAGAACGACGCCGCCTACCACATCGGCGACACGCCCGAGAAGGTCGAAAAGGCGTGGCTCACGCTGCGTGCGGCCGCCAAGAAGAGCCCGATCGGTGGCGTCCTCGGACCCGCCGAGCTCATCGGCTTCTTCCAGAACGCGCCGTACTACGACTCCACCTGGGCCCTCGTGGCCCAGACCTGGAGCGACTACCTGGGCGGCGACACCCAGGCACTGATCGACGCCGCTGCCCCCGACATGTCGGACATCGCGGGCAATATCTCCTCGGAGAACGGCAACGCCGTCTACACGGCCGTCGAGTGCGCGGACGCCAAGTGGCCCACCAGCTGGCGCAAGTGGGACCGCGACAACAGCAGGCTGCACAAGGACTACCCGTTCATGACCTGGGCGAACGCCTGGATGAACCTGCCCTGTGCGACCTGGTCGTCCAAGCAGCAGACCCCGCTGAACGTCAAGACCGGCAAGGGTCTGCCGCCGGTCCTGATCGTGCAGTCCGAGCGTGACGCCGCCACTCCGTACCAGGGCGCCGTCGAGCTCCACGAGCGGTTCAAGGGCTCGCGTCTCATCACCGAGAAGGGCGCCGGTTCGCACGGTGTCACCGGCCTGGTCAACCCCTGCGTCAACGAGCGGGTGGACACCTACCTGCTCACCGGGAAGACCGACCGGCGCGACGTGACGTGCACCCCGCACGCCACGCCCAAGCCGTAACGTCCCGGCACAACAGGGGCGGGCGGCCGGAGCGTCTCCTCCGGCCGCCCGCCTCGTCCCGTCAGGGGTCGGCCTCAGATCGTCCCGGCGTCGTACCGGGCCAGCCAGACGTCCTCCGCCGCGTAGTCGAAGAGCCCCGGGCCGTAGTTCCGGGCCATCTTGGGGAAGGCGTCCGCCCACTCCCGTCCGGCCAGTCGCGCGGCCAGCCATTCGACCGTCCCGGGAAGCGACTCGGCGTAGCCCGTCACGGGGCGGTAGCCCAACTCACGCTCCGCCGCCGACATGTCGTACACCACCGGATGCTCGATGCTCCACGGGCTGTCCCCGACCCCGTCCGCCCCGGGTGCCCCTTCCATCAGCACGGTCTCCGTCTCCACGCCCAGCACCTCGTCGACCGCCGCACCGATCTCCGCGACCGTCGGGGCCTGCGGGTCAGCGGCGTTCAGCACGCGCGAGCCCGGCCGCGACGCGGCCAGCCGGATCAGCTCGGCCACATTGGAGGCGTGGACCGGATGGAAGACGCTCCTCCCGCCGAACGCCAGCACCCGGCGCCTGCGGCCGTCCAGCACCCGCTTCACGAAATACAGCTCGCGCGGGGTCCGGCAGTACGGTCCATGGACCGCGCTCGCCCGCAGCAGCGTCACGGGCAGTTCCCCGACCGCCGCCAGCAGCAGCTTCTCCAGCTCGACCTTCCGCGTCCCGTACGTCGTGTCCCCGGGCGCCACCGTGCGCTGTTCCTCACCCATGGGCACCGGATAGGCCGGCGCGCCGTCGGGCTCCCCCTGGGTGTCGAAACCGCGTCCCCGATCGTCCTCGTACACCGCACCGCTGGATATGACGACCGCCGAACCGATCCGCCCGGCCAGCCCCGTCAACTGCCGGGCATGCGCCGCGTCGAACGCCACCATGTCCACCAGGACGTCGCACCCCGGGCCGAGTGCCGTCGCGAGCGCGCCCTCCTCGTCCCGGTCGAGGCGTACGGTCCGGACGCCGTCCGCCCACCGCTCGTCATGGCCTCCGCCGAGCGAGGCGGCGGTCACCTCCCAGCCGTCCTCGGTCAGGGCCCGTACGGCGGCCCGCCCGATCTGTCCCGTCGCTCCGAGCACCCATGCGCTTCCCTTGATCATGCGAGGAAGGCTAGGCGCGTTCCGGCCCGCCGACGGGCGGACTTCGCCGCCGGCGAATTCGCCGTCAGCGTCGCAGTTTCGGGAACCTCTTCGGCTGCGCCGGCTGCCCGGCCTTCACCTTGGCCGCGTACTCGTCGACGTACTCCTGGCCCGAGAGGCCCAGGATCGCGTACATGATCTCGTCGGTGACCGCCCGGATCGCCGCCTTCTGGTCCTCCAGGCCCGCATAGCGCGAGAAGTCCAGCGGCTCACCGAACCGGATCGTGACCCGCCTGACCCGGGGGACGACCTGACCGGGCGGCTGGATCTCGAACGTCCCGACCATCGCGCACGGAATCACCGGCACCTGGGCCTTGATCGCCATCACCGCGACCCCGACCTTGCCCTTGTACAGCCGGCCGTCGTGCGAGCGGGTGCCCTCCGGGTAGATCCCCAGCAGCTCCCCCTTGCCCAGCACCCCCAGGCCCTCACGGATCGCCGCCCGGCCGGCGTCCTTGCCCGACCGGTCCACCGGAATCTGCCCCGCGCTGCGGAAGAACGCGGCGGTCAGCCTGCCTTTCACACCCGGCCCGGTGAAGTACTCGGCCTTCGCGAGGAAGGTGATGCGGCGCTTGAGGATCGCCGGCATCAGGAAGTGGTCGGAGAACGACAGGTGATTGCCCGCGACGATGGCCGCACCGTCGGCCGGAATGTGCTCCAGGCCCTCGATCCGTGGCCGGAACAGCAGTCGCAGAATGGGCCCCAGAACGGCATATTTCAGGACGTAATAGAACACGGATGGTGTGCACCTCGCTCTGCCGGGGTCGGCGTCAGGGCTGCGTGTTACCAGGTCGTCGTGGTGCGGGGGACCGTCGGTCCAGGGTCCCCGGTGGCGCGGAACGGCCGTACTCACCGGTCACCCCGGCTCCTGCCCCTGCTTCCGCCGGGCATGCTTCCCACTCCGACGGGGGATGCCGCCACGCGCCCCGGGAGGGCGGCCCGCACACCAGGTGCCGCCCTGTCCGGAGCAGGTCATGGCCGGTCCGGAGTATCCGGGGTGGCGAGCATCCCGAGCGTGATGAGACCCAGCACCACCCATCCGAACCAGAGCCAGCCGTTGCTCCCGAGAGCCACTGTGTACGCGGTCACCGCCACCAGTGCTCCGACGGTCATGACTCCCATGGTCTTCGTCGATCCGGACATGAGCGCACGCTCCTCATCGGCCGGGCGGCCGTTGAGCCCATGGTCACCCCGTGGACATGCCCCGCGCTACCGTCCGCGTGCCTGCAAAGAGGCGAGATACGCGTTGTACGCCGCCAGCTCCTGGTCGCCGTCCCGGTCGGCGGCCCGGTCCGCGCGCTTGGCGACCCGCTGCTCGGAGCGGTACCACTGGAAGACCAGCGCGATGAGCACCAGTACCGAGGGGATCTCGCTGAACGCCCACGCGATGCCGCCGGCCCAGCCCTGATCGCTCAGCGCCTCGATGCCCAGCGAGGCCGGCGGGTTCTTGTAGGTCTCCACCATGGGCGTGGTCGCCATCATCAGGGCGATGCCGAAGAACGCGTGGAACGGCATGCCCGCGAACAGCTCCAGCATCCGCATCACATATCCCGGGCGGTGCGGACCCGGGTCGACGCCCATGATCGGCCAGAAGAACACCAGGCCGACCGCGAGGAAGTGCACCATCATCGCGATATGACCGGGCTTGGAGCCCATCAGGAAGTCGAAGAGCGGGGTGAAGTACAGCCCGTAGAGGCTGGCGATGAACAGCGGAATCGTGAACACCGGATGCGTGATGATCTTCATGTACCGGCTGTGCAGCAGCATGAGCAGCAGTTCGCGCGGCCCGGTACGGCCCCGTCCCGCCACCGGCAGCGCCCGCAGCGCCAGTGTCACCGGAGCACCCAGCAGCAGCAGGATCGGCGACAGCATGCTGATCACCATGTGCTGCACCATGTGCACGCTGAACATGACCATGCCGTAGTCGTTGAGCTTGGTGCACATCACCAGGGCGATGCTCAGCACACCGATGACGAAGAAGACGGTCCGGTTGACCGGCCAGCCGTCACCGCGCCTGCGCAGCCGCACCACGGAGTATCCGTACAGGGCGAGGGCGAGTGCGCAGCCGGTCAGGAAGAACGGCTCCGCGGAGAACTCGAGCCCGCGGCCCAGCGTGAACGGCGGCAGATCCATGTTCATGCCGTGCCCGCTGTGATCCATCTGTTCACTCCCGATGGGGACGGACGTCCCCGTTTCGTGCCGGTTGTCCGCTCCAGAGTAGAACTGCCCCCGGCCGCGGTTGCGTCCGGGGGCAGTTACTCAGGTCGTGCCGCTCAGAGCACGCACTCCGCCTCGGCGTACCGGTCGGCGGGAACCGTCTTCAGCGTCTCCACGGCGGCCGCCAGCGGCACCATGGTGATGTCCGTGCCGCGCAGCGCCGTCATCATGCCGAACTCGCCCCGGTGCGCCGCCTCCACCGCGTGCCAGCCGAAGCGGGTGGCGAGGACGCGGTCGTACGCGGTGGGCGTTCCGCCGCGCTGGACATGGCCGAGTATCACCGGCCGGGCCTCCTTGGAGAGGCGCTGCTCCAGCTCGATGGAGAGCTGCGTGGCCACTCCGGCGAAGCGCTCGTGACCGTAGATGTCCTTGGCGCCCTGCTCGAACTCCATGGAGCCCGCGCGCGGCTTCGCGCCCTCGGCGACCACGACGATCGCGAACTTCTTGCCCGCGGAGAAGCGCTTGCCGACCACGTCGGTCAGCTCGTCGATGTCGAAGGGGCGCTCGGGAACGACGATGGCGTGCGCCCCGGCGGCCATGCCCGAGTGAAGGGCGATCCAGCCGGTGTGCCGCCCCATGACCTCGACGATCAGTACCCGCTGGTGCGACTCGGCGGTGGTCTTCAGCCGGTCCAGCGCCTCGGTGGCGACCCCGACGGCCGTGTCGAAACCGAAGGTCACGTCCGTGGAGGCGATGTCGTTGTCGATGGTCTTCGGCACCCCGACGATCGGCAGGCCCGCCTCGGAGAGCAGATTGGCCGCCTTCAGCGTGCCCTCGCCGCCGATCGGGATGATCGCGTCCAGACCGAGCTCGGCGACATGGCCGCGGGCCCGCTCCACACCGTCACGCAGATGCGCGGGCTGGACCCGGGAGGAGCCGAGAATGGTGCCGCCGAGCGCCAGGATGCCACCCACCGCGTCCAGATCGAGCTTGCGGTAGTCGCACTCCAGCAGTCCCTTCCAGCCGTCGTGGAAGCCGATGACCTCGTCGCCGTGGTCGACCACCGCGCGGTGCACGACGGATCGGATGACTGCGTTGAGGCCGGGGCAGTCGCCGCCGGAGGTGAGCACACCAATTCGCATTGCCCGGGAAACCTTTGCAACGTGGGCCGACGACCGGACCACGTCGTCCGGTTGGATCCCCGCCACCCTACCGGCGCAGGGTGGCGGGACCGAACCGGACGTCCGCCTGCTGGACTCCGCTCAGTTGAGCGAAAAACGCCTCAGGCGGGCTGTGTCGCCGAGGCGATGCGCTCGGAGCGGAGCGCGTCGTACCAGCGGTCGTCCGTCGGCGGCAGCGCGTTCACATCGAGGGCCAGCTTCAGCAGCAGGTCCGCGATCAGCGGATTGCGGGCCATCACCGGACCGTGCATGTACGTACCGAAGACGGTGTCGCTGTACGCGCCCTCGGTGCCGTCCCCGGTGCCGTTGCCGCGGCCGAACTGGACCCGGGCGAACGGCCGTGCGGTGGGGCCGAGATGGGTGACGCCCTGGTGGTTCTCGAACCCGGTCAGGGGCGGCAGCCCCAGGTGCGGGTCGATGTCCGCCAGTACGTCGCCGACGCACCGGGCGCCCTCGCCGCGGGTGGAGACCACGTCGAGCAGGCCGAGGCCGGCCTCGCGCTCACCGAGGTCGTTGACGAACTCGTGTCCCAGGATCTGGTAGCCCGCGCACACCGAGAAGATGATCGCGCCGTTGGACGCGGCCCGGCTCAGCCCGCCGTCGCGGCGCAGCCGCTCCGCGGCCAGCCGCTGCGGCCGGTCCTCGCCACCGCCGATCAGATAGATGTCGCCCGAGGTCGGGACCGGCTGGTCGCTGCGTACGTCCACACGCTGCACGTCCAGACCGCGCTGCCGGGCCCGGCGCTCCACGACCAGGGCGTTGCCCTGGTCGCCGTACGTGCTGAGCAGGTCGGGGTAGACCCAGACCAGACGCAGACCGTTGTTGCTCATGCTTCGTCCTCTCCGGAGGTGGCCGGCGCCGGGGTCAGTTGCCGACACGACGGCGCAGATCCTGGAAGGCGGTGTAGTTGGCGATGGCCTCGATACGGCCGGGCGGAGACAGCTGGACGGCCTCGTCCAGGGTCTCGCAGACGCGGAAGTCGAGACCGGCCACCTCCAGCCGGACCGCGAGGTCCAGCTTGCGGTCGCCGAGCACGAAGATCGGGTGGCCGGCGAGCTGCGTGTAGTCGACGTCCCACAGCCACGAGGTGTCCGTGCCGTCCGCGCCCCGGGCGTTGACGGAGAGGATCACCGGGGTCGGCGGCGGATCGATCAGGGAGAAGGTCTCCAGCCAGCCCGCCGGGTTCTTCGCCAGCAGGAGCCGCAGCTCACGGCCCTGGAAGGAGACCACGTCGTAGCGGCCCGCGACGGCCTGCACCTGGTACATGCGCTCCAGGGCGACCTGCGGCGGCACCCCGAAGACGGCCGCGACGGCGGCCGAGCTCGTGGCGTTCGCCTTGTTCGCCCGGCCCGGCAGCTGGAGGTGGATCGGCCACGCCGAACCGTGCGGGTCCAGTACGTAGTCGCCGTTCAGCGCCCAGCTCGGGGCGGGGCGGCGGAAGCCGCACTGCCCGCAGAACCAGTCGTCCCCGGGGCGCTGCATCACACCGCCGCAGGACGGGCAGGACCACGCGTCGTCCTTCCACGCCTGTCCCGCCGCCACCCACACCACGTTGGGGGAGGAGGACGCCGCCCACACGATCAGCGGGTCGTCGGCGTTGGCGATGATCACGGCCTTCGAGCCGGACAGCCCCTCACGCCAGTGCTCCGCGAGCATCCGGGTCTCCGCCGCGCGGTCCAGCTGGTCGCGGGAGAGGTTGAGCAGCGCGATCGCCTTGGGCGTCGTGTCGCGTGCGACACCGGCGAGGTACTTCTCGTCGACCTCGATCACGCCGTACTTCGCGTCCGAGCCGCCGGCCAGTGCCGAGGTGATGCCCGCGGGCATGTTCGCGCCCAGCGCGTTCGACACGACGGGCCCGGCGGCCCGCAGTGCCTCGGCGATCAGCCGGGTGGTGGTCGTCTTGCCGTTCGTCGCCGACACGAGGATCACGTCCAGGTGCTGCGCCAGCCGCCCCAGCAGGTCGGGGTCGAGCTTGAGCGCCACCCGGCCGCCGATCACCGATCCGCTGCCGCGCCCCGCGGCGCGCGACACCGCCGCCGCGGCCTTGCCCGCCGTCACGGCCAGCTTGGCCCGCGGCGACAACGGCTCCGTGTTGCCTGCCATCGTCCTAGATCCTCCTTGCATCGGTCCACGCCCAGCCTATCGATGTCCGGTGCGACGACCGCACCGCGGCACCACGGGAAGTCCGTGGCCGCGGCGGAACGTACGCTTGCCGCCATGCGAAACCGCCCGATCCCCGGCAGTTCCGGACTCATCCGTGCCATGAGTCTGCTCGGCGACCCGGTCCTCCACGGCGTCTGCGAGGACGTCACGGACTTCGGGCCCTCGCTCGCAGGGCTGGTCGAGGACATGTTCGCCACCATGTACGCGGCGCAGGGTGTCGGGCTCGCCGCCAATCAGATCGGCGTCCCGCTCAGGGTGTTCGTCTACGACTGCCCGGACGACGACGAGGTCCGGCACCTGGGGCACATCGTCAATCCGGAACTGGTCGAGGCGGACGGCATTACCGTACGCGGACCGGAGGGGTGTCTTTCACTTCCGGGCATCGAGGCGGGCACGCCGCGCTTCGACCACGCGGTCGTCGAAGGGGTCGACGTGACCGGCGAACCGGTGCGGATCACCGGTACGGGCTGGTTCGCCCGCTGCCTCCAGCACGAGTGCGACCACCTTGAGGGCATGGTCTACACCGACCGGCTGACCGGCCTGCGCCGGGCCAGGGCGCTGCGGGCGGCCCGGCGGGCGCCCTGGGGGAGCGGCGCCTGAGCGGGGCGTGCATACGGCTGCCGGCGGGCGTCGGCGGCGCCGGAGGTCAGAAGCCCGGTCCGCCGGGCCGGTCGCCCGCCGCGGCCAGCCGGCCCCACAGCAGATCGGCGAGGCTGCCCACCAACTGGGCGCGGGAGCAGGGCCGGTCGCCCAGCCACCAGTCGCCCGCGGCGTGCATCATGCCGACGATGCCGTGGCCCCAGATACGGGCCATCTGCTCGCTGTCCGGGCCCAGGTCCACCCGCTCGGCGATCACCTTGCCGAGTTCCTCGCCCAGGCGGCGCAGCAGCGGGGCGGAGTGCCGGCCGACATCGAAGCCGTGCTCGGGGGAGGGGGTGGCGTCGTCGTCGGACGGGTGCATCAGGAAGCGGTAGACCTGCGGGCGGGCCTCGATCGCGGCGAGATAGGTGTCGAGTGTGGCCTCCACCCGTTCGCGGCGCTCGGCCGGTGCGTCCAGGGCCGCCCGCAGTGCGCTGAGCAGGGCGTCGGTGTGCCGTTTGGCGAGTGCGCGGTACAGCCCGCCCTTGTCGCCGAAGTGCCGGTAGAGGATGGGCTTGGTGATTCCGGCCTCGGCGGCGATCGCGTTCATCGATGCCTTGGGGCCGTCCCTGAGCACCACTCGGTCCGCGGCCTCCAGCAGCTCGCGGCGGCGGCGTTCGGCCGCGCTCCGCTGCCGCTCGGCCTGTCGTGCGGTCTCCATGCCGTGTCTCTCCCCACCCCTGGCCTTGCATTTCTTCACGCCCGGGCAACGTAACACCCTGCCCCGCGGGTGTGCCGGGCGGCTTCCGGGCGGTTGACAGTGGCTACTTGCCGGTAACAGACTGTTGTTACCGCAAGTAACGCATGTTTTCGCAGCAGCGCATGGAGGGGAACATGGCCGAGTTCACGCTTGAGCTCAACGACGACCAGAAGCAGGTCCGCGACTGGCTCCACGGCTTCGCCGAGGATGTGATCCGTCCGGCCGCTTCGGAGTGGGACGAGCGTGAGGAAACGCCCTGGCCCGTCATCCAGGAGGCGGCCAAGGTCGGCATCTACTCCCTCGACTTCTACGCCCAGCAGTTCTTCGACCCCACGGGCCTCGGTATCCCCATGGCCATGGAGGAGCTCTTCTGGGGCGACGCGGGCATAGCCCTGTCGATCGTCGGTACGGGCCTGGCGGCCGTCGGCGTCCTCGCCAATGGCACCGAGGAGCAGATCGGCACCTGGATCCCGCAGATGTACGGCGACCCCGGCGATGTGAAGGTCGCCGCCTTCTGCTCCTCCGAGCCCGACGCGGGCTCCGACGTCGCCTCGATGCGCACCCGCGCCGTCTACGACGGGGCCAAGGACGAGTGGGTCCTCAACGGTACGAAGACCTGGGCGACCAACGGCGGCATCGCCAACGTCCATGTCGTCGTGGCCGTCGTCGACGCGGAGCTCGGCTCCAAGGGGCACGCCTCGTTCATCGTGCCGCCGGGCACCCCCGGCCTCTCGCAGGGGCAGAAGTTCAAGAAGCACGGCATCCGCGCCTCGCACACCGCCGAAGTGGTCCTGGAGGATGTGCGGGTACCCGGACACTGTCTGCTCGGCGGCAAGGAGAAGCTCGACGAGCGTCTCGCGCGGGCCCGTGAGCGGGTCAGGGCGGGCGGCGAGCGGGTCAAGAACGCCGCGATGGCCACCTTCGAGGCGTCCCGTCCGGCCGTCGGCGCCATGGCCGTGGGCACCGCCCGTGCCGCGTACGAGGTCGCCCTCGACTACGCGAGGACACGCACCCAGTTCGGCCGCCCGATCATCGACAACCAGGGCATCGCCTTCCAGCTCGCCGATATGCGCACGCAGATCGACGCGGCCCGGCTGCTCGTCTGGCGCGCCTCCTGGATGGCCTCCGCCGGCAAGCCGTTCACCTCGGCGGAGGGCTCCATGTCGAAGCTCTACGCGAGCGAGACCGCGAAGAAGGTCACCGCCCAGGCGATCCAGATCCTCGGCGGCAACGGCTTCACCCGGGAGTACCCGGTGGAGCGGATGCACCGGGACGCGGCGATCTACACCATCTTCGAGGGCACCAGCGAGATCCAGCGCCTGGTGATCGCCCGGACCCTCTCGGGCATGCCGATCCGCTGAAGCGGTTCGCGCGGGGCCCGGACCCGCGGACGCGGGCCGGGCACGTCCGGCCGTGGGCCGCGCGGGGACACACGCACCCCCGCGCGGCCCACGGCGTCGGGTCAGGCCGGGAGCTGGGCCTCGATGGCAGCGACGACCTCGGGGGCCTCCGGATCGGTGCCGGGACGGATCCGGGCCACCGGCACACCGGCCGGTGAGATCAGGAACTTCTCGAAGTTCCACTGCACATCACCGGCCTCGCCCTCCGCGTCCGCGAGCGCCGTGAGCTCCGCGTACAGCGGGTGCCGAGCCTCCCCGTTGACGTCGAGCTTCTCCAGGAGCGGGAAGGTGATCCCGTACGTCGTCGAGCAGAACGTCCGGATCTCCTCCGCGCTGCCCGGCTCCTGGCCCGCGAACTGGTTGCAGGGCACGCCGACCACGGTGAAGCCGCGCTCCCCGTACTGATTCTGGAGCCGCTCCAGGCCTTCGTACTGCGGGGTCAGTCCGCATTTGGAGGCCACGTTCACCAGCAGGACGGCCCGGCCGCCGAAGGCGCCCAGGGTGGTCGGCTCGCCGGCCAGCGTGTTCAGCGGGATGTCGTGCAGCGTCATGAGATCGCTCCTTGTTTCCGATGCGCGGTTGTTCATCCGGACGCCCGGAGGTTCCCGGCAGCGAAGCCGACGGCCCGCCCCTCCGGGTCCGGCCGCCTGCCCGTCGGCCCGACCGCGCGCAGGAGGAAAGCCCTGGCGGCGATGGGCGGACGGGGCAGTGCGGCGGCCAGTGGTACCTCCAGGGCTCGGGCGTCCACCAGGGACGATACCCAGACCGCGGCGAGGGGATTCTGCGGTTCCGTGAGTACCGGACACCGCCGGTTCCCGGGGGTCTCGCCGGCCCGGTCGTCGCGTCCAGGTGTTCGGCCGCCGCCGTCCCGTGGGAGGCCAATCTCGTGGCCCGCGGGAGGACCGCCGCTGGGCGGACAGGGCCGCCTACGAGGACGCCGACGGGCCCGCCGGGGAGCCGATCGCCCGGTAGTAGTACGTGGTCGCCTTCAGGACCCCCGACGGGTCGGCGGCGTACCCGGGCACCGAACCGCACGCGGTCCAGCCCGCCGCGCGGTAGAGCCGCTCGGCGGAGCTTCCGCTCTCCGTGTCCAGGACCAGCAGCGTCACCCCGGCCCCGGCCGCCCACTCCTCGACGGCGGCGAGCAGCGAACGGCCGACCCCCCGGCCACGGGCGGAGGGGCGGACCATCAGCTTGGCGACCTCCGCGCGGTGCCGGGCGTTCGGCAACGGAGCCCGGATCAGACCGACGGTGCCGGCCACCCGCTCACCGTCACGGGCGATCCAGACACGGAGGCCGCCCGTGTCGAGGGCCGCGGCCCGCTCGCGCCACCAGGCGGCGGCGACATCACGGTCCAGCGGGGCGAGGAACCCCACCGACGACCCCTCCTCGACGGTCTCCACCAGGAGGGCGGCCAGTTCATCGGCGTACGTGACCAGTTCGGGGCCGGACACGAGGGCGATCTCGGTCATGGAGCTGAGGTCCTTTCACGGCGGTACGAGGGCAGGGCGGCGGACCGTCCCCTGCCGGGACGCACCGCGGGCGTCTACTTCTTCTTGTCGTCCCAAGGGTGGCCGAGCCAGCCCTCGAACGTCGGCAGCAGGGCCACCAGCGCCGCACCGAGCCGCCAGTCGCACCACTCCGCGTGCAGATGGAGCTCGTCCTTGTCCGAGCGGAACTCCAGCGGCGCCTCCCCGCCCGCGCGCCACACGATGCGCCGGGGGCCACGGGCGACATCGCCGCTGCCGCTGAGCAGGGCGAGCGTGGCGATGACCGCCTGGACGGGGAACAGCAGCCACCAGACGTACCACCAGAAGATCCGGCCCTTGTAGCCGACCGCCTCCGGGCAGCCGGTCTGCGTCACCGTCCAGCGTGTGCGCAGTCCCTTCCCGGAGAGGGCCTTCTCACGGACGAGCGTGCCGATCGGCTCGCCCCGGTCGCCGAGCACACGGTACGTCCCCACGCCGCCGCTCACCGACACGGTGACCAGGGTGGCCAGCCGCTGCCGCCGGTCCGGATCGGCCCACAGGACGAAGGAGCGCGCCCCGCCCTTCCGGGCCGCGAGGTACTCCGGTATGCCGCCCGGCGGCAGGTCGCGCTCCACATGAGCGACCGTGCGGAGCCCGCCCCGCTCGTCCCGGAGGTTGATGACCCGCCCCACCGGAGCGGGCGGACCGTCCGTTCCCGGAGCCCGGCCCGTGGTGTCCCGGGGGACGGGGATCATGGTCAGTACGCCGCTCACGCGCCCACTCCTCGTGTTCTGCTGCTGGGCCTCGAAGGGTAGACCGGACAGTTCGACAGGCGGCGCGGGCACCGCTACGCGCCCAGGCGCCGGAACAGCCCCTCCTGCACCACGGACACCAGCAGCCGGCCCTCACGGTCATAGATCCGGCCGCGCGCCAGCCCCCGGCCCCCCGTCGCGATGGGCGACTCCTGGTCGTACAGGAACCATTCGTCCGCCCGGAAGGGCCGGTGGAACCACATCGCGTGATCGTCAGATCAGGATTCACGCACCTTGTGAACAGGGGAGGCGCTAGTGACCGAGATGAGTGCAGCGGAACCACGTCGCAGGAACGTCCGACATTCGCGACGGCCGACGATGGCCGCCAGCTCGGCGGGGGACCGCTGGATCGTGTACGTGCGGCTGAGTCGTGACACCGACGAGAGTACGTCCGTGGAGCGGCAGACGGAGGAGGGGCGGCGCTGGGTGGAGGACGTCGCCCACGGCGTCGTCGTGGCGGTGGTGGTGGACACGGACGTGTCGGGGGAGGTGTCGCCGTGGAGCAGAAAGGGCCTTTCTCAGTGGCTCTCTCCCACGCCGCCGAAGCCGTACGACGGCATGGTGGCACTCCGCGCCGACCGGTGGGCCCGTCGGGTGGTGTGGTTCTCCAGCCTGCTGGACTGGTGCCGCGACAACGGCACGCGCATCAATACGGTGCGCATGAACATCGACCCCACCACCCGCGAAGGCAGGATGTTCGCCGGCATCGCTGCCATGTTCGCCGAGAACGAGCTAGAGGTGATCAAGGAGCGCGCCCAGGAGACGCGCGACACCCTTCGTCAGAAGGGGCGGTGGCCTGGCGGACGCGTTCCATACGGACGCGTCAAGGTGCATCTCGGCAAGGATCCCGAAACGGGCAAGTCCCTGGGGTGGAAACTCAACGATCACCACCACAGATGCGGCATCATCCGACGAGCCGCAGACAACATCTTCGGGGCGTTCGGCGTGCCGTCGACTCCCTATGCTGAAGTTCAACGGCTCAACGCGGAAGGGGAGCCGACTGATTCGGACTGCCGCCTCATCGACGCAGGCAAAGGGCCGAAGGGCACCAAGTGGCTCCGTGAGACGCTGATGCGCATCCTGCTGAACCCCACGACTGCTGGCGTCATCACTGACCACGAGGGCCGCATCGTGCGCGGGGATGACGGCCTTCCTGTGTACGTAGCGCGCCCCATCCTCACCCTGGATGAACAAGACCGGCTGCGTGCAGTGATCGAGTCAACGCCGCAGAGCGAGACGCAGCGGGCTCGATCGGAAGGGCCCCGCAGAAAGAATACCGGCCCGCTGACATACGTCCTCCACTGTTACGAATGCGACGGACGCACGTACCGAGATGGCTCTACCGAGCCGGGAAGCGACGGGTACCGCCGCGGACTGCGGTATCGGTGCCCCTCGAAATCCAAGGGGCTCAACTGCCCCGGAGCGAATATCGTCGCCGACCCGGTAGAGAAGTGGGTGGGGAACAGTTCGTCGAGAGCCCCTGTCGTCGTGGAGAAGCCCATACTCGTGATGGGTAGGGGCTTCTCTGACCGCCAAGTGGGCGCCATCGGGCCCATGTTGGTTACGATGAGATAACGGTCCGAAGTGGCGTTGTTGGTTGCCGGTAGGCGACCTGGGCCGTCCCAGTCGGCCGCCTCCACGTCGCCCGCCCCCTCCGGTACCCACGGGGTGGCTGTGGATAGTTGCATAGAGTTACATGGATGGGCTCATTCGTTGCGTTGAGTGGCGATGTGGCAGTCAGATTGGCCAAATGGACAGACTGGCCCCTTATTTCTATCTCTCTCTAACGCGTCTTGGAGAGAAGTG
The DNA here is from genome assembly GCF_044542225.1 of Streptomyces sp. NPDC079020. Taxonomy (NCBI): domain Bacteria; kingdom Bacillati; phylum Actinomycetota; class Actinomycetes; order Kitasatosporales; family Streptomycetaceae; genus Streptomyces; species Streptomyces sp. NPDC079020. The sequence goes on from NZ_JBITUB010000012.1 coordinate 158,891, forward strand.
AAATAGGGGGTTAGTTTGCCTTTTTGGCCAGACTGGCCCGGGGGGGGAGGCGGACCATGATCATTACCGTGATACACGCCCCACATAACAGAGGTAGAGGGAGAGTGGCGGCGCCGGCGAATGGCGCGGCGCCCGCTCCCTCCTGACGGCCGACGCGCTCCTGTGCTCCTCGTACTCTCCTCCGGGCAGAGCACGGTTGAGCGCGCCGGCCGCCCTTCTCTTCCCGTTCGACGTTCAGTAGACGGACGGCGGGGCTGCATCGGACGGACGCTTCGTCAGCGACCACTGTCCCGGTGCAGGGGGCGCGGCGGGGTGACACCCGACAACGCGCGGCGCCCATTGACGAGGTGGAGCGATGCGCACGCGTGTGCGGTAGCTCAGTCAGGCAGAGCGTTCGCGGGTAGGTCCGAGGGCCCCCGCGAGAGGCGCGGGTTCGAATCCCGTCCGCGACGCCTCGTCCTTGACGTCAGGCACTCCGGGGCCTCTTGGAGCCAGCCTCTGACGTCACACCTTTCGTAGCTCAATGGTAGAGCCCCGCGTTGTGGTCGCGGTGATTCCGGTTCGACTCCGGGCGGAGGGACGGTTGTTCGTGAGGTGCTGCCACCGGGGCTTAAATGCCGTGGACAGCGCATGGTCCTGTAGCTCAGTCTGGATGGAGCGCCGCACTACGGATGCGGAGGGCGAAGGTTCGAATCCTTCCAGGACTACGCAGTGCACGCCTTGCTAGCTCAGCGGTAGAGCGCCGGTCTCATACGCCGGAGGCCGGTGGTTCGAATCCATCGCTTGGCACAGATGGATGGTCGCAGGCGGTGGGAAACCATCGCACCCGGAGAACAGTCCGGTGATACTGCGGCCGACGTCAATCGGATGTAGCTCAGTGGCAGAGCGGCGGTCTCCAAAGCCGCCTACGGGGGTTCGATTCCCTCCATCCGGGCGCAAGGTACATGTCTTCATGGAGTAGTGGTTATCTCGCTTGGTTCTCAACCAAGAGACCGCAGGTTCGACCCCCGCTGAGGACGCGCAAGCCCCCATCGTCTATGGGTTAGGATCCCGGGTTTCGCCCCGGGGAACGGAGTTCGAGTCTCCGTGGGGGTACGAGGGCCGTCCCGTGCTGCGGCTAGCTAGCGCGCGGCCGACGTAGCAGCGACCACGGTTGACCCGGCAACCCGGGCTGGATCCGATGCGGCTGTCCGACGGCGGGACCCGGGCAGCACCTTCCCTGCTGGTCTATTCGGCAGCACACCGGGCTCTGGACTCGGAGGACGAGGTTTGAATCCTCGGTGGGGAGCTGCCCGTAGCGTGTCAGACGCGCTGAACGCGGGGATGCCTGGGAGGCAAGCGGGCCTGTAGAGCCTGCGCTGTGAGAGCGGCTTGCGTGGTTCGATTCCACGGCGACGCACTGAGGGCGGGAGCGGCTGACGCCAACCCCCGCCCACACGCCTAGCTGTGGCTGAGGTGCTCAAAGACCTTCATGCCAAGGGTGAATGCGGCGACGAACGACATGCCGCCGGCGCTAATTGCGACGAACGCCGGAGCGTGGAAGACGGTGGCGATGATGCCCGCACTGAGTGCGGCAGTCGTGGCCGCGAAGAAGACAGTAGTGATCTCCAGGCCCTTGCGAGACGCGGAGGGCTGGGACTGAGCAGTCGTCATGCAGGGACTCCAATGTGTGTCGAAACGTTGTAGACGGAAACGGCACGGCTCACCTGGGTGAGTGGTCCGTTTCCATGTACAGCGGGTTCTTAGCCCCGCTGTAGCCCCGTTTCGCGCACACGAGCTCCTGTCAGATGTGGAGATGACGACTGCACCTTACGTGATGTTCAACTGCACCGCAAACAACGGGACATGGCGCAGCTTGGTAGCGCATCCGCTTTGGGAGCGGAGGGCCGCAGGTTCGAATCCTGCTGTCCCGACACAGACGCAGCCCCGCCACGGAGGAGCGAACCCGTGAGCGGGGCTGAGCTACGTCAGGAGGATGTCAGGCTTCGCGCCGGCGGAACGTCAGGCTCACGAACCGCTGGAGCCCTTCGCCCTCTGACTGACGGTCGATGAGCGTCCACCCGATGGCTTCGACGTCGCTGATGGCGATCGTCAGATCCGTGTCGTTCTGCATCGGCCGCGGATGGAACTTGTTCACGAAGATCGTGTCCCCGCGCTTGAAGGCGATGCGAGCCAGCTCGTCTATCGCCCCGTATCCGCGCTTTGCCAGGAATGACTTCAGCATGTCGGAACCTTACGACTTCGGGAGCGTGATGGTGAAGGCCGGAGCGTCGGCCGTGAGGCTGCTTGTGTAGCTCAGTGTCCCGCCCTTGGCGCCGACATCGAGGATCAGCGAGCCGGTTACCGACTGGCCAGGCTTGTACGTCGTGTCGACGTCCTGACCCTCCCCGACGCCTTCGAGCGTGGTTGCTTCCTGGGCGGCCGTCTCAGCGTCTTCCCACTTCATCATTCCGTACGCGGCGAACTCGCCTTCGCCCTTCCCGACGTTCTTCACGGTGATCGTGAGGCGGAGGAACTGGCCGTGCTCCGGCTCGTTCGTCTTGTCGATCTCAGCCGGCGTCACGTACTCCGCGGCCTTGACGGTCACTTCGAGCTGCGTGGCGACCTTCGGGTTCTCGCCGTACTCGTCCGTCTCGTAAACGTCGTACGTGCCCTCCCCGCCGACCTTGATGACGGGGCCGGCGGAGGCGGAGGCGGACGGCGACGGCTCCAGGGTCTCGTCGACGACTGGTTCAGCAGCCGGCTCGGACGCTGCCGCCTTCGTGGACGACTCCGGCTCCGGCTCTGACGAGCACCCCACAGCGAGTGCACCGGCCGCTCCCCGTCGGTGGTCCGGCCGGCCGCCACCAGCGCCTGCCCCGCGACCTGCCCGCCGAACACCCGTTGCAGGGACTCGTGCGGACTGCGGCCCCGGAAGATGTTGACCTCGATCCGCTCCAGGTCGAGAAGATCGACCAGGCGCTCGGCCGGATTCGTCATGCCGTTCGTCTCCGCTCCGGGGCCCGCCCCGTTGCCGCGGCGGCCCGCTCCCTCACCTGCGTACTCACAGCTGGCCCACCGCGGTGACCCGGACGACCGCCCGGCCCTCCTCGTCGGACGCCGCCAGATCGACCTCGGCCCGGATTCCCCAGTCGTGGTCCCCGTTGGGGTCGGCGAACGCCTGCCAGACCCGCCACAGACCGTGCTCGGGGTCCTCCTCGATCTTCAGCAGCTTCGGCCCGCGGGCGTCGGGGCCGGTGCCGAGATCCTCGTACTCGTCCCAGTACCCGTCCATCGCCGCGCCCCAGGCGTCATCGTCCCAGCCCGACTCGGCGTCCATCTCGCCCAGCTCGCGGACCCGGTCCAGCGCGGCCAGCTCCACCCGGCGGAACATCGCGTTGCGCACCAGCACCCGGAACGCGCGGGCGTTGGCGGTGACCGGCTTGACCTCGTCGGCCCGCTCCTGCGCCTGCTCGGCCGTCTCCACCTCGGGGTTGGCCAGCTGCTCCCACTCGTCCAGCAGACTCGAGTCCACCTGACGCACCATCTCGCCGAGCCAGGAGATCAGATCCTCCAGGTCCTCGGACTTCAGGTCGTCGGGGATGGTGTGCTCAAGGGCCTTGTACGCGCTCGCGAGATACCGCAGCACGATGCCCTCGGTCCGGGCCAGCTCGTAGTGCGAGGTGAACTCCGTGAACGTCATGGCCCGTTCGTACATGTCCCGGATCACCGACTTCGGCGACACCGGGTGGTCGCCCACCCACGGATGGCTCGTGCGGTACACGTCGTAGGCGTGCCACAGCAGCTCGCTCAGCGGCTTGGGGTACGTGACGTCCTGGAGCAGCTCCATCCGCTGCTCGTACTCGACACCGTCCGCCTTCATCTGCCCCACGGCCTCGCCGCGCGCCTTGTTCTGCTGGGCGGCGAGGATCTGCCGGGGGTCGTCCAGCGTCGACTCGACGACGGAGACCATGTCCAGCGCGTACGAGGGCGACTCGACGTCCAGCAGGTCGAAGGAGGCCAGGGCGAACGTGGACAGCGGCTGGTTCAGCGCGAAGTCCTGCTGGAGGTCGACGGTCAGCCGCACGATCCGGCCCTCGGCATCGGGCTTGTCCAGCTGCTCCACCACACCGCCGTCGAGCAGCGAACGGTAGATCGCGATCGCCCGGCGGATGTGCCGCAGCTGCGCCCTGCGCGGCTCGTGGTTGTCCTCCAGCAGATGCCGCATCGCCTCGAAGGCGTTGCCCGGACGGGCGATCACCGCGAGCAGCATCGTGTGAGTGACCCGGAAGCGGGAGTTCAGCGGCTCCGGATCGGACTGGATGAGCTTGTCGAAGGTCGTCTCCGACCAGGCGACGAAGCCCTCCGGAGCCTTCTTGCGGACGACCTTGCGCTTCTTCTTCGGGTCGTCGCCCGCCTTCTTGACGGCCTTCTCGTTCTCGATGACGTGCTCGGGCGCCTGCGCGACGACGAAGCCCGCCGTGTCGAAGCCCGCCCGCCCGGCCCGGCCCGCGATCTGGTGGAACTCACGGGCGCGCAGCGTACGGACACGGGTGCCGTCGTACTTGGTGAGCGCGGTGAACAGCACCGTACGGATGGGGACGTTGACGCCGACGCCGAGGGTGTCCGTACCGCAGATCACCTTCAGCAGACCCGCCTGGGCGAGCTTCTCCACCAGCCGCCGGTACTTCGGCAGCATGCCGGCGTGATGCACACCGATGCCGTGCCTGACGTAGCGCGAGAGGTTCTGGCCGAACTTGGTGGTGAAGCGGAAGCTGCCGATCAGGTCGGCGATCTTCTCCTTCTCCTCCTTCGTGCACATGTTGATGCTCATCAGGGACTGCGCCCGCTCGACGGCGGCGGCCTGGGTGAAGTGCACGATGTAGACGGGGGACTGCCGGGTGTCCAGCAGTTCGGTGAGCGTCTCGGTGATCGGGGTGAGGCGGTACTCGTAGCTCAGCGGGACCGGCCGGGTCGCGGAGCGCACCACGGAGGTGGGGCGGCCGGTGCGCCGGGTCAGGTCCTCCTCGAACATCGAGACATCGCCGAGCGTCGCCGACATCAGCACGAACTGTGCCTGAGGCAGTTCCAGGATCGGGATCTGCCAGGCCCAGCCGCGGTCCGGCTCCGCGTAGAAATGGAACTCGTCCATCACGACCTGGCCGATGTCGGCGTGCTTGCCGTCGCGCAGCGCGATGGAGGCCAGCACCTCGGCGGTGCAGCAGATGACCGGGGCGTCGGCGTTGACCGAGGCGTCACCGGTGAGCATGCCGACGTTCTCGGTGCCGAAGAGCTTGCACAGGTCGAAGAACTTCTCCGAGACCAGCGCCTTGATCGGCGCGGTGTAGAAGGTGACCTTGTCCTGGGCCAGCGCCGTGAAGTGCGCACCCGCCGCGACCAGGCTCTTCCCGGAGCCCGTGGGGGTGGAAAGGATCACGTTCGCCCCCGAGACCACCTCGATCAGCGCCTCTTCCTGGGCCGGATAGAGGGTGATGCCCTGTGTCTCGGTCCATGACGAGAAGGCCTCGAAGAGGGCGTCCGGGTCGTCGGTCGGGGGCAGCTGATCGATTAGGGTCACGCCCCCATCTTGCCTGTCTTCCGCCCCGATGAGGGAACCGGAGGACCGCACGAAGATCACGGACGATACGCTTTCCACTCAACTCGGCCGCGCCGCAACGGCGATGGCCGCACCACCGTACTGGGGGCGGGAACGACCATGATGGGACCGGCACACTCTCTGTCAGGGGCAGCGGCCTGGCTGGGGGTGGGCGCGGCGGCCGCCGCCGCAGGCCATGCGATGCCCTGGCCCGTCCTGGTCGTCGGCGCACTGATCTGCGCGGGTGCCGCGCTCGCCCCCGACCTCGACCACAAGTCCGCGACCATCTCGCGCGCCTTCGGGCCCGTCTCGCGCGGCCTGTGCGAGATCGTCGACAAGCTCTCGCACGCGGTCTACAAGGCGACCAGGGGCCCCGGCGACCCGCGCAGGAACGGCGGACACCGGACCCTGACCCACACCTGGCTGTGGGCGGTCCTGATCGGCGGCGGGGCCTCGGTCGCCGCGTTCACCGGCGGCCGCTGGGCGGTGCTGGCGATCCTCTTCGTCCACCTGGTGCTCGCGGTCGAGGGTCTGCTGTGGCGGGCCGCCCGGATGTCCAGCGACGTCCTGGTGTGGCTGCTCGGCGCCACCAGCGCCTGGATCCTGGCCGGCGTCCTGGACAAGCCGGGCAACGGCTCGGACTGGCTGTTCGACGCCCCCGGCCAGGAGTACCTGTGGCTGGGGCTGCCCATCGTGCTGGGCGCCCTCGTCCATGACATCGGTGACGCGCTCACCGTCTCGGGCTGCCCGATCCTGTGGCCGATCCCCCTGGGCCGCAAGCGCTGGTACCCGATCGGACCGCCGAAGGCCATGCGCTTCCGGGCCGGCAGCTGGGTGGAGCTGAAGGTGCTGATGCCCGCCTTCATGGTGCTCGGGGGAGTGGGCGGGGCAGCCGCCCTCAACGTCATCTGACGACGCCGTACGGGCGCGGCCGGGGCGTGAGCACACGGCGCGGGGCCCGGGGCGCGTGTTCTGCGCGGGCGGTGCGCCCGGTGGCGTAGCAGGATGAAACCATGCTGCTCGCCCGGCTCGCCGAAGTGTCCCTCGCGGTCGCCGCCACGTCCGCGCGGACGGCGAAGGTGGCGCTGCTGGCCGAACTGTTCCGGGACGCCGGACCGGACGACGTGCCGATCGTGATCCCGTACCTCGCGGGCCGGCTGCCGCAGGGGCGGCTGGGCATCGGGTGGCGCACGCTGGGCGGCCCCGTGCCGCCCGCCGCCGCCCCCACCCTCACCGTGGCCGCGGTCGACGCCGGGCTCACCGAGATCGGTGCCCTCTCCGGTCCGGGCTCCCGCGCCGCGCGCCAGGAGGTCCTGCGAGCGCTGTTCGGCGCGGCCACCGCCGACGAGCAGCACTTCCTGAGGGCCCTGCTGACCGGCGAGGTACGGCAGGGCGCGCTGGACGCCGTCGCCGTGGACGCCCTGGCGCGCGCCGCCGGAGCGCCGCCCGCCGGGGTACGCCGCGCCGTGATGCTCGCCGGGTCGCTCCAGGACGTGGCGCGGGCCCTGCTGGCGGACGGGCCGGACGCGCTCGGCACCTTCCGGCTCACCGTGGGCCGCCCGGTCCAGCCGATGCTGGCGCACACCGCGCGCTCGGTCACCGAGGCGGTCGGGCGGCTCGGGCCGTGCGCGGTGGAGGAGAAGCTCGACGGCATCCGGGTGCAGGTGCACCGGGACGGCGACCGGGTGAGGGCCTACACCCGGACCCTCGACGACATCACCGGCCGGCTGCCCGAAGTGGTCCGCGCCGTGGCCGGGCTCCCGGGCGACCGGTTCATCCTCGACGGCGAGGTGCTCGCCCTCGGGGCGGAGGGCAGGCCGCGCCCGTTCCAGGAGACCGCCGCCAGAGTGGGCTCCCGGCGCGACGTGGCCGGTGCGTCGGCACACGTCCCTCTCGTTCCGGTCTTCTTCGACGCGCTGTACATCGACGGCGAGGACCTGCTCGACCTGCCCTTCACGGCCCGGCACACGGCGCTCGCCCGGCTGGTCCCCGAGCCCCTGCGGGTACGGCGCGTCCTGGTGCCCGACCCCGACGACGAGGCCGCGCGCCACGCGGCCGGGACCTTCCTCGCCGCCACCCTGGAGCGCGGCCACGAAGGCGTCGTCGTCAAGAGCCTCGACGCGCCCTACAGCGCGGGCAGACGGGGAGCCTCCTGGCTGAAGGTGAAGCCGGTGCACACCCTGGACCTGGTCGTGCTGGCCGCCGAATGGGGACACGGCAGACGCACCGGAAAGCTCTCCAACCTCCACCTGGGCGCCCGGCTGCCGGACGGCTCGTTCGCCATGCTCGGAAAGACCTTCAAGGGCCTCACCGACACGATGCTCAGCTGGCAGACCGAACGGCTGCGCGAGCTCTCCACCGGCGACGACGGATTCGTGGTCACCGTGCGACCGGAGCTCGTCGTCGAGATCGCCTACGACGGACTCCAGCGCTCCACCCGCTATCCGGCCGGTGTGACGCTGCGGTTCGCCCGGGTGCTGCGCTACCGCGAGGACAAGCCGCCGCAGGAGGCGGACACCCTGGAGACGGTCATGTCCCGGCGGACGTGACACCCGGGTCGTACCCCGACGCGCCCCGCGTACAACACCCCGCCGAGCCCCGTCGCCGCGGGACGCGGCACAGCGCCGTACGGCGGTCAGCGGCCGGTCACCGCCGGCCGGGTGTGCTCCCTGATCTGCTCCGGCGTCAGATACGCGTCCGTGTACTCGAAGTCCCGCAGCGTGGCGGGCTTGCGGGACTGGAACCCGGTCCGTACGAAGTCGTCACCGGCGACGGCGTTGAGCATCCAGTTCGTCAGGACGCGGGTCTTGGCGACATTCGTCCGCAGCGCCGACCAGTGGTAGCCGCGCGCCACCGCCTGCGCGGACAGCCCCTTCAGCTCGATGCCGAGCGGCTTGGACACCGCGTCCCGGCCACCGAGGTCCACGACCAGCCCGAGATCCTTGTGGACGTAGTCCCGCAGCGGAAGTCCGCGCAACGACGCGACGAGATTGTCCGCGAGCGTGCGGCCCTGACGCATGGCGTGCTGGGCGGTCGGCGGGCAGACCGCACCGTCGCCCTTGGCCAGGTCGGGCACCGCGGCCGCGTCGCCGAGCGCGAACACCCCGTCCGAACCGGGCAGCTTCAGCTCGGGTGTCACAGCGAGCCGCCCGCGTACCGTCTCCGCCCCGAGCGTGGCGATCAGCGGGCTCGCGGCCACCCCCGCCGTCCAGATCAGGGTGCGGCAGGGCAGCACCCGGCCGTCGGTGAACGTCACCTGCTCCGGTCCCGCCTCGGCGACCGACACCCCCAGCGACACCTCGATCCCGCGCTTGCGCAACACCTCCAAGGCACTGCGCCCCAGCGCGTCGCCGAGCTCCGGCATGAGCTTGGGAGCGATGTCGATCAGATGCCACTTGATCAGCTTCGGGTCCAGCCGCGGATAGTGCCGGACGGCGCTGGTGGTGAGCCGTTGGAGACAGGCAGCGGTCTCCGTGCCCGCGTAACCGCCGCCGACCACCACGAACTGCAGCCGGGAGGCCCGCTCCGCCTCGTCCTGGCTGGCGTCCGCCAGATCGAGCTGGGCGATGACATGGTCGCGGATGTACGCGGCCTCGGCGAGGGTCTTCATCCCCCGCGCGTTGTCCAGCAGACCGGGAATGTCGAACGTCCGCGTGACGCTCCCCGCGGCGATCACGATGTAGTCGTAGGGCTCGTTCACGATCTCGTCAGTGATCTTGCGGATCACACAGACCTTCGCCGCGATGTCCACCCCGATGGCCCCGCCGGGGATGATCCGCGTGCGATGACGACTGCTGCGCCGCAGCGACACGGCGACCGACTGGGGGGTGAGCACGCCGGCGGCGACCTGGGGCAGCAGCGGCAGATACAGCTGGTAGGAGAACGGTGTGACGAGTGTGATCCCGGCTTCCCCCGGGGTGAGCCTGCGCTCCAGACGGCGTACGCATTCGACACCGGCGAAGCCGGCGCCGACAACGAGAATCCTGGGTGGTGCCACGGTATGCGTCCCTTCTCGGGCCTACGCGGTCCTGTGCTCGCCCGCCCCGCATTCCGGGCCGGTCACCCCTCATCCTCACCGGGCGCCGCGGAATGCGCCTCCCGGCACAGGGGGAAGGGCGGTCCCCCGGATGAGGGAGCCGCCCCGGCACCGTGGCACCGCGATGCGCGTCAGCCGTGCCAGGACCGCCACAGCGCGGCGTACGCGCCGTCCGCCGCCACCAGGGCGTCATGGCTGCCCAGCTCACTGATCCGGCCGTCCTCCACGACCGCGATCACATCCGCGTCGTGCGCCGTGTGCAGCCGGTGCGCGATCGCCACGACCGTACGCCCGTCCAGCACCCGGGCCAGCGAACGCTCCAGATGACGTGCCGCCCGCGGGTCCAGGAGCGAGGTCGCCTCGTCCAGCACGAGCGTGTGCGGGTCGGCGAGGACCAGCCGGGCCAGCGCGATCTGCTGCGCCTGCGCCGGGGTGAGCGCCAGACCGCCCGAACCGACCTCCGTGTCCAGTCCCCCTTCGAGCGCCCTCGCCCACCCGTCCGCGTCGACCGCCGCGAGCGAGGCCCACAGCTCGGCGTCCCCCGCTCCGGCGCGGGCGAGCAGCAGGTTGTCGCGGAGCGAACCGACGAAGACATGGTGCTCCTGATTGACCAGGGCCACATGCTCACGCACCCGCTCCGCCGTCATCCGGGACAGCTCGGCGCCGCCGAGGGTCACCTCCCCGGTCCGCGGGGCGTAGATCCCGGCCAGCAGCCGGCCGAGTGTCGACTTGCCCGCGCCCGAGGGGCCGACCAGCGCCAGACGGGTGCCCGGGGCGACATCGAGCGACACCTTGTGGAGCACGTCGACCCCGGCCCGGTACCCGAAGCGCACCTCGTCGGCCCGCACCGCACGGCCGTCCGGTCCGACCCCGGCGTCGCCCGCGTCCGGCTCGATCTCCCGTACGCCGACCAGCCGGGCCAGTGACACCTGGGCCACCTGGAGCTCGTCGTACCAGCGCAGGATGAGACCGATCGGATCGACCATCATCTGGGCCAGCAGCGCCCCCGTCGTCAGCTGTCCGACGGTGATCCAGCCCTCCAGGACGAACCACCCGCCGAGCAGCAGCACGGCGCCGAGAATCGTCACGTACGTGGCGTTGATGACCGGGAACAGCACGGAGCGCAGGAAGAGCGTGTAGCGCTCCCATGCCGTCCACTCCTTGATCCGCCGGTCGGAGAGCGCCACCCGCCGGGCGCCCAGACGGTGCGCCTCCACAGTCCGCCCGGCGTCCACGGTCTCCGCGAGCATCGCGGCGACCGCCGCGTATCCGGCGGCCTCCGAGCGGTACGCCGACGGGGCCCGCCGGAAGTACCAGCGGCAGCCCAGGATCAGCACCGGCATGGCGACCAGCACGGCGAGCGCGAGCGGCGGCGCGGTCACGGTCAGCGCGCCGAGCAGGAGCCCGGCCCACACCACCCCGATCGCCAGCTGCGGCACGGCCTCGCGCATCGCGTTGGCCAGCCGGTCGATGTCCGTGGTGATCCGGGAGAGCAGATCCCCCGTACCGGCCCGCTCCAGGACACCCGGCGGCAGCCCGACCGACCGTACGAGGAAGTCCTCGCGCAGATCGGCGAGCATCTCCTCGCCGAGCATCGCGCCGCGCAGCCGCATGGTCCGGGTGAACAGCGTCTGGACGACCAGCGCGATCGCGAACACCGCGGCGGTGCGCTCCAGATGCAGGTCGCTCACGCCGTTCGACAGGTCCTCGACCAGCCCGCCCAGCAGATACGGCCCGACGATCGAGGCGATCACCGCCACCGCGTTCACCGAGACGAGCACGGCGAAGGGTTTGCGGTGGCGCCGCAGCAGATCCCGTACGTAGGTCCGTACGGTCGTGGGTGTACCGACCGGCAGGGTCGTCGCCGACTCCGGGGCGGCCGGGTCGTACGCCGGTGGTGCGACGCCGATCATGCCCTCTCCTCGATTTCCTCGATCGTGTCGATCGCTTCGGTGTGCGCGATCCTGTCCGGTACGGCGGGCCCGTCCGGCGCGGCCGACGCCGCGGCTTCGTCATCGGTCTCGCGGGTGACGACCGCCCGGTAGTGCGGTTCGGCGCGCAGCAGCTCGCGGTGGGTACCGACGGCCATCACCGTGCCCTCGTGGACCAGGACCACCCGGTCGGCCAGGTCGAGCAACAGGGGTGACGAGGCGAACGCGACCGTCGTCCGGCCCCGGCGCAGCCGCTTGATGCCTGCCGCGACCCGGGCCTCCGTGTGCGAGTCGACGGCCGAGGTCGGCTCGTCGAGCACCAGCGCCTCCGGGTCGGTGACCAGGGACCGGGCCAGCGCGAGCCGCTGGCGCTGGCCACCGGAGAGGGACCGTCCCCGCTCGGTGATCCGGGTCCCCATCGGGTCGCCCTCCGTGTCGGGCGACGCCTGGGCCAGCGCGGCCAGCACATCGCCGCACTGGGCCGCCTCCAGCGCGTCCCCGGCGGCCACCTGACCGGACGAGGGAACGTCCAGCAGCTCCCGGAGCGTGCCGGACAGCAGCACCGGATCCTTGTCCTGCACCAGTACGGCGGTCCGCGCCGAGTTAAGCGGCAGCTCGTCCAGCGGTATGCCACCGAGCAGCACCGAAGGGGCCGTCGCGGCACCCGCGCCGATGTCTGCGCGGCTGTCGCCCCCGGTGTCCTCGCCGGTCTCCGGACCGGTCTGGACATGTCCGCCCAGCCGCTCGGCCAGCCGGCCCGCCTCGTCCGGATCACCGCAGACCACGGCCGTGAAGAGGCCCTGGGGGGCCATCAGACCGGTGACGGGGTCGTACAGATCGCCCGCGGGCACCTGGTCCTCCCCGATCGTGGCGGGCCGCGCGCTGCGGTGCAGCGACAGCACCCGGACCGCGCGCTGCGCGGAGGGACGGGAGAAGGAGTACGCCATGGCGATCTCCTCGAAGTGCCGCAGGGGGAACAGCATCAGTGTTGCCGCGCTGTACACCGTGACCAGCTGGCCGACGTCGATCTTCCCGTCGTGGGCCAGTGCCGCCCCGTACCAGACCAGCGAGATCAGCAGAACTCCCGGCAGCAGGACCTGGACCGCGGAGATCAGGGCCCACATCCGCGCGCTGCGTACAGCGGCCTTGCGGACCTCCTGGGAGGCACGCCGGTAGCGGCCGAGGAAGAGCTCCTCGCCGCCGATGCCGCGCAGGACCCGCAGACCGGCGACCGTGTCCGAGGCCAGCTCGGTCGCCCTGCCCGCCTTCTCGCGCTGGATGTCCGCGCGCCGGGTGGCCCGGGGGAGCAGCGGCAGTACGGCCAGTGCCAGCACCGGCATGGCGACCGCCACCAGGACGCCGAGGGAGGGCAGATAGATGACGAGGCCGACGCAGATCAGCACGAGTGCGGTGGCGGCGGCGGCGAAGCGGGAGAGCGCCTCGACGAACCATCCGATCTTCTCCACATCGCCGGTGGACACGGCGACGACCTCGCCCGCGGCGACCCGGCGGGTCAGCGCGGAGCCCAGCTCGGCGGTCTTGCGGGCCAGCAGCTGCTGGACCCGGGCGGCCGCGGTGATCCAGTTGGTGATCGCGGTCCGGTGGAGCATGGTGTCGCCGACCGCGATGAGCACGCCGAGAACCACGATCAGCCCGCCGGACAGCGCGAGCCGCTCGCCGGAACGGTCGATGACGGCCTGGACGGTCACACCCACGGCGAGCGGAAGTCCGGCGATCGACAACTGGTGGAGCAGTCCCCAGGAGAGGGACTTCAGCTGACCGGCGAGCTGACTGCGCCCGAGCCAGTACAGGAAGCGTGGGCCTGAACGGACATCGGGATCGCCAGGATCCGAATACGGAAGGTCGCGAATGTGCATGACGTCCCAGGGCTCTGAAGGGGTGAGATCCACGACGGATCCCGACGTACGGTGCGGGGAGCAAACGGCGCAATGTTCGCTTCCGGCACCGGCCCGGGGCAACTGGTTTTCCGCTGGGGGACATCGGGCGGCGGTCACGCCCGTATCTACCGGCCGGGGGCCGGGGTTCCGCACCGGCAGGCGCGGAACCCCGTGCCGTCACCCGGCGGGCTTCTCCGAGTCCATGCCGGAACGGGCCTTCTTCCACTCACCGCGGGTGAAGTCCGGTATCTGCTGCGGGGCGCCCTTGGCCTTGATGGACAGATGGCTGAGCGGCACGGGCGCCGTCCAGGTCGCCGCGTCGTACACATCGAAGTCCGGGACGAGCCCGAGCCGCATGCACTGCATCAGCCGGAACACCATCATGTAGTCCATACCGCCGTGACCACCGGGCGGGTTGGCGTGCTCCTTCCACAGCCAGTGGTCCCATTCGGCGTACTTGGAGAAGTCCGCCCACTGGTCGTCGGTGTGGTCGGGCTCGATGTAGATACGGGCCGGGTAGTCCTCGAAGACTCCCCTGGTGCCTCCGAGGCTGTTGATACGTGAGTAGGGGTGCGGCGTCGACACATCGTGCTCCAGCCGGATGACCCGGCCCTTGGCCGTCTGGACCAGGCTGATCGTGCGGTCGCTCTCGATATAGGTCTCCTTCCAGCTGGGATCGCCGGCCGGCATGTGCTCCTTCCGGTAGGCCGCGAGACCGAGCGCGGGGGACCCGACGCTGGTGATGCTGACGGCGCGGTCCCCGCGGTTGATGTCCATGTAGTTGGAGACCGGCCCGAACCCGTGGTTGGGGTACAGGTCGCCGCGCAGCCTGGTGTGCCAGAGCCGGCGCCAGGGCCCCTCGTAGTAGTCGGGGTCGAACATCAGGCCGCGCAGATCGTGGTTGTACGCGCCCGCGCCGTGCAGCAGATCGCCGAAGAGACCGGCGTGCGCCATGCGCAGGACGCGCATCTCGTTCCGGCCGTAGCAGCAGTTCTCCAGCTGCATGCAGTGCCGCCGGGTGCGCTCGGAGAGGTCGACCAGCTCCCAGAGCTGATCCAGCCGCAGAGCGATCGGACACTCCACACCGACATGCTTCCCGTTGAGCATGGCGGTCTTCGCCATCTCGAAGTGGAAGTCCCAGGGCGTGGCGACATAGACGAAGTCGATGTCCCCGCGCTCGCAGAGTTTCTCGTAGTCGTCCTCACCGTTGGTGTAGACGGCGGGCGCCGGCTGACCGGCGGCGGTGACCTTGGCGGACGCTCTCTCGGCCTTGGCCTTCACCGGGTCGCAGACAGCCATGACCTGTACGCCGGGAACGGCGAGGAAGAGATCGATCATGCTGCCGCCGCGGTTGCCGAGGCCCACGATGCCGACCCGGACCGTGGAACGCCCGTCGAAGGGCACCCCGGCCATGGTGCGGCCCTTGCGCGCGGGCGCGGCAGCGGTCTCCTCAGCGGGGAGCGCGGCGGCCGGCCCGGGTGAGGCGGCGGACGCCGCGCCGGCGCCCAGACCGCCGAGGCCGAGTCCGGCACCGGCCACTCCCGCCGTGGTCCGGAGCACCGAACGACGGCTCGGCGAGCTGTCGTCGGCGCCCTGCGGTCCGTTCCCGTGCTGTGCGTCGTCGTTCATCGAGCCTCCAGGTGGGGATGGGGGTTCTGACGGTGCGCGTGCGGATCCGGGACCCCGGCTGTGCGGCGGGGCCCGAACCTCGGTATGGACCTTGGACGTTGAGGCTTGGGGTGCGCAAGGGATGCAATTGGACTCTCGCGCCGAAACCATGGACTTTCGCACCGGCGCGGCCCGGCGGGAGGCCGGGCCGCGCCGGTGCGCGGGCAGCACGAAGCGCGCGGTGGTGCCCGGTCACGTCACATGGAGCCGCGTGGCCCAGGACGGCCGCCCGGCTCCACGTGACGTGACCGGCCGCCGGGCGACCGCCGTCCGGATCAGGCGGACGGCCGGGTGGCCCGCTCCAGCTCCATCAGCACGGAGTGGTACTGCCGCCCCGTCGCCCGGTCCATCCCGATCTCGCACATCCGGTTCGCCGACAGATAGGCGTCGTACTCCCGGCTGTTGACCTCGGCGGCCTCCTTCGCGGTCGCCGATGCCGTCAGCTCCTTGTGCAGCATGCCCCGGTCACCCGCGAAGGCGCAGCACCCGGCGTCGTCGGGGATGACCACTTCGTCGGCGCAGGCCTCGGCGAGGGTGCGCAACTGCGCCACATCACCCAGGTGTTCCATGGAGCAGGTCGGGTGGAGGACGGCGGAGCCGGTCCTGCGGAGCACCGTCAGCTCCGGCAGCAGCTCGTCGGCCGCCCAGACCAGGGAGTCGAGGACGGTCAGCTCCCGGTGGAGCTCCAGGTTGTCCTCGGTGAGATACGGCACCACCTCATGGGCGATGCCCAGCGTGCAGGACGAGGCGTCGACGACCAGCGGCAGCTTTCCGCCCGCCGTCCAACCCCACGCCGCCTCCACGATGCGGTTGGCCATCACCGCGTTGCCCGCGTCGTACCCCTTGGAGTGCCAGATCGTCGAGCAGCAGGTCCCCGCGACGTCCTCGGGAATCCACACCGGCTTGCCGGCCCGCGCCGACACGGCCACGACCGCCTCGGGCAGCGAGGGCTCCCGCTGCCCGTCCGGCCCCGAGAAGATGCGGTTCACACACGCCGGGTAGTACACCGCGCTCGCACCGACGCGTGTCGTCCCGGGCAGCTTGCGGGCGGCGGCGCCGGGGATCTCCGGAAGCCATTCCGGTACGAGATCGGGGCGCACGGCCTTGCGGGCCAGCCCGGTCACGGACTCCAGCAGCCGGTCACCGATCTTGTCGGCCGCCGCGACGGCCAGCCGTGCCGAGGCCTCCACCGTCTTGAAGTTCTTCGCGGTGAGGGCGGCGATCCGCTCCTCGCGGGGCGAGTGCCGGAGGTGGCGGAAGTCCTTCATCATCACGCCCGTGTCGATCCCGACCGGGCAGGCCAGCTTGCAGGTGGAGTCACCCGCGCAGGTGTCCACCGCGTCGTAGCCGTAGGCGTCGAGCAGACCGGTCTCCACCGGTGAGCCGTCCGGCTGACGCATCATCTCCCGGCGCAGCACGATCCGCTGGCGCGGTGTGGTGGTCAGATCCTGGCTGGGGCAGGTGGGTTCGCAGAAGCCGCACTCGATGCACGGATCGGCGACCGCCTCCACCTTCGGGATCGTCTTCAGCCCGCGCAGATGGGCCCGGGGATCGCGGTCGAGGACGATACGGGGGGCCAGGACCCCGGAGGGGTCGATGACCTGCTTGGTGCGCCACATCAGCTCGGTCGCCCGCGGCCCCCACTCCAGCTCCAGGAACGGCGCGATGTTGCGCCCGGTGGCGTGCTCCGCCTTGAGCGACCCGTCGAAGCGGTCCACGACGAGCGTGCAGAAGTCCTCCATGAACGCGGCGTACCGCTCGACGTCGGAGGGCCGCGCGGCGTCGAACGCGAGCAGGAAGTGCAGATTGCCGTGGGCCGCGTGACCCGCGACGGCGGCGTCGAAGCCGTGCTCCGCCTGTAGTCCGAGCAGCGCCTCGCACGCGTCGGCGAGCTGCGACGGCGGGACCGCGAAGTCCTCCGTGATCAGTGTCGTCCCCGAGGGGCGGGAACCGCCGACCGCGGTGACGAACGCCTTGCGGGCCTTCCAGTAGCCGGAGATCGTCCGGGTGTCACGCGTGAACTCATTGGTGATGGAGGCGGCCGGTGCGACCAGGTCGAGGTCCGCGACCACCTCGCCCGCCGCCCGCTCGTAGGTCTCCTGCCCGGCTTCGTCCGGGGCGCGGAACTCCACGAGCAGCGCGGCGGTCTCCTTGGGCAGTGCGGCCCAGTCCGCCGGGACTCCCTGGACGCTGACCGAAGCGCGCAGGGTGTTGCCGTCGATGAGCTCCACCGCGATGGCGCCCGCCTCGTTGAACCGGGGGACGGCGGCCGCGGCGGCGGTCAGCGAGGGGAAGAACAGCAGCGCCGTGGAGATCCGCCGGTCCAGCGGCAGCGTGTCGAAGACGACCTCGGAGATGAAGCCGAACGTGCCCTCGGAGCCGACCATCAGCCCGCGCAGGATCTCCACGGGGGTCGAGCCGTCGAGGAAGGCGTCGAGGCGGTAGCCGTTGGTGTTCTTGATCTCGTACTTGGCGCGGATCCGGGCGGTGAGCGCGGCGTCCGCCTCGATCTCCGCCTTGAGGGCCAGCAGGTCCGCGCACAGCTGCGGCTCGGCGCGGGCCAGCGCCCCGTCGGCGTCGGGACCGGCCGTGTCGACGACCGTGCCGCTCGGCAGGACGAAGGTCAGCGAGGCGACGGTGCGGTACGAATTACGGGTCGTCCCGGCCGTCATCCCGGAGGCGTTGTTGGCGACGACCCCGCCTATGGTGCAGGCGATGGCGCTGGCCGGGTCGGGTCCCAGCAGCCGTCCGTGCCGGGCCAGCGTGGCGTTCGCCCGCATGACGGTGGTCCCCGGCCGGATCCGGGCCCGCGCCCCGTCGTCCAGGACCTCGATCCCCGTCCAGTGCTGACGTACGTCGACGAGGATGTCCTCGCCCTGGGCCTGGCCGTTCAGGCTGGTGCCCGCGGCCCGGAAGACGACGTCGCGGCCCTTGCCGTGCGCGTACGACAGGATCGCCGAGATGTCGTCGATGTCCTCGGGGACCAGGACGACCTGCGGAAGGAACCGGTAGGGGCTCGCGTCGGAGGCGTACCGCACGAGGTCGGAGACCTTCCACAGCACCTTGCCGGCGCCGAGCAGCGCGGTGAGCTCGGAGCGCAGCGGCTCGGGGGTGCCCTGCGCGTTCCGGTCGGGCACCCGGTCGGGCGAGGGCTCACGCACCGTACCGGGACGAAGGGCTTCCGGGTTCGGCTCCAGCAACGGCATGTCAAAGTCTCCTCAGGCAGCTCGGCGCGGTACCCCGCGCCCGTTCCCTTTCAGCATGTCAGCAGTGCCGCTCGGGCATTCCGTCGACCAGGGCTGACAGCAGTCCGCCGAGCACCTCGCGCTGATCGGCGGTCAATGGGGCCAGGATCTCCTCTGCGGCGGCCCGGCGCGCGCTGCGCAGGGAGCGCAGCGTGGTGCGCCCCTCGTCGGTGATCTCGACGCGCACCACCCGGCGACTGTCCGGATCGGCGGCGCGCCGCACCCGGCCCGCCGCCTCCAGGGCGTCCACCAGGGTGGTCACGGCCCGCGGCACGACGTCCAGGCGCTGGGCGAGATCGGCCATCCGGGGCGCGGCGTCGTACTGCGCGACGGTGCGCAGGAGCCGGAACTGCGCGGGAGTGATGCCGGCCGGCTCCAGCTGGCGGCTCTGGATGCGGTGGAGCCTGCGCGTCAGCCGCAGCAGTTGCTCGGCCAGCAGGCCGTCGGAGTCGGGGGAGTCCATACGGGAACAATATCAGGACTCCGTTCATTGTGAGTATAGGTAACAATGAGCTATGCTCTTGAAATCCTGACATGCGTCTGTGTCTCAAGCCCGGCGAAGGAGCACATGAAACCCGACGTACCCACGTGGACACCCCCGCCCGCCGATGCCGCCCAGCCGCCCGCCGAGCTGCGCCGCATCTTCCGGCTCTTCCGTCCCTACCGCGGCCGGCTCGCGCTGGTCGGCCTGCTGGTCGGCGCCTCGTCACTGGTGTCGGTCGCCTCCCCGTTCCTGCTCCGCGAGATCCTGGACACCGCGATCCCGCAGGGGCGCACGGGGCTGCTCACGCTGCTCGCCCTCGGCATGATCCTCACCGCCGTGATGAACAGCGTCTTCGGCGTCCTGCAGACACTGATCTCCACCACCGTCGGCCAGCGGGTCATGCACGATCTGCGCACCGCCGTCTACACCCAGCTCCAGCGGATGCCACTGGCCTTCTTCACCAGGACCCGCACGGGTGAGGTGCAGTCCCGCATCGCCAACGACATCGGCGGCATGCAGGCGACGGTCACCTCCACCGCGACGTCGCTGGTCTCCAACCTCACCGCGGTCATCGCCACCGTCGTCGCCATGCTGGCGCTGGACTGGCGGCTGACCGTGGTCTCCCTGCTCCTGCTGCCCGTGTTCGTCTGGATCAGCCGTCGCGTCGGCCGGGAGCGCAAGAAGATCACCACGCAGCGCCAGAAGCAGATGGCCGCCATGGCGGCCACGGTCACCGAGTCCCTCTCGGTCAGCGGAATCCTGCTGGGCCGCACCATGGGCCGCTCGGACTCCCTCACACAGGGATTCGCCGAGGAGTCAGAGCGGCTGGTCGACCTGGAAGTGCGCTCCAACATGGCCGGACGGTGGCGGATGTCGACGATCGGCATCGTCATGGCCGCCATGCCCGCCGTCATCTACTGGGCCGCCGGTCTCACCCTCCAGTCCGGTGGCACGGCCGTCTCCATCGGCACGCTGGTCGCGTTCGTCTCGCTCCAGCAGGGGCTGTTCCGTCCGGCCGTGAGCCTGCTGTCCACGGGTGTGCAGATGCAGACCTCCCTCGCGCTCTTCCAGCGGATCTTCGAGTATCTCGACCTCGATGTGGACGTCACCGAACCCGAGAACCCGGTCCGTCTGGAGAAGGTCCGCGGAGAAGTCGCCTTCGAGGACGTCGACTTCAGCTACGACGAGAAGAACGGCCCGACCCTCACCGGCATCGACGTGAAGGTTCCGGCGGGCGGCAGCCTGGCCGTCGTCGGGCCCACCGGCTCCGGAAAGTCCACCCTCAGCTATCTGGTGCCCCGCCTGTACGACGTCACCGGTGGCAGGGTGACGCTCGACGGCGTCGACGTGCGGGACCTGGACTTCGACACCCTCGCCCGCGCGGTCGGGGTGGTCTCCCAGGAGACGTATCTCTTCCACGCCTCGGTCGCCGAGAATCTGCGCTTCGCCAAGCCGGACGCCACCGACGAGGAGATCGAGGCCGCGGCGCGTGCCGCGCAGATCCACGACCACATCACGTCCCTGCCCGACGGGTACGACACGCTGGTCGGCGAGCGCGGCTACCGCTTCTCGGGCGGTGAGAAACAGCGGCTGGCGATCGCCCGCACGATTCTCCGGGACCCCCCGGTGCTGATCCTCGACGAGGCGACCAGCGCCCTGGACACCCGTACGGAACACGCGGTGCAGCAGGCGATCGACTCCCTCTCGGCGGGGCGCACGACGATCACCATCGCCCACCGGCTCTCCACGGTCCGTGACGCGGACCAGATCGTCGTCCTGGACGGCGGGCGAACGGCCGAGCGCGGTACGCACGAGGAGCTGCTCGGCCGGGGCGGCCGGTACGCGGCCCTGGTCCGCCGCGATGCCCAGCCCGTCCCGGCAGTGTCATGAGCTGCGGAAACGGCAGCGCCGCCGCTCCCGTGGGACGGGGAGCGGCGGCGCCGGTGAGGCAATGGTCAGACGAGCCAACCCACGAAGTGGACGATGCCGGCGAGCAGGTTGGTGAGGAAGTTCATCTGGTGCTTCTCCTTGTTGCGTGATGCATATGTGGGACTGCGCAGTCGCGGTCTGCAGCCCGTTGCCTGCGCTCTGTAATCATCAGGCCCCGCACCGGAGTTGAGCAACGAAAATCGATACGATCACACGTTCCAGCGAACATCCGCTCCCTTGTTCGTGCGTTCTGTCTGTTCGGGCGCTGTTCGTGTCGTCGATGCCGAGGTCCGGGACGAGGGCGGCGGTGCGGGTTACCGTGCCCGCATGGTGAACGAGTCCCCGGACGTTCGGCCCCGCCGTGGAATGCGTCCGACGCGACGCGGGCGGCTGGTCCTTCTGATCGGCGCGGCGCTCGTCGTGGCGGCGGCCGTACTGATTCCCCTGCTGCTGATCAGCGGAGCGGAAGAGAAGAAGGAGCAGCCGCGCACACTCCTGATTCCCGAGGGCCGGCGGGCCTCCCAGGTGTACGAGGCGACCGACAGTGCTCTCGGTGTCGCGGCAGGCACCACCACGAAGGCGGTTCCGACCGCGGGCCTCGCACTCCCGGCCGAGGCCGGGGGCAATCCGGAGGGGTATCTCTTCCCCGCCACCTACCCCATCGATTCCGGCGCCACCTCCGAGAGCCTGCTGCGCTACATGGTGGACACCGCCCTCAAGCGTTTCGGCGCGGACCACATCACCGCGGGGGCGCAGCGCAACAGCGTCTCCGTCTACCAGGCGGTCACGATCGCCAGCGTGGTGCAGGCCGAGGCCGACACCGGGACCGACATGGGCAAGGTGGCCCGCGTCGTCTACAACCGGCTGGCCCGCGACATGCCCCTCCAGATGGATTCCACGCTCAACTACGCGCTGAAGCGCTCCACCGTGGACACCACGGCCGGGGACACCCGGATCGACAGCCCGTACAACAGCTACGAACGCAAGGGGCTGCCGCCGACGCCCATCGGCAATCCGGGGGAGCAGGCCATGAGGGCGACGATCAGTCCGACGCCCGGACCCTGGCTGTACTTCGTCACGGTGAAGCCGGGCGACACCCGCTTCACCGACAGCTACGCGGAACAGATGAGGAACGTCGAGGAGTTCAACCGAAACCGCCGCGCCACCACCGCGGGCTGAGCAGCCACCACGGGCCGGGCCGCGCCGCCACCGCGGGAACGTGCCGCGCGTCCGGGCGGGTCCGGTCAGGCGGGAACGGCCGCCGGGGCCTCCTCGCGTCCGGCCCCGTCCAGCAGGCGCCGGACCGACCGGACCGCCGCCCGTCCCGCCCGGTTGGCGCCGATGGTGCTGGCGGAGGGGCCGTACCCCACGAGATGCACGCGCCCGTCCCGTACGGCCCGGGTGTCCTCGGCCCGGATGCCGCCTCCCGGCTCGCGGAGCTTCAGCGGCGCCAGATGGTCGACGGTGGGCCGGAATCCCGTCGCCCAGAGAATCACATCGGCCTCGACCATCCGCCCGTCCTCCCAGACCACCCCGGTCGGCGTGATCCGGTCGAACATCGGGAGCCGGTCGAGAACCCCCTGCTCACGGGCGTGCCGGACGGCATCGGTGAGCGGCAGGCCGGTGACGCTCACCACGCTCTGCGGCGGCAGCCCGCGCCGTACCCTCTCCTCCACCATCGTCACGGCGGCCCGTCCCTGCTCCTCGCCGAAGGGCCCCTCCCGGAAGACCGGGGCCCGCCGCGTCACCCAGTACGTCGCGGCGGCGACCTCGGCGATCTCCATCAGATGCTGAGTGCCGGAGGCGCCGCCGCCGACGACGATCACCCGCTGACCGGCGAATTCCCCGGGCCCCGGGTAGTTCGCCGTGTGCAGCTGCCGTCCCCGGAAGGTCTCCTGTCCTGGGTATCGCGGCCAGAAGGGCCGGTCCCAGGTACCCGTCGCGTTGATCAGCGCACGGGTGGCGTAGGTGCCCTCGGAGGTCTCGACGAGCAGCCGTCCGCCGCCCCCCTCGCGCACGGCGCTCACCTCGACCGGGCGGTGCACCCGCAGCCCGAAACGGTGTTCGTACGCCTCGAAGTACTCCCCGATCACCTCGGACGAGGGCCGGCTCCCGTCGGCGCCCGTCAGCTCCATCCCGGGCAGTGCGTGCATCCCGTGGACCTTGCCGTACGTCAGTGAGGGCCAGCGGAACTGCCAGGCTCCGCCCGGACGGGGCGAGTGGTCGAGCACCACGAAGTCCCGGTCCGGCTCCAGGCCGGAGCGGCGCAGATGGTAGGCGGCGGACAGTCCCGCCTGTCCGGCGCCGATCACGGCCACGTCCAGCTCGCGCACCCCAAATTCGTTCACGCTTCTACTAACTGTGCGGGGTTCCTGGATCTTCCCGCCCGGAGGATCCAGGAACCCGGCCGGGCATCCCGCGGCTCAACGCCCCCCGGCCACCAGCAACGGCGCCCCGCCCGGCGCGGATGCCGGACGGCCATGTGCCCCGGGCACCCCCAGCAGCGGGGACGCCGGGACGGTCGACAGCAGCCCGCGGGCCGCCAGCTCGGGAGTCACGCCCTCACCGAACCAGTACGCCTCCTCCAGATGCGGATAGCCGGAGAGCACGAAGTGCTCCACGCCCAGCGAGTGGTACTCCTCGATCCGGTCGGCGACCTCCGCGTGGCTGCCGACCAGGGCCGTACCCGCACCACCCCGCACCAGACCGACGCCCGCCCAGAGATTCGGCGAGATCTCCAGGTTGTCGCGCGAGCCGCCGTGCAGCGCCAGCATCCGCTGCTGCCCGACCGACTCGCTCCGGCCCAGTGCCTGCTGCGCGGCCGCGACCGTCCCGGGGTCGAGATCCCCGAGCAGCCGGTCGGCCGTCGCCCAGGCCTCGCGCGAGGAGTCCCGCGAGATGGTGTGCAGCCGGATCCCGAAGCGCACGGTGCGCCCCTGCTCCTCCGCCAGCCCGCGAATCCAGTCGGTCTTCTCCTTCACGGCGGTCGGCGGCTCGCCCCAGGTGAGATAGACATCGGCGTGCGCGGCCGCCACCGGTCCGGCCGCCGCCGACGAGCCACCGAAGAAGATGTCGGGCAACGGGTCCGGCGGCAATGCCGTCAGCCCGCCCTCCACCTGATAATGCTCCCCGTCGAAGTCGTACGGGCGGCCGCTCCACGCGCCCCGCACCACCGACAGGAACTCCGCGGTCCGGGCGTAGCGGCGGTCATGGCCGAGATGGTCGCCGAAGCGCCGCTGCTCCGTGGAATCGCCGCCGGTCACCACATTGAGCAGCAGCCGCCCGCGCGTGATCCGCTGGTAGGTCGCGGCCATCTGGGCGGCCAGCACCGGCGAGATCACACCGGGCCGGAACGCCACCAGGAACTTCAGCCGCTCGGTGTGCTGGGCCAGGGCGACCGTCGTCAGCCAGGCGTCCTCGCACCAGGTGCCGGTGGGTGTCAGCACGGCCTCGAAACCCAGCTGCTCTGCGGCCTTCGCCATCTGCGCCAGATACTCGATGTCGGGAGCGCGCACCCCGGACACCGGTGTGATCCGGTCGCGCCCGATGCCGCCGTCCGTGTAGGCGTGCCGGTCGACGAGGGTCCGGCCGTCGCCGCCGGTGGGCAGGAACCAGTGCAGATGCAGCGCCTCGTCCACGTCGTGGGTGACCAGCAGCACCGCGCAGCCGCGCCGCCGCCAGAGCTCGGCCACCAGGCGCTGCGCCCGGATCCGCGTCAGCGCGTCGAGCGCGCCGAACGGTTCGTCGAGCAGCAGCAGATCGGGCTCACGCGCCAGGGCTCGGGCCAGGGACGCGCGCTGGGCTTCCCCGCCGGAGAGCGTCCTGGGCCAGGCCCCGGCCAGGCCCTTGAGTCCGACCTCCTCCAACGCCCGTTCCGCAACCGCTCGTCCGGGCTTTCCGGGCAGTCCGAGCAGTACGTTGCGCCAGACCCGTTTCCAGGGCATCAGCCGGGGTGCCTGGAAGGCGACGGCCCGCCGGCGGGGTACGAGAACGGTGCCGTCGATCTCCCGGTCGAGACCGGCCAGCACCCGAAGGGGCGTGGACTTCCCGCAGCCTCTGCGTCCCAGCAGGGCGGTGAACTCCCCGGCCCGCAGGGTGAGATCGAGACCGTCGATGACCGGACGCCCGTCGAACGCGCGGGTCAGCCCCGCGACCCGAACGGCGGCCTCCGGACCTTCGGACGGGACGGGGACACGGGCGGTCACTGGCCCGTGAAGGTCGGTCGCCATTGCAGCAGCAGCCTTTCGAGAATCCGGACGATGGCATCGGCGGCGAGGCCGAGGAAGGCATAGACGACCAGGCAGACGACGATCACGTCGGTGCGGAAGAACTCCCGGGCCTGGTTCATCAGGAAGCCGATCCCCGCGTCCGCGTTGACGGACTCGCCGAAGACGAGCGCCAGCCAGGCGGTGGCGAGGGAGTACCGCAGTCCGGTCATGGCTCCGGGCAGTGCTCCCGGCAGCACCACATGGCGCACCATGGCCCACCGGCCGAGCCCCAACGACTGTCCTGCCTCGATGAGCTGGGCGTCCACGCTCCGTATTCCGGCATGGACGTTGAGGTACGGATGGAAGGCGACCCCGAGGGCGATGAGCGCCACCTTCGGAGCCTCACCGATGCCGAGCCAGATGATGAAGAGCGGTATCAGTCCCACCCACGGGTCGGTGCGGAGCATCTGTACGGTCGCGTCCACGAGGTCCTCGCCCAGCCGGGACAGCCCCGAGACCAGCGCGAGCGCCGTCCCGGCCACCGCGCCGAGCAGCAGACCGGCGGCCACCCGCTGGAGCGACACCGCCATGGCGGAGGGCAGAGTCCCGTCCGCGACCAGACCGGCCCCGGCCCGCGCGATGGTGCCGGGCGAGGCGAGCACGTCGGGGTGCAGAACACCCGTGGCGCTGAACACCTGCCACAGGGCGAGCAGCAGCAGTGGACCGGCCGTACGGCGCAGCCAGCGCGGAACGGACCGCAGAAGCGTCCCGCGGGCGGACGAGGGGAGTACGGGTTCGAGATCCGGCGGACCCGGCCGCGGGCCGGAGGTCCTGGCCGGAGCGATGGATATGCCGGGCGGTGGGGCGGATGGTCATGAGGGCTCCACGAGCAGTCCACGGGCAGGGGCGGGGAACAGCGGAACGGCGCCACCCGGTTCATCCGCACCCGCACGCCGGCCAGGACAGTGGCACAGGAATCACGTCACGGTGCCGGCGGAACGGGACGCGGCGGGGGTATGTACGACGAAGGCGCGCGCACCCGCTCGGCGCGGGCGAACGTCAGCACCCGGTCAGAGCGGGCGGAACATGCGCTGGGAGAACGTCAGCAGCCGCGGCGACACGCGGCGGAGGCCACCCGCAGCAGGTCGATGTGACCGCGCGAAGTGAGCAGAGCCGATCGGAACATGTCGCTGAACGTAGCGATGCGCTGCGGAACCGGTCGATGGCGTCTCGGCACGTGGACGTGCCATCGTGCCGCGCGGGCGGCAAGATGAAGCCATGGCCGACAGCTTCACCACCAGTGTTCTGCACATCACCACCGGCTCCACGGAGAGCGTCACCGACCTGACCCATGACTGCGAGGAGTTCCTCACCCGCACCGCGGCGGGCCGGGACGGTCTGCTCAATGTCTTCGTGCCGCACGCCACCGCGGGAATCGCCGTCCTGGAAGTCGGCGCGGGCAGCGACGACGACCTCCTCGCGGCCCTGCACACCCTGCTGCCCGCCGACGAACGCTGGCAGCACCGCCACGGCAGCCCCGGCCACGGCCGCGACCATGTGCTGCCGGCTCTCGTCCCGCCGCACGCCACCCTGCCGGTCATCGCGGGACAGCTGGCACTGGGGACGTGGCAGTCGGTGTGCCTGGTCGATACGAATATGGACAATTCGCATCGTCAGGTTCGTCTGAGCTTCCTCGGTTAGTGGGAGAGCGTCGGTGGGACTGCAGTGGGGAAGTCTGGTCGCACCAACTGAGGGATGCGCAGGGTTGTTCGTCGGCGCGGTTTACCGGGCTTAGCTCCATCTTCGGGTAGCAACCCCGCTTCCGCTTCGTCCACCTGATTCCGATGACATCGCACGTGGAGTGTGTGGCGATTCTGGAACCTGCGGGCAAGGGAATCTGACCTGCGGATTTTTGGTTTGGTTGGGTCGCTCGACCTGATTTCCTCTCGCGACCCGAGGATTGCCACCTCCTCCGCACTCCTGGAACTAGTCGGCCAAGGCCGGCTCGTTGGTGGTATCCATCCCAGCCGTCCTGACTACCGCCCGGCAGAACTCCACGGGAGGGCGGTAGTGGTGCTCCGTGATGTAGTGGATGACGAGGTTGGGGGCCGCGTAGACAGTGCCGTCGGCGTCCTGCGCCCGGATCTCGGCAGACCCGAGCCATACCTGGGTGTCGAAAGCCGGACCACCAAGAATGACGGGCCGCTCGGTGGAGCAGAACTCGCAGTCGTGGACACCGCGCGTCTGGTTGTCGTAGGCACTGCTGAGGGTCTTCAGCGCATCTGTCACACGATCGTCCACAGCGCCGGTGCGGTAAGCGCAATCGGGCGCCAACCAGCCGACGTTGAGCATCGCCTGGTCCGATGTGTCGTACACGTAGGTGGTCATGTCGGGGTAGTGGGGCATGATCACTCCTCAGCGTGGGCTTGCTCACCGTGATCGACCCCGGGAATACGGTGCAGTTCGGTATGTCCTCGCCGGGGCAGAATATCTGCGTGGCACTTTTTTGCCCTGCTCGACAGCAGGTCCGACGGGCTGTCCGAGCATTTTCCCATCCTCGACGTAGAGGTAGCCCCAGGTGCCGCTAGGAACGTGGGTCAGTAACGAGCAAGCGGCTCGGCATTCTGTGGCCGGCGGATCAGTCGCGGCGGCCCTGTCGGGGCCTGTGAAACTCCGGTAGGGGTCTGCTCGCTGTACGCCCGTCGACAGTGCTCGTGACGTGGCCGGGGAGGCCCAGCTGGTCAGCCCGTCAGGGCGGCAATCCCTGGTGTCCGGCCGGTGGCCATGAACGTGTCGGTTCGGCAGGTGGGCTGGCGGTCCTGTCCGGCTTCAAGGTTGCTCTCCGAGCGGTAGCCGGCATCGACGAGGGCCTGCTTGGGATGGGTTCCTGTGCTGGCGGCGGACTGGTCGAGCATCGTGGTGTAGTTGAGCGCGTCGGAGGCGTCGGTCGTCACGTCGGTGGCCTCGGCGCGATCTGGGCGCAGGCGGCCTGCAGCCTGGCGAGGCGTTTCTCGCGGCGGTCGAGTTCGGCGGGCAGGTCGGTTTCCTTGCCGGCGACTCCAAGGGTGGCGTCCTTGGTCTCGTCGGTGACCTCGGCGTCGGCGAGCGGGGCGGCGGCCTTCGCCTCCAGCGCGGCGATCTGTGCCTGGATGCGCTGTTCCCTGTCGACGAGGCGGCCGAAGCTCATCGCCTGTGCTTGGAGGCATTCGCTCCGAACTTGGTGCCGTCCAGGGCGACGTGGCCCACTGTGACCCTGCCGGGCTTGGTTCCGAGATGCAGCGACTGAGTGAACAGGCCTGTGAGGGCGTTCAGGTGGCGGCGGCGGAACCGGGCGATCGAGCGGAAGTCCGGGGCTTGGCCGGCGGCCAGGAACCGAAACGTGGCGTCGTCGGCGTACTTGCGTTGGATCGCCCGGGAGGAGGGGACGCCGTGGTGCAGTCGTAGATCAGCAGACGTACCATCAGCCTGGGGTCGTAGGGCGGGTAGCCCCGCTTCTCGGTGCAGTCGGCCAGGACCGGTCCAAGGTCGAGTACCTCGTTGACCAGGTCCGCGACGAACCGGGCGAGGTGTCCCTCGGGCAGCCAGTCGTCCAGCGGCGGCGGCAGCAGCAGAACCTGATGCGGGTCGAACCCCCGGAACCGCTTGTCCGCCGCCGCACGCATCTGCGGCCGACGCTTCTCGACCGGCTCGACCTCGAACAGGCCCTCTCCATCAGGCATACCGTGAACATCTCGTACGAATGGTCACGGGATGCGGGCGATGGTTGCCGATGCCTGCTCAGGCGGTCGTCGACCGGAGCTGGTGCGGCATGCTCCAGCCCTCGGCGAGTCTCGACGGGTGAAGGTTGTGTCCCCCGCCGAAGAACTCGCAGAACTTCATGATCAGCGGATCCCAGCCGAGCGGGTCCACATAGTGCGTCCCCGGGACGACCAGGTGCTCCTCGATATGGGCGCGAAGAACCTCGACCTCGAAGGCGGTGGCGTGCGGCTCGGGACCGCCGAAAGGTTGGGCCGAGACGACCCTGCACTCCAGCTGGACCGGGCACTCCGCAACCCTGGGGGCCCGGACCAGGTCGGATGCCTGTTCGGTCAACCGTGCGATGGAGAACTTGTCCGGCTCGTACCGGTAGCCCTGCTTCGTCTTGTAGTCCGGCATGGCCGGCTTTCCGGTCGTGAGCGCGATCCGGTCGACCGTATCGACCATCGCCGACGAGGGCAGGTTGAGGACGCACTCGCCTTCCCGAAGCAGGTTCGCGGTGGTCTGGGCGTTGTTGCCGAGACCGAGCATGCAGGACTGACCCAGCCACCATGCCGAGGACATCGGCGCGAGGTTCGCCGTGCCGTCCTCGTTGAGTGAGCTGATCAGCACCACCGGAGTTCCGAAGTACAGGACCTTGAGCCCGGGGACGACGTGCATGCGCTGTGCCTTTCGCGGAGTGTCGGACAGACAGGGTCCGCGATCAGGAACACGAACCGTCGTTGACTCTCTCGTGAGCGAAACGATGATACTGGCGGAAATGCGACATCGCGTTTCGAACGAGTGGAGCGATCGCCCGATGACGGGCCCGGCGTGATTACCCGGACACCCTCCTAGGCATCTGAGTGTCCCCTGTACCTCGTGTACCTCGTGTACCTCGTGTACCTCGTGTGCCTCGTGTGCCTCGGATGTATGCCCCGTGGCCGGCGATGAGCGGGGTGGACGGGGAGGTACTTGTCTACGAAGGCCCCGAAGCCACCGTTCTGGCCGGTTACGGCGCCGTAGGAGTCTCCGAGGAACTGGAAAGGGCCTTCAGCCCTTGGAGGAAGCCCGGGCCGAAGTCTCCCAGGACCGCTCCTGGGCTGTTGGGGTCTTCGGGGGGCAGGCGGCTGGGGTCGGTCAGCAGGGTGGGCTCGTTGTCGGCGTAGGAGTACGGGGACACGCAGGAGGTTGAGGCGCCTCGGGGTGACCTGCCGGTCCCCACCCGGGTGGACTCCACCGGCCCGTTCGAGATCGGTGACGGAGCGGAGTACGCGTACCCGGTGATGAACTGCGTCACCACCGAGCTGCGGAACGTGGCTGTCTCCGACTGCCTGAACACCGGCAGCAGGGCCGTCTCGCCGTGCGGACCGCCGTGGACCGGTTGTTCAGCGGCTGACGGCCTGACGGAGCTGCTCCTTGTTCATCGTTGAGCGGCCCTCGATGTTCTTCCTCCTGGCCTCTTCGTACAGCTGGTCCCTGGTGCGGCCCTGCGCGCCCTTGTGCGAGCGCTCTCCGCCTCGCTGGGAGGCCGACTTGGGGTCCTGGGTGGACGTCCTGCTCGCCGTCCTCGACTCGCCCGAGCGGGCCCGTTCCTTGTTGACGGTGCGGGCGGCGATCTCTTTCGCGCGCTTCTCCGACTCCCCGCGCTTCTCGGCGCTCTCCTTCACGTGTTCGTACTGGCGCTCGCGTTTGCGGCTGGATCCTGCCGGCACGGCGTTCTCCTTCTTGCTCGTAGGAGCTCTTCCCCCGGGCACCTGGTCTGTTCGGGCGATGGCGACACGGCGCCGCCCACGACGGGTTGCCACTGGTCCACGTGCGAAACATGGCATCGCTGCCCCGGATATGCCCATCGGGCCGTGCGCTCGGGTGACGCCAGGTGCCGTCGTCGGAGTCCAGCTGCCGAAGAGGCCGAATGGACCACGTCAACAGGGAGCACTCCGCCGGGCGCGGACAGAATGCATGCCACGGAGCGCGGCGCACCTTCCGTTCACCCAGGGGCCGGCCCAGATGGTTGCCACCGACGGCGTCCGGGGCAACGCCGTGGCGCCGGGGCCGGTTCTGGATACCTCTGATCCCCGCGATGCTCCCGGACACCAGGGAGTTCGGCCAGGGAGTTCGGCGGGGGCCGACCCGAGGGTACGGGCGGTCCTGGGTGATGCCCTGTTCGGCGCGGACATGCTCGCCGTGTCGGGTCTGGATGACCGGACCACATCCCACGGGATCGTGAAAAGAGCGGAGGAGCTGATGGCCGACGTGGTGGGCGCCGAGCACACGTTCCTTCTTAACCCGGGGTAGTTCGCTCTCGGTGAAGGCGGCGATGCTGTCCGTCGCCGGCCCGTATGAAGCGCTGCTTGTCAGGCGTGATGTGCATGAATCAGTCATCGCGGGCCTGATCCCTGCCGGCATTCGCCCGGTATGGGCCAACCCTCAGTGGGGCCCCGATCGCCATCTCGCCCCCCACGGCTCCCGAGGCCTTCCGGGCGGCCTTCGAGGAACATCCCGACGCACGAGGGGCACTCGTCACCGGTCCGGCACCGTACGGCACCTGCGCCGGCATTCCGCACGCGGCCGACAGCACCGTCGGCGCCCTCCGCATGTCCGTCCACGATGTGGGCGCCGACTGACCGGCCACCGGGCGGCAGACCTGTCACCCGTACGCCGGCCTGTGCGGGCGGACACAGGTCAGGGGGCCGGGAGCGCCGTGAAGTGGCGGCGGACCACCAACAGGCCGAACCTGAATGGGCGGGGCACCCGCCCGGCGAGACGAGCAGGGACATGAACCTGTCTGCCCCACCGTGGAGGTTTCCGATGACGGCACCGGTCGTGGGGCGTGGATACGTACGGTGGGCCGTTCACCACCACCTCGGGGCGATGACCGGCGGGCGGCCCGGTGAGGCCGCCGTGCGGTACGCCCGGGACGCGGGGCAGGGCGTACGGCAGGCACTCCTGGTGCACTGCGGAGTCGGCGACGCCGAGGAAACGTTCCGAAGGGCCGCTGCCACCGTGTCGCGCCGCTCAGTGACGGACCGGGCCAGCGGACCTGTGATCACCTGCCGGCTGCCGTGGCCGAGGGCCCAGGGTCTGATCGGCGCCGACGAAGACGCAGAGGAACCGGTGGTCGTCCGTGCCGAACGAAGCTGACCGTGCCAGGCGTGTGACCGTTGTCCGCGACGGGCCGATTCTGATCGACGGGCCGGTGGAGATCGTCCGGGACGACGGCACGATCGCCGCTTCCGACCGGTTCGTCGTCGCCGTGTGCGTCTGCCGGCGCAGCCGCGCGTACCCCTGGTGCGACACCAGCCACCGCAGGCGTACGAAGCCCTCCGGCACCGGCCTCCGTGAGGACGGCGACCGGACGTCCGGAAGCGACCCGAAGGGTTCCCATGACGGCGCCCCCCACTGACCACAGCTCTGCGGGCCCGGCCGTTCCCACCTCCCGGGGACCGTTGACGGCGGGTCTGTTCGCGGCCCTCGCCTCGCCGCGACAGGCTCCTCCCGGAGTGGACGAGGCCGCAGCCGCCGACCCGTACGGGGAGGACCTGCACCTGGCCCTCTACGTGCTCTACGAACTGCACTACCAAGGCTTCGCAGGCGTCGCCGAGGACCGTGAGTGGGACCCCGTGCTCATGCCGTTGCGCCGGGCACTTGAGCAGCGGTTTCTCTGCGTTCTGCGGACAGATGTCCCTTCCGGACGCTCGACGGACGTGGCCTTCGGTGAACTGCTCGCCGAGCCCACCGACCCACGCGGCGGCATCGCCCACCATCTGGAGCACGCCGGAGAGCTGTGGCAGATCCGCGAGTACGCGGCGCTGCGCTCGCTCTACCACCTCAAGGAGGCGGACCCGCACGCCTGGGTGATTCCCCGGCTGCGCGGGCGGGCCAAGGCCGGCATGGCCGCCATCGAGTACGACGAGTTCGGCGCCGGGCGGGCCGAGAACATCCATGCCCGGCTCTTCGCCGGGCTGATGGGTGATCTGGGCCTGAACACCCGCTACGGCCACTACGTGGAGGTGGCCCCCGCCCCCGCCCTCGCCGTCGTGAACGTCATGACGCTGTTCGGCCTGCACCGGGCCCTGCGCGGAGCGCTGGTCGGCCATTTCGCCTGCGCAGAGGTCACCTCGTCGCCCGCTTCCCGTCGGCTCGCCGAGGCGATGCGGCGTACCGGTGCCGGGCCCGCGGCCGAGCGCTTCTACACGGAGCACGTCGAGGCGGACGCCGTACACGAACAGGTCGTACGCCGAGAGGTGATCGGCGGTCTGCTCGCCGAAGAGCCGCACCTGGACTCCGAGGTGGCCTTCGGAGCCGACGCCACGGTGCACCTGGAGAGCCGACTGGCGTCTCATCTCCTGAACACCTGGCGGACCGGACGGTCTGCGCTGCGCGGCGGCGCCGTTGCTGCCGACCCGCGCTCGCGCTCTCGTCAGCACCCTGTCACGCCGCCCGACATGTAGAGGGCGTGGGTGCCCGTGCGCGGGCCCGGCCGGCCGTCCGCCGCGGGGAGGATCGCGCGGTCGCCGTGCCAGGAGGCCTCCCGCCCTCCTGGAGTTCTCGGGTCTGCCGCCGTGTGCCGCGACGAATTTCTGTATCGGCGAATACCCGGTGGGGCTTCGTCGTCTGCGGCACGGGAGCGGTCCCGGGCTCCCAGTTCGTCACCCGCATTGCTCCGTCGTACCGCTCTGCGGCTAGTTTGTGTGCAGGACAGGTACGCGGGCCCGTGGTGGCGGAGACCCACGGGGAACGGGAGGTCGGGAAGAGTGTCGCTGCGCGGAGGTGATCCGGTCGAGATCGGTGGCTATCCACTGGAGGCTCGGCTCGGCTCGGGTGGCATGGGCACGGTCTTTCTGGCCCGTACGAGTTCGGGGCGACCTGTCGCGATCAAACTGATCCACCAGCAGTTCGCGGGGGACGACGAGTTCCGCATCCGTTTCCGGCAGGAAGTGGCGGCGGCGAGGCGGGTGAGCGGCGCGTTCACCGCCGCCGTGGTCGACGCCGCTCCTGAGGCCGAGCAGCCGTGGATGGCGACGACCTACATCGAGGGGCACACGCTCGCCCAGCACATCGCCGCGGAGGGCCCGCTGGACGGGGCGGAGCTGCGGAGGCTCGCCATCGGACTGGCGGAGGCGCTGCGCGACATCCACCGGGTGGGGGTGGTCCACCGCGACCTGAAGCCCTCGAACGTCGTGCTCTCGCCCGAGGGCCCGCGCGTCATCGACTTCGGCATCTCGCGCGCCGTGGACCAGCAGACACTGACGATGACCGGGCGGGTCATCGGTACGCCCCCCTTCATGTCGCCGGAACAGTTGCAGGCGCCGCGTGGTGTGGGGCCGCGGTCCGATGTCTTCTCGCTGGGGACGCTGCTGGTGTACGCGGCGACGGGCCACGGGCCCTTCGACGCGGACAGCCCTTATATGACGGCGTATCAGGTGGTGCACGAGGAGCCGTCGCTGGGCGCGGTGCCGGTGGCTCTGCGCGCGGTCGTCGAGTCGTGCCTGGACAAGGAGCCCGACGGGCGGCCCTTCGCGGACGAACTCCTCGTGCTGCTGCGGGACCTGCCGGCCGACCTCGGCGGGACCGACCCGAACAGGGTCGTCATGGGCCGCACCCGCGACATGAACACCCAGCATCACGTCGCGACGGAGGACACCCCGGCGCCGGCCCCCGCCCCGGCCACCGCCCCGGCCGGTTCCGAAACCGGAGCCGGTCCCGAAACCGGAGCCGGTCCCGGAACCGGGAACGGGAGTACCGGCAGCCCCGTCGG
The DNA here is from genome assembly GCF_044542225.1 of Streptomyces sp. NPDC079020. Taxonomy (NCBI): domain Bacteria; kingdom Bacillati; phylum Actinomycetota; class Actinomycetes; order Kitasatosporales; family Streptomycetaceae; genus Streptomyces; species Streptomyces sp. NPDC079020. The sequence continues at coordinate 193,361 of NZ_JBITUB010000012.1, forward strand.
GCGCCGTCCGCGCCGCCGATGGAGGCCCGTGCTCGCGGCTGCGGTCGCGGTCGCGGTCGTGGCGATCGGCGGGGGAGTCGCCGCGCTCAAGGTGGGCGACCTCGGGGGAAACGGCGGCGACAAGGGCGACAGCGTCGCGGCGCCGGGTACCGCGCTTCCGGGCGGTTTCGAGCCGTGGCGCCGGACCGTGCACGGCGGTCGCGAGGACATCCCCGACGAACTGCGCTGTCTCGCCCACGGCGACGCGGTGTTCTGCGGCGGCGGCAGTGTGGTCGCGACTCGTATCAGCGCCCTGGACGGCTCGCCGGTGTGGACGGTGAAGAGTCCGGGTGTCCCCGTCCAGGGCATGCACCTGGTGGGGGCCACCGACGACACGGTGCTCGGCTACCGCATCGCCGCCCAGGACGCCCCGCAGGACCCTCCCAGTGAGGTGGTGGCCCTCGACGCGGACAGCGGCCGGGAGCTGTGGTCCGTGCCGTCCGGCGCCCAGTCGCAGGCCGTCGCGGGCCGGTCCCAGGACGCTCTCGTGGTCGGCTCGGCCGTGGTGACGGTCGATGGCTTCAACTCCAGTTTCGAGGCCCGGGACGCGCACAGCGGTGATGTCGCCTGGACGACGCCGTTCCCCGTGGGCCGGCGGTGCGCTCCCGTCCCCATGGCCGCTCAGCTCCTCGCGATGTGCGCGACGGACGAGGAGCTGGATGCCTCGGAGGTGCAGCACCCCACCCTGCACACGGTCGACCGCGCCTCGGGGAAACTGGGCAGGCCCATCGCGGTCGACGGCCCCGCCGTGCCGATGGGCGTCGCCGACGGCCGGCTCGTACTCCTTCAGAGGCACATGGAGGGAACGGCGCCGGCCGGCTACGAGGGCGTGGCGCGGGTCGACCCGGCCTCCCGGAAGGTCACGTACTCCCGGCTGTCCAGGACGCTTGAGGGAACGCCCGGCATGGCGGACGGCACCGTCTACCTGAGCGGGCAGACCGGTCTCGTCACCGCGCTCGACCCCGCGACCGGCCGGAAGAAGTGGTCGCGGCAGACGGCCGTGGAGGGTGCGTCGGGACCCGCGGCGGGAGCCGGTGCGCTGTACTTCAGCTCGGCCACCGGCCGGGTGGTCGCCCTGTCGCCGGACGACGGCAGGACCCTGTGGACGACTGATCCCCAGGCCGACGGTCTGACGGGTGAGCAGGGCGCGAGCCCGCGCGTCACCCTCGCGGGGCGTGCGGTGATCGTGGCCGCGGCCGAGAACACCGTCTTCGCGTTCGACGCGCGGAAGCCGCCGGTATCGGGCTGACCCGGCGGCACCGGACGCCGGCCGCTCTCCCGCACGGACGGAGTCATCCGGTCCACTGGTCCGTCCGTCCGGCCGCTCTCCCGCATGGACGCGGTCGTCCGGTCCACTGCTCCGTCCCCTGACCCCCGTCCGCCGTGTCCTTTACGACGCCCCATCCCCACCGCCACGACGCCCCATCCCCACCGCCACCCCTCATTTCCCTTCACCCCGGAGATACCGCCATGCCACGCGTCCTCCTCGTCGAAGACGACCCCGCCGTGCGAGAGGGCGTCGAGATCGGGCTGCGCCGGCGCGGGCACGAGGTCCTCGCCGCCGCGACCGGCGAGGCCGGTCTGGAGGCACTGTCCGCCTTTCGTCCCGATCTCCTGCTGCTCGACCTGATGCTCCCCGCCATGAGCGGTGTCCAGGTGTGCTGCCGGGTGCGCGAGACCAGCCAGTTACCGATCATCATGCTGACCGCGCGCGGCGACGACGTCGACATCGTCGTCGGCCTGGAGGCGGGTGCGGACGACTACATCGTCAAGCCCGCCCGTACCGAGGTCATCGAGGCCCGCATACGTGCCGTGCTGCGCCGCATCGAAGGCCCGGTCGGCGCCAGGCCCGCCGTGGAGCGCCACGGCGGACTCGACATCGACCGCGCCGGTCACACCGTCCTCAAGTCGGGCGACCGGGTGGCCCTCGCCCCCTCCGAACTGAAGCTGCTGCTGTACCTGTCGGCGGCGCCGGCGCAGGTCTTCAGCCGGCAGCGCCTCCTGGAAGAGGTCTGGGGGCACAGCTACCACCATGACGTCCGGCTGGTGGACGCCTGTGTGCGCCGGCTGCGCGCCAAGATAGAAGACCCGTCCGGCAGCCCTCGGTACATTCAGACCCTGCGGGGCTTCGGCTACCGCTTCGGTCCCCTGTGAGGATGCCCGGAGCGAGGGCCGCGTTCGGGCTGCGCACCCGGCTGGTGATCGCGTTCCTGCTGGTGGCCGCCGTCAGCGCCGTGACGACCGCCGCGCTGACCTATCGGGAGGCGCGCAGCGCGGTCCTCGTGCGCGCGCAGGACACGGCGGTCGCCTCCTTCCGCGAGGAGGTCGAGCGGTTCGTCCCCCGACTGCCGCTGGATCCGGATTCGCTGAGGTGGTACCTCTACGACATCGCGGCGCGCGCCAAACCGCACCCGTGGATCGTCTTCGCCGAGTACGGATCGTTACGCGCCTCCTCGGGCGACCGGCCCGTCTCCGGCGTTCTGACCGAGGAACTGCGCCGCACGGCGCTCACTTCGCCGCACGGCAGCTTCGAGCGGGTCGTCAAGGACGGGAAGGCGTATCTGACGATCGGGATGCCGGTGATGACCCGGGTGGTCGCAGGCGGCGGCGCGGTACCCAGTGGCCTGGTTCTCTACGCCGTGATGCCCATGACGAACGAGGAGGTGGACATCGACGCCCTGGTGACCGCTGCCCGCCACGGCGCTCTGCCGGGACTGGTGGTGGCCCTGGTGCCCGCACTGCTCGCGGCACGCAGCGTGCTGCGCCCCGTCCGTGAACTGCGGCGCGCCGCGGACTCCATGGGCGGCGGCCGCCTCGACACACGTATCCCCGTGCACGGCCGGGACGAAATGGCCGACCTGGCCAGGACGTTCAACGAGTCGGCGGCCCGACTCGAACGCTCCGTACAGGAGTTGCGGGACGCCGGGACGCGGGCCCGGCGCTTCGCCTCGGACGTCTCGCACGAGTTGCGCACCCCGCTCGCCGCGATGCTCGCCGTCACGGACGTGGTGGACGAGGACGCCGGGACACTCGCCCCGGACACCGCTCGGGCGGTGCGCCTGATCAGCGCCGAGACCGGGAAACTGGCCGTACTGGTGGAGGATCTGATGGAGATCTCCCGCTTCGACGCCCGCGCGGCGGAGCTCAACGCCGACGAGGTGGATGCGGCGGAGGCCGTGCGCAGCACCCTGTCCGACAGACAGTGGCTCGGCCGGGTCCGCTCGGAACTGCCCGACGGCCTGCGGATCCGCCTCGACCCGCGCCGCTTCGATGTCATCGTGGCCAACCTGGTCGGCAACGCCCTGCGCCACGGTGCCGAACCCGTCACCGTGCGGCTGTCGGCACGCGGGGGTGCGCTGGTCACCGAGGTGCACGACAGCGGCTCCGGGATCGCGCCGGACGCGCTGCCGCACATCTTCGACCGTTTCTACAAGGCGGACGCCGCACGTTCCCGCTCGATCGGCAGCGGCCTCGGGCTCGCGATCACCCAGGAGAACGTACAGCTGCACGGCGGCACGATCCGCGCGGACAACGCGCCCGGCGGCGGCGCCCTGTTCACCGTGGAGCTGCCCTTCGACGGGCCCGCGTCCCGGAGCGGCACACCGGAGGGTCCCCCGCCCGCGCACGGTGGCACGAGACCGGCGGACAGCCGCGACCGGACGGAGGCCACCGCGTGAAGAAGCAGGCGGCCCATGGGCGTCGGGCGGTCCGGCTCGCCGCCGCGCTGCTGGTGCTCGCCGGTGGCCCGCTCGCCGGCTGCGGTATTCAGGAGACGGCCGTGATCGAGGCGGGCGGCCCGGTTGTCGCCGATCTGCTTCCCCCGCGCGAGGGGCGCATGCTGCTGTTCTTCTTCTCGCCCGACAACGAACTGCTGCCCGTGCCACGGGCCGTCGAAGCGGAGTGGCGCGACGGCGCCGCGGTCCCCCTCGGGCCGGACGACCCCGCGGCAGGTCCGGACGAGCCGTACGGACGGGACGGCCCCGGGGGTTCGTTCCCGGTGGGTGAGGACGAACCCCTCTCGCCGTTCGCGGCCGTCACCGCCCTGCTCGCCGGACCGGACAAGGCCGAACGGCGGGCCGGGCTCCGCAGCGCTCCCTCGCTGCCCCCTGCGGCATCGGCCGTGGACCGGATCGTGCGGGACGGCCCCACCGTCGAGGTCCGCCTGCGCCTGCGGGTGACACGGCTGACCGCGCCGGCCCGCGACCAGATCGTCTGCACGGCCGCGTACGCGTCGCATGCCCAGGGAGCCGTGTCCGTACGTCTGGTGGGGCAGGAAGCACGCCTCGCCCCGGCCGACTGCCCCCTGCGACCGGTGCCGGCGCCGGCACGCTGAGCCGCGGCAGAGGAGGGCGAGCCGGCCGAACACGGGTGACGAAGAGGCCGGTCGGGCTGTTCCGGGGGACCGCACACGAAAGCAGCGGCCCGCCGGAACGTGGGTTCCGGCGGGCCGCTCTCCTCAGCTCACCCGGGGCCGAATGCCGCCCGTCGGGGTCTCACCCGATCGCGCGCCGTGGGTTCCGGCCCGGGGCTGCCTCACTTGCCGAAGAAGGCGTTGTGGATCGTGACCGTCGACCGGTTGCCGGCCTTGTCGGTCGCGACGGCCTTCAGCGAGATCGCCTTGTCCTTGGCCGGGGCGCGCATCGTGATCTTGTCCGCAACGACCGGGACGGGCAGCCACGTCGTGCCGTCGTACGACACCAGGACCTGCAGGGTCTTCAGGTTGGCGCCGGCCGCCGCTCCCTGTACGGCGACGGGGAAGGTCTGCCTGCTGCCCGCCGGGACGGTGGAGTCCGGCGCGAGCTGCGGCAGGAAGCGGACCGTGGAGACCGGGAGCTGGGCCGGGCTCTCGGCGTGGGCCGAGTCGAAGGTCCACGAGGCGTCGATCCGGGTCCCGGTGCGGTTGAACGCCGGGTTCCGGTTGACCGTGGTCGACACCGTGTACGCGGCGGAGTCCGCCGGCAGCGTGAAGGGCTCCTCGTCGATGGCGACGTCCTTGCGCGCGTACAGCTCGCCGTTGCGGTGAATGGTGGTGCCGGCGCTTGAGTACCGGGCGAACCCGGAATGGCCTGCCCCGTCACTGACCAGCGGGAACGCGCCGTGGATCTCGTCGCCGTCGCGTACGATCCCCTCGTCCGCGGTCATCCGCGGACCCATGACACCGATGTTGAACTTCTCGGTGTACGTCCTGCCCGCCACGAACCGCTGCGGGCCGCCGAGCTCGTACGCCGAGTCGAGGAGGCGGTAGCCCGTCGGGTCCTTCTCACCCAGGACGCCCGCGACGATGTTCCAGGAGGCCCCGTCGGCCGTGGACACATACACATTCCGCGTCCCCGGTGCGGACTGCACGGAGTAGGGGGCTTCGACGCCGCCTCCGTAGTCCAGGATGCCGTGCGCCGCGACGGCACCGTCGAGGCCGGGTACGGACGAGCCGATCGTCGTCTTCACCAGGGCCATGTCCTTGGCCGCGTACGTCTTGCTGTAGCCGGTGGCCAGCTCCTGGACCGGGCCGCCGGTGAGGACGTTGTACTCGCTGGTGCCCTGCTCCCAGTTCGCGGACCACTGCTGGGCGAGGGCGCCTTCGTCCATCCGGGGACCCTGGTACGCGGTGCGCAGATTGTCGAAGCCGCTGAACTCGCCCCCCTCGATGATGAAGGTCTCGGGCGTGCTCAGGGTGTACATCATTCCGGCGCGCGTGTAGCGAGCGGCCGCGTCCGGCACCTTGAAGTCCACGGGCCGGGTGGTCCGGGCGTCCAGGGTGACGGTGGTGGGACCGGTCACCGAGAGCTGCGGATTGTTGATCAGATCGGCGCCCTTGTCCGGGGCCGCGGGGTCGACCAGCATGTCGGCGGCGAGGCTGTAGGTGCCGCGCGGCAGCCGGACCGTGGTGGAGCCCGAGGACAGGTCGGGGAAGAACCGCAGGCCTGCCGCGGACTCGCGGTAGCCCTTCAGGTCGGCCTGCCAGCCGGTGCTGGGCGCACCGTCCCGGCCGATGGTCTTGAAGGTGACCTCGTACGACTCGCTCTCCCGCTCCACCGCCGTCGCGGTGCGCACGGCCTGACCGCCTCCGGACGCCACGACCGTGGCCGAGTAGGAGCCGTCGACCGTTCCGCCGAGCCGGGTGTCGGCCGTCAGGTCCACGGCGGCGGTGCCGCCCGCCGGGACCGTCAGCCGCTGTGCTCCGAGGGTGAAGAACCCGGCCGGGGCGGGCTTTCCGTCCCCGCCGGTGGGCGCCTCCAGCGACAGGTCCAGCGTCACGTCGGCGGTGCCGTTGTTCTTGTACTTCACCTGCTCGGTGACGGGCGTGTCGTCGGTGTGGGGCCACTGCTGGGTGCCCAGGCTGACCGAGCCCGGCTCGGAGACGAGGCTCTGGTCGATCGCCTTGTCGACGGCGAGCCGGCCCGCGCCCTGCTGGAAGACCGTGTGGGAGCCGCCCTTGGCCGAGGCCGTCAGGACAGCCTTGATCTGTGCGCCCGTCCAGGTGGGGTTCTTCTGCTTGAGGATCGCCGCGGCGCCCGCGACGTGCGGGGTCGCCATCGACGTACCGCTCTGGCTGACGTACCCGGGAGGGTTCTGTTCCGGGACGCCGGCCGCCGCGGCCGCCGTGATCTCCACGCCCGGCGCGGTGATGTCGGGCTTGACGGCGTTGTCCCCGGTGCGGGGCCCGACGCTGGAGAAGTCGGCGATCCGGTCGTTGTCGTCGACCGCGCCGACCGTCAGGGCCGCGTCGGCGCTGCCCGGAGAGGCGACCGTGCCCCGCCCCGGCCCGCTGTTGCCCGCGGCTATCGCGAACAGGACGCCCTTCTCCGCGGAGATCTTGTTGACCTGGGCCTCCAGTGGGTCGATCCCCGCGGTGTCGGGACTGCCCAGGCTCATGTTGACGATGTCGGCACCCTGGGCGACGGCCCAGTCGACCCCCGCGAGGATGCCGGAGTCGTCGCCGACGCCGCGGTCGTCCAGCACCTTGGCGCTGATCAGCCGGGCCCCGGGCGCCACGCCCTTGAACCGGGCGTCCTTCGCCCCCGTGCCGGCGGCGGTGGAGGCCACATGTGTGCCGTGTCCGACACGGTCCTTGGCGTCCGGGGAGGCGCTGAAGTTCTCCTCCGCCACCACGCGGCCCGCCAGATCCGGGTGGGTGGCGTCGATCCCGGTGTCCACGACGGCGATCTTGACACCCGTGCCGTCGTACGAGCGGGCCCAGGCCGCCGGGGCGCCGATCTGACCGGTGCTGTGGTCGAGCGACGCCTTGCGCACGCCGTCCAGCCAGATCCGCGCGATGCCCGAGGTCGTGGCCGCCGAACCGTCGCGCCGCTGACGGGTCAGGGCGTCCCACAGGGCGCCCGTGCTGTCGGTGGCACCGGCAGTCGTGACGGCATCGGCGTCGAGCGCCGACAGCGTCCGGCGGACCGTGGTGCCGTCGGACGAACGCACCCCGGCGCGGGCGGACTTGGCCGCCGCTCCCCGGTAGCCCACGATCACTTTGAGCCCGGCACGGTTGGCCTTGCGGCTCTCCGGCGCGGCGAGTCCGGTGATGTCGAACAGCCGCTGGTCCAGCGTGCCGTCGGCGATCAGCCGCCGGGCGTCACGCGGCACCACATAGGTACGGCCGTCGTAGGTCTGGGTGAAGAACGGGATGTCCTCCCGGCCCTTCGCCCGCTGGATACCGCCGACCCGGCCGCGGGAGTCCACGAGGACCCGGTCGCCGGTGATCAGGGTGACGGTGTGCATGGCGTTGCCGGCGGTCCGCGAGTTCTTGACGCCGACCGGGGACGCCGTGTCCGGGCCGCCGGTCCGCGCCGATACCGGGCCGGTCATGCCCGCGGTGAGGGCGACGGCGGCCGCGGCGACGACGGCGTACGCCTTCTTTGATCGTTTACGCAAGATTGCCCCTGCTCAGGAGTGAATCGGGCGGGCGAGGGCCCGGCCGCACGGGGCGTGCTCGAATGTGCGTACGACCCCGGGGCTCTGAAGTATGCCGAGGCCGTTCGAAGGCACTCAATGATCGTTGTGTAACAGCTGTCCGGCCCGGTCCGGCCCGTTCGCGAGGGCGCGCCCGCCCCGGACCGGCACAGTCCGGTGGACACGAACGCCGGCCGTACGAACCGTCAGGTCCGAGGCGCGGTACCCGGGCGAGCGGAGCCGGCTACCCCGGGAACGGGGCGACCGCCTGACCGCCGGCCAGCGCGTCGAGACGTCCGGCCGCGTCGTCGTCGAGGAAGAAGACCGTCATGGCCTGGCCGTTGTGCCGGACATGGAAACGCCGCGACCCGTGTTCCAGTTCGTCCATGAGATAACCGACCACCATCAGGTCGGCCCAGTCGTCATGGACGTCGATGGACCATTCGACCCGCCGGCCGCCCGCCGTGTACGCGATCCACGCCTCCTCCGTGCCGAGGTCGACGTGGTCCCGCAGGTCGGACAGGGCGTCAGGCCGGCCGGTGATCCGGCACAGCTGCCGGGCGATCGCCACGTACGAACCGTGCCCGCGGACGCACTCGGTGTCGAAGTGCCAGGCCCGGTCGCAGAACCAGCGCTCCCACGGCTCCTCCTCGACCGCGCAGCCCAGTGCGAACAGCACCAGGTCGAACGGCTCGGTCTCGAAGGCCTCCCGCGGCCACGACCGCAGCAACTCCTCCACGGTCCGTCCGGCCGCGAGCGGCAGCCCCAGTTCCGCCAACGTGTCCAGCTGATCCTCAAGACGCATGGCCGGGATCGTAACCGTGGCCTCGGACAACGGCCGCCGCGCGGGCACGGGTGAGGTGCTGGCGCGGCGGCCGCCGCGGCCTCAGCCCGGGGCGGCCGCCGCGTCGCCGAGGAGGTTGTGTGCCGTGAATCCGAGCAGCCTGTACGCGGCCGAGGTGTCGACCGGCGCCGTGCGGCCCGGCATGGGGCGCCGCAGCACGGTGGTGGGGTGGTAGCGCCGCAGCAGTTCCTCCGTGGGGTACGGCACGATGATCTCGGGGGCGCAGAGGTGTACCGCGTGCGCCGCGCGGCCGGGTACGTCCAGGGCCAGCAGCGCGGCCCTCGCCGCGTCATGGACCTCCAGGTAGGTCCACAGCTCCCGCGCCCCGGCGGCGGGGTCGGCCGTGAGCCGGGCGGCCTGCGCGTGCAGCCGTTCCTCGAAGCCGCCCACGAACGGATAGCGCAGGCACACCACACTCATCCCGTGCCGCCGCGCCATCATCCGCGCCGTCAGTTCGTCGACCTGCTTGGACAGGCCGTAGGGATCGGCCACCTGGGAGGCCATCGCCTCGTCGACCGGTGCGTACGGCGGATGCGGATCCTCCGCGTCCGTCCAGGGCAGGCCCGTGACCCCCCAGGAGCTCGCCACCGCCGCGTGCCGGATCCCGGCCCGGCCCGCCTCCTCCAGGACGGTGAAGGTGGAGAGACTGTTGCCCCCGAAGACCTCGCCCGGGGTGTTGCGCGCGGGAGTCGGGATGGCCGCCAGATGGATGACCGCGTCGGCGCCCTCCAGGGCCGCCCGTACGGTCTTCGTGTCGGCCGCGTCGCCGGTCACGACCAGGCGCGCCGCGAGGTCACCGGGATCGTCGAGGACCAGGGCGTTCGCCTCGATCCCGCGCTCGGCGAGCAGCGCGAGGACCGCTCGCCCGATCCGCCCGGCGGCCCCGGTGACCATCGCTCTGACGACCATCCAGTCACTCCCTGCGTCGGTTCTTCTACTCGTAGGCGCGCACGGCGACGATGTGCGCCGACGCCGCCCCGTTGGTGGCTTCGACGACGATCCGGATCGCCGATGTGGTGAGCGGCTCCGCCGGCGTGTGTGTCACCCGTCGCCGCCGATTCTGCGCCGCATGGGCGATATTGCGCCAGTTGCCGTCAGTATCCCGTGCCTCGACGCGGTAGTCGCGAAGAAGGGTGGGGAGGGTGTCGAAGGGGGTGCGGTGGTGGTGCAGGTTGATCAGGTCCTCGTTGACGTCGTCGTCGGCGATGACCTCGATCCGGCTCAGGGTGACGGGTTCGGGCCAGGTCAACTCGATCCAGGGGGAAGGGGCGTCAGCCAGCGGTGCCGAGACCCACATGTGCGGTCCCGCGTACGGGCGGGCGTAGCCGTCGGTGGCCTTGGCGGGGGAGTAGGCCGCGGTCTCTCCCGTGCGGAAGCAGAAGGTGCGGCGCAGCAGGCCCTTGTCCGTCCACTCGCGCAGCGGCTGCGGCGATTCGTCCGACGGGCGCAGCGGGACGCGCGTGAAGCACAGGACGCCGGGGGTCGGGCGGTCGGAGCGGTGCAGGGCGACGGCGTCGTTGGCGCGGACGACCAGGAAGGCGTTGCGCGGGGTTTCGGGTGACCAGTCCAGGCCGGTTTTGAGCCACTGACGGGCACCGGCGGTGACGGGCAGGGTGGTGGAGGAGACAAGGCGGCGCGGGACATAGTTCTGGCCGAGTTCGGGGTCGTACAGATCGATCACGATCTCGGTGTCGCGGTCGGCGTCGATGAGCAGTTCCACCCCGGAGAGGTCCGGGTCGGCGGGGAGGACGAGTCCCGCGTCCGCGGTGAGCGGCCATCGCTCGTCGGACTCCTCGACCGCCAGGCCGCACAGGGCGGACGACGCCGTGACCGTCGCCCGCAGGGCCAGGTCGTCCGGGTCCGTCGAGGCGAGGCCGATGAGCGAGGCGTCCTGGCTCAGCAGCGCCCGTTGCAGCTCGGGTACGGGGAGTCCGCGCGGGGTGACATCCCCGGCGGCGCAGAGTGCCGCCGCCGTGCCGGCCGCCTGCCCGATCGTGGCGCAGGTCGCCATGACGCGGGTCGAGCCGAAGGCGACATGGCTGGCCGAGATGTTGCGCCCGGCGAAGAGCAGGTTCTCGGTGTTCACCGAGTAGAGGCTGCGGTACGGGATGTGGTAAATGCCGTCCGCGTAGAGCTGTTTGGCACCTGCCTCGGTGGCGTACATGCCCTGCGGCGGATGCAGGTCGATCGACCAGCCGCCGAAGGCGACCCGGTCGGCGAACTCGGTCTGGCCGAGGATGTCGCCCTGGTGCAGGACGTAGTCGCCGAGGAAGCGCCGGTACTCCCGCTTGCCGGGGATCGAGCCCACCCATTCCAGGGTCATGTTCTCCGCGTCGAACTCGCCGGAGTTCTTGATGTGGTCCCAGATGCCGTGGATCACCGACCACAGCTCGTCGCGGATGCGTTCGTTGTCGTGGACGGTGTCGAGCTCGCCGCCGAACTCGATCCACCAGTACGCGCAGCCGTTGTCGCCCGCCTTGATGATGCGGCGCTGCGGGATGGAGGTCCCGGTGATGTCCTTGGCGAAGTTCGGCGGCACGAACTTGACCGGGTGACCGGCGTCCTTCGTGTAGAAGAGGAGAGTCGAGCCCAGGGTGATGTCGTCGGCCGTCTCCGGAGCCCATGCCTCGTTGTACTCGGCGTGCGATTCCCGGCCGATGCGGTGGTGGGCGCCGGCCAGGTGGCCGATGAGGCCGTCTCCCGTGCAGTCGAGGAAGAGCGAGCTCTCGAAACGTATCCGCCGCTCGGAGCCCATCATCCAGCCGGTGACCGAGGTGATCCGCCGGGCCTCGTCCGGGCCTTCGGCGTCGACCTCGCGCACGTCGGTGTTGAGGTAGAGCGTGATGCCGGGCTCGGCGCGCACGGCGTCCAGGACCACGGCGTCCCAGTAGTAGGGGTTCCCCTCCGGGTTGCGGAACTGGTTCTCCACGAGCAGCTCGCCCATGATGCCGCCCTCACGGGCATGGTGGTTCTTGCCGTGGCCGGTCGCGCCGCACACCCATACCCGGACCTCGCTGCTCGCGTTGCCGCCGAGTACCGGCCTGTTGTTGATCAGCGCGACGCTCCGGCCCAGCCGGGCCGCGGCGATCGCCGCGCACACCCCGGCCAGGCCGCCGCCGACGACGGTGATGTCGTGCCGTGCGGTTTCGTTCCTCATGTCGTACGTCACTACTTCCAGTCAGGATTGGCGGCGAGCCCGTAGTAGATGCGCGGGGCGCCGTCGAGGGTGAGGGTGATCTTGCCGCCGGAGGCCTTCAGCGTGCGTTCCTGGCCGATGCAGTTCAGCTCCCGCACCGTGCCGTTGACCGTCCCCGAGTGGGCGACGACCGGGGTCCTGGTCGTCCAGGTGTCGACCCAGGGCTCCGGCGAGGCGAACCAAGGATCCTCACCGTGCTCGGGGTTGAGGATGTACCCGTCCTTGCGGCTCCAGAGGATCGACACCGGTCCGCCGGGAGTGGTGAAGAGGAGCCCCTTGATGTCCTTGTCCGCGAAGGCGAGATGCCGGACGAACTCGGCCTCGTCCAGGACCCGGGCGGCGGTCGCGAAGGCGAGAAGGGAGGGCTTGGCGCTGGTGTCGCGGTTCATCAGGCCGTAGTGGTACTCGGCGTTGGCCGGATCGGCCTCCTGGGGGTGGTAGAGCACCGAGTCGTGCAGCTGGTACCAGTTGACGGCACGTACCTTCTCGGCCTTGGCGAGAGCGAGCGTGAGCAGCGTGTTCTCGGCCGCGTGCCGGTAGGTGTCGCTCCACCAGGCGTTGGGCCGGGTCGGCGCGTACGCCTCGGTGAGCCACAGCTCCTTGTCGCCGCCGTACTCCTCAAGGACCTGGTTCGCCTTGCGCAGCGCGCCCAGGAAGTTCCAGTACGTGCCGGCCGACCCCTGCGTCCACTCTTCCGGCGGCGGCGCGAAGTCCGGCGTGAAGTTGCCGCGACCGGGGTGGAAGGCGAAGGCGTCGATGAGGTCCCAGCCGCCCGCGTCGTGGAAGTTCTTGGTCCACACGTAGTCCATGCCGCCGAGTCCGGCGTTCATGACCTTCATCTGCGAGCCCGCCGCGTCGAGGCGCGTGGTGACCTGGCGCAGACCGTCCCGGACATAGGCGTCGGCGCCGCGGCCCGACATCCAGGGCTGGTTGACCTCGTTGCTCACCTCGAAGTACGCGGCCTCGGCGTTCAGGGCCTTGGCGACATTCGTGTCGGCCCAGGCCGTGATCTGCTCCGGACTGCCGCCCACGGGGATGCCGGACAGCTCCACGTTGTGCCCGATGCCGTTCGCGTCCAGAGTCGCCGTGTCGATGCCCGGTGCGCCGGCGTAGGCGATGCGGATCCACTTGATGCCGAGCGTCTTGACCAGCCCGAGTACGGCCTCCCTGCTGGGCTTGAGCAGCCAGGGGTAGTTGGCGAGGCCGAACATCGACTCCTTGCCCGCCTTGTACGTGAACTCCGGGAGCACGCTCAGATTCGTGCGGGCCAGCGCCTTGTCACTTCCACTGACCACCTCCACCCCGGTGAACACGATGTTCTGCGACGGCGAGGTCACGGGGAAGGAGGCGTCCCAGGCGGCGCCCGCCGCGAGGTTCTTGCAGAGCGTTCCACCGGCGATCTTCGTGCCGCCGAAGTCGCGCGCCCACCACGTCAGGGTCACCTTCCTGGCCGCGGCCGAGCCGTTGACGACCTGCGCCTTGAGCGTCATCGTCTGCCCGGCTGCCTTGTAGAGGTTGAACGGCTGGTCCGTCCACACCTCCACGCCGAGGGGCCTCCTGGCGGCGAGCGCTCCCGCCGCGCGCGGCCGCAGATCGCCGAGGACCAGATCGGCCTCGGTGACGGCGGTGTCCGCACCGGTCGAGGTGCCGGGGGAATGGACCCAGGTGGCGTTCGTGTTCGCGGGGTTGGTGGACGGGAGGCAGAAGAAGCCCTTCGATCCCGCCCATGTCTCCACGTACACGCCGCCCGCGTTCACCTCGTACGGAATGCCGCCCCGGGCGTCCCGCTCCCACACGGTCAGCGCCTCGTACGACTCCGCCGCGCTCGCTTCGTACACCGTGCGGGAGAACATGAAGCCGGTCGGCGTGAGCGTGCTGGAGCCGCCGACCTCCCACTTCATGTGCGCCTTGCGAGCAGTGACGTCGAAGGTGCCGCGCACCGTGATTCCGGACGTCCCGCTCGCCATCGTGTACGTGACCTGGATCGCGGGCCGCCCGTCGGGGAGCGTGATCCGGGCGGGCGTACCGCCGAAGGTGCGCTGCTGGCCGAGCGCGGAGTCCTTGAACATGAAGTGGTTGAGCAGGATGCGGTCGGTGCCTGCACCGTCCTGCACGAGGACGCTGCCGTCGCTGCGACCGACCAGGGTGATGCCGTCGGCCTGGATGGTGACCGGGTCCGCGGCGTATGCGGGAACGGTCGGCAACAGCGCGGCGCCGGTGGCGACGGCCGTGCCCTGGATGAATCTGCGGCGGGCGACTGACATGGAGGTGCCCTTCTCTTGGTGGGGGTGTTCCGGATGCTCCGGATGTTCCGAAGCGGAAGCTGTGGCAGGGGAACGGAGAGCTCGGCTTCGGCTCCGGTGGAACTCGGCGCCGGCTCCGGGGGAACTCAGCCCTTGACTCCGGTGAAGCCGAGCCCGGAGACGATGTACTTCTGGCAGACGACGAAGACGAGCACCGGCGGGGCGACGGCGAGCACCATCGCGGCGATCAGCTGGTCCTGCGGAGCCTGCGTGGCGAGCTGGGCGAGAGCGACGCTGATCGGCTGCTTCTCGGGGTCGGTGATGGCCACCAGCGGCCAGATGAAGTCCTTCCAGGAGTGCATCACCGCGAGCAGACTGATCACGGCGATCACCGGCTTGCTCATGGGCAACACGATCTTGGTGAGCAGTTGCCAGGTGTTCGCCCCGTCGACCCGCGCCGCGTCGAACAGCTCCTTCGGCAGGGCGTCGAAGAACTGCTTGGCGAGCAGCACCGTGAAGGCGTTCGTCCCGGCCGGCAGCCAGATCGCCCAGTAGGTGTCGCCCAGATTGAGGTGCAGGAACGGTACATCGATCACGGTCATGAAGAGGCTGACCATGTTCACCGTGTACGGCACGAACATCGTGGCGAGGATCGCCCCGTAGACGACCTTGCCGAATTTCGGCCTGAGCACCGAAAGGGCGAAGCCCGCCGTGGCCGAGACGAAGAGCTGCACGAACCACGATCCGCCGACCACCAGGAAGGTGTTCATCAGATAGCGCCCGACACTCAGATCGGTGTATGCCGTCGCGAAGTTGCCCAGGGCCGGCCGGTCCGGCCACAGGGCCAGGGGCTGGGTGGTGAGCTCGGTGGGTGGTGAGACCGCGCCCTTGACCATCCAGTACAGCGGCCCGATGCCGATGAGCAGCAGCAGGATCAGGGTGAGCACCTGGATGGAGCGCACTGCGGCGCGTACGCCGGGGCGTTGGCGGTCGTTGGTGGAGACGAAGGTGGTGAGCGTGGTCATGACGTGCTCCAGCTGCGGGTGGCCCGCAGATAGACCGCGGAGAGCAGGGCGAGGGCGAGCACCATCAGGAAGGAGAGCGCGGCGGCCTGGCCGTACTCGCCGTCCTGGAAGGCGTACCGGAAGATCAGCAGCAGGACCGTGAGGGTGGAGTTCTCGGGTCCGCCGCCGGTGAAGACGTACGGCTCGGTGAAGACCTGCACCGTGTTGATCAGCTGGACGAGCAGCAGCAGTCCGATGACGGAACGGAGCTGGGGCAGCATCACATGCCAGATCCGCCGCCAGATTCCGGCGCCGTCCATCTCGGCGGCCTCGTAGAGTTCGCCGGGGATGCCGACCATCGCCGCGAGGTAGATCAGGACGGCGCCGCCCATGCCCGCCCAGGTGGACTCCAGGACCAGCGAGAGCATGGCGCTGTCGGAGGACTCCAGCCACGAGTACGGGCCGAGCCCGACCTTGCCGAGGACGTTGTTGAAGAGCCCGCTCCCGGGATCGTAGAACCACTTCCAGAGCAGGATCGCCACGACGGGCGGGATGACGACCGGCAGATACACCAGGAAGCGGTAGACGCCCGCGCCGCGGCGCACCGTCGACATGATCGCCGCCAGGATCAGTGGCGCCGGGAAGCCGATCAGCAGGCCGAGGACCACGAAGAACAGGGTGTTCCCGACGGCGGTGCCGAGCAGCGGGTCGTCGAAGAGCGTACGGAAGTTGTCCAGGCCGACCCAGACCGCAGGATCGACGAGGTTGGTCTTCTGGAAGCTGAGCAGCATGCTGCGCACGATCGGCCACCAGGCGAAGAGCCCGAAGACCAGCAGTGCGGGAACGAGGAACAGCCAGGCTGTGAGCTGCTTGCGGGCGCCGGTGCCGCGCCGCTGCGGCGGCGTGGTCTGCGGCGCGGGTTCCTTGGGCGCGGCGGCCGGGCGCCGGGACGGAGTGAGCAGGGCCATGGGCCGGCTACTTCTGGTCCGCGGCGAGCTTGGCATTGACGTCCTTCTCGGCCGCGGCCAGCAGGGAGTCGATGTCGGCGTCGCGCTTGGTGAGTACTGCCTGGACCACCGGGTCGAGCGCCGTGTACAGCGTCTGCGCCTGGAACGGCGGCTCCGGCTTCAGCTTCAGCGTGGAGAGACCGTCGGTGTACGGCTTGAAGTTCTTCAGCTTCACATTGACGTACGGCTTGATCGCGGCGTCGATCTCGGCCTGCCGTGCCGCGTCGAAGACCGGCAGCGTCGGCACGCCCACCGCGGACTTCGGGTCGGCGGAGAGCGCCTTGGCCTGCTCGGCGGCGATGTCGGTGCTGTACTGCGGCTTGGCGTAGGCGAAGGTCAGCCAGTCGACCGCGGCTGCCGCGTGCTTCTTGTCGGCGGACTTGGGAACCATGTAGATGTCGCCGCCGGTGAGCGTCGCGTCGCCGCCGGACTGCGGCATCGGGGCCACTCCGAAGGCGTCGGTGTTCTCCATGCCGAACTGCATCTTCGCCAGTCGGTACGTCCCCGGGCTGCCCATGAACATGCCGACCTGTCCGGCCGCGAACTGCTTGATGACGTCGTTCTGGTTGTTGAGAAGGGTCTTGCCGAGCGAATCGTCCTTCCAGCGCATGTCCTTGAGCAGCCCCAGCGCCTTCTTCGTCGGCTCCCCGGTGAGCGTGGCGGTGTAGGTGCCACCCTCCGCCTTCTGCAGATCGCCGCCGAAGGCGTACGACAGCATCGTCAGCTGCCACCCGCCCTGGTTGTCCTTCGACTCGTGGACGAAGCCCGCCCTGCCGGTACTGTCGCTGATCTTCTTGGCGGCGGTACGGACCTCCGCCCAGGTGGCCGGCGGCCGGTCGGGGTCGAGGCCGGCCTTCTCGAAGAGCTCGCGGTTGTAGACCAGGCCCTGGGCGTAAGGATTCTGCGGTACGCCGTACACATCGCCGGCACTGTCGGTGAGCGGCTGGAGGACCTGCGGGTTGAACTCCGTGAAGTGCTTCCACTCCTTGAGCTGCCCGGTGATCGGCTGCACCTGCTTCTGCTGGATGAGCCGCTGCGGCTCGGTCAGCGGCACCTTGATGACGTCCTCGACATTGCCGCCGGACAGCTTCGCGGAGAACGTCAGCGGGTCGAAGACCGTGGTCGAACCCTTGACCTTGATGCCCGGGTTGGCCTTCTCGAAGTCGGCCACCTGCTTCTTGAACAGGGCGAGCCCCGGCTTGTCGGTGGCCGGCGGCATGCCCTGCACCCGCAGCACGAGATCGCCGCCCCCGCCGGCGCTGCTCGGGGTGAGGGAGGAACAGCCCGCGAGGGTCGCGGTCAGCGCCATGCAGCCAAGTACGGCAGCAGAGCGGGAGTTTCTGGGCATAACGGCTCCAAGAAGGGCAGGAGTGGGCTCGGTGCGGTGCAAGGGGGTGTTCGGCGCGCCGCGGTGGCGCGCGTCGTGGATCAGTGGGTGGGTGCGGGACCCGTCGAGGCGCGGGGGATCAGGCGGGAGCCGATCTCGACGACGGGGGACGTGACCTCGGGTCCTCGGCCGGTACGCCCCGCCGCGCTCGCGATCGTCTCGATCAGGAGGTCGCCCGCACGCGTGGCGATCTCCTCGGGGTCGATCCTGATCGTGGTGAGGCTGGGGGTGGAGACGGAGGCGAGGAGGGTGTCGTCGATGCCGATGACGCTGACGTCGCCCGGCACGCTCATGCCCAGGTTGGCCATCTGGTGCAGCACGCCGAGGGCGACCAGGTCGTTGTGGGCGATCACGGCCGTCGCCTCGTGGGCGGCCACGAGGGTGGCGGCGTGCACGCCCGTCTCGAACCGCGGCTCGTACGGACCGAGCTCGGACAGGGAGAGGTCGAGCGCTTCGAAGGACTCCTGGATGGACTTGCCGCGGCTCAGCTCGGCGCGGGAGGCGTTGATGAACACGCAGCGCCGGTGGCCGTACGCCTTCAGCAGCTCGGCGGCCTGCGCGATGCCGGCGGACAGGGAGATCCGGACCTCGGGGATGCCCGGCACGTGCCGGTTCACCACCACCAGCGGCATCCGGCCCGCGAGTTCATGGAGCCGGTCCTCGGTGAGGGTGGAGGCCCACAGGATCAGGCCGTCGACCCGCTTCGACACGGCCGCGATGGCGGCCATCTCGTCCGCCTCGCGCTCGTCGCTGTCGGCCACCAGGACCGTATAGCCCAGGTGCCGGGCGCGGGCCTGCATCGCCTTGATGATCGGCGGGAAGAACGGGTTGGCGATGTCCGGGACGATCAGGCCGAGCGTTCCGGTGCCGCCGCCGCGCAGTGAACGGGCCGCCGGGTTGGGGGAGTAGCCGAGCTTGGCCGCGGCGTCGAGGATGCGCTGCCGTGTCGTCGGCTGCACCTGGTCGGGTGCGGTGAACGCACGGGACACCGTCGACACCGAGACGCCCGCGGCGCTCGCCACCTCCCGGATCGTTACTGCCACGGACGGCCTCCTCGTCGTTCCGAGCCGGGGACCCCGGCACCCTCGCAGCAGGACCCTGCGATTGCGGTTGATGTTTGCGAACGTTCCCACAGCATGTCAAGAGATGTGTCAGGACTATTTCATCCAGGGAAACCTTCTGTATGCATGGGTCTTGCGCTCCGGTTCGACTGCTGTCGATGATGTGCTCTCACGAACGGCACTGAAATCGCGGGAACGTTTTCATAGAGGAGTGGAATGAAGATCACCGGCCTGGAAGTGCTGACTCTTCCCGACCACGGCGACAGCATGATGCTGGTCGTGGTCGACACCGACGAGGGCATCCACGGCCTGGGCGAGGTCGGCATCAGGTCGCGCCAACGGGCGGTCGCGGGCGGTCTCGAACATCTCGCGGAGCTGATCGTCGGCGAGGACCCGCGGCGTATCGAGCACCTCTGGCAGGTGATGTTCCGGCGCGGGTTCTTCCCCGCCGACCGCATCCTGGGCGCCGCCATCGCCGCGGTCGACGTGGCACTCTGGGACATCCGCGGCAAGGCGCTCGGCGTACCGGTGCACGAACTGCTCGGCGGCCGGGTGCGGGATCACGTACCCGCCTACGTGCATGTCGGCGACGGCTACGACGACCGCGAGTGGTTCCTGGACCGGTGCCGCGACCTGGTCGCGCAGGGCTGGCGTCATCTGCGGTTCGCCTCGCCGCACGACGCCGACGGCACGCTCGACGCGCGCCGCTGCCTGCGCGACTCGGTCGCCCTCTTCCACCAGGTGCGCGACGCGGTCGGCGACGAGGTGGAGCTGATCCTCGACGTGCATACGCGCCTGGACCCGCCGGAGGCACTGACCCTGTGCCGGGAGATCGAGGCGGCCCGTCCGTTCTTCGTCGAGGACCCGCTGCGCTGCGAGAACCCGGACAGCTACCGCATGCTGCGGGCCCGCACCGGGGTGCCGCTGGCGGCGGGCGAACAGTACGGCTCCAAATGGGAGTTCAGGACGCTCATCGAGGACGACCTGATCGACTACGCGCGCGTGGACGTCGGGGTGGCCGCCGGTCTGACCGAGGCGAAGAAGATCGCGGCGATGGCGGAGGCCCACCACATCAAGCTCGCCACCCACAACCCGCTGGGCCCGGTCACCGCCGCCTCCTCGCTCCAGCTCAACCTGGCCTGCCCCAACGCGGCGATCCAGGAGCACCAGACCGACCCCGAGCCCAACATCGCCGCCCTCTTCACCGCGCGGCCGACGATCGTGCCGGGGCGGGTGGAACTGAGCGAACTGCCCGGCATCGGCGTCGACATCGACCGGGAGGCGGCGCGCCGGTACCAGGCCCATGCGGCCGAGCGCCCGCACCTGCGCACGGCGGACGGGGCGTTCACCAACTGGTAGCCCCGGGCGGCGCCGGGCAGGGCCGGCCGCAGCCCGTTACGTACATCACACACGATTTCCCACCCCAGGAAGTGAGGCGAGTTCCGCATGTCGTTCACAGGAGCCGCGAGACCGGTCCGGATGGGCCTGGCCGGCATAGTGTTCATGGGCGTGCTGGTCGGCGCGTCGGCGACGCCGGCCGGCAGCCAGGAACGCGAGACGCTGCAGGTGACGGCCGTGTCGTCGCGGCCCGGCGTGGTGTCGGGGAACGACGCCCTGATACGTGTCACGGCGCCCGCTTCCATAGCCGCCGGCAGCATCCGGGTCGAGGTGGCCGGCCGGGACGTGACATCCAGTTTCCGGCCCTCCGGCGACAACACGGTCATGGGCGTGGTGAAGGAGCTGTCCACGGGTGACAACCTGCTCACGGCCACGGCCCAGGGCGCGGACGCCGGGCAGCTGACCCTGAAGAACCACCCCATCACCGGGCCGGTGTTCGCCGGGCCGCACGAGCAGCCGTTCATCTGTGACACCGCCGAGTTCAAGACGGCCACCGGCGTCACCCTCGGGCCGCCGACCGACGAGGACTGCTCCGTCGAGACCCGCGTCGACTACATGTACCGCACCACGGCAGGCAAGTTCGTCGCCCTGCCCGACACGGCCGAACGTCCCGCCGACCTGGCGACCGCCACGACGAGCGCGGGCAACAAGGTGCCGTACATCGTCCGCGTCGAGACCGGCACCATCAACCGGGGCATCTACGAGACGGCCGTGCTGCACGACCCGCTGTCCCCCGCCCCCGACCCGCTGGAGCGCGGGCCGGGCTGGAACGGGCGCCTCGTGTACGGATTCGGCGGGGGCTGCAACGGCGGCTGGTACGTCCAGGGCCGCAACACCGTCGGCATCATGAACGACACGTACCTGAGCAAGGGTTATGGCGTCGCCTCGTCATCGCTGAACGTCTTCGGCAACAACTGCAACGATGTGCTGGCGGCCGAGACCATGAGCATGGTCAAGGAACGCTTCGTGGAGACGTACGGCGAACCGGCCTTCACCATCGGCAACGGCTGCTCCGGCGGCTCGTACCAGACCCACCAGATCGCCGACAACTACCCGGGCCTGCTGGACGGCATCCTCTCCGGCTGCAGCTTCCCCGACGTCGGCTTCGGGACGATCCAGACGCTCAGCGACGCCCAGCTCCTGAACCACTACTTCAAGAATGTCGCGCCGGACGCGTTCACCCAGGAGCAGCAGCGGGCGGTCTCCGGGTTCGGTAAGTGGGAGAGCATCGGCAGCCTGGCACGGGCCGCCGGCCGGATCGACCCCACGGTGTACTGCCCGGCCCAGCTGCCCGTGGCGCAGCGCTACCACCCCGTCACCAACCCCGACGGTGCCCGCTGTGATGTGTACAGCCACGCCGTGAACGTCTACGGCGAGGTGCCGGAGACCGGGAAGGCGCGCAGGCCGCTCGACAACACCGGTATCCAGTACGGACTTGAGGCCCTGAACAACGGGACCATCGGCATCGACCAGTTCATCGACCTGAACCGGCGCATCGGCGGCCTCGACGACGACGCCAAGCCCGCCGCGCAGCGCACGGCCGCCGATCTCAAGGCGGTTCGGCTCGCCTACCGCACGGGCCGCCTGCTGAACGGCGGTGCCGGCCTGGCCGACATCCCGATCATCGACTACCGCGACTACACGGACGACGCCGCGACCGGCGACATGCACATGCGCTTCCACTCCTTCTCCACCCGGGCGCGCCTGGACAAGGCCAATGGCACCCACGCCAACCAGGTCATGCTCACCCGCTCCAGCGGACACGGATTCACCCTCGCCGGGATGGTGGCCGACATGGACAAGTGGCTCACCGGCATCAAGGGGGACCCCGGCGCCGACGCGCCCATCGAGAAGATCGTCCGCAATCGGCCGCAGGGACTCAACGACGCCTGCTGGACCCGCGGCATCGGGGCGACGAAGATCTCGGAGCCCCAGGTGGAAGGCATCGGCAACACCGAGTGCAACACGCTCTACCCGGTGTGGACATCGCCGCGGATGGTCGCCGGAGCCGATGTGGCCAACGACATAGTCAAGTGCCGCAAGCGTCCCGTGGTCAGCACCGACTACCAGGTGCCGGTGACCGACGCCCAGCTCAAGGAGCTGACGGGGATCTTCCCGTACGGTGTCTGCGACTGGTCCGTTCCCGGGGCGGGTCAGCAGGCCCCCATGGGTACCTGGCTCTCCTTCGACGCGGTGACCGGATAGCGGCGCGCAAGCCCTGAAGGCTGTTCCGACAGGCCCCGGTGTCCGTTCACTCCACCGTGCCCGTCATTTCCCCCGCACACCCCCGCCCTCACGCGTCCCGGTATCCGGGCGGGGGTGTGCGGGCGCCGTCTGTCGCCTAGGGTGGCGGACGCAGCTGGTTCGCCCCCGTCAGCCGGACGGGACGCGTCGTAAGAGGGAACCCGGTGGGAATCCGGGACTGCCCCGCAGCGGTGAGTGGGAACGAACGCCGTCATACGCACTGGATCCGGCCGGATCCGGGAAGCGACGGCCAGTAGGAATCTGCCCCGGCAGATGTGCCCGCGAGTCCGAAGACCTGCCCGTTGCCCGTACGCGACCGATCGCGTACGGAGATCCCGGTGACCTCGTGGGCGGGTCGGCGTACATATCGGGCGGCACGTGCGGCAGAACTCCGCGATGTGGTCCGCCCGGTCGGTCGTCCCTTCGCGTCCGCGTCCCGTCCCCGGGATCCAGGACACATCTCGCGAAGGAGAGTTCTGTGACAGCGAAGCCCGCAGCCGCGGCAGCACGGGCCACCGTGTACGGCTACCCCCGCCAGGGACAGAACCGTGAACTGAAGAGGGCCGTCGAGGGCTACTGGAAGGGCAGCGTCGGCGCGGACGCCCTCCGGGAGACCGCGGCGGATCTTCGCCGCTCGAACTGGCGGCAGCTGGCCGACGCAGGCATCCATGAAGTGCCGTCCGGCGATTTCTCGTACTACGACCATGTACTGGACACCAGCGTCATGGTCGGAGCGGTCCCCGAACGGCACCGCGCGCTCGCCGAGGAAGACGCGCTGGACGGCTATTTCGCGATGGCCCGCGGCACCCAGGACATCGCACCGCTGGAAATGACCAAGTGGTTCGACACCAACTACCACTATCTGGTCCCCGAGCTGGGCCCGGACACGGTGTTCACGGCGCACTCCGCCAAGCAGGTCGCCGAGCTGACGGAAGCCCTCGCGCTCGGACACACCGCCCGTCCGGTCCTCGTCGGCCCCGTCACCTACCTGCTGCTCGCCAAGCCCGCGCCGGGCGCGCCCGGGGACTTCGAGCCGCTGACCCTGCTGGACCGGCTGCTGCCGGTGTACGCCGAGGTGCTCGCCGATCTGCGGGCGGCCGGCGCCGAGTGGGTCCAGGTCGACGAACCCGCACTCGTCCAGGACCGCAGCCCTGCCGAACTGAACGCCGCCACCCGCGCCTACCGCGATCTCGGTGCCGCCACCGACCGGCCGAAGCTGCTGGTCGCCTCGTACTTCGGGCGGCTCGGTGAGGCGCTGGGCGTGCTGGCCAAGGCGCCGGTGGAAGGACTGGCCCTCGACTTCACCGAATCGGGCGCCGCCAACCTCGAAGACCTCGCGGCGGCCGGCGGACTGCCCGGCAAGCGCCTGGTCGCGGGCGTCGTCAGCGGACGCAACATCTGGATCAACGACTACGAGAAGTCCCTCGCGACCCTCGGCACCCTCCTCGGCCTCGCCGACCGGGTGGATGTCTCCGCCTCCTGCTCCCTCCTGCACGTACCGCTGGACGCCACCGCCGAGCGTGACATCGACCCGCAGATTGCCCGCTGGCTCGCCTTCGCCCGGCAGAAGACGCGGGAGGTCGCCGTCCTGGCGAGGGGGCTCGAGCAGGGCACCGACACCATCGCCACCGCACTCGCCTCGAACCGCGCCGACCTCGCCTCCCGCGCCGGATCGGCACTGACCAGCGACCCCGCGGTGCGGGCCCGCACCGCCGCCGTCACCGCCGCGGACGCGCGGCGCTCGCAGCCCTACCAGGAGCGGACCGCCGCCCAGCGCGCGCACCTCGGGCTCCCGCTGCTGCCGACGACGACCATCGGTTCGTTCCCGCAGACCCATGAGCTGCGCACCGCTCGTGCCGACCTGCGGGCCGGACGGATCGGCACCGCCGGGTACGAGGAGCGGATCAGGGACGAGATCCGGGAGGTCCTGTCCTTCCAGGAGAAGGCGGGGCTCGATGTCCTGGTGCACGGCGAGCCCGAACGCAACGACATGGTGCAGTACTTCGCCGAACAGCTCACCGGCTGCCTCGCGACCCAGCACGGCTGGGTGCAGTCGTACGGCACCCGCTACGTCCGGCCGCCGGTGCTCGCGGGCGACATCTCCAGGCCGGAGCCGATGACGGTCCGCTGGACGGCGTACGCCCAGTCGCTGACGGCCCGTCCCGTCAAGGGCATGCTCACCGGCCCGGTCACCATGCTCGCCTGGTCCTTCGTCCGCGACGACCAGCCGCTCGGCGAGACCGCCCGGCAGGTCGCCCTCGCCCTGCGCGACGAGGTCACCGACCTGGAAGCCGCGGGCACCTCGGTGATCCAGGTCGACGAGCCCGCACTGCGCGAGACACTGCCGCTGCGCGCCGCCGACCGCGGCGCCTACCTGGCCTGGGCCACCGAGGCGTTCCGCCTCACCACGAGCGGCGTACGCCCGGACACCCAGATCCACACGCACATGTGTTACGCCGAGTTCGGGGACATCGTCGAGGCCATCGACGACCTCGACGCCGATGTCATCAGCCTGGAAGCGGCCCGCTCCCACATGCAGGTCGCCCGCGAACTCGCCGCGCACGGCTACCCCCGTGAAGCCGGACCCGGCGTCTACGACATCCACTCCCCGCGCGTCCCGAGCACGGAGGAGGCCGCGGCCCTTCTCCGTACAGGACTTGAGGCCATCCCGGCCGGCCGGCTGTGGGTCAACCCCGACTGCGGCCTGAAGACCCGCGGCTGGCCCGAGACCCGTGCCTCCCTGGAGAACCTGGTCGCCGCCGCCCGCGAGGTCCGCGCGGAACTGGCCACCGGGAACGGCTGATCCCGCGGAGCCGGGGCGGACACCCGTCGTGTCCGCCCCGGCCCCGCCGTACGCGCCCCTCCGCTCCCACCCGTGCGGCGGCCGAGCGGCGGGTACGCTGCGAGGGTGCGGCGGGGTGTCCGGACAACTCCCCGCCTCCGCGTGATCACTGAACCGACGGATATACGGGCGCGGTCGGCGTCAGCACACCTTCACCTCACGACGGAGCGGCCATGCTGCGGGTGTACTTCACGTCCGAGGATCTGGCACGGGTGCGCGTGGCCCCGGGCCCGGACTTCCTCTGGGAGATCAGCAACAGCGTGCAGACCCTGCAACGGCGCGACGGGGAAAGGGTGTTCGGCGCCTGGCGCCGTTGGGCCCGGCCACGCCTCTCGGGCAGCCGCCGGCTGCTGTCCGGTCTGCTGCCGCCCCGCGGCTACTCACCGGACTTCCTCACCCCCACCTCCGGCGACCGCACGACCATGCAGGCGGCGGTCGACACGTTGATGAGCACTCCGCGCAGCCGCCTGCGCGCCGAGCTGACGCGGTTGTCCTCGTCGTCCCGACTCCCCGGCTGGGTGGGCTCCCTGGCCAGGGGAGACCGGGAAGCCCTCCACCGGCTCGGTGACGCTCTGCACGCCTACCGGCGCGAGGCACTCGAACCGCACTGGCAGCGTGTGCACGCCCATATAGACGCCGACCGCGCCCTCCGCCTGCACAGCCTGCTGGACGGCGGCACCGAGGGGCTGCTCACCGGTCTCGGCCCGCATTTCCGCTGGCGCCCGCCCGTACTGGAGGTCACCTACCCCGTCGATCAGCAACTGCGCCTGGAAGGCAGGGGACTTGTGCTCCAGCCGTCGTTCTTCTGCTGGCCCGCACCGATCACGCTCGCGGACGGGGACCTGCCGCCCGTGCTCGTCCACCCCATCCACCACAACGCCGACTGGGCCGGGACCGCCTCCGACGACCGCGCCACGGCAGCCGCCGGTCCGCTGGGGCCGCTGCTCGGACAGACCAGGGCGGGCGTTCTGCGGGCGGCCCGCACCGGCTGCTCCACGGTCGAGGCCGCCCGGCTGCTCGAGGTGACCCACCCGGCCGTCAGCCAGCACCTCAATGTGCTGCGCGCGGCGGGCCTGATCACCACTGTCCGCAGGGCCGGACGGGCCTTCCACGTCGCGACGGCGGAGGGGCGGGCCCTGCTGGCCACGGAGGAGCGTGCGGTCCGTCCGTAACCCGCCGGGCCCGGCCGTGCCGGGGCGGGCCGTAAGCCTGGGCTTACGGCGCTTGTGCCCGTGGAGGGTGAGGAACCACGCTGGTTCCGCAGCCGCACACGGCCGGGTGATCCCCGAAGCCGTTTCTTCCCGCAAGGGCCTGTCCCCCTCCAGGAGCCTTCATGCGTAAGAGACTTGTGTCCCTCACGGCCGCCGCGGCCGTCGTCGGAGCCCTCCTTCTTCCCGGTACGGCGGCCCACGCCTCGTCCGCGCCGGGCATCCCGGCCGTGTCCGTGCTCGCCCATGGCACGAAGGCCGGCACGGCCGTCGTCAGCGGGTACGACCGGCCGGGCAGCCGGCTGAGCGTCGACTCCGGACGCACCCGGAGCGCGCACTGGCTGCAGATCGACTACCAGGTCCAGGAGACCGGTTACTGGTGCGGTCCGGCAGCCACCCGCATCGCCCTCTCCGCCCGCACCGCCCCGCCGGCCCAGGGCGAGCTCGCCCGGCAGCTCGGCACCACCGAGGCGGGCACCGACCACATCGGCCAGGTGACCGGCGTACTCAACGCGAACCTCGGCGGCGGCTGGTACGAGACCAAGGAAATGCCGAACGACCCGCCCACCCAGGCGCAGCGGGACCTGCTCTGGTCCGACATCGTGTTCGATATCGACCGCAACTACCCGTTGGTGGCCAACATCGTCGCGCCGCCGGGCAATCAGCCGCCCGGGTACCCCTCGGACCAGACGATCTACCACTACTTCACCGTCTTCGGCTACGACGAGGTGGACCGCACCGTCCTCATAGCCGACCCCGCTTCCTTCGGCGGCAACCAGATCTACTGGATCTCCTTCGACCAGCTCGCCACGCTGATCCCTCCGAAGGGGTACTCCGCCTGACCCCCGGCCGAGGACTCTCCCGCCCCGGTGCCCGGTGCCCCGGCGTCCGGTGAACGTGATTCCCCCCATAACCTCCAGACCAGGAGATCAAGTTGAGCCATCACAGTTCCCACAGTCCCAGCCGCAGAAGTGTCATCAGGGCCATCGGCGGAATCACCGCGGCGACGGCTCTGGGCGCAGGCGGGGTCCTGGCCTCGGCCTCCGCGGCCAGTGCGGCGGGCGACGGCTTCGGGCTGCGGATCGTGGACCACAACGAGAGCGATCCCCGCATGTGGTACTACCGCTTCGCTACCGACGCGATCGGCTGGGATCCTGGAGTCAACGTCCTGCTCCCCGACGGATACCACACCGGCGGGCGCCGCTACCCGGTCCTGTACCTCTTCCACGGCGGCGGTACGGACCAGGACTTCATCACCTTCGACCGTATGGGCATCCGTGCCTGGACCGCCGGGAAGCCGGTCATCGTCGTGATGCCCGACGGCGGCCACGCGGGCTGGTACTCCAACCCGGTGAGCTCCAACGTCGGCCCCCGGAACTGGGAGACGTTCCATATCGCGCAGTTGCTCCCGTGGATCGACGCCAACTTCCGCACCTATGCCGAGTACGACGGCCGCGCGGTCTCCGGATTCTCGATGGGCGGCTTCGGCGCGCTGAAGTACGCGGCCAAGTACTACGGTCACTTCGCCTCGGTGAGCGCCCACTCCGGGCCTGCCAGCCTGCGCCGCGACGCGGGTCTCGTCACGCACTGGGCCAACGTCTCCTCCGCGGCCGTGGAACTGGGCGGCGGCACGGTCTACGGAGCGCCGCTGTGGGACGAGGCCAGGGTCAGCGCCGACAACCCCGTGCAGCGCATCGAGAGCTACCGGAACAAGCGGGTCTTCCTGGTCGCGGGCACCAGCCCCGATCCGGTCAACTGGTTCGACCGGGTCAACGAGACACAGGTGCTCGCCGGGCAGCGGGAGTTCCGGGGCGGACTCGGCGCCGCCGGTATCCCGCACGAGTGGCACGAGGTCCCCGGTGGGCACTTCGTCCGCCCCGATCTGTTCCAGCGGGACCTGGACGGCATCGTCGCCCGGCTCCGCAAGGCGTAGGGAAGCCGCTCGCGCTCGTCGGTGGCGAGCGCGAGCGGCCTGGCCTCAGCCCGCGTCCGGCAGGTTGAAGAGACGCTGCGCCCGGCGCACGTTCTCCTGCCGCAGCGCGGTCGCCCATGGCCAGAGATCATCGGCTTCGAGCCACGGACAGACCATGTGGTGGGCGATCCGGCACCGCGCGCCCGGGACCGGCTCCGCGTCCCAGGTGTTCCAGGCGACGCCGTCCGTGGTGATGAGCCACCGCCGCCGGGGCGGCACGGTGTGGGAGGGGACGGTGATGCCGGGTTCCAGCAGCACCCATGCCTGCGGATGGAGGGTGGGGTAGCGGTCCTGCGGGAGTTCGCACTGCGGGCATTCGGGCGGTGCCGGCGGAGGGGGAGCGGTGGCTCCCTCGCGTACGGACTGCGGAGCGTCGTCGGGGTGGTACGGGGCGGGCGCGGCGTTCTCGGTGTACCCCATGGTTTTCAGGGTCCGGACCGCGTGAGGGTTTTGGTAGGACGCGATCCGGCCGTGACGCAGGGGGCAGGTGTTGACCAGAGTGACGCCACACGCCACATGAGGCGTGTTCCGGCGCGGCGGTAGCCAACTCCTTGGCCGGTCCCGTACTGGTACTCGCCGGACCGGCCGGTGAAGAGACGGATTTCCGTCCGCCGGACAGCCGGACAGCCGGACAGCCGGACAGCCGGACACCACCGGGCCGGATGTGGCCGGTGCTTGCCCTTGACGTACGGGTGAGGGGTTACCGTCCAGGTGCCTCCGGGCCGGACGGCCGGAGGAAAGACGGCAGACGAGGAGACCGCCATGCCCGCCGACCAGCCGATCCTGCCCGGACCGCCCTCCGCCACCGACACCCCTCACGACTCCGGCTCCCCGCAGGACCGCCGCACGCCCCACGCCTCCGCCGCCTCACCGGTCGCCCGAACGTCGAGGGAAGTGCGGCTCGTCTCCGTTCCCGAGGGGCTGCCTCGCCCCGAGCACTTCCGGGTCGCGGAGACGGTGATCCCGCGGCTGGGCGCGGGTGAAGTGCTGGTGCGGAACCGGTACTTCCAGGTCTTCCCGGCACTTCGCACGGTCATCGCCGGCGGTGTGGAGGGCGCCCCCTTCCCCGGTATCCGGCCCGGTGAACCGCTGTTCGGGGCGGCGGTCGGCGAGGTGGTGGCCAGGGGCGGGGAAGAGGGGAACGGGCCGGAGGAACTCGACGGCGACGGTGCGCGGACGGGGGCCCCTCGGACCGGCGCATGGGTGTCGCACTGGCTGGGCTGGCGGGAGTACGCCGTGGTCCCGGCCGGCGGATACACCCTGCTCGGTGACGAGCTGCCCGACCCGGCGGCTCATCTCTCCGAAGGACCCCTCGCGTACGCGGCACTCACGCGGGGCGCCGGACTCCGCCCCGGCGAAACGGTGTTCGTGTCCGGTGGGGCCGGTGCGGTCGGCTCGATGGCGGGACAGCTCGCGGGGCTCCTGGGCGCGGGCCGGGTCATCGGAAGCACCGGTTCGGCGGAGAAGGCGCACCGGATGACGGAGAGTCTCGGCTACGACGCGGCCGTCCTGCGGGAACCCGGCGCCCCGTTCGCCGCCCGGCTGGCCGAGGCGGCGCCCGACGGCATCGACGTGTTCATCGACATGGTCGGAGGCGAACAGCTCCGGGCCGCCGTCGCGGTGGCCCGCCCGGGTGCGCGGTTCGTGCTGGTCGGCGCGCTGTCCGGGCAGTTGGCCGAAGGGAGCAGGGGTGACTCGGCCCCGGTCGAGATCGACTTGTTCGAGGTCATCGTCAAGCGGATCACGATGCGGGGCTTCGGCGGCCTCGACCTCCAGGGAGTCCGCTCGGAGTGGGACCGCGAATTCGGCCGGTGGCTGCGCTCGGGGAAGATCACCTTTCCCCATGTACGGATTCAGGGCATGGACAACGCCGCACGGGCGTTGCACGAGGTGATCGGTGGCCGCCACTTCGGGATGGTGGTCGTCGAGGTGTAGGTGTGCGTCTTCACGTACACCTACACCTCCGCCGGGCGCGCGTGGACGGCCGGTGCCGGTGAGCCAGTCGGGGGTGGCGGATGCGGATCGGTGACGCGGCGGCAGCGGCGGGGACCACACCGAGGGCCCTCCGGTTCTACGAGGAACGGGGTCTGCCCCCTCCTCCGCCGCGCACCGCCACGGGCCAGCGCGAGTACGGTGCGCGCGACATCGCCAGGATCGGAGTCGTCCGGGAACTGCTGGCCCTCGGGCTGACGGTCGAGGACGTACGCGGCTGTGCCGGCCATCTCGACTCGCTGCTGGACGCCCCCTTGCCGCAGCGGTGCGGAGTCCCCGCGGACGCGGGGGAAGGCGGCGGGAGCGCGGGAGTCGCGGCGCGACGGCTCGCCGCCATCGACGCGGAGATCGCCCGGCTGACGCTGCTGCGTGAGCGGCTGGCGGCCCGAGTCGCCGTGCGTTCCGCGGACGGTCCCGGACGGGACAGCCCGTGAAGGGTGTCCCGTAATATCCGGTCGTGACGACACCTCCGGACGAACAGATCCAGGACGCTCTCCGCCGGGCCGACGCCGCCCGGCTGGCCCGGCTCCTCGGAGCGGGCGGCTGCGGGCCCGACGTCCTCGGACGCCTCGTCCGGCACGGGAGCGCCCGGGTGCGGCATCTGGGGCTCACGCTGCTCGCGGAGCGGGTGACGGCGTCCCCGCGTGGCGCGGGCGATCCCGGTGCGGCCGAACGGGACGGCCTGGTGGCGCTGTTGCCCCGGGTCCTGTCCGGTTCGCCGGAGGAGTCGCTCGTCCTGGCCGGACTGTGCGCACACCTCGGGCCGCGGCTGTCTCCCGAGCGGTGGCCGGACTGGCGGAGCGCGGGTCTGCCGGTGCCGGTACGGGTCGCCTGGCTCCGGGCCGAGGTCCTCACCGACCCCGCGATCATCCGCGACGGCACCCCCGGAGAGCTGCTGTACCAGGCCGTGCGCGGCAGCGACCTCATGAGCGCCCACAGGCCCGCGCACCTCGTGGCCGAGCTGGCCGGCAGCCGGGACCCGGTGCTCCGGGCGGAGGCCCTGCGGCTGGCCCGGCAGGGGCTGCACACCGGACTGCTCGCTCCCGCGACCGTACGCGCCCGGCTGGTTGCGCTGCTCGACGCGGCCGACGCCGGGGTCGCGGCTGGCGCACTGGACGAACTCGCCGAGCCCTGGGCGGCGATGCTGCCGGTGGAGCGGTCGCTCCTGGCCCCGTTCCTCACCGCGGACGCCGCCACCGGGAGGCCGGGGGCCGCGGCGGCCGCGCTCACCACCGCCGCCCGGCACGGACACGGCGCCCTCCTTCGGCAGGTGACCCAGGACCCGGACCTGCCGTCCGTCCTGCGCGGGCGTGCCCTGGAACTCCTGGGCGCGTCCGCGGAACGCGAGGACATCAGCGGACTCCTGGCAGTGGCCGCGCAGGACCCCCTGCTGTTCGCCGGGCCGGTGCTCACCTGTCTGCGCGGGCTGCACCGGCGCGGGCACTTCCCGGCGGAACGCGATGTCCGGCCCCTCGTCGGGCTGGCCCTGGCCGACCACTCGATCCCCTCGCGTGATGTCGCCACGGTGCTCTACACCTGCCGCCGGGCGATGTACGAGGCCCTGGCCGACGCGCCGGACGGTGACCCGGGCTGGCCCCGCCGCCTCGACCTCCTCGTCGCCCTGGCCGGTCAGGGGGCACCGGAACTGCCGATCGGGGAGACCATCACCGGACGGCTCCCGGCGGCTCCCGCGCCCGGACCGTTCCTCGACGCGATTCGCACGCTGCGCCACGTGGATGCCGAGGAGGCGGTGATCGCGCTCCTGCCCACCGCGCCCGCGGCGGCCCTCGGCGCACTGGAGGCCATCGGCGGCAGCCGTACGGTCCGGGTGCTCTCCGAAGGCCTCGGTCTGCACCCCCTCGGTGACGGTGACGGGGTCACCGTCACGGGCGGGGAGACGGGCACCATCGTGCCGTCGCTGCGGGGCGTACGGAACCGGGCCCTGGAGATCCTGTGGCACCTGAGCCGGGAACCGGAGGAACGCGAGCGCGTCCTCGTACGGCTCGACCCCACCGATCTGCCCGGCCGCATCGCGGCCGACCTGGGCGGGCCCGACGAGGCGGAACTCGCCCTCCTGCGCTCCCGGCCCGCCCCGGACGAACCCGTGGCGGAGCTGTGCCGGCTGGCGGAGCACGGCGGCGCGGGTACCCGAACCCTGCCCGTCATCGCCGACCTGCTCCTGCGCATCGTGCGCGACCTCGCGTCCCCCCCGGCCGAGGGCTCCGCCGCGTCCGGCCCCGACGCGGCCCGCCCGCCCGGCGAACCCGAGCTGCCGCAGGAAGTCCTGGACGCGGTGCACGCCCTGGGGCAGCGCCTCCACCAGCGGCGGCGCATCCGGCCCGTCTGTCTGCTCGACGCGGCGGACGAGCGGGAGGCGGGCCACTGCCTCGTCGCCACGATGGCACTGGACCTGCTGGAGCGCCCCGCGCTGTCCGGCGGTGAGCAGGCGGTGGTGCTGAGATCGCTGCTCCGGGTGCCGGACGTGGTGAACGTCCGGGCGCGTGTGCACCCCTTGCTGCGCAGCCGGGACCCGGACGTACGCAAACAGGTGATCGCCCTGCTGGCACGCGATGCCCAGGAGGACGACGCACAGGCTCTTTCGGCGACGCTGACCGTGCTGACCGGGTCCGGGGACATCAGGACCGTCCGCCAGGCGCTGCTGGCCCTCGGGCACGCACGGGCACGCTGGGCGGCCGTGGCGGTCGCCGCCTGCCTCGACCACCCGAACATGAACATCAAGAAGACCGCCGCCTCCGTCCTGGTCCGCGCGGGCGGACCGGCGGCCGTGCCCCGGCTGCTCCACTGGCTGGCCAGGCACGACAATCCGGGCCTGCGTACCGCACTCGTCGAGGCGCTGCGCACGATCCTCGGGGACGCCTACGCGGCCACCCTGCTCGCCGCCGCCGAACAGAGCGAGGACCGGCGCACCCGCGGACTCCTGCTGGCGGGCCTCGACGGCGTACTCACCGCGCGCGCGGTCCTGGCCCTGGACGCCCAGGTGTCTGCGGTCGTTCCGGCGTTGCTCGGCCTGGTGTCCTCGGGCGGCGTCCGTCTGGCGTCGGGCTCCGCCGAGGAGCTGGCGGAGCCCATGTCGAGGCACGGTGTCACACCCCCTGCCACACGTACCCCCGGGGCCGCTGCCGCACGCGCCTGCGGGCCGGGCGACGCAGACGGCTTCGACGTCGCGCTCCTGCTGACCGGGGGATGGAACGCATCCGCCGCCCTGCGTATCGCGGCACGGCCCGAACCACTGGACGCGCACCGCCTGGAGGAGCTGCGGAAACTGCGGCCCCTGCTGGAGGACTGGCTCGGGCTGACCGCCCGCGCCCGTTCCGCCGACGCCCGGCTGCGGCTGCTGCGCTGTGTGCTCCGGCTCTGCCCCGGCCCGTGGACATCCGGCGAAGTGGCCGCGTTCGCCCGGTTCGGCGGGGTGCTGACCACCGTGCTCGACGAGATCGCGGGCGGACGGCCGGGGGTGGCCGAGGAGTTCGCCGCGGAACTCATGGCCGTTCTGGCCGCCGTGGCGCCGCGGCTGTCGGGCGTCGAGCGGTTCGCCGTCGTGGAGTCGGTACGTGCCCTGCCCCTCGGAGCGGGGGGCGGCACAGAGGTTCTGGGCCTGCTCCGGCAGTGCGGTGCCGTGCTGGTCCGGGCCGATCTGGTCCGGGCCCTCGACGCTGCCCGCCTCGGAGCCGACCCCTGGCAGGCCGCGCCCGCGGTGCTGCGTGAGGCATTCGGCGTGCCGGAGCGTGCCGCTGTCCCCGCCGGCCGGGCCGCCCCCGGCGGAGGGACCGCATCCGGCGATCGGGCTGCCCCCTCCCGCGAACTGTCCGCCTGGCAGGCCGCGTTGAGCGCCGCCGTACGCACGCCCCGGGCCCTGGAGGAGTTCCGCCGCCGCGCCGCCCTCCCCGCCCCGGACTCCAGGGAACGCCTGGACGCACTGATCGTCGCCTACCCGGACGCCGGCCCCGGAGTGCGCGACCGCCTCGTCGACTGGATGCAGCAGCTTCAGCCCCTCGACGCACCGGCCTGGACGATCACCGAGACGGCCGGGGGAGCCGGGACGGTGCGGGCGCCTGCGGCCACGTCCCCGGCCGCCGCCGGATCCGTACACTCCGACGATCTCGACCAGCCGCGCTCGGCCGCCCTGCGCGCCCGGTTGCTGACCATGCTGGACGCACCCGATCGCGGCGGGCGCAACACCGCGGCGAAGGCCCTGCGGGCATGGCCCGAGCCCGGGACCGCCCGCACCGTGCTCCGCGCGTTCCTGTGCGGCCGGGTGGACGAAGAGGCCGGCGGAGCCGGTCTCGCCCGTACGTTCGCCACGGTCGGCGAGGCGGAGCTGCGCGGCGACGGGGTCCGCCCGGACCGGGTGCTCCGCATGGCCGGGTGGCTGGACCCCTGGGACCTGCCACCGCTCGTCCCGCTGGTGGTGGAGTGGTGGGAGAGCGGGCCGCCCGGCCTCCGCGCGGAGGCCCGGAACGTACTGAGCAGAGTCCCCGGCGACGTACTGGCGCAGCTCCTCGGCGAGCGCGTCGACGCGGGCTCCCCGGACATCCTGGAACTGCTCTGCGGACAGCCGCTGCTGCGTACCCCCGCCCTGGTCCGGGCCCGGCGACTCCTGCGTACCGAAGGACGCGACGCTCTGGCCGACCGGCTCCGCCTCGTCGAAGGCCCTCTGCGCGGGCCCGGAGCCGCCGGGGAGGACGCCGCCGCACTCGAGGCCCTGCGCTCCCCGGCCCCGGCGGCGACGGAGGAAGCCGGGGCCCCGCCCGCTTCGGGGGACCTGTTCGACCGGGCCCGCACCGGTAGCCCCGAGGAGATACGCCGGGCCCTCACCCTCCTCGCCGAGCAGTACGGCCGGCGGCCGGTGGACGAGGGACGGCCGGGGACGCACGGCGGCCCGGAGCGGGAGCTGTGCGCTCTGATCGACGACCTGCTGCGCCACCCGAAGGCCGGTGTACGTCTGCACGCCCACCGGACCTCGCGCGCTCTGCTGGACCGTTCCACCCATGCGCGGCAGACGATGTTCCTGCTCGACGACCCCCAGCCCGATGTGGTGCGCATGGCGATCCGGACACTCGCCCACGCGGGCTGGAAACCGGCGCTCCCCGCGCTGACCGGACTTCTGGGCCACGCGCAGCCCACCGTCCGTAGCGCGGCCGTCGAGGCCATCGGCCGCTTCGGAGCCGCCGCCGTCCCCGCGCTGCGGCGGGCCGCCGCCCACGCACGCCCCGACCGGCGGTCCCGTTACACGGACGTCCTGGCACAGCTCATGGGCGCCGACAACGCGTAGAGGCTCCGCGCGGTCCACTGCGCCGTCCCTGGGCACCGTGCCCTCGGCGTCCGGGCCCCCGCGCGTCCGGGCCCCGCGCGTCCAGGTACGCGTTTCAGCCGCCATGCCCCCGCGCGGCGGCCGCGACCTGGTGCAGCGTCCGCCCGGTGCGTGCCGACCGGGCGTGGTACGGGTCGGGCGAGCCGGGCTTGTCGCGCACGGCCAGCCGGTCATTGGCCTTGATCAGGAGCCATGCCTCCTGGCCCGCCGCGTCCGGCTCGTCGCCCAACCGGAACCGGGTGAGGGCGAACTCGCCGTGCAGTTTGGTGCCGTACAGCCAGAACGTGGCGTGACCGAGGGACAGTGACTCCTCGAACGGTACGGAGGCGCCCTCCTGGTCGTGACCGAGCGGGCGGTACGTGCCCTGGTCCCACACGATCACGGTGCCGCTGCCGGACTCGCCCTGCGGGATGACCCCTTCGAACTCGCGGTACTCCAGCGGGTGGTCCTCCGTCGGAACGGCCAGCCGCCGGTCGCTCGGGTTCTCGGAGGGGCCCCGGGGTACCGCCCACGACTTCAGCACGCCGCCGACCTCCAGCCGGAAGTCGAAGTGCATGCGCCGTGCGTCGTGGATCTGCACCACGAAGTGGGGCCGAAGTGTGCCGTCGTTGTCCACGCCGTGCTCCCTCCGCCCGCGCTTCCTTCTTCCACTGTGCCGCCGCGGGCCGTGGACCGCACGACGGAAGGGAGCCGGAAACGCCGACGAGGCGCCGGGTTCAGGCGCACATGCCAGGGGCGTATTCCGATCCCGCTCAGGTCTGGACCAGGCCATTGACGCCCGTTCGAGCGCTCCCTTAAAACAAGTAATGAAAAGTACGCCCGAGGTGACCCCGCAGATCGTTCACCTCTCGGCGTGTGTCTGTCATGCGCATACCCCCACACAAAAGTGATGTGATGACTGTGCACCTCTCGCGCCACTCCGTGCGGCCCGCCTCCGGGCGCCGCCGCACCACCCTGTACGCGCTCTCCCTGCTCTGCTGTTCCGCACTGGTGACGGCCCTGCCCGCCGGAGCCGCCCCCGGGCCCACGGGTCACCCAGCCGTCCCCCACGCGGCTGCGGCGCCTTCGGCGGTCACCTTCTCCGACGACTTCGACGGCCCGGCCGGGTCCGCCGTGAACGGCGGCAAGTGGCAGATCGAGACCGGGGACAACGTCAACAACCACGAGCGGCAGTTCTACACCGCGGGCAGCGACAACGCCGCACTCGACGGTCAGGGCAATCTCGTCATCACGGCCCGCAAGGAGAATCCCGCCAACTACCAGTGCTGGTACGGCACCTGCCAGTACACCTCGGCCCGGCTCAACACCTCCGGCAGGTTCACCACGGCGTACGGCCATGTCGAGGCCAGGATGAAGGTGCCGCGCGGTCAGGGCATGTGGCCCGCGTTCTGGATGCTCGGCGACGACATCGGCAGTGTCGGCTGGCCCAACAGCGGTGAGATCGACGTCATGGAGAACGTCGGCTTCGAACCGGGCACGGTCCACGGCACCCTGCACGGCCCCGGCTACTCCGGCTCGGGAGGCATCGGTGCCGGCTACACCCTCCCGGGCGGGGCCGCCTTCGCCGACGACTTCCACACCTTCGCCGTGGACTGGGCCCCGGACTCCGTGACCTGGTCCGTGGACGGCACGGTGTACCAGCGGCGCACACCGGCCGACCTCGGCGGAAAGCAGTGGGTGTTCAACAAGCCGTTCTTCCTGATCCTCAACCTCGCGGTCGGCGGCTACTGGCCCGGCGACCCCGACGGGAACACCACGTTCCCGCAGCGACTCGTCGTCGACTACGTCCGCGTCACCACCGGCTGAGCCGTGCTCGGGCGGGCGGCCGGTCCCTGCCGCCCGCCCGAACGGCGTCCCCGGCGTCTCCGGCACGGGTGCTGCCGGGGACGGCCCGCGACGCGGTGTTCCCCGACTTGATAGGCAAGTGAACGTTTGCCTATTCTGGGGCCGTGGCCGACGACATATTCAAAGCCCTGGCCGACCCCACCCGCCGCACCATCCTGGACGAGCTCGCGGAGAAGTCAGGACAGACGCTGTTCGAGATCTGCGCGCGCCTGAGCTCGAAGCATCAGCTCGGGATCTCGCGCCAGGGCGTCTCCCAGCACCTCGCCGTGCTGGAGGCCGCCGGCCTCGTCGGGACCAGGCGGGAGGGCCGCTGCAAATTCCATGACCTGAACACCGCCCCGCTGCGGCGGATCGCCGAGCGTTGGCCCGTGCCCGACACATCCGGACCGGAGAAGAGCGCCCCATGAAGATCCATCTGACCAGCGTCTTCGTCGACGACCAGGCCGAGGCCCTGCGCTTCTACACCGAAGTCCTCGGCTTCGTGAAGAAGCACGACGTCCCGCTGGGGGAGAAGGACCGGTGGCTGACCGTCGTCTCGCCCGAGGAGCCCGGCGGTACCGAACTCCTGCTGGAGCCCGCGGGTCACCCGGCGGCCAGGACCTACCGCGACGCGCTCGTCGAGGACGGCATCCCCCTCGCCCAGTTCGCCGTCGACGACGTACGGGCGGAGTACGAACGGCTGACCGGCCTCGGTGTCCGCTTCACCCAGGAGCCCCTGGAGATGGGCCCTGTCACCACCGCCGTCCTCGACGACACCTGCGGCAACCTGATCCAGATCGCGACACAGCCGCGGTAGACGAACGGCCGTACGCCGGACGGCCGTACGCCGGACGGACGGTGCGCGCCCCGCGCTTCAGTCCTCCCCGTCCTCCTCGTCCCCGTCGTGCCCGTCGTTGTTCCCCTTGCCCTGCTGCCGCCCGTGGCCCTTGCCCTGCTGTCCGCCGTCCTGAGGCTGTCCGCCGTTTTCGGCCGACACGTCATGCGGAGCCTGATTCTGCGGGGACTGGCTCTGCGGAGGCTGGTTCTGCTGGTTCTGCGCCGGGCCGCTCCCGGTGGAGCGGTCGCCGTCCGCGTCGCCCTGTGCCGGTGCGTCGGAGCCCGCCGTCGGGGCCGGACCGGAACCGGGCCCGGAGTCGGGTGTGCCGGCCGAACTGGAGTCCGGCGAGAACAGGACCATCCCCAGATACACCGCGGCCAGGAAAGTCGCCGTTCCCGCGATGGCGCTCGCCACCCGCGGACGCCGCTTGATCGCCTCGCGCGCGCTGCGCCGACGGGCGGGCGCGGCTCTGTTCGAGGTGCTGCGCCTTCTGCCCGTGGGCTGCGGGAGCCGGTAGGTCGCGGGGCCCGCAGGAGCGGCCGGCGCGGCCGGAGCCACCGGTGACGGCGAGACCGGGGCGGGGCGGGACGTCCGCGGGGCGGGCTGCGTCTGCATCGGCAGGGGCTCGGGGTGGCCGCGCCAGGCGTCGGTGCGGAACCAGTCGGAGACCTGCTGGGCGCTCGGCCGGTCCTCGGGCTGCTTCGCGAGCAGCCCCAGCAGGAACGAGTCGAACGCGGCGGAGATGTCCACGCCCCGCTGTCTGAGCGGCACCGGCGCCGTGTCGACATGCTGGTAGAGCGTCGCGGTCGCGGTGTCGGAGCGGAACGGCGGCTGGCCCAGCAGGAGTTGGTAGATGACGCAGCCGAGGGAGTACATGTCGGAGGCGGAGTCGGCCGTACGGCCCAGCGCGCGTTCCGGTGCCAAGTAGAGGCTGGTGCCCACGATGTGACCGGCCGTCGTCAACGCGGTGGAGGGATCGTCGACGAACTGGGCTATCCCGAAGTCGCCGATCTTCACCGACCCTTCCGCGTCCAGCATCAGGTTGCCGGGCTTGATGTCCCGGTGGACGATGCCCTGACGGTGTGCGGCGGCCAGTCCCGCGGCCGCCTGACCTGCGATCAGGGCCACCTGCTCGGGGTGAACGGTCTCCTGTGTGGCGAGTACGTCGCTCAGGCTCCGGCCCTCGACCAGTTCCATCACCAGATAGAAGCGGCCCTCCCAGGCACCGAAGTCGAACACGGCGACCAGATGAGGGTGGCTCAGCCGGGCGGCGGTCTGCGCCTCCATGCGGAAGCGAGCCGTCGACGAGGCGTCCGCGTGGTCTCCCAGCAGCAGCTTCACGGCCACGGCCCGGCCCAGCACCTCGTCCGTGGCACGCCATACCTCGCCCATGCCGCCACGACCGATGGGGGATACCAACCGGTACCGACCAGCTACCAGCACCTGTGCACCAATCTCGAATTGTGGCCCGTTCCGACTGTCGTGGGACCCGCCCCTCTTCGCACTTTTCGGGAGCGGGTCAGGGGTGGGACGCGCGACCCGGTCAGGATATCGGTCTGTAGGACCGCGAATGCCCCGTAGGCCGCTCCGGCCGTCATCAGGAGTGGCCGGAAGATGACGGATCGGCAGATCGTGGACGGGGCCGCCCCGGACCGACCGGCGCCGAGGGGGCGCGACCTCGGGTCAGTCGTCGGCCGCTGCTGCCCGCCCCACGGCTTCCACCAGCGGCAGGACCCGGTGCGCCACCCGCTCGCGCAGCGCCACGTCGGTCCGTGTCCGGACCACCCCGGGAAGCTGGATCAGCCGCTGGATCACATCCTCCAGATGCCCGTTGTCCCGGGCCACCACCCGCGTCAGCAGATCCCCGCCGCCGGTGGTGGAGAACGCTTCGATGATCTCGGGGACGGCGGCGAGCGCGTCACCCACATCGTCCAGATGCCCCTGGGTGACCTCCAGATGGACGAAGGCCAGGACCGGGTGGCCGAGCGCCGCCGGGGAGAGGGCCGGGCCGGTGCCCGTGATCACTCCGTCCCGCTCCAGCCGGTCGAGCCGGGCCTGCAGAGTGCCGCGGGCCACCCCCAGGATGCGCGCGTACTCACGCACGCTGGTGCGCGGCTGCTCGATGAGCAGCCGCAGGATGCGGGTGTCGAGGGCGTCCACCGCCATGGTCCGTTGGCTTCTTCCTGGTTGCTCGATACGGGCCTCGACTGTACCAATGGCACAGTGCTATCCGGTCGATTTGGGCCACTGTCCTGACAAGTGCTTTCCTTTGCCGATAGATGGCGCCGCGCAGCGCCGGACGGCGACGAAGCCGCTTCCGGTTCCGCGGCGCCTTTGCCATGCAGAAGAGGGTGTTCTCCAGCCGAAGGGGGCGGTCCGACCGTCGTGAAGAGGATGTTCGTGGCCCCGGATCCGGGGCTTGTGCGACTGCGGGTCTCCCTGCGCGCCGTGCTCGGCATCGGCCTGGCCGTGACCGCGGCCGAACTGGCCGGTCTGTCCCTCACCGCCTCCATCACCGGAGGTCTCGCCGCGCTCCTGGCACTGTTCACGGTCGGTGACCCCACCGTCCGCGGGCAGGCGGTCACCACCCTGCTGCTGCCCGTGGCCGGCTTCCCGGTCCTCGCCCTGGCGAGCACCCTGCACGGCCAGCCCCTGCTGCGGGCCGTCTGCTGGCTGGCCGTCGTCTTCGCCGGGGTGTACGCGCGCCGCTGGGGCCCACGTGGCCACGCCCTGGGCATCTTCGGCTTCATGATGTTCTTCAGCACCCAGTTCCTGCACGCCGTCCCGGGTCAGCTGCCCGAGCTGTACGCAGCGGTGGCGCTGGCCGTCGCGGCCTCCTGCGCGGTCCGGTTCGGCCTCTGGTGCGTCGAGCGCCGCATCCCGCCGCCCGCCCAGCCCGCGCCCCTCACCGGGCGCGGCCTCGCCAGGCCCACCACCCGGCAGGCCCTCCAGGCCACCGCGGCCTGCGGGATCGCGCTCGTGGTGGGGCTGCTGCTCTCCCCGGACCGCTGGTACTGGGCGGTCGGCACCGCCTGGTGGATCTTCGTCAACACCGCCTCGCGCGGCGAGACGCTGGTCCGGGGCTTCCGCCGGGTCATCGGGACCGTCGCGGGCATCGGCGTCGGGCTGCTCGTCGCCGTACCGCTGCACGGGGCACCCGCGCCCACCGCCGCCCTCGTCGCCGTCTGCGTCTTCGGGATCTTCTACACGGCGGCCCCCTCGTACAGCTGGATGACCTTCTTCGTGACCGTCATGGCCGGACTGCTCTACGGACTCCTCGGTGTCCTGAACCCCGGGCTGCTGTGGCTCCGCTTCGAGGAGACCGCCGCCGGGGCCCTCGGCGCGGCCCTCGGGGTCGCGCTGATCCTGCCCGTCACCACGCATGCCACCACCGAGGCCTGGATACAGCGGGCCCTGAACTGCGTGCACCGCTGCACCGGCGCGGCGGCGATGCGGCTGGCCGGTGACCAGCACGCCGACCCCGCACCGCTCGCCGCGGAGCTGGAACTGCTGCTGGGCCGGGCCAGGCTCTCCCTCGCCCCGCTCGTCCACCCCCTCAGCCCGCTGCGCGCCCGCAAGGTCCGCGCCCGCCGGGTCCTGGACCTGCTCGACTCGTGCGCCCGCGAGGTGCGCGGTCTCGCTTCCGTGGCCGCCGACCCGGACGCCTCCCACGACGCGCGTCTCACCGCCGCCTGCCACCGGGTGGAGGCCGCCCTGCTGGCCCTGGCGCCGCCCGGACAGCCCCGTAGGGACCGGCCGGCCGTACCCCTCCAGGCGCCGCACCACCACCCGGGGGCCGAGGCCGCGCTCGTACATCTGCATGCCCTGGAGGGCGTGCTGGCGGATCTCGCCGCGCCACTGCGCAGCTCACCGCGGGCACCGCTCGTCCCCGCCTGACCCTGCCCTGCCCCTGCCCCTTCCCCTGGCCCTTCCCCGCCCCCCCGGCCCCGGTTCGCCCTCCCGTGGAGCGAACCGGTACGCAAGCGGTGGCGTGGGCCGGAGAGCCCACGTCCCAGGGATTCGGCCCACGATTGGT
This sequence comes from Streptomyces sp. NPDC079020, assembly GCF_044542225.1. Classification (NCBI taxonomy): domain Bacteria; kingdom Bacillati; phylum Actinomycetota; class Actinomycetes; order Kitasatosporales; family Streptomycetaceae; genus Streptomyces; species Streptomyces sp. NPDC079020. Next base: position 235,724 of record NZ_JBITUB010000012.1, read on the forward strand.
CCAGACCGGCTGGACGCTGCCTGCTACCGTCGGCCGTGAAGATCGCGACGAACGGTGAAAAGGGGTAGCGCGATGGGCGGCGACAGCGCCGGGCGGGCATTCATAGGATCGTTCACCTCGAACGGGGGGCCGGGCATCACCGCCGTCGCCGTGGACCGCGACACCGGCGCACTGAGGGTGCTCGGGTCCACGGACGCCGTGCCGGACCCCTCGTTCCTCGCTGTCGGGCTGGGCCCGGGGCCGGGCGGCAGCGCCCTGTACGCGGTCGGCGAGACGACCCGGGGCACGGCTGCCGCCCTGGACATCAGCGGCAACGTACCGCGGCTCCTCGGCGGGATCCAAGAGGTGAACGGTGAGGCTCCCACCCACCTCGCGCTCGCCGGCGGCCACCTGGTCACCGCCAACTACGGCTCGGGCAGCGTCACCGCGCTGCCGGTACGGGCCGACGGGTCGCTCGGGGAGGCGGCCTCCGTGCTCCAGCACGAGGGCAGCGGTCCGGACACGGCCCGTCAGAAGGCCCCGCACGCCCACCAGGTGCTCGCCGACCCCTCGGGCGCATGGGTGCTCAGTGTGGACCTCGGCACCGACTCCGTACGCGTCTGCGCCCTGGATCCGGGGACCGGGGCACTGAGCCTGCACGGCGAGACGGCGCTGCGGCCGGGCACCGGGCCGCGTCATATGGCCTTCCACCCCGGGGGCGCCCACGCCTATGTGCTCAACGAGCTGGAGCCGACCGTCACGGTCTGCCGCTGGGACGCGGCCGCCGGGGTCCTCGAACCGGCCGGCGAGATCGCGGTCCTGCCCGAGCGCCCGTCCTTCGACGACACGGTGCGTACCTACCCGTCCGAAGTGGTGGTCTCGCACGACGGACGCTTCCTGTGGACCGCCAACCGCGGGCACGACAGCATCTCGGTCCTGACCCTCGACGAGGCGGGCGGGAGCGCGGCGCTGGCCGCGACCGTGAGCTGTGGCGGCCGCTGGCCGCGCGACCTCACCCTCGACCCCACGGGCCAGTGGCTGTACGCGGCCAACGAGCACTCCGGGGACGTGAGCTGGTTCGGCGTGGACGCGGAGACCGGAGTCCCGCGGTTCGCGGGCTCCATCGAGGCGCCCGCGGCCTCCTGCGTCGTCTTCGCCTGATCCGTCACCCCCACCCCTCGGACCCCGGGCAGGGGCCGGGGGATGCGCCACGAGCGGTGGGGCGGGACCGGATGACCGGTCCCGCCCCACCGCTTTCGCCGCTCCCGGAGACGGCCGGATCAGTGCGCCTGCGCGCCCTGCGGAGCGGCAGGAGTGATCCCCAGCGTCGTGGCGTACAGCGACAGCACGAGCTTGCCGATCGCCGGGTACGCGCCCAGCGGCTCGGCGACCGCGCAGCCGGCCTCCTTCGCCGCCGCGTCCAGCAGGCCCGGGTCGACCTCGGGCCCCACCAGGTACGGCGCCAGCGCGAGCTGCGCCGAACCGGAACTCTGCAACTGCTCCGCGATCGACGCGACCGAACCCTCCACGTCGAGGGCGGCGGCCATCACCGGCACCGCGAGGCGGGCGGCAAGGAGCATTCCGGTGATTCCGGCCGCCCGCACGGCCTCGTCGCCGCCCACCGTGGCCAGCACGATGCCGTCGGCGGCGGTCGCCACGGTGAACAGCCTCGCGCGGTCGGCGCGGGCCAGCCCGGCCTCCGACAGCCGTACGTGCAGCGCCTCGGCGAGCAGCGGGTGCGGGCCCAGCACATCGGTCAGCTCGACCGGGGTGCCGCTGTCCATGACCGCCTGCCGTATGCGCCGGATCAGGGCGCTGTCGGGCCCCGCGAGCAGCGGCACCACGACGGCGGGCGGCCCCGAGGGCTCGTCGACCTCGCGGCCCACGGCCCTGGCCTGCTCGTAGCGCGCGACGCGCTCGGCGGCGGTATGGGTGAGAACGGTGGTCAGGGTGGGGTACTCGGCGTCGTCGCCGTCGAGGTAGCCGATCTGCGCATTGAGACCGGGAAGCTCGGAACGGGCGATGCTGATCACCTCTTCGGCCAGGCTGCGCGTGGCCGAGGAGGGGGTACCGGGAACGGCGAGAACGAGCGCGGCAGCGCCCTCGGGCGCGACCACGGGCTCCGGGCGGCGGTGCCGTCCGGACTGGCGAGGTCGCGGCATTCGTACAGGCAGGCCGGAAGCGGGCCCAGTGGGGGTGCTCATGGCGCCGCATGCTACTGGTTTTGGATGCTCCTCTGTTCGGGGAGGGTCCAGTCAGGCGTTATCTGTCCGCTTATGTCTGATGAGTGATGTACCGGGCAACTGCCCCGCTCTGTCGGTCGGGTTTCGGACAGGGGCGCGCCGCCGGGCGCCGGGTGTGCGCGGGGGCGTCAGGGGTGGTCCGCCGCCGATGGGGACTCCCGTACGAGCGGCGGCGCGGCCCCCGGTACGCACAGCAGCGTCGGATGGAGCGGCAGCCGCAGACCGCCTTCCGCCAGCGCCCGCGCGATCCCCAGCGCGCCGTCCAGCGGATCACCCGACGCGGGGACCACGAGAGCCTGCGGAACCTGCCGGGCCAACTCCTCGCGCAGCGGCACGAGGAGGGCGTCGCCCATCCGGAACAGGCCCCCGGTCAGGGCCACTTCGCAGCCGGGCCCGTCGGCGGAGCCTCCGTCGGGAGCCGCTCCGGGGCACACCGCGGCGGCCGCCTCGGCGATATGGCCGGCGGCCCGGCGCAGAATGTCCGCGGCGACCGGGTCGTCACCGGCACACGCCGCCACCTCGGGGGCGAACGACGCGAGCAGCGCGGGGCGGTCGGTCCGTGGGTAGAGCAGGCCGGGCAGCCCCGCCGCGGGTCCGAACACCGCGGTGAGCCGGGCGAGCAGCGCGGCGGATCCGCCGCGCCGGCCGTCATGGGCGCGCATCGCCGCGTCGAGACCGGCCCGGCCGATCCACGCGCCGCCGCCGGTGTCACCCAGAAGATGACCCCAGCCATCGGCCCTGCGCCATGTCGTCAGGTCCGTGCCGAGCGCGATCAGGCCCGTACCGGCCGCGACGACCGCTCCCGGCCGCTGGCCCACCGCGCCCGCGTACGCGGTCACCGCGTCGGCCGCCAGGGCCAGCCGGCGCACCCCCAGCGCCTCCGCGAGCGCCGCGGGCAGCTCCGCGCGCAGCTGATCGCCGAGCGTCGCCATCCCGGCAGCCCCGATGGCCACGGCGGCGATCCGATCCCGGGCACCCTCCGGGGCCGGCCCGGTGCTCCGCCCGGCGCCCTGTGCGGCCTCCTGCCGGTCCAGCAGCGTCCGCACGGCGGGCAGCAGTTGTTCCAGCAGATGGGCGGCGTCGATGCCCGCCGGTCCGGTCCGCACCGGCTCGGCGCAGACGAGGGTGGCCGGCGGGGCCGGTGAGCCGGGCGTCCCGAGCGCCACGCGCAGCCCGGATCCACCCGAGTCCACGCCGAGGACGTACGGGCCGACGGCCGGCGCGCCCGAAGTCCCGGAGGCCGTTGCCGTATCCGTGCCGGAAGCCGTGCCGGAAGCCGTGCCGTGCGACGGCGCGTCCGTCACGGCAGTCGCCAGTCGACCGGCTGCGCGCCCTGGCGCTCCAGCAGTTCGTTGACCCGGCTGAAGGGGCGTGAGCCGAAGAACCCGCGGTCCGCCGACATGGGGGAGGGGTGCGAGGACTCGATGGCCGGGAAGTTGCCCAACTGGGGCCGCAGATTGCGGGCGTCACGCCCCCACAGGACCGACACCAGGGGCGTGCCGCGTGCCACCAGGGCCCGGATGGCCTGCTCGGTGACCTCTTCCCAGCCCTTGCCGCGATGCGCGGCCGGCCGTCGTGGCGCCGTCGTCAACGCCCTGTTGAGCAACAGCACCCCCTGCTGGGTCCAGGGTGTGAGGTCGCCGTTGGACGGCCGCGGAAGGCCCAGGTCCGCGTGCAGCTCCCGGAAGATGTTCTCCAGGCTGCCGGGCAGCGGCCGCACCTCGGGCGCCACGGCGAAACTCAGCCCGATCGCATGACCCGGGGTCGGATACGGGTCCTGGCCGACGACGAGGACCCGCACCTCGTCGAACGGCTGCTGGAACGCCCGCAGTACATGCGCCCCGGCGGGCAGATAGGTGCGCCCCGCGGCGATCTCGGTGCGGAGGAAGTCGCCCATCGCGGCGATGCGGTCGGCCACGGGTTCGAGGGCCTGCGCCCACCCCGGCTCTACGATTTCTTTCAACGGTCGTGCTGCCACGAGCCGCACTCTACTGGTGATACGACCACTCCGATCAACTGCCGGTCAGGCGAGCGCCACCGCCCGTACGCACAGCACATCGGGCAGATGGGACGCGAGCTGCCGCCAGCTGTCCCCGTCGTCCGCGCTCGCGTACAACTCGCCGTTGCGATTGCCGAAGTAGACGCCGGCGGGCTCCGCGTCGTCCGTGCAGAGCGCGTCGCGCAGCACCGTGCCGTAGTGCGCCCCCTCGGGCAGGCCCGTCGACAGCGGTTCCCAGGTCCGTCCCGCGTCGCTCGTGCGGAAGACCCGGCAGCGGTGCCCGGCGGGGACCCGGTCGGCATCGGCGTTGATCGGGAAGATGTACGCCGTCTCGCCCCGGTGCGGGTGCGCGGCGGCCGCGAAGCCGAAGTCGGACGGCAGTCCCCCGCCGATGTCGGTCCAGTGGTCCCCGGAGTCGTCGCTGCGGAACACACCCCAGTGGTTCTGGAGGTAGAGCCGGTCGGGATCGGCCGCGTCCCGGGTGACCTTGTGGACGCACTGGCCGAATTCCGGGTCCGGGCCGGGCAGGAAGACCGCCGAGACGCCCTTGTTGGACGGGGCCCAGCTCTCCCCGCCGTCCTTGGTCCGGAACACCCCGGCGGTGGAGACCGCGACGGTCACCGCCCGCGGGTCCCGCGGGTCGGTCAGGATGGTGTGCAGACCCTCGCCGCCACCGCCGGGCACCCACTGCGAGCGGGTCGGGTGCTCCCACAGCGGACGGACGAGCTCGAAGCTCTCGCCGCGGTCCTCGGACCGGAACAACGCGGCCGGCTCGGTCCCCGCGTAGACCACGCCGGGAGCCTCGGGGCCGGCCGGCTGCAACTGCCACACCCGCTCCAGCGACGCCCCGGTGAACGTGGGGAACTTGACCGCGGGCTGCCGGGGCTCGACCCAGGTGGTGCCGAGGTCGTCGGAGTGGAAGACGGACGGGCCCCAGTGCGAACTGTCGCCGCCCACCAGGATCCGGGGAGCCGGCCCGCGGGTGTCGACGCCGACCGAGTAGATCGCCTGGGCGTGGAAATGCGGATCGCCGAACTCCCAGGTCCCGCCGCGCCTGCGGCCGATGAAGAGTCCCTTGCGGGTGCCTACCGTGAGCAGTACCTCGGTCATGACCACGACCTCCCGAAACGCCGTTGTGCCGGATACCGGCCAGTTTGCACCCGACCGCTGACAGCGGCTCGCGCGGAGCGCGTCCGGCGCGCCGAGGGGCGGGCATGCCCGGGAGGGGCGGGCATGCCCGGAGAGAGGGGCGGCCGGGGCGGGGTCGCGGACGGTCGGCCCTTGACCTGCGTCCGGCGGTCGCCCTAGCGTGCAGCTGCCCATAGAAAGCGCTTGCGCACGCGGTCGCGGCGGGCCGGGCGCCCGAACCCCAGGAGTACCCGTGGTGACCTTCGAGGGACTGCCCGGCGCCGTCGCCGTCTCGCATCTGAGCGTCTACGACTGGCTCGCCGAGGACGGCTTGCGCGGTGGTACCCCGCACATCCACCTCACCTGCTCCGAGGGGTACGTGGTGGTCGGGGGCAGCGGCTCCGTGCAGACGCTCACCGCCTCCGGGTTCCGGCGCACCCCGCTGGAAACCGGAGCCCTCGTCTGGTTCACCCCCGGCACCGTCCACCGGCTCGTCAACGAGGACGGGCTGCGCATCGTCGTCCTGATGCAGAACAGCGGGCTCCCCGAAGCCGGTGACGCCGTTCTCACCCTGCCGCCGCGCTTCCTCGCCGACCCGGACCTCTACCGCGCGGCCGTCACACTGCCTGTGGACGGCTCCGAGGCGGAGCAGGAGCGGGCCGCCCGCACGCGCCGCGACCTCGCCGTCGAGGGCTTCCTCGCGCTGCGCCGCGCGGCCGAGGCGGGCGACCCCGAGCCGCTGGCCGCGTTCCACCGTGCCGCCGCCGCGCTCGTACGTCCCCGGGCCGGCGACTGGCGCGAGCGATGGCGGCGGGGCGCCGCCGCGGCGGCCGAGGCGACCGGTGAGCAACTCGACGCGCTGGCCCGGGGCGACGGCGGCCATCTCGCCGATGCCTGCCTGCACGCCGAACAGCCCTCCGTGCGCGGCAGGTTCGGTATGTGCGGCCGGCTGGACATCTACCCGGGGTGACGCCGGGGACGCCGGCCGGTGTCGGGCGTGTGCTCCAATTCCGGACAAGGGGCCGGTCCCGGGCGGGCCGGTCCGCGGCGAGGTGATGAGGAGCGGCGGCGATGGGTGTCGAGATCATGGACGCGGACGGGCGGGCGGCGCCGGTGGAGGTGATCGCCGGTGCGGCCGGCGGCCCGTCGCTGATCGCCGTCCGGATCGGGCCCCCGGCGGGCCGGTCCGACTGGACCTGCACCCCGGAGGCGGCCAGAGAACTGGCGGCGGCACTCGTCCGGGCGGCCGGGGAGACGGAGGACGCGCGGTCGGCGCGGCCCGTCACGGTCAAGGCGCGTGAACTGCTCCGCGGCGATGTGCGGGACGGTGGCCGGGCGATGACGGTGGTGAGTGTCAAGGCCGACGGGGGCACCGTCCAGGTCACCTGGACTTCGGGTGCCGGGCGCAGCTGGACCCAGGGCTACGACGCCGACGCCGATATCGCGCTGCGGCGCCGGCGCACGGAGGGCCGGTGAAGTACGAGAGTCATCGTAATTCGATGGGTGCCGTAGTACGATAACTCTCGTACTAGGCGCGGGGCTCTGTCACCCGTGCCTCCATTCGGTCCTTCCCGGTGAAACGGAGTCCGGCGTGAGCGCCCTTTTCGAGCCCTGCGTCCTGCGGTCGCTGACCATTCCCAACCGCGTCTGGATGGCTCCCATGTGCCAGTACAGCGCGGCCGCGTCCGGGCCCGAGGCGGGCGTCGCGCACGACTGGCACTTCGCCCACTACGCCGCCCGTGCTGCGGGCGGAACCGGCCTGATATTGCTGGAGGCCACCGCGGTCAGTCCGGAGGGCCGGATCAGTCCGGCGGACCTCGGCATCTGGAACGACCGGCAGGTGACGGCCCTGCGCCGCATCACCGACTTCCTGGCCGAGCAGGGCACGGTGGCCGGTATCCAGCTCGCCCATGCCGGCCGCAAGGGCTCGACCGACCGCCCGTGGCGCGGCGGCGGCCCGATCGGGGCCGACGCGCCGAGTGGTGAGGGGTGGCAGCCACTGGGTCCGAGCCCGCTGGCGTTCGACGAGGGCCACCCGGTTCCGGCGGAGCTGACCACCGGCCGGATCCAGGCCGTGGTCTCCGAGTTCGCCGACGCCGCGCGGCGGGCGCTGGCGGCGGGCTTCCGGGTCGCGGAGATCCACGGTGCGCACGGCTATCTGATCGGCGAATTCCTCTCCCCGCACAGCAACCGCCGCACCGACTCCTACGGCGGTTCCTTCGAGAACCGCACCCGCTTCGCGCTGGAGGTCGTGGACGCGGTGCGTGAGGTGTGGCCCGAGGAACTGCCGCTGTTCTTCCGGATCTCCGCCACCGACTGGCTGACCGAGAACGAGGACGACGAACGGGACGGCTGGACCGCCGACGACACCGTCCGCTTCGCCCGCGAGCTGCGGGCGCACGGTGTCGACCTGCTGGACGTCTCGACCGGCGGGCTCGCCCCGGGGGCGCACATCCCGGCGGCCCCCGGCTTCCAGGTGCCGTTCGCCGAGCGGGTACGCACCGAGGCGGGACTGCCCGTCGCCGCGGTCGGTCTGATCACCGAACCGGTCCAGGCCGAGAAGATCATCGCCGAGGGCCGGGCGGACGCGGTGCTGCTCGGCCGGGAACTGCTGCGCAACCCCTACTTCGCCCGCAGCGCCGCACGCGAACTGGGCGGCGAGGTGTCCGCGCCCCCGCAGTACGGCCGCGCGGCCTGAGGGCGGCGCGCCGTACGTGCTGTGGAGCGGGCCCGGGGTGGGGCACGCGGTACCGGGTGACGCCCGGTACCGCGTGGCATCCGGTTCCGCGCGGCACCCGGCGAAGAACCCTCGGGGTTCCGGGCCGGGGCAAGGCGGTATCCGGCCGGCCATAAGGGCATCGCCCCACCTTGGTGCCTGGTTCACCTGCGGTTTCCGGTGTCACGCCACTCTGTGACGAGGGGCCGGCGGCAGCCCCGGGGGCTGCCCGTCATGGATGCGTACGCACATCGATGCGACGATCCCGCCGTGCCGGCCCTTTCCGCACGGAGGAGAGCACGTCGTCATGCACCAGCCCCTGCCCGAATGGGCCGACCCGAAGGTCCCCGCGGAATCGCTCGACGCCCAGGGGCTCAGCCGCCGGGGGATTCTGCGCCGCGCGGGCCTCTTCAGCGCCGCTTTCGCCGCCGCGTCGCTGGCGTCACCGGCTCAGGCGTCCGGCCGGGGCGGAGGTCACGGCGGTGGCCGAGGCGGCGGTCATGGCGGGCACGGGAACGGCCATGGCCACGGCGGCAGTGATCCGGAACTGGCCTATCTGGTCGGTGACCACCACAACCACTCCGTCTACAGCCACGACGCCAAGTACACCTTCTCCCAGCTGGCCACCGCCGGGCGGAGGTTCGGGCTCGACTGGATGGTCTTCACCGAGCACAGCAACATCGGTCACGCCGAGTTCGGCGCGCATCAGGAACACCACGAGATCCTCAAGGCCCGGGCGCGGAACAAGCGCATGCTGATCTTCCAGGGTCTGGAGTGGTACATCCCCGGTGCCGAACACTGCACCGTCTTCTCCCCGCCCGGACGGCACGAGGTCGACCTGCTCACCCGCTTCGAGGCGGCGTACGACGGAAAGCTGCTCGGCTACACCGCCGGCGGGCCCACGCACCCCGACACCCTCCGCAACGAGGCGCACGCGGTCAAGGCCCTCCAGTGGCTCGCCGAGCAGCGCCGTACCGGCTATGTCGACGACGTACTGGTCCTGGCCAACCACCCGATGCGGCTCGGCATCGACTCCCCGCACGAACTGCGCGCCTGGCGCGACGCGGCGCCCGAGATCATGATCGGGATGGAAGGCGCACCCGGTGCGCAGGCCGGAGCGATCCCCGGCTGGCACCCGCCGGCCAACGTCCGCGGCGAGTACACCAACCAGCCGTCCGCCGACTCCTGGCCGGGCTATCCGCGCGAGGCCTACGTCACCCACGGCGGCTTCGACTGGGCGACGGCGACGGTCGGCGGACTCTGGGACGCGATGCTGGCCGAGGGCAAGCTCTTCACCATCACCTCCAACTCCGATGTCCACCGCGTCGCCCAGGACACCTGGGTCAACGGCGCCTGGCCGCCCGGCGCGACGTTCGACAGCACCGGCCGCCTCCCGGACCCGTACAACACCACCGAGCCGCAGCCCGGCGGCGACTTCTGGCCCGGCCAGTTCAGCCGTACGCATGTGGGTGTCACCCGGTACGGCTACCGCGACGTGATGGCGGGGCTCCGGGCCGGCCGGGTCTGGGTCGACCACGGTCACCTCCTGGACGCCGTCGATGTCCGGCTGCGCGGCGAACACGGCCGCGGCGTCACCCTCGGCGGCCGGCTGCGCGCCCGGCGCGGCGAGAAGCTCACGCTGGACGTCACCGTGACCACGGCATCCCGCCGCAACCCGCACGGCCTGCTCCCGAAGCTCACCCATGTCGACGTCATCCGCGGCGCCGTCACCGGCCCGGCCGCCGACCGCGACGCGTGGCGGGCCCCCGACACCCGGGTCGCCCATACGGCGGACGTCTCCGGACGCCGCGGAACGTACACGCTGCGCATCCCCGTCGGACGCGCCGACGAGCCGTTCTACCTGCGGCTGCGCGGCAGCGACGGCAAGCGCCACGGGACGGGACCGCTCGGCAGGTCCGTCGACCCGCACGGCCCGCTCCCGCACGAGCCCGGACAGGGCAATCCGTGGCTGGACACCTGGTTCTACACAAACCCGGTCTTCGTGGACGTGTCCGGGCGATGACTCCGGACCGGGTCCGCCGGTCGGTACGCTGACCGGCAATGTTCACACAAAAGGGACCCACGTTCCGCGAGCTGGCCGTCCAGGCGCTCTCCTCCACCGAGCGTGGATACGACCTGCTCGCCCCGAAGTTCGACCACACGCCCTACCGGACGCCGGACCGGGTTCTCGACGCCGTCACCCGGGCCGTGCGCCCGCTGGGACCGTTCGACGCCGGGCTCGACGTCTGCTGCGGCACCGGAGCGGGTGTGGGCGTGCTGAGGCAGCTGTGCCGGGAGCGGGTCACCGGGGTCGACTTCAGCGCGGGCATGCTCGCCGAGGCCCGGTCCGCGCTGCCGGACGCCGCCGGGGGACCGGCGGTGGACTGGGTACGGGCCGACGCGCGGGCGCTGCCCTTCGCGCGGTCCTTCGATCTGGCCCTGAGCTTCGGCGCGTTCGGCCACTTCCTGCCGAAGGAACGCCCCGGGCTGTTCGCCCAGGTGTACGGGGCGCTGCGGCCGGGCGGACGGTTCGTCTTCCCGCTGGGCGCGCCGCCCGCGGTGGGATCCCGGGACTACTGGGCGCTGTTCGGATTCGACGCGGCGATGCGGGTGCGCAACGCGCTCCGGCGCCCGCGGTTCATCATGTACTACCGCACGTTCAGGCTCCCCGATGTCCTGGACGACCTGACCCGGACCGGCTTCTCCGTGCGGCTCCTGCCGCTGACGGAGCTGGGGCCGCGGGCCGACGGCAGCCCGCGCGCCCGGCTGGTGGTGGCGACCCGGGAATGACGCCGGGGACGGCTCCGGGGACGGCTCCGGGGCCCGGCCCCCGGCGGCGGCTGCGGGCGGCCTCCGACGGCTGCCCGGGGTGGTAATTCCGATGACTCTCGTACCATGGAGTTCCCCGGACGAAGTGGAGCCACCGTGACCCCCGCAAGCGCCGCCGCCGCGGTCCCCGACGCCCCGGCCTCCGCCGCCGGTACCGGTGTCCTGTCGGCGGCCGCGGACCCGGCCGCTGCGACGGGGCCCCGCGCCCTGGCCCATCCCGGGCGCGAGGAGATCCGGATCGAGGACGTCCTGCACGCGCTGGCCGACCCGGTACGGCTGCGCATCGTCCGCCGGCTGTCGGGTGCGGGCGAGGGACAGGCCTGTTCGCGGTTCGACCTTCCGGTGTCCAAGTCCACCTCCACCCACCACTTCCGGGTGCTGCGCGAGAGCGGCGTCATCCACCAGATCTACCGGGGCACCGCGAAGGTCAGCTGCCTGCGGCAGGAGGACCTGGACGCGCTCTTCCCCGGGCTGCTCGACAGCGTTCTCCGCGCCGCGGACCATCAGGCCCGACGTCTCGGCGAGGACGGGCACGTACAACGGACCGACGGCTGACCGTATCGAGGGCCGGCCGGTAGGCCGAGCCGGCCCGGCCGGTCACGGTGCAGCGGTCGCCGTTCGGTGGTCTTCGTCCCGTCCCGCGCCGCGTCCAGCAGCCCGGTCGCCGTTCAGTGGTCGCCGTTCGGCGGTCCTCGCCCCGCCCCGTGTCCAGCAGCCCGGTCCGGACCGGGATCTTCACGGCTCGCGCCCCGGCGGCCGGTGAAGCGCCGCTTCCGCCCGTTCGGCCGGCGCTGTGCCCGCCTCCTCAGCTCATCAGCCCGCGCATCCGGTCGATCTCCACCGTCTGCTGGGCGACGACATCACCCGCCATCTCCTCGACCAGCACGTTGTTCCCCTCCGAGAGTGCCTCGGTGGCCATCGTGATCGCCCCCTGGTGATGGGTGATCATCAGTTTCAGGAACAGTTCGTCGAACGCCTTGCCCCGCGCCCCGCGCAATTCCTTCAGCTGTGCGTCGGTCGCCATGCCGGGCATGGCCGCGTGGTCGTGCGTCTGCTTGCGGCTGTCTCCGCCATTGCTTTTCAGCCACCCTTCCATCGCACCGATCTCCGGCTTCTGGCCTGCGGATATGCGCTCCGCAAGCCGTTCGACGGATGCGGAGGAGGCGCGGTCCGGGACCAGTTCCGTCATGACGAGGGCCTGGCCGTGGTGCTGGATCATCATCCGCGCATAGCGGAAGTCGGCGGAGTTCGCGGTGTCCTGGCCGGCCGCCTTGACGGCTTCCTCGGCCGAGAGCGTCCGGGCCGGCTCACCCGGTCTGCCGGGCGCCACGACCGACGAGGCCGGGTCCGACCCGGCCTTCGGGCTTCCGTCGCCCTCTGCCGCGTCACAGGCGGTCAAGGCCAGGGCCACGGCAACGGCCGCTGCCGTGAGGGCGGTTGCGCGCACGCGCGTGGACTGACGGCGGATCAACACGGCGACCTCCTGTGCCACAAGGGTTTGTTGCAGACCGTCCTAGCACGCTTCCGCGCGGTGATGATCAGAAAATTTCGTTACGTCTGTGTTGCCATCTGTTGGTGTGTACATGGGAAGGACGATACTGCCGGGGTCCGTAAGCCGTTCAACTTCGAACGGATACAAGGGAGGACGCAGTGACCTCGTTGCCCACCACCCGTGCGCGGCGCAGACGTCTGGGCGTGGCGGCAGCCGCGGCCGGGCTCTTCGCCACTCTGCTGACGGCCACCACCGCAGCCGCGACGCCCGATCCCGGCGACGCCCCGGCACAGCGGGGCGGCATCTCCGCGAGCCAGGAGGCGGAAGCCGCAGCCGCCATCAAGAGCGGCGAGATTCCCGGCGTGGACGAGATCGTCCACAGCGACAACATCAAGCACCTCGCCAACATCCCGAAGGACGCCCTCAAGGGCACCAACACGGATCTGGCCTTCCAGGGCAAGTACGCCTTCTCCGGCAACTACGACGGCTTCCGCATCTTCGACATCAGCAACCCGAAGAAGCCGAAGACGGTCGCCCAGGTCCTCTGCCCCGGCTCGCAGAACGACATCTCGGTCTCCGGGGACCTGCTGTTCCTGTCCACCGACTCCTCGCGCAGCGACAACTCCTGTGCCAGCACCACCCAGCCCGCCACGGAGAAGTCCTCCTGGGAGGGCATGAAGGTCTTCGACATCAGTGACAAGCGCAACCCGAAGTACGTCGCCGCCGTCGAGACCGCATGCGGTTCGCACACCCACACACTGGTGCCCGAGCGCAGGAACGTCTACGTGTACGTCTCCTCGTACTCGCCCAGCGAGGCGTTCCCCGACTGCCGGCCGCCGCACGACGGCATCTCCGTCATCAAGGTGCCGCGCAGCGCGCCCGAGAAGGCCGCGATCGTGAACTTCCCCGTCCTCTTTCCGGACGGCGGGAACCCGGGTGCGCCCGAGAACCCGGGTGTCTCCAAGACGACCGGCTGCCACGACATCACCGTTCTGCCGTCGAAGGACCTGGCCGCCGGCGCCTGCATGGGTGACGGCCTGCTGTTCTCCATCAAGGATCCGGAGAACCCGAAGATCATCGACCGGGTGCAGGACAACGTGAACTTCGCGTTCTGGCACTCGGCGACGTTCAACCAGGACGCCGACAAGGTCGTCTTCACCGACGAGCTCGGCGGCGGCGGCGCGGCCACCTGCAACGAGGAGATCGGCCCGGACCGGGGCGCCGACGGCATCTACGACATCGTGGGCCGCGGTGACCACCGCAAGCTCGTCTTCCGCAGCTACTTCAAGATCGACCGTCACCAGGCCGACGTCGAGGTATGCGTCGCCCACAACGGTTCGATCATCCCGGTCGAGGGCCGTGACCTGATGGTCCAGGCCTGGTACCAGGGCGGCATCTCCGTCTGGGACTTCACCGACTCCTCGAAGCCCAAGGAGATCGCCTACTTCGAGCGCGGTCCCGTCACGCTCGACGGAGTCACCACGGCCGGTTCGTGGTCGGCGTACTACTACAACGGCCACATCTACTCCAACGACATCGCCAAGGGCTTCGACGTCCTGAGGCTCGACGACCGGCGCACCGACCCGGCGAAGAGGGTCCGGATGAGGGAACTCAATGTGCAGACGCAGCCGGACTACTTCGACCACTGATCCGTCGCTTCGTCACGCGTCCGGGCATCCCGGGCCGGGACCGGGGTGCGCCGGGCGGTTCCCCCGCCGGGCGTACCCCGCCCGGCGGGCTTCACCGTCATAATTCATTGACCGATGAGTCGCGCGGGGACATGCTGTATCCCTGCGCCGACGCCCTCCAGCTCCTCGGTCGTCGGCGTGGCACGCGGCCCTGCCCCCAGGGACCGGGCCACGGGTGCGCGCCTGGATCCGGCGACGCGGGGGATCGCCGGAATCAGGCGTGCTCCATGCATACGAGCCCGTCCCGGGCGTCCCAGGACTCGACCGCGGCGAATCCGGCCCGCTCGTACAGCGCGATGGCGCCGGTGCGCCAGTTCCACACCGAGAGCCGCAGCCGGTGGCCCCCACCGAGCTCCGCCGCATGGGCCAGTACCCCCTCGACGAGGGACGAGGCGACGCCACGCCCCCGTACCGAGGGGTCCACCCAGAGCTTCCTGATCTCCGCGGTGCCGTCGGCCGGTGCGGTCACCACCACACAGCCCACCGCACGCCGCCCGTCCCGGGCGACCAGCACGGTGTCGTCGGCGAACGCGTTCCTCGGCGAGCGGATCTCGGAGCGGTAGCGCTCGGGAAGCTCGTCCGCGCCGGGCACGGTCAGGCCCTTCTCGGCCTCCGTGGCCAGGTGGTAGGCGGTCAGCAGCTCGGCCAGTCCGTCCGCGGGGGACAGCTCCCGGCCCGCCAGAGCGGTCACGGTGAGGGGGACCGGTGCGTCATGACGGTCAGCATGACAGGGCCGTCGGCGGCCCTGTCCTCTGCCCCGCCCTTCGCGCGGGGCCCGGCGTCAGGCCGCGTCCCGGGCGCTTTTGCCCGTGGCCGCCGCCCACTCCACCAGCAACCGCTGATACTCCGCCTCGCCGTCGGGGGACAGCAGCCCACCGGAGCACTGCCACAGGTCGCGAATCTCTTCATTCACCACTGCTGCGGAACGCACGGGACGCATCGGACGCACGGAACGGGACGAGGACGGAATGGGGGACATGCGTACAAGGCTACGACCCCTGTCCGACAATCCGACCCATTGTGCGGCAGGGACATCCCTCACATGCTCGCCCGCCGGGCGCCGGCACGGGTTGTGAGGTGTGTCGCCCGGCGTGTTCGCACGGCTGCTCCCGGCTCTTCTCCGGCCCGCTACCGGCCCTGCCGGCGGGGCTCAGCCGTCCTGGCGGGGGGCGGCGGCCCCCGTTGTCGTACGGGCCGTCCACGCCTGGTGTCCGGCGATCGAGAACGCCACGACGGCCACGCCCAGCAGGACGCCCTCCAGCACATCGGTCATCCAGTGCACGCCCAGATAGATCCGGGTGAATCCCACGCCGGCCACGGAGACTCCCGCCACGACGAGTGCGCCCCGCCACACGCGCGGCCCCGCTCCGAACACACGCAGCAGCCACAGGAGCAGCCCGCAGGTCACGACCGCCGTCATGACGTGACCGGACGGGAACGCCGCGTAGTGGGCCGAGTCCACCGGATCCGGCCACTTCGGGCGCTCCCGGCCGACCGCGGCCTTCAGACCCTGCTGCACGAGAGTGGAGACCAGGCTCGTCGCCGCCACCCATCCGGCGAGCAGCCGTGCGCCGTGCCACCACAGGCCGATCACAACGACGGCGACGAGCGCGCGCATCGTCCAGGGATCCCACACCCAGTCCGTCAGCACCCGGTTGAGCTGGACCAGACCCGGTTCGTTCACGGCGTGCCGGTGCAGCTCCTCGGCGATCGTGCGGTCCAGCGACATCAGCGGGGACCAGCGCGTGACCACGAGAACCATCAGCAGCGCGGCGAGGCAGACGCCGATGCAGGCTGTCCGAAGGGCGCGCGGGGCGGTACGGGAGCGGCCGGGCCGGTACGGGGACGGAGTGTGCATGGGGTGATCCTCGCGGACGGCCCCGCTCACCGGCTATCCCAGGGCACTGAGCCCGGGGATGAACGCCACCAGCACCGGAACGACCGGCACCAGCGCGGCCGCGGCGGTCAGCCGCAGCCGGCGGCCGGCCGTGAGCCGCTCGACCGGGGCCAGCAGCCGGTTCACCCGCAGCGGCACCTCCGCCTGCGGCGTCGGGCAGGGGCCGAACACCCCGCGGTCCTCATTGAGTTCGACGAGCGCGAGCGCGATCGTGAGACGGCCGAAACGACGCGATGCCACATCGTCGGCGGCCAGCTCGACCAGCCGGTGCATCTCGTCGCGGAACGCGGCGAACACGGGGATCTGCGGGAAGCCGGTCGCCAGCGCCGAGGAACAGTTCAGCAGCCAGTCGTGCCGGGCCTGGGCGTGCCCCTGCTCATGGGCGAGCACCGCATCCAGCTGACGGCCCTTCAGGCGGCCCAGCGCGGCAGTGGTGATGACCAGTTGGGGAGCGGCGCCGGGAAGACACCAGGCGTCGGGGCGCTCGCCCTCCAGTACCACGAGCCGCCCACTGCCGGGCTCCTCGCCGGGCAACAGCGGGGAGCGGACCAGCAGTTCGGCGCGGCGCTGCCTGCGGCGGCGCCGCGCGCGGCGAATCTCCCGGAACAGCATGGCGCCGCTCCAGACGCCCCCGAGGGCCAGCAGCACCGCGATGACGGCCGACCACGGTCCGTAAGCCGCCAGCGCGTAGGCCTCCACGACGGCGTGCGGCGCGGGGGCGAAGACATGGCCGCGGACCGCCTGCCACGCGGCGGCCGCGCTGAACGTCATCGACAGGCCGAACGACAGCAGCACCGCCGCCACCACGCACTGCCACACCCACAGCGCCACCACGGGCTCGCGCTCCGGCCACTGGGCCCGTGCCATCAGTCGCGGAGTCACCAGGGCGGCCAGCGCTCCGAGCAACAGCAGCACGAGGGAGACCAACATGGGCGTCAGCCTATGAGGGCGGGGTTCCCGCGGGTATGGATGCGACCGCCAAGTGACGTACGACACTGTTTGAAGGGGTGCGCCGTCTCACAGAGTGAGCAGCATCGCGAACATCGCCATCCCCATCGTGAGCCGGCAGGCCAGTGTGAGCTCGGGCCGGTCGCCCCAGCCACCGCCCGTACCGCCCGCGCCGCACACGGGCGCCGTACCGCCGTCGCCCCCCGGGCCGCCCGCGGGGACGGCCACCGGTATCAGACGCCCGGCGGACCGCAGCACGTAGATCGCGTAGTACACCAGCAGGGCGCCGGTCAGCAGGGGTATCCCACCCGCCTCCGGTGCGGCCGTGCCCGGGGCGTCGTGCCCTGCGTGCCCGCCCCTCCCACCGCCCCACGCGATGCCCGGAACCATCATCAGGGCCATGTAGACCATGGCCAGCGAACCGACCAGATGATGCAGATGGTGCCCGCCGCGCCGGACGGACCACAGGGCCCGCAGCGCGGCGCCGCCGAACAGCGCCGCGTACACCACCCAGGCCCACGCCGGGGGCGTGAGCAGGGCGGCCGGTACGGCCATCGCCGCCATGCCGAAACCCATCAACGCCTCCGCGCGCGCGGTGCTGCGCTCCCGGGGGCCACCGCTGCGCGTACGCAGCAGGCAGTACGCGCCCGTCACCCCGCACAGCACCATCAGCAGCCAGCCGGACAGGGCCGGTCCGTGCACGGCGCACCTCCCCCTGGGCCAGTCGCTCAGGACATCGACACCGGTGTCGGGTCGACTGATCGATGCCCATGCCGCACCGGTCGTACCCGGCGCATTGGCGCGCTGGGGGAGTGCGCCGGGGCCTGCGAGGGGCGGTTCCGGCCGGGTTAGTGTCGTGAGGAGCGATCGGCGGTATGAAGAGCGATCGGCACAGAGAAACGCATCAGCAGCAGAGACAGACACAGGAGAGCTCCGCCATGGACACCGCCCTGCCCCTCGAATCGGACCGGCTCACCTTCCGCGACGCGACCGAGGACGATGTCCCGGCGCTCGTGGTACTGGTCGAGTCGGCCTACCGCGGCGACTCCAGCCGGACCGGCTGGACCACGGAGGCGGACATCCTTCAGGGGCAGCGGACCGATGAGGACGGAGTGCGCGCCGTGGTCACCGCGCCCTCCAGCCGGCTGCTCGTGGTCGAGCGGGACGGCGCCCTGGTCGCCTGCTGCCAGCTCGAACACCGGGGCGAGGCCGCGTACTTCGGCATGTTCGCGGTGCGGCCCGGTCTCCAGGGCGCCGGCCTCGGGAAGAAGATCATCGCGGAGGCGGAGCGCACGGTCCGGGCGGACTGGGGCGTGAGCGAGATGCATATGACGGTGATATCCGTGCGCGACGAACTCATCGCCTGGTACGAGCGCCGGGGCTACCGCCGTACGGGACAGCTCACCCCGTTCCCGTACGGGGAGGAGCGCTTCGGTATCCCGCAGCGCCCGGACCTGGCCTTCGAGCTGCTGGTGAAGACCCTGTAACTCCCGCTCCCCGGGCCGACGGCTCCCGCTCCCGGGGCCGACCGCGGGGACGGCCTGCGGCGGGGACGGGGCCGGCGCGGGGGCGGCCGGGAACGCTCAGGCGGTGAACCGTCCGGCGCGGCGGATCTCCGGGAAGTCGGTCGTCGCGCCGTCCAGGCCCAGCGCGCGCACCAGCCGCAGATGGTCCTGGGTGTTCACCACCCATCCGATCACCTTCAAACCCTCGCGGTGCGCCTCCTCGACGACCTCCAGGGTGAGGCGCCGGATGTTCAGCGCGAGCGTCGCCGCGCCCACGGCCCTGGCCCGTTCCACCACATCGCCGCCCCAGCGGCTGGCGATGAGCACCGTCCGTACTCCGGGCACGAGCCGGGCGATCTCGGCCACCGCCCCGTCATGGAACGAGGACACCTCCACCCGTCCGGCGAGTCCACGCCGCACCATCACCCCGGCCAGCGCACGCGCGGCCGCCGCATCCTTGATCTCCGCCTGGAGCGGTGACCCGACGGTGTCGAGGACCTCCTCGAAGACGGGGACCCGCTCTCCGAGTCCGGCGTCCAGCTCGCGCAGTTCGGCGAGGGTCTTCCCGGCGATCGGTCCGGTGCCGTCCGTCGTGCGGTCCACGTCGGCGTCATGCATCACGGCGAGCGCGCCGTCCTTGCTCAGATGAAGATCCAGCTCGATGGCGTCCATCCCGGCCTGTTCGGCGCGGACGAAGGACCTCAGGGTGTTCTCCGGTTCGACGCCCATGACCCCGCGGTGGCCGATGGTGAGAAATGTCAAGGCGGTCTCGCTTCCGTCGTCGGCTGCCCCGCGAGCTGCTTCTGCCCAGGGGGCTGTTGGGCAATCCGGCACTGCGGAGGGTAATGGCCCGGGGTGCGGCTGTCTTCCGCCGCGAGGGGGCGGGCCTCCCTGTCCCGCCCAGGCGAAGTGAACTGGCCGCTGCGGCGGTGTACGACAGGAAAAACAGCGGTGACCATGGGGGGTCCACAGGATATTTTCCGGCTCCGCACTTGTCCGATGGAACCGTGCGCGGTTACGGTGGCTTTATGCGAGGTTCTCCCGTGGAGGAAGTGTGATGACGGAAATTCTTGTGCACGAAGCCACCGACGGTGCGATAACTGCTGCCCAGCGGGTGATCGAGCACCCGGCCTGGCCCGCGCTCAAGGAGGCCGTGGAGGAGATCCGGCCCTGGCAGTCCAAGGACGGTTCCATCGACTTCGAGGCCGAGGGCGCCCCGGCTCCCGACGCCGCCGCGGCCGCCGTCGACCGGGTGATCGCCGCGGTGGAGGAGCTCTCCCCGCTGCTTCCGCACGACGCCGAGTACCACCGCGCTCTCGCCGCGGACCTGCGCCGCTGGGCCGCGGACGGATTCCGGGTGCCGGACTTCCTCGACTCGCTGCTCGCCTTCCAGCCCGCCAAGGACCGCGTGGACGGCCTCCAGCACCTGGTCGTCTTCGCGATGTACACGCAGAACGGCAACCCCGACCGCAACCTCGAAGCGGTCGTGCTGAGGATGGTGTGGCCCGAGTGGCTCGCCGACCTCGAAGCCACCCGCTACGACAACCCCCTGTTCTGCGGCATCACCTTCGAGGACTTCACCGCCGGCTACGACACCAACTCCGCGGTGCTCTTCCCGGAGACGATCGCCGTGCGCGAGGCTCCCGAGCGCTTCAGCTGGGGCGGCATCTTCTGCGACCGCGAGGCCGCCCGCTTCCGCCGGGTGACCGAGGCGTCCGTCGATCTCCTCGGCCTGGAGCTGCCCGAGGACATCCGGGAGATGGTCGGCGACCAGGAGCGCTGCGAGCAGGCCTTCGTGCTCTGGGACATGGTCCACGACCGCACCCACAGCCATGGCGACCTGCCGTTCGACCCCTTCATGATCAAGCAGCGCCAGCCGTTCTGGATGTACGGACTGGAGGAGCTGCGCTGCGACCTCACCGCCTTCAAGGAGGCCGTGAAGCTGGAGGCCGACGGCTTCGGCCAGGGCCGGGACGTGCAGTACGCCGTACTGTTCGACCGGATGTTCCGCTTCCCCGTCACCGGCGAGCGCGTCCGCAACTATGACGGCCTCGGCGGCCAGCTCCTCTTCGCGTACCTCCACAAGCACGATGTCGTCCGCTGGACCGACAACACGCTGAAGATCGACTGGGAGCGCGCGCCGCAGGTCACCAACCAGCTCTGCGCCGAGATCGAGAAGCTCTACCGCGACGGCATCGACCGTCCCAAGCTGGTCCACTGGTTCGCCGCGTACGACCTGGTCGCGACCTATCTCTCCCCGCACCCCGGCTCGCGCTGGGCCAAGGGTCCGGACGCCCTGGACCTCAGTCTGCCCCCGCGCAAGCTCGTCGACGACGTGCTTCCGGACGAGTTTCCCCTGAGCATGTTCTATGAGGCGCTGTCCAAGAAACTGAAGAACGTGATCGCCTCCACCAAGGGGATCACCGCGACGAATGCCGAGAGGGCAGCCGCGTGAGCGCTGGTGCCAAGGAGACGGTGGCCATGAACGGAATCAGGGGCAACGGAACCGGGACGCTCGAGGGCGCGGTGATCGCGGTGGCCGGAGCGGCGGGCCCGGCCGGCCGGGCGACACTGCTCCGGCTCGCCGAGGCCGGCGCGACCGTCGTCGCGTCCGACGCCAACCCCGAGCGACTGGCCGAAGCGGTCGACGCGGCGCGGTACGCCCACGGCGGTGCGACCGTCACCGGCGACACCGTCGATCTGCTCGACCTTGCGGCGGCGCGGGACTGGGCGGCCAAGACGGAGAAGGAATTCGGCCGGATCGACGGCCTGGTCCACCTCGTCGGCGGCTGGCGCGGCAGCGCCACCTTCGAGGAGACCGACCTGGCCGACTGGGACGTGCTGGAGAAGCTGCTGATCCGCACGGTGCAGTCCACCTCGCTCGCCTTCCAGAGCGGCCTGCAGCGCAGTGACCGCGGCCGCTATGTGCTGATCAGCGCCGCCGGGGCGAGCAAGCCCACGGCGGGCAACGCCGCCTACGCGTCGGCCAAGGCCGCGGCCGAGGCCTGGACGCTCGCGCTCGGCGACGCCTTCCGTAAAGCGGGGGGCGACGAGGGGCCCAGGACCGCGGCTGCGATCCTGGTCATCAAGGCACTGGTGCACGACGCGATGCGCGCCGAGCGCCCGAATGCGAAGTTCGCGGGCTTCACCGACGTCAAGGAGCTGGCCGAGGCCATCGCCGGCGTCTGGGACAGGCCCGCCGCAGAAGTGAACGGAAAGCGCCTGTGGCTGACCCCGCAACCGTAAGGACCGATGCTCGACGTCACCATGACCCGCAGGTACGCGGCTTCGCCAGTGACAATTACGCGGGCGCGCACCCGGAGGTCCTGGCCGCCGTCGCCCTCGCCAACGGCGGCCACCAGGTCGCCTACGGGGAGGACGACTACACCGGCCACCTCCAGCGGGTCATGCACAGCCACTTCGGATCGACCGCCGAGGCCTTCCCGGTCTTCAACGGCACCGGGGCCAATGTCGTCGCCTTCCAGGCGTTGACCGACCGCTGGGGCGCCGTGATCTGCGCCGAGTCCGCCCACATCAATGTGGACGAGGGCGGAGCCCCGGAGCGGATGGGCGGTCTGAAGCTGCTCACCGTTCCGACCCCGGACGGCAAGCTGACACCCGAGCTCATCGACCGGCAGGCGTACGGCTGGGACGACGAGCACCGGGCGATGCCGCAGGTCGTCTCGATCACCCAGAACACCGAGCTGGGCACGGTCTACACACCGGACGAGATCCGCGCGATCTGCGACCACGCCCACGAGCGGGGCATGAAGGTCCACCTCGACGGTGCCCGGATAGCCAACGCCGCCGCGTCGCTGGACGTACCGATGCGTACGTTCACCAACACGGTCGGTGTCGATGTGCTGTCCTTCGGCGGCACGAAGAACGGTGCCCTCTTCGGCGAGGCCGTCGTCGTGCTCAACCCCGACGCGGTCCGGGCGATGAAGCACCTGCGCAAGCTGTCGATGCAGCTCGCCTCCAAGATGCGCTTCGTCTCCGTCCAGCTGGAGGCCCTGCTCTCGCGTGACCTGTGGCTGCGCAACGCCCGCCAGGCCAACGCCATGGCGCAGCGGCTCGCCGAGGGGGTCCGGACGGTCGACGGGGTGGAGATCCTGTACCCCGTACAGGCCAACGCCGTCTTCGCGCGACTGCCGCACGAAGTCAGTGAACGTCTGCGGAAGCGCTACCGGTTCTACTACTGGGACGAGACGGCCGGGGACGTCCGCTGGATGTGCGCCTTCGACACCACCGAGGACGACGTCGACGCGTTCATCCAGGCACTCAAGGAAGAAATGGCGAACACCCCTGCGGCGAAGTAGCGCCCCTCGCCCGGGACTCATGTGAACAGGCGGCCGACGGGAGATCAACTGATGCCCGTCGGCCGCCTGTTCGTGCCGGAGCGCGGTCCCTTGGTACGGGAGCCCCGGCTGCCCGGGGTCAGGACTCCACGACAGCCGCCCTGCCGCTCGGCGATTTCCTCGACGCACCGACGGCGAGTCCCAGCAGCGCCAGCGCGCCCAGTCCGAGGGCGGCCGCGATGACCGGCAGAAGTCCGGCCCCCAGGGTGCTCAGGGCCAGTCCGCCGACGACTCCGCCCAGCGAGACTCCGAGGTAGGTGCCCGAGGTGTTGAGCGCCATGGCTTGCGCGGCGGCCGGACCGGCGAGCAGGTAGAGGCGTGCCTGGATCGCCGGGGCGTTCCAGAAGGCGATGCCGCCCCATACCGTCCCCACCACGAGGAGCACGGAGAACGGCACCGGACGGACGGACCACAGCACCCCGAGCGCCGCCATCACGCAGGTGAACGCGCTGATTCCGGCGATCAGCGTGCGGTCCGGCCCCCACCGGTCGGTGGCCTTCCCGCCCGCCCAGATACAGACGATGCCGGCGGCCCCGGACAGGCTGAAGGCCAGCGCGCGCTGATCCACGTCGGCCCGGCTCACGGAGGTGAGGAAGGGGGCCATGTAGGTCAGCATCATCATCGATCCGGTCATGAGCACACAGTTCGCCAGGACTCCCAGTGCCACCGGTGCGTTGGCGAGGGCGCGCAACTGTTCGGGGACGCTGAGCGCCTCACCGGCCGCCTCCCGCTCGCGGGGCAGGGTCAGGAGCAGGAAGACCAGCGCCCCGGCCCCCGCCACCGCCATCGAGAGGAACGTCGCCCGCCAGCCGTACTGGCCGCCGATCCAGGTGCCGATCGGGACCCCGGCGGCGATCGACCCCGTGACACCGAGCGACACCACCGCCACGTACCCGCCGATCCGGCCTGCCGGAGCCCGCCCGGCGGCGTAGGCGAAGACCGCCGGTGTGGAGGCTGCCGCCGCGAGCGCGGCCACGATCCGCAGGGCCATCAGGAGGCCGAAGCCGGTTGCCGAGGCGGCCGCCAGGTTCGCCACGATGAAGATCGCGAACGAGGCGGTGAACAGGCGGCGGCGTGACACCCGCGCCAGGGTGAACGCGGCGACCGGCGCGGCCAGCGCGACAGTGAGGGAGAAGACGGTGACCAGCTGGCCGGCGTGTGCCTCACTGACCTCCAGATCTCTCGCGAGTTCCGGAAGAACTCCCGCGATCACATAGTCATCCGTATAGAACACAAAAGCCGCAGCGAGCAGAGCGAAAAGCCATGCGGGCACAACCGATCTCCTTTTGTGCTTCGAAGAAGCCTGCAAGTGAGCGGATCAGGTCAAGGGGCGGGATGGGATCAATGGGTCGCCGGCGCGGTGCCGGGGGATTTCACCAGGATCGAGCACAGGTGCGCGCGCAGCGTTCTGCGCAGCCGCTCGACGCCGATCGACCCGTGCGGTGTCACCGAATCGAGAATCAGACCGCCCAGGACCGCGATGAGCCGCTCGGCCTCCTCGGCCGGGTCGTCCACATCGAGAACGCCCAGGGCGTCCGTGATGACCTGACGCATGTCCGCGGCCATCTGTTCGGTCACCGGGCGGAAGGCCGGGTTCACCCGGGCGGCAACGATGAATTCCGTCAGGACGATCGACTCGACGCGGCGTTCCTCGTCGATCGGCAGGAGTTCCTCGACAAGATCCTGCAGGGCGTCGACGGCGGATTCGCCCGTGAGCCCGGACAGGGCACCGGCCGGATAGCGGGTGAGCCTTCTTCCCATGCGGGCGCCGACCTCGCTCGCGGCCGCCACGAGAAGGCTGCGGTGGTCGTCGAAGTAATGGCGTACCGATCCGATGTTCAATCCCGATTCGGCGGAGACCTTCCGCAGTGACAAACCGCTGAAGCCCTCGTCGACGAGGAGACGGAAAGCCGCTTCGATGACTTCCGCGCGGCGCTGTTCGAGATCAATCCGGGCTGGCATCGTCGTACATTATCACGGGTGTGACAAATAAAGGGGACGGGTTCGCGGAGGCGCTGTCGTCCGGCGCGACGACGGGGGCGTCACCGGGAGAGGTCCGTGCAGGCGGTCCTCCCGCTGGCGGGCCTCACGCGCATGACGAATCGGCGAGCCCGGAGCCACAGGCACCGAACCCGCCGATTCGCGGGGAAGGCCGGTCCCCGGCGCGCGGATCACCGTCCACGCTCCGGAGTGACGTTTCCGCCCGAGCGCCCGCCCGAGCGCCCGCCCGAGCGCCCGGGTCAGCCGAGCTCGCGCACCTCGGCGGGTGTCGGGGCCGTGCCTCCGAGGTGGGCGGGCACCCACCAGGTGTCGCTCGCGTCCTTCGGGCGCACCGGATAGGCCCGCTGCGCGGCCTCGAGGAGCTCCTGCACCCGCTCCCGCAGCCGCCGGGTGATGGCACCGGCGTACTGGTCGGTGGGTGCCTCCACGGGCTCGCCGACCCGGATGGTGATCGGGATGTGGCTGCGCTTGAAATTGCGCGGCCGTCCCTTGGTCCAGATCCGCTGTGTGCCCCACAGGGCCATCGGGATCAGCGGTACGCCGGCCTCCTGGGCCAGCCGGGCGGCGCCCGACTTGAAGCTCTTGAGCGTGAACGACTGCGAGATGGTCGCTTCCGGGAACACCCCGACGATCTCGCCGGAGCGCAGCGATTCGAGCGCGTGCGCGTAGGCGTCCTCGCCCTGGTTGCGGTCGACCGGGATGTGCTTCATCCCGCGCATCAGGGGGCCGGAGATCCGGTGCCGGAAGACCGATTCCTTCGCCATGAACCGGACGAGCCGCTTCTGTGGCAGAGCGCCGAGGCCGGTGAAGATGAAGTCCAGATAGCTGATGTGGTTGCTGACCAGTACGGCACCGCCGGTCTTCGGGATGTGCTCCGAACCCTGAGTGTCGATCTTCAGGTCCAGCGCCTTGAACAGAGTGCGAGCGGCGCCGATGACCGGCCGATAGACGAGTTCTGCCATCTGGGGAAGACCCTTCTTCAGCGCCTGAGGAGGGTTCTCCCGGCGGAAGTTACGCAGCCGTAGGTTTTCGGCATTGTGGCGATGGTGCCCCATGTGCGACGCGCTGGCCAGTCCCGGTGGGTCCGGGGCGCGAGATTCTCGTCACGTGGGAACTGCGGGAATGTCCCGACGCCGGCCGGTGCTGACTCTTTGCGTAGAGCTCTGACAGGAGGCCGGAAGTGGACGGGCGGACACGCAACGACAGGCTCGACGCGTCCCAACTCGGCGCGGAACTGGGGGATCGGGCTACCCTCGTCCAGTTCTCCAGTGCCTTCTGCCAGCCCTGCCGGGCCACCCGGCGCACGCTCGTGGAGGTGGCCGGGATGGTTGAAGGGGTCGCCCACATCGAGATCGACGCGGAGGCGCATCTCACTCTCGTGAGGCAGCTGGACATCACCAGTACGCCGACCGTGCTGGTGCTCGACGCCCTGGGGGACGTCGTCCGCCGGGCCTCCGGACAGCCGCGCACCGTGGACGTCGTCGCGGCACTGGGGCGGGCCATATGACGGACCGTGACGCATCTCCCACATTGCGGAACGCCCTTGACCGCACCCGCCTCGTATCGTCAGTCTGACGCTATGCCGACAGAACTCCTTCTCTACGGCCGGGTCCACGTGGACCTCGCACGCAACGCGAGTGCGCGCTGTCCGGGTGCCTGAGCGCCTGCGGCCACGTACGCCACTCACGCAGAAGGACACCTCCATGACGGCTTCGCCCGATCTCGCCACCGCCCGCACCGCCTCGCCCGACCTGCTCCGCTCCGTCTTCAGGCGGCACGCCGCGGGCGTCGCCGTGATCACCGCGGCCGGTGACTCCCCGGTCGGCTTCACCGCCACGTCGCTCAACTCCGTCGCCGCCGAACCGCCGCTCGTCTCCTTCGGCGTGGGCGTCTCCTCCTCCAGCTGGCCGGTGATCGCCGAGGCCGAGTACGTCGGCGTCCACATACTCGGTGAGCACCAGGAGGAGCTGGCCGCCAGGTTCGCGCGGAGCGGGGCCGACCGGTTCGGCCCGTCCACCGACTGGCGCAGCGGCCCCGAAGGCGTACCGGTGCTGGGCGGGGTGTCGGCCTGGCTGGTGTGCCGCGTGGTCGCCCGCGTCCCCGCCGGGGACCATCGCATCGTGATCGCCCGCGCGGAGGCCGGTGACCCGGCCGGCGGCGGTCGTCCGCTGCTCTACCACCAGGGGCGTTTCACAGCTCTGCGAGACTGAGAACGCGCAGGCGGCGCAGGGGGCGCACCGCGTTGGCAACGTCACAGTGCGGAGCGCTTGCCTGCGCGTGGAACACTGGGTGTACTGGCGAGTAATATTTCGTTCGGAGCGTCGGTCGCCCCGACCGGAAACCGCCCCAAAAGGCGCCTATGCTGCGTGCAACAAGGCAGCCCGGGAAAGACGATGCAGTAGGAGAGCCGGCGTGAGCTTGAGGATCGTTGTCTGTGTGAAGTATGTGCCCGACGCGACCGGTGACCGGCGTTTCGCCGATGACCTGACGGTG